>DAITBA010000002.1:245380-274394 GCA_036824005.1 Rhodocyclaceae bacterium
CGCAGCGCGCCGCGTGTGTTGCGCGCAACGTTGCGCCGCGCGCGAGATGTTCACATCAGGTTAGGCAGGTTAGGAGGTTGGACGGATCAAGTATCCACGCGGGTTCTAGCCGTCCGACCTGTCGTCCTACCTCGAATCAGGTTGGGAGAAAGACATGGAGCTTGAGGCGCGACTGACGAAAGCGGAAATGGCGGCGATCAACCGTCGTGCCAATGCCTTGGCTCAGGACATGTGGCGGATCTACCGCGACAGGCTTGTGGCGTGGGCGGCGGCGCAGAAATTGACCGGCAGTGGCGTCATCACTGATGAGCTGCTGACCGCTGTGGCGCCGGACGTCCGGGCGTCCGTGCTTCGTGAGGAGAAACCGTTTTGACCGATCTCAACCGCATGCGCGAGTGCTTCCTCGTCGCCGCCACCTGGTGCGACTGGTCCGACGCGGACCAGGCCGAGATCGTCGCGGCGATCAAGGCCGCTATCGATTCCGGCGACGAGGCGCTGATCGCCTACTGGGCCGCCTACCTCGAGGAGGCCTCGGGCTTGGCGCACCTCACCGCCCTGTGCCGTGCCGCCGAGGCGCGCATCCGCGCCGCAAAGCAGGCCGAGCGCGAGAGGGCGGAGGCATGAAGGGTGTTCTGCCGGCTCGCTTCTATGGCGACCCAAGCGAGGTGATGGACGAGCTGCGCGAGATGCGCCGCTATGAGGCAGTGCTGGCGGAACGGGAGCTTCGCGCCCGGCGGCGACGGATCAAGAGGCTGATCAGAGAGGCAAAGGGCAAAAAAAGATGAGCAAGGAAATCTACAGTCTGTTGCCGGAAGAATTCATACGCCGCATGCGCAACTGGGCCCGCGCCTGTGCCGGGTTGGGCAGTCTCGTCTATACGTCGAGCTCGATCTTCCGTACTGCCGCGGGCGAGCGCGGCGAACGTGATATTCCGATCCTGCAAGGCGAAGCTGCAGATACCGACGACGCCATCGCACTACTGCCGGTGCGCTACCGACAGGCAATAATGCTGTTCTGGCAATACGAGGGGGCGCCGCTCGCTCATCTCGCCAGGCGCTGCGGTGTCGGCGTCGACTACCGGACCTATAAGCGGCGTGTAATAGATGGCCATGAGCTGCTACGTGCAGAGCTGGCGAGGCTGGCGGAACGGCGCCGGCAATACCGGTTGATCGCGATGGCCAGGCGAGGAAGGGCTTGACAGCACAGTTTTGTAGGTCTAGGATGCCGATCGTCGTATCAGGGGTATTACGTCTGAAGCCCGCGCACCGCAAGGTTCCGCGGGTTTTTTATTGCCACTACCGGGCTATGCAGATCGACGTCCGAACCAATATCGCTGAGGTGGTGGTCAAGATGCGTGAGCATCGTCGTGCCGTAGTCGAGCGTGCCGTGCCCAAGGCTATGAACGAGACGACGTGGCAAGCACAGCTTGCCCTAAAGCGTGAAATCGTGGATGTGTTCGATCGCCCGACGCCCTTCACGCGGAATGCGATCGAGCGTCGGTACGCTCGTCGTGGGCATCTGCGTGCCGTGGTGCAACTGAAGGACTTCACGGGCAAGGGCGCGCCACCGTCGAAGTATCTGGCTGCACAGATTCGTGGCGGCGCACGGCGCCCGAAGAAGTTCGAAAAGGCACTGCAAGGCATCGGCGTCCTGCCGCCCGGCTATCGTGCTGTACCGGGCAAAGCGGCACAGATGGATGCCTATGGCAATATGAAGCCCTCGCAATTGGTGCAGATCCTGGCGTACTTCCGTACGTTCAGCGCGGCCGGGCACAACGCCAACATGAACGACAAGGGCCGCGCACGTCTAGCACGCGGCAATCGGAAGAAGGGCATTCAAGGCTTCACCTATTTCATCGGCCGCCCTGCGGACGGCAAGCTGCCCCTAGGCGTGTGGCAGCGCTTCCAGTTTGCGCATGGCTCGGCCATCAAGCCGGTGTTGATCTTCGTGCCCCACGCTATTTACGAGGCGATCTTCGACTTCGACTACGTGACAGGCAAAGCAATCGAACGCGAGTTCCCGCGCCAGCTCGAGCAAGCCATCCGCGACGCGACCGCGCGCTGATGGGTCCTTCCCAGCACTCGTCCCGCGAGCAATTCGTACCGCGTGGAAGGGCTAGTTTCGAGGGGTGCTAGGGGTTAATTGGTGGCATGTATCGTCAATCAGCGCGAGTTGTCGGAGATCCTCGGTGTCTCCCAGGTCACTCTGACGGAGTGGCAGAAGGAAGGCATGCCGATGGTGGCGCGCGAGGCGAACGGGCTGGCCAACCAATACGACACCGTCGCCGTCATCGAGTGGTGCATCAAGCGCCGGTTCGAAAAGGCACGGATCGAGACCCCGCGCGATCGCCTTGATCGGGTGCGTGCGGATCGTGAGGAGTTGGAGCTGCGCATCCGCCTGGGGGAAATCGCCGACACCACGACCATCCAGCCGGCCATCGACGAGTTTTTTGCCGACCTGGCGGCGGAACTGGACGGCCTAGCGAACCGTTACACGGACCCGATGCATGCAGCCAGCGATCGAGCGGACAAGTTCCAGCTTTTTAGACGGATTGCGCGCGAGGTACGCGAGCGGCTCAGCACCTTTGAATTCCGGCCAGGCGCTGATACTGAAGTCGATTGTGAGGCTGAAGCTGAAGCCTGACCTGCCGTCGGCGCAGTGGGCCGAAAGGTACCGCCGTATTGGCCGGGCCGAGAGCGCGTTGATTGGGCGCTTCTCCTTCGACACGGTGCCGTTCTTCAAGTGGTTCCTCGATCGGTACGAGGATCCGAAGGTGAAGAAAGGCGTATGCCGCAAGCCGGCGCAGATCGGCTGGACGCAGTCGGTGATCTGCAACCTGCTGGGCAAGTACATCGACATCGAGCACCCGACGTGCATCGTGCTCCTGCCTTCCGGCCCGGCGGTGAAGAAGTTCAACGAAGAGAAGTTCGTCCCGCTGCTGGAGTCGAACCCGCGCCTGGCGAAGGTCGTGCCGATCAAGCGGCGCGACAAGGACGTGAAGATCGACTGGAAGAAACTTCCAGGCGGCTACATCAAGCTGGTGGGGTCGAACACGCCGGATGGCGTCAAGTCCTCCACCGGCGCGCGGCTCATCGTCGAGGAGCCGGACGACTGCAACCTGAACCTGAAGGGGCAGGGCGACGCCATCAAGCTCCTCGAGGAGCGCGGCAAGACCGTCCCGGATCTCAAGATCCTGATCGGCGGCACACCCACGGTGAAGGGCGTCTCCTCGATCGACGACGAGTTCGAGCTCTCCGACCAGAACTACTGGCACGTGCCCTGCCCGGACTGCGGCGAGCTCCAGCGGCTCGAGTGGGACCAGGTGCGCTGGCTCAAGGACGAGTCGGTGAATGACCCGATCTTCGGCCGCCACCTGCCGGAGACCGCGCACTACATCTGCGCGCACTGCGGCTCCGCCTGGACCGACGAGATGAAGAACGAGGCCATCCGCCGCGGCGAGCCGTGCGCCATGCGTCCGTTCAACGGCGTGGTGGGGCTGGCGCTGAATGAGCTGTACGCCAGCTTCACCGGCTCGCGCATGGCCGCGCTCGCGAAGAAGTGGCTGATCGCCTGGCGCGAGTTCGAGCGCGGCGACCCGGACGCGCTGGTGCCGTTCTACAACACCACGCTGGGGCTGCCCTACGAGCATCGCAGCGACGTGCCGAAGGAGGACGCACTGCGGGCCCGCTGCCTGCCGTACGCCTCGCTTACGGTGCCGGCCGGCGGCCTGGTGCTCACCGCCGGCGTGGACGTGCAGCACAACCGTTTCGCCCTCATCATTCGCGCCTGGGGCCGGGGCGAAGAATCGTGGCTGGTGTGGTGGGGCGAGATCCACGGCAACGTTATCGACACCGCCGACCCGGTGTGGGGCGATCTGGAGCAGCTTCTGTTCCGCCCCTACCGCACCGAGTCCGGCCGCGCGCTGCACGTCTCGCGGGTGAGCATCGACTGCGGTGACGGCAACACGTCGGATCAGACCTATCAATTCGTGCGCAAGCACCAGGCGCGCGGCGTGCTGGCCGTCAAGGGCGCCAGCGAGCATGGCGCGGAGATCTTCTCCCTGCCGCGCAAGAAGGATCCGAACCGCACCAACACCAAGGCCGCGCGCTATGGCCTCAAGGTTTTCCTGGTCGGCACTGCCAAGGCCAAGGACCTGCTGATCGAAGGCCGGCTCAAGCTGGAGGGCGCCGGCCCCGGCCGCATGCACTGGCCGCAGGATGTGCGCGGCGACTACTTCGAGCAGCTGCTCGGCGAGGTCAAGGCGCCGATGCGCGTCGCTGGCCGCGTCAAGCGCGTGTGGACCAAGAAATCCGGCGCGCAGGTGGAAGCATTGGACGGCGAGGTGTATGCCTTGCATGCCGCCCGCGCCATGCAGCTGCACCTCAAGCATGACGCCTGGTGGGCGCAGCTCGAGGCGAAACTCGCCCAGGTCGAGCTGTTCGAGGAAAAAGAGAGCGCCACCGGGGAGCCGGAAAATCCCCGGGCAGACGCAGCCCCGCCGGGTCAGCCCGGCGGGGCGGATGCTGCGCCCGTGCAGACGTCTGCAACCCAATCCAAGCCCGCCGCGAGCGGGCTTTTTACTAGCTTCGGCTCCGAAGAATGGTCACAGAGGTTGTGAGATGGCGATGACCCTGGAGCAGGCCCAGCAGCAGCTCGATGCCTGGGTGGCGGCGAGTCTCGCCGTCGCCAAGGGCAAGGAGCATGAAGTAGGCAACCGCCGCCTGCGCCTGGAGGACGGCCAGGAGATCCGCGAGCAGATCGCCTTCTGGGAAGGCAAGGTGCGGGCCTTGCAGGCCCAGTCCGCCGGTGTGTCTGGCACCGGCTATTCCGTCGCCAAGTTCGTCGATGATTAATCCCATCGACCGTCTCGTCGAGTGGTTCGCGCCGGCGGCCGCCGTGCGCCGTGCCCAGGCCCGCCGCGTGCTCGCCTACTATGAGGCGGCCAAGCCGTCGCGGCTGCGCGCCGGCAAGCGCGAGGCCGGCTCCGGCAACGCCGCCGTGGCCAAGGCCGGCGCGGCCCTGCGCGAGCAGGCCAGGCACATGGAGCAGAACCACGATCTCGCCCGCGGCGTGCTCGACGTGCTGGTGCGCAACACCATCGGCACGGGCATCGGTGTCGAGTCCCAGCCGCGCCGCCGCAACGGCGAGATCCACGACGAGCTGGCCCTACAGCTTCAGAAGCTGTGGAAGGACTGGTGCAAGCGCCCGGAAGTCACTTGGCAGCATTCCTGGGGCTCGGCCGAACGCATCCTCGCCCGTTCCTGGTACCGCGACGGCGAGGTGTTCGCCCAGCGCATCCTCGGCACCACGCCCTTCCTCGATCACGGCACCCGCGCGCCGTACTCGCTGGAGCTGCTCGAGGCCGATCTGGTGCCCTACGAATACAACGCGCTCGACACGCCGCGCGTCGTCCAGGGCGTCGAGATCAACGGCTGGGGCCGGCCGGTGGGGTACTACGTCTACCGCAACCACCCCGGCGAGCTGTACCGGCTGACGACGCTGGCGGATCTCAAGCGCCTGCCGGCCGATCGCATGCTGCATCTCAAGCTCATCGATCGCATCCGCCAGCTGCGCGGCGTCTCCATCTTCGCCGCCGTCCTCACGCGCATGGAGGACCTGAAGGACTATGAGGAATCGGAGCGCATCGCCGCCAAGATCGCCGCCAGCATGGCGGCCTACATCAAGAAGGGCGCGCCGGACCTGTACGAGCCCGACAACGCCAGCACGCCGCGGCAGATGAACTTCCGACCGGGCATCATCTTCGATGACCTGCGCCCGGGCGAGGAAGTGGGTGTCATCGACACCAACCGCCCCAACACCAATCTCTCCGCCCACCGCGACGGCCAGTTGCGCGCCATCGCGGCGGGCACCAACACCACCTACAGCTCCACCTCGAAGAACTACAACGGCACCTACAGCGCCCAGCGCCAGGAACTGGTGGAGGGCTGGGGCGCCTACCAGATCCTGGCCGCGGAGTTCATCAGCCGCATCACCCAGCCGGTCTACGAGGACTTGGTCAAGGCGGCCCTCACGGCGCGGCTGCTCACCCTCGATGCCGACGCGGATCCGGAGACGCTGGACGACGCCATCTACATCGCCCCGCAGATGCCCTGGATCGACCCCGAGAAGGAGGCCAACGCCTGGGCCGCGCTCGAGGACCGCGTCTACGCCTCCGGCCCCGAGATCATCCGCCGCCGCGGCGCCAACCCGCGCGACGTGCTGGACCAGCAGCAGCGCTGGCGGCGCGAGAAGGCGCGCCGCGAGCTCGACACGCCGGCCGCGCCGGCGCCCACCGAAAAACCCGCAGAGGAGCAAGTCGCATGACGAAACGACAGGAAGGCCTTCGCTACGAGATCAAGGCGCTCGCCAACGACAGTGCCGAGATCCGCATCTACGGCGACGTGGCGAGCTACGCCTGGGGCGAGGAGACCACCACAGCGGCGCAGTTCGTCAAGGACCTCGCCGCGATCACGGCCTCCACCATCGTCCTGCGCATCAACTCCGCCGGCGGCTCGGTGCCCGACGGCCTCGCCATCTACAACGCGCTCAAGCGCCATGCCGCGACGATCGACGTGCACATCGACGGCTGGGCCCTGTCCATCGCCAGTCTGATCGCCATGGCCGGCGACACCGTCACCATGGCCGAGAACGCGCTGTTCATGGTGCATGCGCCCTGGATGAGCGCCTACGGCAACGCCGCCGCCCTGCGCGAGGCCGCCGACGTGCTGGACAAGTTCGCCGCCGCCATGGCCACCAGCTACGCCGCCAAGAGCGGCAAGCCGGAAGCCGAGATCCTGGCCCTGCTCAGCGACGGCGAAGACCACTGGTACACCGCCCAGGAAGCGCTCGAGGCCGGCTTCATCGATGCCGTCGGCGCCCCCGTGGCGGTGGAAGCCTCCTTCGACCTCTCCCGTTTCCGCAACATCCCCGCGGCGGCTGCCGCGCTTAACCCCCCCCAAAAGGAGACCCTCATGCCTGACAAACCCATGCAGCCGGCGGCCGCTGCCCAACCTGCCGCGCCCGTGCAACAACCCGCGCATTCGGCACAGCCCGAGGCGCCTTACGCCCGTTCCGCCGTCGAGACGGCGGAGATCCGCGCCTTCTTCGCCCCCTTCAAGGGGCGCGACGGCGTGCAGGCCATGCTCGAAGACTTCCTCGCCGATCCGGCCGTTACGCCGGCCAAGGCCAGCGCCGATCTGCTCAAGCGGCTGGGCCAGGGCGCCGAGCCGGCCACGCCCGCGGGCCACGTGCCGCGCGTGCAGACCGTGGAGGACGAGACCGAGAAGTTCCGCGCCGCCTGCGCCGTCTCCATCCTCGCCCGCGCCGCCGTGCCGGCCAAGGAGGTCAAGGACCTCGCCGCCAACCCCTACCGCGGCCACAAGCTGCTGGACATCGCCCGCGCCAGCCTGGAGCGCATCGGCGTTGCGGTACGCGGCATGAGCCAGCTCGAGATCGTCGCCGCCGCCTTCACCCAGACCCGCAGCGACTTCCCGGTGCTGTTGGAGACGGCCATGCACAAGGCGCTGCAGACCGCCTACGCCACCCAGCCCGACACCTGGAGCCGCTTCTGCGCTCTCGGCTCGGTCACCGACTTCCGCGCCCACAACCGCTATCGGCTGGGCAGCTTCGGCAGCCTCGACAGCCTCAACGAGCTGGGTGAGTTCAAGAACAAGACCATCCCGGACGGCGAGAAGGCCAGCATTTCGGCCAGCACCAAGGGCAACATCATCAACCTCTCGCGCCAGGCCGTCATCGACGACGACCTGGGCGCCTTCGTCGGCCTGGCCGGCCTGCTCGGCCGCGCCGCGCGCCGCACCATCGAGGTGGATGTGTACGCGCTGCTGGCGCAGAACAGCGGCATGGGTCCGATCATGGCGGACAGCAACACCCTGTTCCACGCCAACCACGGCAACGTGGCCGCAGCCGGCGCCATCTCCGTCGCCGTCATCGACGACTGCCGTGTCAAGATGGCATCGCAGAAGGACGTCTCCGGCAACGACTACCTGGATCTGCGTCCTGCGGTGTGGCTCGGCCCGATCGGTACCGGCGGCGATGCACGCGTCATCAACGGCGCCGAGTACGACCCGGACACCGCCAACAAGCTGCAGCGTCCGAACAAGGTGCGCGGCCTGTTCCGCGACGTGGTGGACACGCCGCGCCTCACCGGCACGCGCTTTTACATTTTCGCCGATCCCAACGAGGCGCCGGTGATCGAGGTCGCCTTCCTCGATGGCAACCAGGAGCCCCATCTGGAGCGCATGGACGGCTTCGAGGTGGACGGCTCGAAGTACAAGGTGCGCCTCGACTACGGCGTCGGCGCCATCGATTACAGGGGCGCGACCACCGCCGCTGGCGCCTGATCAGCCCACCCACTCTATCATCCCATGAGGGCCGGCCTCGCGCGCGGCCCTTTCTCATTCAGGAGATACGGACATGGCAAAGAACTATGTGCAGGAAGGCTGTACCCTCACTCTCACCGCGCCCTATGCGGTGTCCGCCGGCGGCGGCGCGAAGATCGGCACCAACATCTTCGCCGTGGCGCTCTCGGATGTCGCCAACGGCGCCTCGGGCGAGTGGGCCACGACAGGCGTGTGGGACCTCACCGCCCTATCGACCGACAACGGCTCGGCCGGGACGATCTGGTACTGGGACGATACCAACAAGCGCGTCACCACGACCTCCACCTCGAACCTCAAGATCGGCGTCGGCGTGAACACCAAGTCGAACGGCGACGCGACCGCGCGCGTGCGCCTGAACGGCGTCTTCGGCTGATGGATCCGTTTGCCTCGTTCGAGGCCTTCAAGGCTGCCGGGATGGCGCTCGACGCCACTTGGCAGCCGTCCAACGGCGATGCGCAGCAGAGTGCCGTCGTCTTGCTCGATCTGCCCGACGAAAGCCTGCTCGGCGACGCGGCCATCGCCGCGCAGCCGGCCATCGAGTATTCGGCCCACCAGCTCGTGGGCCTGGACGAAGGCGAGATCCTCACTATCGCCGGCACCAGCTACCGCGTGCGCGCCCGGCCGCGCCGCGTCGATGACGGCGCGCTGATGCGCGCATTGCTCGGGACGTTTTGAGGGAACCGGTCATGGCTAAGCTCCAAGAGGTGCTCAAGCGATACGAAGGAAAGCTCTCCGCAGAGGAATTGCAGCAGCTCGAACAGATCATCTACACCGCGCACCGGCTCGGCCACGTCGCCGCGCTGCGCACGATCGCAGCGCAGCCGAGTCTGCTGCGGCAAGTAGCCGGCTCGCGCATCGTGCAAATGAGCGGTGCCGGCGCGATGCTCGTCTGGCTGCTGCAGCAGCCGGAGATCCAGTCGGCGCTGGTGCAACTCGCGGGCGGTGCCAGTATTGGCTCGGTGCTCACCGTACCATTCGTGGCCATCATTGCCCGGCGTGCCTGGATGTATTGGCGTGCGCGCCAGGCCGCGATCGAGCAGCCGCAGCCATGATCACACTCGACCAACTGCAGCGGATCATGCCGGCCGCACCAGCGGGCTGGGTCGATCCGCTGAATGCCGCCATGGACGAATTCGGCATCGCCACGCCGCTGCAGATGGCGGCGTTCATGGCTCAGGCGGCCCATGAGTCTGGTGAGCTGAAACGTCTCGAAGAAACCCTCAACTACTCGGCACAACGGTTGTTGCAGGTATGGCCCAGGCGCTTTACACGTGAGGAAGCAGCAGCCTATGCCCGCCAGCCCGAGCGCATCGCCAACCGCGCTTATTCCGGCCGCATGGGTAACGGCAACGAGGCGAGCGGCGATGGCTGGCGATACCGCGGCCGCGGGATATTCCAGCTTACTGGGCGAGACAACTATAGGCGCGCGGCGTCTGCGCTCGGCCTAGGCCTGCTAGCCGATCCTGATCAGCTGTTACGACCGATCAATGCTGCTCGCTCGGCCGGCTGGTTTTGGTCTGACCGTGGATTGAATGCCCTCGCCGAAACGCGCTATTTCGAGCGCATCACCGCCGTGATCAACGGCCCAGCCATGCTGGGGGCAAAAGAACGGTATGCCTACTACGTACGTGCGAAAAGCGTCCTGGGGTGGCTATGAGTGGCCCGCGCATCGTCTTCTCCGACGGCTACAAGTACCAGCTCCGGGAAGACTACTGCATCGACATCGAAATCGCGCCGCCGACGCCGATCCAAACGCCCTATATCGATCTGAGCATCGCCGGGCATCTGACGATCCGCGCTGGTTATGCCTGGGATGGCCCATCAGGACCAACCTTCGATACGCCCTCGTTCATGCGCGGCTCCCTCGTGCATGACGCGCTCTATCAACTCCTGCGCGAAGGCCATCTGGATCGTGCGCAACATCGGGGCGATGCAGACCGGATCCTGCGCCGCCTATGCCTAGAGGATGGCATGACCCAGGTGCGGGCGTGGTGGGTCTATCAAGGTGTCCGAAAGTTTGGCCTGGCCAGCGCTCTGCCGAGCGCCACGCGCCCACCGAGATTTGCACCGTGACAGGAGAAAGGATGATGGATTTTCTGTTTTCGCCAGCCGCAACAATCGCCCGCGTCACCTTGGGCGCCCTGATGATCATCGTCCTGCTCGTGCAGGGCGCCTGCGCCACACCCTGAGCAAGCGCGGCAATGAGTGATCGCATGCCGCAGAATGATGCCGAGCATATGGTACTAGCGCAACGCATTGCCACGGTCGAGACGGCCGTCGACCGCATTGCAGATGCCATGGAGCGTTTGGTGCGGCTCGAAGAACGTCACGCCGAAACGCGCGATGGCGTCGTGCGTGCGCACGATCGCATCGACACGCTCACCGCGCGATGCAATGAAATAGAGCAATCCGTGGTACCGCTCAAGTGGATGCGACGCGTTCTCGCGGCATTGGTACTAGGGGCGGCGGGGTTGATCGGCACGCACCTCATGGAGCGCTGGCTGCGATGATCGACATCCTGGCGGTGCTGCTGGCCTGGGCGGGGGTGCTCTCCGGCTACACGCCGCCGATCGTGATCCCGCCGGGGGTCGTCCTGCACGCGCGACTGATCAACAATTCGAACGAGGCGCAATGGATGAATGCGCAGGTCGTCGGATGGCTGGTGCCGACGAGCCTGGCGCCCACCGCCTACGATGTGTGGGAGCAGGTGCGCTAGGACATGCCTACCACCATCGAACTCCTTCCGCGCGGGATGCGCGCCGGCCTGCACCGGGACGCCGAGCGCGCAGTGCCGCTGGCCGTCACCGGCCTGCGCCTGGAGGTGGATCGCGATGCCCTGCCGGACACGCCGGTGGAACTCTTGCGCTGCGAGATCGCGCTGTCGCTCGACGGCGGCCTGACCTGGCCATTCGGCTGGCATTTCGCCGCCGCCGGTGGCGTGGCGCGCGACAAGCAGGGCAACATCATTGCCACCTCGGCCATGCGCATCCGCCTGCCCGGCGTGGGCAATACACAACGGCGCATCCGGGTCAGTCTGGATGCGCGCCAGGCCATCGATACCGGCCTGCGTCTGACGGTGTATCCCTGATGGGCGTTTCGATCGATACCATCCCCGCCGACGTCTCGGGGCTGATCGTCTCCACGCTCGGGATGACCTTCTCGATCGCGGACAACCCGAATCGCGCGCTCTATGCCGGGGTGATCTTGGCCGGCGGCGGCCTCAACGCACAGCTCGCCTCGGCCACCTGGAACGGGGTGCCGATGGCCGAGCTCTATGACGCCGTCAACAGCGACACGTGCCATGCATGGGCGCGGCTCAACAATCCGGATACCGGTAGCCATACCCTCACGGCGACATTCACGGAGCCCTCGACAAACCCGGTGCTATTCGCCGCGTCCCTCTACAACGTCGACCAGACGACGCCGGAGAGCGCGGTCACGCGCACCTCGGGCACTTCGGGCACCGCCTGGGTGAGCACCGCCGGTGCCGCCGATGGCCTGGCGCTGGGGATGTGTTTTCATTACACGTCCTCCGGTTCGATCACGCCCGTCGCCGGCTACCCGACGTTCATTTCCTCGGGCACGCTATCCACCGCCACCGCCCAGACCACGAGAACCCCAACGGCACCGGCCGGCCAGAAAGGGGACCTGTTGATCGCCCATTGCGCGAGCGAGAACAACGCCACGCACACCTGGTCGGGCAGCGGTTGGACCAAGGTCGATCAGCAGAATCAGGGCAGCACGTGGACGGTATCCTGGGGCTACCGTATCCACGACGGCACCGACGTCAATCCCACCGTCAGCTGGAGCGGCTCGGCCGATGCCAATGCGCGGGTGCATCTGTTTCGCGACGCGAAGGCCGCGAGCCCGTACGGATTCACCGCCGCCAACGGCGGCAGCACCTCGACCCACTCGACCACCGGGCAGAACACCACCGCTGGCAAATCGCGCGTCATCTATCTCGATCACGCCAACGCCAACACGGCGATGGCGACGCCCTCGGGCTGGACTGAGAACACTGATTCAGGCTCCAGCACCGGCCCATGCCGCACCGTGCTCGGCGGCAAAGACATCGCGAGCTCCGGCACCGCCTCCGGCAACATCTCCGTCACCGGCGCCTCCGCCGCCTGGCGGCAGTGGCAGATCGAACTGCTCGCAGGCGTTGCCCAGTCGCAGCAGCAGGAAGCCGATCCCTACGGTGACCTGTCGGCCCGGGCGAGCTTCGATTCCGAGCCCGGCGCGGCCTACAACACCTTCGGCTGGACGGCGAGCGGGACGAGTCAGTGGGAAGCGTCGGCGCTGTGCATTTTTCCTGCTGCCACGGGAGTGGATTTGATCGTCGATCCAGGTGCTCACGGGCATCTGGCCGATGCGTTTGGATTAACACAGGTGCATCAATTGGGGTTAGGTGATGATAATAGCCATGGGCATCTGGCTGAAACGCCGGTGCTTGTGCAGGTACATCAGCTTACCCTGGTTGATGGTGCGCATGCTCACGGCGCCGACGCGCCGGTCCTGACGCAGACCCATATGTTGGCTGCGGCTGACGGTGTGCATGCCCATGCGGCCGATGCCCCGACCCTTATGCAAGTGCACCAGCTCGCCTTGCAGGATGGTGATCACGCGCATGGCGCGGAGGTGTTCGCATTGACACAACTGCATCTCCTGGCCCTTGCCGATGCGTTGCACGCCCATGCGGCCGATGCGGTGACATTGAGCGCGGTCCTGGCCCTTGCCGATGCGCTGCACGCCCATGCGAGCGATGCCACGACCCTTATGCAAGTGCACCAGCTTGCTCTGGTCGATGGGGCGCATGCTCACGGCGCCGATGCGCCGAGTCTGACCCAGGCGCACGTCCTGGCGCTGGCCGATGCGTTGCACGCCCATGCGAACGATGCCACGACCCTTATGCAAGTGCACCAGCTTGCTCTGGTCGATGGGGCGCATGCTCACGGCGCCGATGCGCCGGTCCTGACGCAGACCCATATGTTGGCTGCGGCTGACGGTGTGCATGCCCATGCGGCCGATGCCCCGACCCTTATGCAAGTGCACCAGCTCGCCTTGCAGGATGGTGATCACGCGCATGGCGCGGAGGTGTTCGCATTGACACAACTGCATCTCCTGGCCCTTGCCGATGCGTTGCACGCCCATGCGGCCGATGCGGTGACATTGAGCGCGGTCCTGGCCCTTGCCGATGCGCTGCACGCCCATGCGAGCGATGCCACGACCCTTATGCAAGTGCACCAGCTTGCTCTGGTCGATGGGGCGCATGCTCACGGCGCCGATGCGCCGAGTCTGACCCAGGCGCACGTCCTGGCGCTGGCCGATGCGTTGCACGCCCATGCGAACGATGCCGTGACGCTGCAGGTGACAGTGAACCTCATGCCCACATCGGGCGATCACGTTCATGCCGCCGATGCCCTGACTCTGACGCAGATCCACATCCTGAGTCTGCAAGACGATAGCCATGCGCATGTGGCAGACAGCGTCACGTTGGAGGTAGCCGGCACCTTGGGCATCCAGGCGGCAGATCATGTGCACGCGACAGGCAATGTGGACTTGACCCAGGCGCACGTCTTGGCCCTTGCCGATGCGCTGCAGGCCGTGACATCAGACAACATCGCCCTGACCCAGGCGCACGTCCTGGCCCTTGCCGATGCGCTGCATGGGCATCTGGCTGATGCGCTGGCCGTGACTCAGATGCATCAACTGTCGGTGGCATCTGGCGATCATGCACTTGCTACTGATGCACCCTTCCTCACGCAAGCGCATCAACTCGCTCTGGCCGATGGGGTGCATGTGCATGGCGCCGATGCTCCGAGTCTCGACCAAGTGCATCAGCTCGTGGCACAGAGCGCAGATCACGCCCATGTCGCACCGTCGCCGGTTCTGACGCAGGTGCACCTATTGGTGATTTCGGATGCGCTGTTCACGCACTTGGCCGATGCCTTGACTCTGACGCTCACTATTCCATATGCACCGTCCGGTGAGCGGCTGTTGATTCTGCGCGGAGAAGACCGACTGATCGCTCTCGTGGCGGAATCTCGATTGCTCACTGCACCTGCGGACGAGCGCTTGTTCACTATCCATTGAAAGGAATCAGCGATGAAGATCATTGCCGACACCACTTTCCTGCACGGCCGTGGCCGATTCGAGCAGGGCCATAAGTACGAAGGCACCGGCCGAGTGTTCGGCTATTTCTGCATGAACGGCTGGGCGCACGAGGCGCCAGCGGATGATCCGGGACCGTTCGAGTCAGTGACAATCGAGGCCCTCGCGCCCGATGCGCCGCCGCCTGCGCCGGCACAGGATGAGGTCACGTTGCAGGTGCAGGACGTGGCGATCCAGCTCGTAACCCCAAACGCGGAGTGAACAATCATGGCGAAACGTGTCAATCCATCCGTCCTCGACAAGGCGCTGGACTCGATCAAGACGGGCAGCGGGACAGTCGGGCCCTGCAACAAGATGGTGGTGTGCTCCACCGAGCCGACCAACTACACCGAAGCCAATGCCACCTACATGCTCGCCAACGTGGCGATGACGGGCACCGATTTCGGCATTCCAGCGCGATGCCGCCGGCTGGTGGGTCTATGCAGATCCGAGCTCGGATCTGGACTACGGGTTGGCACTCAAGGACTGGTTGCAGGCCGGCGAAATGATCAGTTCGGCGACGTGGTCGGTCCCGTTAGGTATCCTGCTGCACGATGCAGCGATCAATGCTGCGCCGATCACCGACAAGGCCGGGGTGACGCATCCCATCGGTACCGTGGCGAGTGCGTGGCTCAAGCCGGATATCGGTGCGGTCGTCGGTATTGCCTACACGGTGACCTGTCGCATCACGACCAGCTCGACGCCGCCGCGCGTCGATGAGCGCTCGTTCCGGCTCGTGATCCGGGAGCGCTGATGCAAGCGCCCGATCAACAGATCCTCGATCGGTTGACGGTGCTCCTGCGCGATGCGACCGACGCCGAGGATCGCGTCTATAGGTCGCGCGAAGAGGCCGTGTCGCGCGTACCGGCGATCGTGCTCGTGCCGAGTAATGAGGATGTTTCGCCCATCAGCGACGATCTCGATCGCGCCGATTTGATCGTCGTGGTGTCGGTGCTGGTGGCGGGTGATCCCTTCGACGTGCTGGCCGCGCCGATTTGCGCGGCTGTACACCGGCTCATCATGACCGACGCACAGCTTGCCCTGCTGGCCCAGGCACGCCTGCTCGGCCGCTCTTGGGAGGCGGACGGCGCTGACATGACGCTGGGCAAGGTCACGATTCGCTATCGCTTTGTATGTGTCCGCCGGGCCGATGACATCGAGCTGGAGGCATGAGGAGGAGGATTTGGCATGGACAAACAGCAGCAACCTCGACAACCGGATGTGGCCGCGATCATCGAGCGATGGTTCATGGTGCATTTCCACGATTCCCCGATCGCGCGCGATACCGAGCTGTACAACTTGGTGCACGCGGCCAAGGAAGATCTCAAGGCACGACTGACGAAAGGAGAGTGACATGTCGCAATATGGTTTTGGTTCCGGCTCCATGTGGGGCATTGCCGCGGGGTCCAATCCCACCCCTGGCCGCTTTGGCGGTCTGCAGGAGGCCTCGGTGGACTTCAACTTCAACACCAAGGAACTGCATGGACAGTATCAGTTTCCCATCGCCGTCGCGCGCGGTACCGGCAAAATCGCCGGCAAGGCCAAGTACGCTCAACTCCAGGGCCGATTGATGAACGACCTGTTCTTCAACTCGACGTTGGCGACAGGCAAGGAAGAGATCGCGGACAACGAGTCCGGCACGATCGCTACCGGCGCCGTGACGGTGGCTAACAGCGCGACCTGGACGCAGGATCTTGGCGTCATCGACGCAAGCACCGGCATTCCCTTTGTGCGGGTGGCCTCGGCGCCGGCGACGGGTCAGTACTCCGTCGCCGCCGGCGTCTATAGCTTCAACGTCGGCCAGAACGGCGTCGCGGTGAAGATCAGCTATGCCTACACCGTCGCCGCCAGCGGACAGAAGATCACCATCGCCAACCAGCTATTGGGAGTCGCGCCGACCTTCAAGGCCGTCCTGACTCAGTTATACGGCGGGATGCGCACCACCCTGACGCTGAACGCGGCCGTATCGGCGAAGATCTCGTTCGCGACGAAGCTGGAAGATTTCCAGCAGCCCGAATTCGACTTCGCGGCCTTTGCCGATAGTGCCAACAACATTGGCACCTGGTCGTTCGCGGAGGCGAGCTGATGACGCCAACGCAATCGCTGATCATAGGCAATCTGCTCAATGGCGTGTCGGCAGATGCCACCGCGAGCGCGTTAGGCGAGACACCCGAGGAATGCCTGCGCGTGTTCGAGGCGGTGATGGCACGGGTGGCCGAATACGCGTTGATCCATTGCGTGCCGCATTTCCGCTGCGATTCTCTTGGTGCTGCGCGGCTGCATCGGTTCCAGATCCTGAGCATCCTGTCCCAGATCGACCGCTGGGACGAGTTGGACCATGATCTGGTGCTCGATCTGTTCCGAGGCCAGGACGTCGTCGCCAAGTACGGTGTCACCCGCCAGCATGCGGAGCAGGCTCTGCAGCGCGTCCTAGACGCGCTGCCGCATTACTTGCAGGCGCATCAAGCTGGCGCCTATATGGCCGATCGCGGCGCCTGGATTGCCGCCCATCGCGCCGAGGTGATGGCGGTGGTCGATCGTTTCCAGAGCTTCGATAATCCGCTGCAGTATCAGCGCATCGAGCATCAGATGGTGAGTCTCGCATGATCCCTGGCAGATCACTCGATCTTGGCGGACGGTCGTGGGTGGTGCCGCCGATCAACTTCGCCGCGTTAAAGAAGCATCGGGCATTCATTGCCGAGATGCGCACCGCCAGCGCTGATCTGACCGATGCCCAGCAGGATGCGATGCTCGATCTCATCTACCTGGCGTTGCGGCGCAACTATCCGGACATCACACCGGAGCAAGTGGAAGACATGATCGATCTGGCTAACATGCAGCCGGTGTTCGCAGCGATCATGAGTGTCTCGGGTTTCGAGGCCGCGGCCGCGGGGGAGTGCCGGCCGGGGGAGATGTAGATCTCGACGAGATCACGGCGCACATCTGTCAGAGCCTGGGCTGGACGTGGGATCAGGTGGACGCGCAGATGGATCTGCCCCGGCTGAAGGTACTCAACGGCTATTGGCGCCGCTCGCCGCCCGTGCATGTATTGGTGGCGGCCTATGTGGGATACAAGCCGCCGCCGGCGGAACCTGAGCTTGCAGCATCGGATGGAGTAAGCCAGATTTTCGATATGCTGTCAGGGTCGGACGTGGTATAGTAAGTGCATGAAACTGATTCTTGCGTTGTGCGTCCTGTTTTTCGCAGCGCTGTGGCTACTGGGCGCCGCGGTCGGCGCGTTGCAGCATGCTGCGCCGTCGCTGCTGGATCCAGTGTTCCAGCGTTGGGGTGATTCTCCAGCGGCGCTGGCTTGCGTCCTGATCGCCGGTGCCGCAGCTCCAGTCCTGATCATGATCTGGCGCAGATCGTATTGCTGACGTTGGGTCTATGTCATCTCGAAGCCCTCTCCTGTAGCGGGCTTCGTGTTATTGGGGGCCGGTAATGGCAGATAACACGTTTAGTACCGAGCTCGTCGTCCAGGATGCCCAGTACAACGCGCGCATGGAAGCCGCCGCCCAGGCGGCGATGACGACCTCACAGCGCATCCAGAGCACCTTCCGCGAGACGGGCGCCGAGATGGCGCGCTCATTGCTCAAAAGCGTGGATCAGGTCAATGACCGATGGAAAGACATGATCAAGCATGCGCAAACTTACAGGGGCGTTGCCGCTGCGGCAACCGCGGTTGCGGGCACTGCGATGGGCGTCAAGGCCGTGGCCGACGGTGCCGCCGATATCGCGCTCCAGTCGCAGAAGCTGGCCAGAGCCCTGGGCATCACGACGAGCGAGGCCACGGTCCTCGACGACGCGCTCGGTGATCTGTTCCTCACCAGCGACACGCTGATCGCCGCCAACAACAAGCTCACCCAAACACTGCGTGAGGATGAGGGGGCGGTGCAAAAGCTCGGCGTGGCGACGCGGGACAACAACGGCCATCTACGCAACTCGCTGGACATCATGCTGGACGTGAGCAGGCGCCTGGCCGAGTACCGGGAAGGCGTGGATCGCAACATCGAGGGACAGAAGATCTACGGCCGATCCTGGACCGAGGTGTCGGCGATCGTCAGGCTCACCGGCGAGGCCATGGAGGCCTCACGCGAGAAGGTCCAGGCATTGGGGCTGGTGGTCGGCGGGGAGAATGTCGCCGCCGCCATGCGCTATCGCATCGCCATGGACGATGTCGGCGACGTGGTGACGGCGGTGAAGAAGGCTATCGGCGATGCCCTCATGCCCGTGCTGACCAAGTTGGGCGAATGGTTCTCCGCTATTGGTCCTGCGGCCGTGGTGATCATCAAGGGCGCTGTCGGTGGGTTGATCTCCCTGTTCTGGGGTCTGAAGAATGCCGTCGTGATCGTCTGGGAGACCATCAATGCCATGGTCGTAACGGTGGCCGAGCCGCTGCGGGCGCTAGCGGAAACGCTCTATCGTTTGGTGCGCGGAGACATCAAGGGCGCTGCCGAGGCGCTGAAAAACATCCCGGCGGTGATTGCCAATGCCTGGACCAGCGCCGGGCAGAAGATGGTCGATTCCTCGCGCGAAACACAGGATCGGATCTGGGCATTGTTCGCGACTCCGTCGGCTGCAACCGCGGCGCCGGGAAGCCTGTCATCGGAGGGCGGCGGCAAAGGCGAGGGTAAGAAAGGCAAGGGCGACAAAGCCTCCTCGCGCGTGGCAGAGTGGGAAGCCGAGCTCACCGCCCAACGCGATGCCTATGACCGCATGATGTTGGCGCAGGACAGCTTCCAGGAATTTACCAAGGCCATGGAGCGGGACTTCTGGAAGATGATCCTGGATACGAAGACCCTCACCGACGAGGAGCGCTTGACGGTAACGAAGAAGTTTTTTGCCCTGGAGCGCGAGCTGCGCAAGGAATCGTTCGAAGCCGAGGTTGCCGATCTCAAGGGGCGTGCCGAGGCTTTCCGCGCCGGCTCCGCAGAGCGCATCCGGATCGCTGGCGAAGTCGCAGCCCGGATCGGCGAGAAGTTTGGCGTGGAGAGCAAGGAGTACAAAGCGGCGTTGGCAGAAATGCGAAAAGCCGCCGAGGAGAATCAGAAAGAACTCCTGCGCATCGAGGAGGAACGCATCGAGGGGGAACGCGAATACCGCCAGTTCGGGCTCGACCTGGCGAAAGAGGAGCTTCGATTCCGTAAGGAACTGGGGGACATCGACCGTGTCGAGGAGCTGCAGGCCTTGCGCGAGATGGAAGAGATGCGCTACCAGATCGAGCTGCAGGCGCTCGACGAGCGCTTGCGGCTGCTCGAAGTGGAATCCGTGGAATACGAAAAACTGCTGCTGCAGAAGGAGAAGCTTGCCCAAACGCATCAGCTCGCCCTGGCGCAGAACCAGAACGAGCAGACCCTAGCCATGAAGGCGCGCTGGGGCACGGTGTTCGACGCCATCAGCAACGGCTTTTCCACCGCCATCAAGGGCGTCATCATGGGAACCCAGACGCTCGGCCAGGCGGTGCGCAACATCCTGCAGACCGTGGTGCTGGCTATCCTCGACATGGGCATCAAGATGATTGCCCAGTGGGCACTCAGTGCCTTGTTCAGCAAGATGATCGAGAAAACCTCCGCCATCTCCAAGATCGGCGCCAATGCCGCGGTGGCGGCATCGGCCGCGTTTGCGGCCACCGCGGCGATTCCTATCGTCGGGCCGGCCCTGGCGCCGGCCGCGGCGAGCGCTGCCTATGCCGAAACACTGGCCTGGATCGGGGCGATCCCTGCCGCCGCCCGCGGTTGGGACATCCCCGCCGGCCTCAATCCGGTTACACAATTGCACGAGCGAGAAATGGTGCTGCCGGCGGAGATTGCCGAACCGTTGCGCCAGAGCCTCGGCGCCGGCGGCGGTGTCGGCACGCCCAACATCACGGTGCATGTCACGGCCATGGACTCGCGGGACGTGGTACGGGCGCTCAAGCAGGGGGGCGCGCTCAATGCGGCTTTGCGTGACGCTTACCGCGGCTTCCAAATTTCGCGCGGGTAACGCATGTCGAATGCCGTCTTCCCCGTACTCCCCGGCCTTAAGTGGGGCGTGTCGCTCATCCCCAACTTCCGCACCAAGATCCAGGAGGCCGTCTCCGGCAAGGAGCTGCGGGGCAGCTTCATGGCCTATCCCAATTGGGATATCCACCTGTCTTACGAGCTGCTGAGGAACGACGGCGCAGCGGAGCTGAAGACCTTGGGCGGCTTCTTCCTGCAGCGCCGCGGCGCCTGGGACGACTTCCTCTACGACAACCCGGACGACAACAGCGTCACCGACTACCAGTTCGGCACCGGCGACGGCGCGACCAAGGATTTCCAGCTCACCCGCGCCTTCGGCGCCGGCGGCTTTACCTTCGTCGAGCCGGTGCAGAACGTCAATGGGTCGCCCTCGATCTACAAGGGCGGCGTGCTGCAGTCCGCGCCGACTCACTACAGCCTCGGCGCCACCGGCATCGTCAGCTTCGTCACGGCGCCTGCCAACGGCGTGGCACTAACCTGGACCGGCGCATACTACTACCGCTGCCGCTTCAAGCAGGACCTGGCCGAGTTCTCCAAGTTCATGAAGGACTTGTGGGAACTCAAAAAGTTAGAGCTAAGGTCGGTGAAAATCTAATGACACAGGGAATCTATTCGATCATGCCGAGATCTGCAATAGAGAGGACAGTGGCATTCAATCGCGGTCGCGGGGAGGAGAAGAATTAAATCCGCCACCCCCGCCCTGGTCACGCTGCTGTCCGAGAGCCGCAATTTCCTCATGGCCGACCTGTTCACCTTCACCCTGGTGGGCGGCACGGTTCTGCGCTATGCCAATTGCGACATGGACATCAAGGTGGGCGCCACCGTCTTCTCGTCCGGCGGCCCGCGCTTCGCCCGCGGTCGCACGCGGGTGTCGATCGGCGTCGAGGTGGATACCCTCGATGTCACCGTCTATGCCGACGACACCCATCTGGTGAACGGCGTGCCCTTCCTGCAGGCTTGCGCCAGCGGCGCCTGCGACGGGGCCTCGCTCACGCTCGAGCGGGCCTTCATGGCGAGCTGGGGCGACACCTCGCCGGGCACGGTGATCCTCTTCGCTGGGAGGTGCGCCGAGATGCAGATCAGCCGCCACGAGGCCAGGCTCACGGTGCGCTCGGACCTGGAGCTGCTCAACGTCCAGATGCCGCGCAACCTCTATCAGCCCGGCTGCCTGTACACGCTCTTCGACGGGGGTTGCGGGCTCATCAAGAGCACCTGGGGCGTGAACAGCTCGGCCGGCGGCGGCAGCACCAGCCGCGTCATCAACTGTGGCCTGGGCCAGGCGGCGGGATATTTCGACCTGGGCTCGGTGACCTTCACCGGCGGGCCCAACGCCGGCGTGTCGCGCACCGTGAAGAGCTACACGCCCGGCGTGCTGACGCTGTCCTATCCGCTGCCGGCCACGCCGGGCGTGGGCGACGGCTTCACCGCCTATCCTGGTTGCGACAAGACGCAGGCTACGTGCAATAGCAAGTTCTCCAACCAGGCGCGTTTTCGCGCTTTCCCCTTCACACCAACCCCAGAGACAGCGCTGTAGGACAAATGAGTGCTTTCGTATACGCCCTGAAGAATGGTGTGGGCGAGATCTTCTACGTCGGTGCCACCAAGGATCTAAAGCGCAGGATGCGCGAGCATCGAAAGACGTTCGGCCATGCACCGCATTACCAGGTTCTGGAGGAGTGCCTGGATGACTGGCGCGACGCCGAGCACGAATGGATACGCTTTTATCGTTCTCAGGGCGCCCAGCTGATGAATCGAACGACGGGCAGAAATGGCGTTCTGGCATTGGATGAGCACTCTCGTCGCAAGCTATCGCTCGCGATCAAGGGAAGGGCTAAGTCGCCCGAACATCGGGCCAAGATCAGCGCTTCGCAGCGCGGTATGCCACGCGGGTGGTCGCCGGAAGGGGAGGCGCGGATTCGGGCTATGCAGTTCAAGCCTGGTCAGGACCCGCATGCATATCTGCCGAAAGAAATAAGAGACCGAATCACTGCTGGCCGCCGCGAGAAAGCCTTGGCGCTGACTGCGGACGAGCGGGCGCGTCGCAACAGGAAGGCTTGGGCCTCCTATACGCCGGAGCAGCGTGCGGAGCGCGGCCGCAGGATTCGAGAAGGTCAATTGCGCGCCCGCGCGCGCCGCGAAGCACAAGGCGCGTAGATGACCGGCGAGCAGCAGCGCATGGCCGTGATCACCGAGGCCAGGACTTGGCTCGCGACACCCTGGCATCATGGCGCGCGCATCAAAGGCGTCGGTGTCGATTGCGCTCAGTATCTGGCGGCCGTGTATGCCGCCTGCGGGCTGGTGCCGCACATCCAGACCGATCCCTATCCGATGGACTGGCATATGCACCGGGATGAACCACGCTTTCTGTGCCACCTGTTGCGTCACGCTTGCCCCGTGGAGCGTTCCCTGCCTGCCGACATCGCCATGTTCCGCTTCGGCCGCCACGCCGCCCATGGCGCGATCGTGATTCGCTGGCCGCAGATCATCCATGCCTACATCGATGAAGGGGGCGTGGTGCTCTCCGATGCCGGCACCGGACGACTGGCCGAGCGGTTTGCCGGATTCTACCGGCTCAGGATCTGGGCACCCGAGGCGCCAGCATGAGCGGTTTGTTCGGCAAGCGCTCCACGATCAGCACAGAAGAGCCGCGCATCGGTGCGCTGCGAATCCAGCAATCCGCCTATGGTCTGGCCATCCCGCTGATCTGGGGCAAGAGCAGGCTGACCGGCAATCTGATCTGGTACGGTGATTTCACGGCCATTCCGCATACGACGACGCAGTCGTCTGGCGGGAAGGGCGGCGGTGGCGTGACCAACAGCTCGACGACCTACACCTACACAGCCGCCGCGGCCGTCGGAATCGCGGAAGGGCCGATTAACGGCATCGGCACGGTGTGGGCGGGGAAAGAGAAGTCGAGTCTGGCGGCATTGGGCCTATCGCTGTTCGCGGGCAGTTACCCGCAAACACCCTGGGGCTATCTGAGTACCTATCACGCGGCCGAGGCATTGGGCTACCAGGGGACCGCCTATGCCGCCGGCGTGCTCGATCTGGGCGGCGGCGCATCGTTGCCGAACCTGTCGTTCGAGGTGAAGGGGCGACTGCCATTCCAGGCAGGCACCGTCGACGACGCCAACCCCAGGGACATCGTCGTCGATTTCCTCTGCAGTGCCAACTACGGCTGCGGCTTCCCCTCGGCCAAGGTGGGCGACCTCACCCAGTATTCGAACTACTGCGTCGCCAACGGCATCTTCCTCTCGCCGGCGCTCACCGAGCAGCAGCAGGGGCAGCAGCACCTGGCGGACCTGCTGCAGGCCACCCACTCGGCGCCGGTGTGGTCCGAGGGCAAGCTCAAGATCCTGCCCTTCGGCGACACTCAGGTGAGCGGCAACGGCGCCACCTACGTGCCGGACATCATCCCGCGCTACGACCTCACCGACGACGACTTCCTCGCCGACGGCGACGAGGATCCCATCCGCGTCATCCGCAAGACCACGGCGGACGCCTACAACCAGGTGCAGATCGAGCACCTGGACCGGGCCAAGGACTACAACCCCTCGGTGCTGGAGCTCAAGGACCAGGCCAACGTCGAGGCCTTCGGCCTGCGCCCCATGCAGCCGATCAAGATGCACGCCATCTGCGAGCAGGTGATCGCCGCCAAGGTGGCGCCGCTGATCCTGCAGCGGGCGCTCTACATCCGCAACGAGTACGATTTCCGCCTCGGCTGGCGCTATTGCCTGCTCGAGCCCATGGACATCGTCACCCTCACCGACCTCAAGCTGGGCATGAACAAGTACCAGGTGCGCATCCTCGAGGTGGAAGAGGACGAGGAGGGCGCGCTCTCCATCCGCGCCGAGGATTTCCCCTTCGGCGTCGCCCACCCGCCCCAGATCCAGACCCAGACGCCGGGCGGCTACTCGGTGGACTTCAACGTCGCGCCCGGCAACGCCAACACGCCCGTCATCTTCGAGCCGCCGATCGCGCTCGCCGGCCAGCCGGAGATGTGGCTCGCCACCAGCGGCGGTCAGAGCTGGGGCGGCGCCGAGGTCTGGGTGTCGCTGGACAACGCCACCTACAAGCAGGTCGGCGTCATCCACGGCCGCGCCCGCCACGGCACCTTGACGGCGACGCTGCCCTCCGGCGGCGACCCGGACACCGTCAACACCCTGGCGGTGGATCTCTCCGTCTCCGGCGGCACGCTCACGAGCGGCAGCATCGATGACCGCGACCTCTACAACACCCTGTGCTACGCCGACGGCGAGCTGGTGAGCTACGCTACGGCCACGCTCACCGCCGCCAACCGCTACGATCTCACCAGCCTGCGCCGCGGCGCCTACGGCACGCCGGTCGGCAGCCACGCCAGCGGGACGAAGTTCGCCCGCCTCGACCAGGCCATCTTCCGCTACGCCTACGACCCCAGCCTGATCGGCAAGCCGCTGTACGTGAAGCTGCGCAGCTTCAACATCTACGGCGGCGCAGCCCAGGATCTGTCGGCGCTGACGCCCCACAGCTACACCATCGCCGGCGCGCCCCTGGGCAGCGTCGGCGGCCTGGTGCTAGCCGAGCCCTTCACCGGCAGCGCCTGCCACATCAAGTGGAACGCCTACCCGGGCGCCTCGAGCTACAAGGTGGAGGTGTGGGTGGGCGGCACGCTCCGCCGCAACACCCAGAACGTCGCCGGCACGGCCTACACCTACAGCTTCGAGAACGCCAAGTCCGACGGCGGGCCGTGGCGCACCCTGGAGTTCCGCGTCTATGCCGTGGCCGCCAACGGCCAGTCCAGCAGCCCGGCGATCCTTGGTGCGACCAATCCCCAGGTGGGCGCCCCCACCGGCATCCAGACCGTGGGCGCCGGCAGCTCCCTCTCCGTCTCCGCCGCCCGGCCCGCGGACACGGACTATGCCGGCACCCGGGTGTGGATCAGCCAGACCAGCGGCTTCGACCCGCTCGCCGCCACGCCGAACTACGACGGGCCCAACACCTACGCCAGCTTCCTCGGGCTCGATTCCGGCACCTGGTATCTGCGCCTGGCCCACTACGACGTCTTCGGCGCCGACGGCCTCAATCTCTCCTCGGAGATCGCCGTCACCGTCACCGGCACCAGCGGCGGCATCGACGTGGTCGGCACCCTGCCCACCACCGGCCTCACCGAGGGGCGCGTCGTCTACCTGACGACGGACGAGAAGATCTACCGCTACGACGGCACCGCGTGGGTGACGTGGACGGACGGCTCTGACCTGCTGGCGGCCTCCGTCACGGCCGGCAAGATGGCCGTCGCCGAGCTCTCCGCCATCAGCGCCGACATGGGCGACCTCACGGCGGGCACCATCACCCTGGACGCCGCCGGCTTCCTCCGCGGCGGCCAGACCGACTGGGCCACCGGCAAGGGCTTCTGGCAGGGCTACAAGAACGGCGAGTACCGCGCCTCCATGGGCAACCCTGCCCAGCTCAACACCCTGTCCACCTCCGACAAGGGCAGCGGCCTGACGGTGGCCGGGCCCCTCGTCCGCCACCCCGGCGCCACCGGTTGGCACGCGGTGCGCGCCTCCAGCCCATTCACCACCGGCAAGTGGTACTGGGAGGTGCGCGCCGCCTCGCGCACCGGCGTCACCTACAGCGAGGACCCGCTGATGGTGGGGGTGGGCAACGCCTCGGCCGTGGTGGAGGGGACGTATCCCGGCGCCAATGCCAACAGCCTGGCCTACTACAACGGCAACGGCGGCACCCAGGACTACCGCTACGACGGCGCGGTCAACGCCTACGGCTCGGGCACCTTCGGCCCCAACGAGGTGATCGGCGTTGCCTACGACGCCGACGCCCGCGCGATCACCTTCTATAAGAACGGCACGACGCAGGGCACGATTACGATCCCGGCCGGGCTGACCGGCGCGCTCTTCCCCATGTTGGGCCTGTTCCAGCAGAACCAGGCCGCCATGGTGAACTTCGGTCCCAACTTCACCTACACCGCGCCCGCCGGCTACAAGGCGCCGCGCTCCGGCGGCTACACCTGGGACGGCGACCGCTTCGTCCTCGACGGCGACCTGGTGCTGCGCGGCACCCTGTGGGGCGCGGACGGCATCTTCTCCGGCGACCTGCTGGCGGCGCGCGGGACGTTCGCGGGCGACCTGTCGGCCGCCCGGGGCACCTTCAGCGGCTCGCTCACCGCTGATGCGGTGAATGCGGTGAATACGATCAACATCGCGGGCAATGCGGTGACGGTGCCGGTGTTTGCGAGTGTGCCGGCATCGTCCTATACAAACACTCACACCAATGGGCAGAATTTTTAT
This sequence comes from Rhodocyclaceae bacterium, assembly GCA_036824005.1. GTDB lineage: Bacteria > Pseudomonadota > Gammaproteobacteria > Burkholderiales > Rhodocyclaceae > DAITBA01. Next base: position 272,213 of record DAITBA010000002.1, read on the forward strand.
CTCGACATTGTTTCGTGCGCGATAGATTCCGGGGGGTCTCCGGTCTCGCTTTGGCTAACCACTAATCTCGTATGTGATAACAATGGGTTCTTGCCACCATATACCAATTACTTAAATTCGTACTTCGAGGTGTGGCGCGGAGGCTCTCTGCTGTTTCAGTCTGCGGTAAACGAACTTCCTACAGCCATCACGCTTCAGGACGCTGCGCCGCCTGCGGGGGTTAATACCTACTCACTTAAGTGGCACATTGTTACGGGGCCGCAAGGGACCAATGAGGCTGTTACGTACTCTTGGAGCCGATCAACTTTATTTGCAATAGCAACGAAACGATGAGTCAAGTCTTCTTTGTTGTGTATGCGCCTGATACAGGAAAGATACTTCGTACAGGAATGTGTCCTGATTTTTTGGTCAATGCTCAGGCTTCAAGCATGCAGGCGGTGCTGCTGTCGAATGGGCCGATAACAGAACAGAGCCATTACATCTCGTCGGGACGGGTGCTGGCCAAGCAGGCGCTACCGAATTTTGACAAAACTACTGTTGTGGCAAATGGGACAGATGTCGTTACGTGTGCCGGCTTGCCGAATCTCACTCATGTTGATATTGATGGTGACGGTGTTGCAGATCAGATAGTGACAGACGGCAGTCTTGAGCTGACGTTCTCAACGCCTGGCTTTTACAATGTGACCCTCGACGGCGGGGTTGCCTATGCCATAAAAAAGGTGACGATCCATGCGACTTAACGTAGCGCCGACACCGGAGCGCTTGAAGGCGCTGCTAGACAGCCAACACTCGACCATCATCAAGGGGGACGCAACGCTTGCGGCGCTGGAAACAGCCACCCCCGCGCAAATTGATGCTTGGATTGATGCACAGGTGAATTCCCTTGCCGATGTGCTACGGGTGCTGAAGTTGGTGCTGAAAATCGTTATATTGCTGTGGCGTCGAAAGTAAGTCAGAAATGGTGCCACCGGCACCATCGATCTGACGATCAGTAGCTCCGATACGACGGGCATGTGCCGCTTTCCTCTTTCTCGGCGCCTGAAATGGCACAGCGCCCCGCAAAGTGGGGTTAAGGTCATATCCCCGTGGGGACGCCATTGCAAGCAGTGGGTCGCGAAAGCGCGGCTTGTTGATTCCACCGTCGTTGGAGTCTCAGCAGATATCCATTGTTGATCGGGACTCTGGCAGGCGACGTCCACCCATGACTCGGCCGCGAGGGTCGCTCAACGCGAGCATCGTCTTTGCTACCCCGCCTCAACGCGATATGATAGACGGATGCAACAATCCACGAAAGACAGTCCGACCGCAGCTGCCCAGAAGTTTGGAGCGTCGTCCGCGGTCGTACGGTCGAAGGGTACGAAGCCGAGGTGGTCGTCAAGCTCGGTCACTCCGGGACGTTCTTCGTCATCGCTGCCTACCTCGGCTAGCCAAGCATGCGCGTCCTGCGGGCACACCAGGATTCAATTGCGTAGCGTCACTCGGAGTATTGGTAGTGGCGATGCGCTCCTCGTGATCGAAGGCATTCCCATGTGGTCGTGCCCGCATTCCCGGGGGTCCTATTTCACCGCCCAGACCATGCACGAGATCGAACGCATCAAGGCGTTGCGGGAGACTGTGGCCAAAGAAAAGAGAGTCCCGGTCGCTGAGTTTCATTCGTAAACAATATTCGAACCCCATTTAGCGCCCGGATAAGCGGTATTCGTTAGGCCACGCAACGAACTACGGATCCCATGCGAGCTACGAACACGGTCCTTCTCAAGATGGCAAAGCGGGCAGAGACCTATGACCGCCAGCACATCATCGACTCCTTTGTCGACGTAGGTCCGCTTTTTCCTCTTCTTTCCAACCCCGATAACCAGATCTTATTTGGCCGGCGAGGAACCGGTAAGACCCACGTCCTCGGATACCTGACAAGTGAGATCCAGAAGTCCGGCACGCTCGCCGTTCAGTTGGACATGAGAACGATTGGGTCAACTGGGGGAATATATTCCGATTCGACACTGAAGATGGGCGAACGCGCCACACGCCTGCTTGTCGACGTGCTTGCAGCGATTCATGATCGCTTGCTCGACGAGGCTCTCGCAAAGGCCGAAGAGTACGACCTATCACGCCTAGGACCCCTGCTGGATAACGAATAGCGTTTATCCGCCGCAGCGGAAGAGGCAGAGAAAGACCGTGCGGC
>DAITBA010000046.1:0-4451 GCA_036824005.1 Rhodocyclaceae bacterium
GTCCTCAACGAGATGCTGCGGGGCCAGACGATCCAGCAGGCCATCGACGCCGCCGTCACCCGTTGGATGGGCTGGACTATCGGTCGCCAGACTAGCAAGCAGTACGGCATCCCCAAGGGGCCGCCCTATCTCACCGGCTTTGTGATCCACTGCGAAGTGACCGACGAGTCCTTCGAAGCCGAAGCCGCGTAAGGAGCTCGACATGGCCGCCGTCGTTACCACCCCGCAACTCGAAGCCAACTACGAAAAGTTCATCGCCGAACTGACCAAGCTCAGCCGCAAGTACGGCGTGGCAATACAGTCAGTCGGCGGTGTCCACCTCGCTGACGACCCCGGCGAGTTCCGCAACGTCCGCTACGTGGCTGACATCACCAGTGGCGACCTCCTGCCGGAGTTCCCCATCGACTGACAGCGCATCGAACGATGCACCATCCGACTGCCGGATGGCCTTTGCCCCGGCGTAGTCCTGCCAGCGCCGCACGATCACATCGACGTACTTCGGATCCAGTTCGATCAGCCGCGCCTTGCGGCCTGACTTGTGCGCCGCGATCATCGTGGTGCCCGACCCGCCGAAGGGATCCAACACCACATCGCCTGGACGACTCGAATTACGAATGGCCCGTTCCACCAGCTCCACCGGCTTCATGGTCGGGTGCAGATCGTTCTTCTGCGGTTTCTTAATCTGCCAGACATCACCCTGGTCGCGATCGCCGCACCAGTGACGGTCAGCCCCCTCGGGCCAGCCGTACAGGATCGGCTCGTACTGACGCTGGTAGTCTGCCCGCCCCAGGGTAAATGTGTTCTTGGCCCAGATGACAAAGGTCGACCAATGCCCACCGGCCGCACGGAAGGCCGCCTGCAGGCGGTCGAGTTCGCTCGACGACATGGCGACGTAGATACCGCCCTGGCAATGCGCCACGGTGGGCGTCAGTGCAGCCAGCAGGAAATCATAAAACCCGTCGCCAAGGTTGTCGTTGAGGATTGCGCGATCCTTGCCGCGCATCTTGTCCTTGGCCGAATTGGCGTAATTGACGTTGTACGGCGGATCGGTGAAGACCATGTCGGCGATCTCGTCGCCGAGCACCGTCACGTAGGCATCGACATCGGTCGCATCACCACAGATCACCCGGTGCTCCCCACAGATCCAGACGTCGCCCGCCCGGGATACAACGGTGCCGGACCCGTCCGGCACCGCATCCTCGTCGGTGTCGCCCTCGGTAGTGGTTTCCTCACCCGCCAGTAGATCGGCTAGGGCATCGGCGTCGAACCCGGTCAGGGCCAGGTCGAATTGATCGTCCTGCAACGCGGCCAGTTCCACCTGCAGCATCGCCTCATCCCAGCCGGCGTTCTCCGCGATTCGGTTATCCGCGATCACCAGGGCGCGACGCTGGGTGGGTGTGAGATGGTCGAGCACCACGACCGGCACCATCGCCAGCCCGATTTTCTGGGCAGCGGCCAGACGACCATGCCCAGCAACGATGACGCCATCGCCTCCGGCCAGGATCGGATTGGTGAAACCGAACTCGGCGATCGACGCCGCGATCTGGGCGACCTGAGAATCCGAGTGTGTGCGCGAGTTACGCGCATACGGCACCAGCTTGGCCGTGGGCCATTGCTCGATCTTGTCGGCAAGCCAGGAAATCGTCATGCCGCACCTCCCAGGCGTTCGCTGGCCACCACCGCGAAGGACTGCCCTGTCGACACCAGCGTCACCGGAACTTCGGGAAAGTTCTGCTGGAAGCGCTTCACCGCGACATCCACATATTCGGGGGCGATCTCTGTGGCGCGTACCTTTCTGCCGATGCGCTCGGCAGCCAGCAGGGTCGTGCCCGAGCCGCAGAAGGGTTCGAAGACGACGTCGCCGACATCGGTGTAGGACTCCAGGATGAACTGGGGCAGCGCCACCGGGAACACGGCCGGATGATCGATGTCCTGACCGATCTTGCCCTTGTGCCGCATGATGCGAATCACGGAATCCGGAATCTTGGTCTCCTGCGTCGGCTGACCGGCAGCGGTCCAGCCCCCGATCGTGCCATCGGCTTTGCGCATGGCCGTCGAACTGCCGTCCTTGCGCAGATGGGTTTCTTGACCGGCGAATTTGCAGGGCACGATCTTGTTTGCCTGACGCGCCTGGCGGTTGAAGTGGAAGACGAACTCAAAGGACGGGGCCAGCCGGCCATTCCAGTCACCCGGCAATCCCGGTCCCTGGTCCCAGACATACCAAGCAAAGCGCCGCCAGCCTTGGGTACGCATCCAGTCGAGCCAGCCGTCCCAGTACGGGATGACTTCGTTGTCACGGTGGATCAAGCCAAGATTGACCAGCACCTGGCCATTGGCGGCCATCGGCAAGTTGGCGAAGACGCCCCGCATCAGGGCATCCCAATCAATGATGGTGTTCGTATAGTCCCTCTGGTTGCCGTAGGGCGGCGAGGTGAAGCACAGGGCGGCTTGCTCGCCGGCCATCAGCGTTCGGACGACGCCCGGGTCCGTGGCGTCGCCGCAGATGACGCGGTGCGCGCCGATCTGCCAGATATCGCCAGGACGTGAGACCGGGTTAGCCGGGGTATCGGGAACCTCGTCGGTGGCATCATCTTCGGTTTCATCCGAGGACTCATCCTGAAGAGCTTGTTCTGCCCCAACCAGCAGTTCCTCGATCTCCTCGTTGGTAAAGCCGGTCATGGATAGGTCGTAACCCGCCTCGGACAACTCAGCCAGTTCCAGCGAGAGCAGTTCCTCGTCCCATCCGGCATCGAGCGCCAGACGGTTGTCGGCAATCACGTAGGCCCGCTTCTGCGGCGGGCTGAGGTGGCCGAGTTCGATTACCGGCACTTCCAGCAGATCCAGCTTGCGCGCTGCCGCCAGTCGTCCGTGGCCGGCAATGATGCCGTTCGCGCCGTCGACGAGGATGGGCTGTGTCCAGCCGAACTCGACGATGCTGGACGCCAACTTGGCGACTTGCGCCTCGGAATGCGTGCGCGGATTGCGGGCGAAAGGAATGAGCGTCTCGACCTTTCGGTACTCGACGCGCAGTTGTTCGGTCATTGGAATGTAAAAACCCGCCACAGGGGCGGGTCATCAAATGGTGGTAACTCGGTTCAGGTGGTAACCAGAGTGGTAACTGGTAACCTCAATTTGCGGTCAGACGGTAGCGAAATGCCGGGCCCGCGCCCCCCGCATGGGATTTTGGACAGGAAGGACCCATCGAACTTTCTGACCGGAAGCGATGCAGGCGTCACACCCGCACCGCTCGCCAGATCATAGCTGTCATCCTATCAAAATCCGGCCTTTGTGTTGCATGCCGAATTCATCGCAAAACGCCCAAGAGCCAGAATCCAAGGACATTCACGGCATGCATTGCTCTACTTGACTCTCTAGTTTGGAAGGATGCCCGGCTGCTCCGATCTGGTGGCCGTTCAGATGATCGACAACGATCTGCAATGCCTTCTGCCACCGCCGCCAGGCCGTCGTGCGATCGCGCCCGATGCGGCGACAGATGAACTTCCACTCGTAGTGCTTGGCGCGCATCCAGACCAGATGCCGTTGTTCAACCTCGAGCCACTGCATCCAACGCATCGTCTCCAGCATCCGTTCAATGGCCTCGGGAGTCGGCGGGAGTGGCCGGTACTCGTACTCCTTGTCGTCGAAGCCTTCCCACCCATCGCGCACGAAGGCAGGCCATACGTTGAAGTAGCCCTGCACCCTGACCCGGGGGAGTCGCCGTCCCGTCTCGGCAGCCTCGGCAAACCGAGCCGCCACGTCGTCCATCGTCCACTCAGCCATGGCGTTTCCCTCCGTACAGGCGCTCTCCGAGTCGCCGCACGAACTCGCGCTCGACGAAATCCAACCGCTTGTCCTCTTCGGACACCACGAGGATGTGCTGGTCGCGCCAGCCTTTGCGCTTGATGTCTTCCGGATCATCGCGATCGTCACGCCGCCCCAGGGGGCATCGGTACTGGTAGGAGGGAATCTTCATTCGAATACCTCATCAACTTTGTCATAGGATCGATCAAGCTCCTCCAAGGCATTCGCCAGCACCTCTCTCAAGCCAGCCGTAGCCTCCAGATATGCGTAGTACCGTGCGCGATTTGCACGGACTGCATCCCTGTATCGGGGAAAGTCCGATTTGCGAAAGGGGATCGAATATTTGACCTTTCGCAGAATGAGGTCGGCTGCGTGGTTGGTCAGACGAGTTTCCTCAAGCACATGGCGAACTTTGCGTGCGACGCACAAACGTTCCACCAGTTCGTCGGGATCGAACTCTTCAACGTATCGCCGAACCTCCATCCATTTGTCCCAATGGCTTTTCGCAATGAAGTCGTTGGATGTCATGCCGAAACCTCTTCCTGATGAATGGCCCAGTGCAGCAGCGCCAATGCATCGGCCTCGTTGTCGTCGACAGGCTGGTGGCCACGCGCCCGGACGGATGCCACCATCTCGTCCTTGCTCGCATT
>DAITBA010000034.1:0-20982 GCA_036824005.1 Rhodocyclaceae bacterium
TATCTTGCACCGCTCTATACCGCCTTCATAGACGGGTTGGCCGGACGGTTACGGCTCTGCGCTAAGGGTGCGAACCGGACTGCCGCGCTCGGGGCGTGGCGCCCCGTAAGCGGGCGTGGTGATCTGGCCGGAACTCGTCAGGAATAGCGCCGCGAAGGACAAGCGCGGCGCCCCCACCTCGCGCGATCGTCAGCGGTCGACGCGATCGTAGTAGCGCGCCCGGTAGAGCAGGCGACGATGCCCTTCGCTGTCGGTGAAGGGCGAGCGGTCGTGCAGCACGTTGTTGCACACGAGCCCCATGCCCGGTTCGAGCCGCCCATGGAATTTCCACGGCAGGTCGCCAGCCAGCAGCCCCTCCAGCGCGGTCAGAGCCGCGCCTGTCCGCTCGTCCTGCTTCCATTCCACGTTGGTCGCGCGCATGGTGTAGCGCATGTGTAGGTGCCCGTCCGGATAGACCGCGAACACCGGCCCGGACTGGGCGGCGCGCGCCACCACCTCGCCATCCATGCGCGGCGGAATGGTCATGGCATCGGGCGCCATCAGGGCACGGATGTGATCCGGGTTCTCGTCGCGCAGCAGGATGTAGGCAATCTCGTGGTCGAGAAGCTGGTTCTCACCGCCGGCCTCGGCGCTGCGTACGCAATGCAGAAGCACCGCATGTACTTGCCGATCCAGCGTGTTGTAATAGCCGTCGGTGTGCCACTTGATGCCGCGGTTGGTGTAGGGAATGAACTCGGTACGCGTGCCGGCCGCCGCAACCGAAAGCGGCGAAATGCCATCGTCGTCGGCGAGGAAATTGGCGTCGAGATTCCTCAGCCCCAGTTGCAGGCCGAGCAGGCGCGGGATCTCCTTGTCGGGATCGGAACCGGTGCCGCTGGCATAAAGCGCCATGTTGGCGCGACGGTGGCAGGCGAGAATCGCCTCGCGCTCGGCGCTGCTCAGGCGCCGCGGGTCGCGCACTTCGACGAGCAGCTCGTCGAGGAGGCGCGGATGCTGTTCCAGCTTGCGTTCGCGCCAGGCACGATAGGCCGTCTCGTTGTCGAGATCGAAATGGGCCGGCACGATCACTGGCCCATGGCCGAGCCGCGGCTGCGCCGCGACGGCTGCTCCGGACCGAGTACTCCGCATACGGTTTTCTCCAGCGTCCTGACCGCGTCGGGCGCTTCGATCTCCATCACCTGATCGATCACCCAGGAGCGATCCTTGGGCGGCACGATGTCTAGGATGCGGTTGCCCAGATAGCGCCGGAAGGCGAAGTCGGCGCCATCTTTCTCGTCATAGCCGAACTCGGCGTAGTCGGTGCCGCGCCGGTTGGCGAGTTCGATGAAGTGGCGACGCGATTCGCCCGGCTCGGTCGCGCCCAGCAGCATGTCGTGGTTGTCCTCGACGATCTCGGCCAGTCGCAAGGCGAGCGCCGTGGTGAACGCCGTGCGCTGCGCGTCGTCCAGCAGCCGGTAGGCGATGCGATCGGCCACATGGGTCATGAACACCAGCAGTTCGCAGACGAAGTCGAAATAGGGCCGGCCGATGTCGATGTCGAACTTTGCCTCGCGCATGCGCTTGATGGCGTGCTGGACGAAGCGCCAGGCGGTAGCGGCGACCACCCCGGCGCGCTCCGCCATGCCGCGTTCGCGGCCCTTAATGTGCCAGCCGGTACGAATGCGCACGGCCATCGTTCAGTGCTCGCCTTTGGTGCGCAGGACACCCGCCATCCGGTTGCCCTGCTTCTGCGGTCCACCGCGCGGGAACAGATCGTGCAGAGAATGGTTGCTGCCGCGCTCTGGGCCCCAGAGCCCGGTGAAATGGCGGATCATCACGCGCACCTGGGGCTGCACGCGATGGTCGTGGTAGTAGTTGCGGATGAAGCGGATCACCTGCCAATGCTCGTCGCTGAGCTCGAGCTGTTCCTCGCGTGCCAGCGCACGCGCGAACGCCTCGGACCAGTCGTCGAGGTCGATAAGGTAGCCCTCCGAGTCCACCCAGATGTCGCGGCCGTCGACGCGGATTGCGCGCGCCGGGGTATCGCGGTAAGCGTCGCCCATATGCCGGGTCAGTAGCCGCCCTTGCCGTAGGGCTGCGGCAGACCGGCAATCTTGGCCGCCTGCTTGGCCGGCCCGATTGGGAACAGATCGTACAGCGCCTTGCTGTCGATACCGGGCAGCACGTCCTGGGCGATGTCCTTGAGCATGCTGCGGAAGTTCGGCGTGTGGCCATGCTCGCGGTATTGATCGCGCATGTATGCGATGACCTTCAGGTGATCGTCGGTCAGGGCGATGCCCTCGGCAGCGGCGATCACCTGCACCGCCTCGTCGCTGTAGTCGGGCTCCAGCAGGTAGCCCTCGTCGTTGGTCTCCTTCTCGACTCCGTTGATGACGTATGCCATTTGGCTCCTCTTGCATCGGTGTTGGAAACAACAAACCACGAACCACAGTGGCACAGAGCCACAGAGGTGGCGCAGAGTTCCGGCTGTGACCGACGATCACCCACCGGTGAAGTTCCCGGCAACTCTACTCGCCTGACTCGCCAAATTCGCTTTCTCTGTGCCCTCTGTGCCTCTGTGGCGAATTGCCTTTCGATCACTTCTTGCGCAGATAAAACTCGCGCACGCCGCGTGCGTCCTCCTGGGAAGCGATCAGTTCGACCGTCCTGCTGTGCGCGACCCAGGCGTTGATGTCCGCCGGCGTGCCTGGGCAGTTGCTGAACAGCTGCAGCACCTCGCCGGACTTCATGCCACCCAGCAGTTTCTTCGCCTCGAGGATTGGGCCGGGACAACTCGCGCCGCGCATGTCCAGCGTCACATGGGCTGGAGGCGGTGCAGCACCGCTGCCTTTGCGGATGGTGTAGCCGGACTTCTTGCCGCCCAGGTCCACCGTCGTCACCACCTCGTTGCCCGTCACTTTGGCCCAGGCGAACAGATCGTCGCGCGTGCCGGGACAGTCGGAGATGAGGAGCATGGTCTGTCCCTGCTCCAGATCGTCCACCACCTTCTTCGCTCCGAGCAGCGGCGCCGGGCAGGCCAGTCCGCTCAGGTCCAGGGTTACCACAGGCTGTTGAGCTGCCATATCACCTCTCGTCGCAATGAACCGTTGACCATGACCTTATCATCGGGCGGCTCACGTCCCCACCGCCGCCACCGACTTATGCGGAACAAAGATCCCGCAACCGATCTTGCGTCCCTCGCCCAGGCCAGTGCGCTGCGCCTGCAGCGACTGTTGCGGCGTCAGCCCGTGCACCATGAGCGCGAAGCCGCGCAGCGCCGCATCGCCTGCCTGGGCCGTGCGCGCCCTGCCGCAAACCAGCTCGCCCGCGATGCCCGCCTGCCGCAGCTGATATTCGGCATCGCTCAGGAATTCGATCTCGTCGGCAGTGCCCGTGCTGACGAAGCGCGAGTACAGCACGGCGTGGGGACGCAGTTCGCGCACGCTCGCCGCGCCGATCTCCACGGTGCCGCCAAGATCGATCGACGTACCCCGCAACGACGACGCCTGCTGCGCACGATGGGCCGGCAGGCGCAGAATCAGCCGCGCGCGATGATTGAGGTACAGCTCCTGTTCGCTGCCGGAACTCGCACCATAGAGTGGATGGATCCCCGCGCCCGCCTCTTCCTCCAGCCAGACCAGTTGCTCGTTCAAGGACTGCCAAAGGCGATAAGCGTAGTCGCGCGCGATGGCCCCGCCGCGCAAGCCGAATACCACATCCACCACGTCGCCAGCGGTATCCATCATCGCTCGGGAAGTTGGCTGCGCGACCATTGCTGCATCGCACCACCCCAGCGCGCCGCCGTCGCCGCATCAATCTCGAATATGGTGAACCGCTTGCGCTCGCGAATGCGCACGCGCAGCAGGGGTACTCCCCCCGCCGCGTAGTCCACCTGCAGCAGCTCGATCTCCTGCCCGCCAAGCGGGGCGGTGAACTTGTCCAAGCTGCTCGTGCGCTCCTTGTCGTCGTGCATGGAATCCGTCACCCATTACAGGCGAAAAACCGCGGCAACTATGGCACTCATCCTCCGGCGCCGACATTCCCGCGTTGGCGTGGGCAGGTATAACCCTTCCGGGTAGGTACCGCTACCCCCCAACTGGGCTGGTTCGGCTACCTGCCGGGGTAGTAGCGCCGACGTGTGTCGCCCCTTAACATGCACCAGCAGTACCCGCTGCGGCGGACCTTCGAACAAAACGAGGAGACAATCATGGCCAAGCCATTGCATCCGACCCCGAATCTCGATCAGCTCGAAAGCGGTCCCTGGCCCAGCTTCGTCACCGGCCTGAAGCGTCTAGCGAAGGACAAGGACTACGTGGTCGACATCCTCGGCCACCTGGAGCATTCCTACAAGACCCGCAAGGGTTATTGGAAGGGCGGCACCGTCGGCGTCTTCGGTTATGGCGGCGGCATCATTCCGCGGTTTACCGAGATCAAGGACGAGAAAGACCAGCCGGTGTTCAAGGACGCCACCGAATTCCACACCCTGCGCGTGATGCCGCCGGCAGGCATGCACTACAACACCGACATCCTGCGCAAGTTCTGCGACTTGTGGGAGAAGCACGGCTCAGGTCTGATCGCCTTCCACGGCCAGTCCGGTGACATTATGTTCCAGGGCGCCACGACCGAGAACGTGCAGAAGGCCTTCGACGAGATCAACGAGCTGGGCTTCGATCTGGGCGGCGCCGGGCCTGCCGTGCGCACATCCATGTCCTGCGTCGGCCATGCCCGCTGCGAGCAGTCCTGCTACGACGAGGCGCGCGCCCATCGCCAGGTGATCAACAGCTTCCTCGACGACATCCACCGGCCGGCCCTGCCCTACAAGTTCAAGTTCAAGTTTTCCGGCTGCCCGAACGACTGCATGAACTCCATCCAGCGCGCCGACATGGCCATCATCGGCACCTGGCGCGACAACATCCAGACGGACGAAGCGCTGGTGCGCAAGTACTTCGAGAAGCAGGGCATGTCGAAGCTGGTGAACGATGTCGTGGCGCGCTGCCCGACCAAGGCGATCCAGATCAAGGATGCCAAGGACGTCGCCAACGGCCCGACCATCTCTGCCGTGAAGTTCAACGACACCCAGGCCCTGGAGATCGACAACCGCGACTGTGTGCGCTGCATGCATTGCATTAACGTCATCACCGGCGGTCTCGCCCCGGGCAAGGACAAGGGCGCGACCATCTTGGTAGGCGGCAAGCGCACGCTGAAGATCGGCGACCTGATGGGCACCGTGGTCATGCCCTTCATGAAGCTGGCATCGGACGAGGACTTCGAGCAGCTGGTTGATCTGGCCCAGCGCATCATCGACTTCTTCGCTGAGAACGCCCTGGAGCACGAGCGCACCGGCGAGATGATCGAGCGCATCGGTCTGGTCAATTTCCTCGAAGGCATCGGCGTCGACATCGACCCGAACATGGTCTCCTGCCCGCGCACCAATCCCTACGTGCGCACCGACGGCTGGGACGAGGAAGTGGCCAAGATCGAGGCAAGAAAACAGGCGGCCGCTGCGTGAGCGCAACGTAGGGTGCGCTTGCGCACCGGAATTTTCGATGGTGCGCAAGCGCACCCTACCTGATAATCGGAGACAACCATGGCTCAACCGCAAATGCGCCGCGCGATCGAGTGCGGCGTGCCGGACAACAAGCAGTACCTGCATCCGCTGCTCGCCAAGAACTACGGCAACTGGAAGTACCACGACCGCCCGCGCCCCGGCGTCCTGCACCACGTCTCCCATGGTGGCGACGAGGTATGGTCGGTGCGCGCCGGTACGCAGCGGCAGATGGACGTGTGGACCATCCGCAAGCTGTGCGACATCGCCGATCAGTACGCCGAAGGCCATGTGCGCTTCACGATCCGCTCAAACATCGAGTTCATGGTGTCGAGCTACGACAAGGTCGATCCCTTGATCACGAAGCTGGAAAGCGAGGGCTTTCCCGTGGGCGGCACCGGCAACTCGGTATCCATGGTCGCCCACACCCAGGGCTGGCTGCACTGCGACATCCCCGGCACCGACGCCTCGGGCGTGGTCAAGTCGCTCATGGACGAGTTGTACGAGGAGTTCAAGCGCGAGGAGATGCCCAACCGCGTGCATCTGTCCACCTCCTGCTGCGAGATCAATTGCGGCGGCCAGGCCGACATCGCCATCATCATCCAGCATACCAAGCCGCCGAAGATCAACCACGACCTGGTGGCCAACGTCTGCGAGCGTCCTGCCGTTGTAGCGCGCTGCCCGGTCGCGGCCATCCGTCCGGCGCTGGTCAACGGCAAGCCGACCCTGGAAGTGGACGAGAAGAAGTGCATCTGCTGCGGCGCCTGCTACCCGCCCTGCCCGCCCATGCAGATCAACGATCCGGAGAATTCCAAGCTAGCCATCTGGGTCGGCGGCAAGAACTCCAATGCCCGCGGCAAGCCCACCTTCATGAAGATGGTCGCCTCGGGTTTCCCGAACAACCCGCCGCGCTGGCCGGAAGTCTCCGCGGTGGTGAAGAACATCCTCCACGTCTACAAGGAAGACGCCCGCCCGTGGGAGCGCCTCACCGACTGGATCGAGCGCATCGGCTGGCCGCGATTCTTCGAGAAGACCGGGCTGCCCTTCACCAAGTACCTGATCGACGACTGGCGCGGGGCACGTTCGAATCTGAACGCGTCCACCCACATCCGCTTCTGAGGCTACGGGGACATGAAATTCGCCATCCTGGTCAATGAAGGGCCCTACACCCACCAGTCGTCGGACAGTGCCTACCTGTTCACCAAGGCAGTGCTGGAGAAGGGACACGAAGTCTTTCGTGTCTTCTTCTATCACGACGGGGTGAACAACTCGACGCGGTTGACCACCCCGCCCCAGGACGATCGCAACATCGTCAACCGCTGGTCGAAGCTGGCGACGGATCACAATCTGGACATGGTGGTGTGCGTCGCTGCCGCCCAGCGCCGCGGCATCGTCGATGAGGGCGAAATGAAGCGCCACGGCAAGGATGCCACAAACCTTGCGCCGGGCTTCCGCATCTCCGGGCTTGGACAGTTGATCGAGGCCGGCATCGAGGCCGACCGCCTTGTGGTTTTCGGCGATTGAGGACAAGACGATGAGCGACGCAAAGAGGTTCATGATCGTCAATCGCAAGGCGCCCTACGGCACCATCTACGCGCTGGAGTCCTTGGAGGTGGTGCTGATTGCCGCCGCCTTCGAGCAGGATGTATCCCTCGCCTTCATGGACGACGGCGTCTATCAGCTCAAGAAGGGGCACCAGACCAAGGGCATCGAGATGAAGAGCTTCCAGCCGACCTTCCGCGCGCTCGAGGACTACGACGTCAACAAGCTCTACGTGGACCAGGAGTCGTTGCAGGCGCGCGGCCTCTCGGCCGACGACATGTGCGTGCCGGTGGAAGTGGTTTCGCGCGAGCAACTCGGCCAACTGATGGACGAGCAGGACGTTGTCCTGAGCTTTTGAGGAGACCGGAACGTGAGCATGCTTCATATCGTCAACAAGTCCGCGACGGAGCGCAACACCTTGGACACCTGCTTGGGCGCGGCACAGGCTGGTAGCGCGTTGTTGCTGATCGAAGATGGCGTGTATTCGGCGACAAAGGGCAGCGGTGCGGCGGCGAGGCTTCAGGAGGCCATGGCGCGAGTGAAGATATACGTGCTCAAGCCCGACGCGGAAGCGCGCGGCATCGCCGATCGCGTTTTGGATGGCGTGGAACTGGTTGACTATGGCGGTTTCGTCGATCTCGCGGCGAGCCACAAGAATTGCCAATCTTGGCTGTAATTGCACAAGGAGACACCGATGAGCTTCGAAATCAGCGGCAAGACCTACGAAACCGACGAGGAAGGCTATCTCACCAACCTCGGCGATTGGAACGAGGAGGTGGCCGCCTATCTGGCCAAGCAGGAAAACGTGGACATGACCGAGAACCACTGGGAGGTTATCAATTTCCTGCGCGACTACTACAACGAATTCCAGATCGCCCCGGCGGTGCGGGTGCTGACCAAGGCCATCGGCAAGAAGCTCGGGCCCGAGAAGGGCAACAGCCAGTATCTGTACGAACTGTTCCCCTACGGCCCGGCGAAGCAGGCGTGCAAGATCGCCGGCCTGCCCAAGCCGACTGGCTGCGTTTGAGTTCGTTCCACCGCAGAGGACGTAGGGGACGCAGAGAAATCACCTGGTGATTTGCTCTTCCGCCGCGTCCTCCGAGCACTCTGTAGTTAGCGCAAAATGACCGGCGCAACGATCTTTTTCGCCCTGCTCTTCTACGCCGCCACCGCCCTGCTGGTTGGCGGGCTGGCGTACAAGATCTACGACTTCGCCCGCACGCCATCGCCGCTGAAGATCCCGACCACGCCGGCGCCGACGACGACCGGCGGCGTCGTGTTGCGCATGCTGCGCGAGGTGGCACTGTTCGAAAGCCTGTTCAAGTCGAACCTGTGGATCTGGGGTTTGGGCTGGATCTTTCACGCCGCACTGCTGCTGGTGCTGCTGCGTCACCTGCGCTACTTCACCGAGCCGGTGTGGTTCTGGGTGGTGTGGGTGCAGCCCTTCGGCATCTATGCCGGCTTCGCCATGGCCTTCGGTCTGCTCGGCCTGTGGGCGCGCCGCTTCTGGGTGCCGCGCATCCGCTATATTTCGACGCCATCGGACCATCTCATGCTGGCCCTGCTGCTGGGCATCGCGGTCACGGGGCTGTTCATGAAGTTCCTGCATCACACCGACGTGGTCGCGGTGAAGGCTTTCTTCCTCGGGCTCATGCTGTTCGACTGGCAGCCGCTGCCCGAACATCCGGGGCTGTACATCCACCTGACGCTGGTGGCGGCGCTGATGATCGTCTTCCCCTTCAGCAAACTGCTGCACGTGCCGGGCGTGTTCTTCAGCCCGACGCGCAACCAGGCCGACACCCCGCGCGAACGTCGTCACCTGGCGCCCTGGGCGGCGGAGATGGAAGGAAAAGCATGAACCACAACAGCATGAACCACAGAGACACAGAGGCACAGAGGGTTTCACAGAGAAATCCAGATTTCCTCTGTGTGCCTTTCTCTGTGTCTCTGTGCCTCTGTGGTGGGTTTTGCAAGGTGAGGAGCTGACGTGGCCGGACCGGACGTGAAAGCACCGCCGTTCCAGGGACTGCCGCTCATCCCCGCGCTCCAGCCCGGCGTCATGGGCGAGTCCAAGCCCTACGTCGCCAGCGACAAGATCAACGAAGCGATCGGCTTTCCCGGCACGCTGGTGCCGGACTGGGAGAAGAAGGCCATCGGACACCTGGGTGAGCTGCTCAAGAAGTACCGCTCGCTCAAGGTCTATCTCGATTCCTGCGTGCATTGCGGCGCCTGCACCGACAAGTGCCATTACTTCCTCGGCACGGGCGATCCCAAGAACATGCCGGTGGCGCGGCAGGAACTGATGCGCTCGGTCTATCGCCGCCACTTCACCCTCGCCGGCAAGCTGTTCCCGAAGCTGGTCGGTGCGCGCGACCTGACCCAGGACGTGCTGGAGGACTGGTACCGCTACTACAACCAGTGCTCCGAATGCCGCCGCTGCTCCGTCTTTTGCCCCTACGGCATCGACACCGCCGAGATCACCATGGCGGCCAAGGAAATCCTGGACTACATCGGCTACGGACAAAAGTACACCAACGAGATCATCGGCAAGGTCCATCGCATCGGCAACAACCTCGGCCTGCCCGGACCGGCGCTGGAAAATACGCTGGAGGGGTTGGAAGAGGACGTCAAGGAAGACACCGGTGCCGATGTCCGCTATCCCCTCGACGAGCAGGGTGCGGAGGTGCTGCTGGTGACACCCTCGGCGGACTTCTTCGCCGAGCCCCACGTGGAGAGCCTGATCGGCTACGGCAAGGTGTTCCACGCCGCCGGCATCTCGTGGACCATGTCGTCCGCAGCCTCCGAGGCCGGCAACTTCGGCATGTTCATCGGCAACTACGAGCAGATGCGCAAGATCGCCCTGCGCGTGCGCGAGGCGGCACTCGAATTGGGCGTGAAGCGCATCGTCGTCGGCGAATGCGGCCACGCCTGGCGGGTGGCCTACAGCTTCTGGAACACTCTCACCGGCATCGGCGCCGGCGCCGACGATCCCTTTGCCGTCGAGCTGCAGAAGCAGCTCGACCCGCGCTACAAGCAGCCCTCCCATATCTGCGAGGTCACTTGGGATCTCATCCTGCAGGGACGGCTGAAGTTCGACAAGGATGCCAACGACCATCGGGTCGTCACCTTCCACGACTCGTGCAACGTGGCGCGCGCCTCGCGCATGGGCGATCTGCCCGGCGGACAGTTCGAGATTCCGCGCGCCATCATCAAGGCGGTGGCCAACAAGTACGTCGAGATGGCGCCGGAGACCATCCGCGAGAAGACCTTCTGCTGCGGCGGCGGCGGCGGGCTGCTGACCGACGAACTGCTCGATCTGCGCGTCAAGGGCGCGCTGCCGCGCATGGAGGCGCTGAAGCAGGTGGTGGACGATCACAAGGTCAATTTCATGGCTACGATCTGCGCCATCTGCAAGGCGCAGTTCACCAAGGTGCTGCCCTACTACGGCTTCAAGATGAGCATGGTCGGCGGCGTGCATCAACTGGTGAGTACGGCGATCCGGCTTGGAACGGAACAATGAACAACCGATTGAACCACAGAGACACAGAGACACAGAGTCGTTCGCAGAGAACTTGCTTTTCCTCTGTGTTGTCCTCTGCGCCTCTGTGTCTCTGTGGTTTCGCTTCTTAGGTGGAGACAACTATGGCCGTGACATCAGAAGAGATGAACACCAAGCTGACCTTCCGTCGTTACAAGGACGGCGACGCGAAGATCCGCTCCTGGCAGGAACAGATCTTCCAGTCGAGCTGGTCCCACAAGTGCCCGACCTACGTCCAGTCCACGCCGCCCTGCCAGGGTTCCTGCCCGTCGGGCGAGGACATTCGCGGCTACCTGAACATCGTGCGCGGTGTGGAGAAGCCGCCGGTGGGCACCGACGGCAAGCCGACCATGACTTGGCAGGAGTACGCCTGGCGCCGCCTGACCGAAGCCAATCCGTTCCCTTCGGTGATGGGGCGAGTCTGCCCGGCGCCGTGCGAAACCGGCTGCAACCGCAACGCCGTCGAGGATCACGTCGGCATCAACTCCGTCGAGCACTACCTCGGCGAGTACGCGATCAAGAACAACCTCAAGTTCATCAAACCGGAGAAGCAGACGGGCAAGAAGGTGGCTGTGATCGGCGGCGGTCCCGCCGGCCTGTCGGTCGCCTACCAGCTGGCGCTCAAGGGCCATGCCGTCACCATCTTCGACGAGCACGAGTTCCTCGGCGGCATGATGCGCTATGGCATTCCCGGCTACCGCACGCCGCGGGAAGTCCTCGATGCGGAAATCCAGCGCATCCTCGATCTCGGCGTCACGGCCAAACTGAAGACCCGCATCGGCACCGACGTCACGCTGGAGCAGATCCGGAAGGATTTCGACGCCGTCTTCCTGGGCATGGGTGCCCAGGGCGGCCGCGCGCTGCCGGTGGACAACCCCGATGCGCCCAACGTGGTGACCGCCACCGCCTTCCTCAAGGCCTTCAACGACGGTCGCCTGCGCTACGTCGGCAAGCGCGTCGTGGTGGTCGGCGGCGGCGACACCTCGATCGACGTCGCCACCGTGGCGCGCCGCCTCGGCCACATCGAGGATGCCAAGCCTACCGATTTCGAAGGCGCCATCGCCGGTCACATGGCCCATGACGTCGCCAACATCTCCGTGCGCCAGGGAGCCGAGGTGACGCTGACCTCCGTGTTCGCGATCGACAAGATGCTGGCGAGCAAGAACGAGATCGAACATGCCAAGGCCGAAGGCATCGACATCCTCGGCGGCTGGATGCCGGTGGCAGTGGTCAAGGGTGCGGATGGCCGCGCCACGGCGCTGCGCATCGCCCAGTGCGAGGCGAAGATGGTTTCCGGCCGGCTGGAGATCAAGAAGATCGAAGGCACGGAGCGCGACATCGAAGCTGATCTGATCGTCTCGGCCATCGGCCAGGCCGTGGATTTCACCGGTCTGGAGGAATTCAACAACGGCAAGGGCGCCGTCAGCGCCGACCGCAGCTACCAGGTGCAAGGCAAGCCCGGGGTGTTCGCCGGCGGCGACGTGATCCGGCCGCACCTGCTCACGACCGCCATCGGCCACGGGGCGATCGCCGCCGACGGCATCGACCGCTACCTCGTGGGCGAGGAAATGGGCAAGCGCCCCAAGATCGACGTGCATGTGTTCGATCTCATGCGCAAGTACGTCGAAAAGGGCATCCAGGTCTCGGAGATCAAGGAACCGTTGCGCGGCACCTGCGACTCCAAGGGCGCGGTACACAACTACGAGAACCGCTCCGATCGCTACGTCATCGCGCACGAAGAGCTGTTCCTCGGCCACTTTCAATACACGCCGCGCAATAAGCGCCACATCACGCATCTCACCAGGGAAAGCGCCCTGGGCAACTTCGAGGAGCGCCTCGATGCCCTGCAGGAGCAGCAGGTCGTGGCCGAAGCCAAGCGCTGCATGAGCTGCGGGCTGTGCTTCGAGTGCGACAACTGCGTGGTGTACTGCCCGCAGACCGCGGTCTATCGGGTGAAGAAGACCGAGGCCACCACCGGCCGCTATGTCGCCACGGACTACGACAAATGCATCGGCTGCCACATCTGCCACGATGTCTGCCCGACCGGCTACATCCAGATGGGATTGGGTGAATAAGGGGCGCGTGGTGATCGGAGCCCGTAGGGTGCGCCCTGCGCACCACACATGGTCGCGGTGGCTGCGAGGCTTGACCCGCATCCCGCACTTGTGGGTTCTCGCGGCGTTCGCCGCGGGCGCCGTCCACGCCGACCCCGGCCGCGTGCCCAAGCCCGCGCTCGTCATCGAGAAACAGGGCCAGTGCGTCGTACCCACGGACGACATCCGGCGCAACCACCCGAACTATCTCAAGCACCAGCGCGACAAGACGATGCACGAGGGCATCCGCACCAAGCAGTTCAGCCTCAACGCCTGCATCGAGTGCCACGCCGGAGCAAAGACCGGCAGCGTCGCTTCCGCCAGGGAGGATTTCTGCCAGAGCTGCCACAGCTATGCCGGTGTCACCCTGGACTGCTGGGACTGCCACCAGCCGACACCCGGGCGCAAGGCGGCAGCGGGAGTCAGGCCATGAGCAAGAACATGGACCGTCGCGGTTTTCTCGCCGTTTCCGCCGCCGCGCTGGGCGGCATCGCGCTGGCCCCAAGCGTGCGCCTGATCGAGATCGCCGGCGCCCGCCCCGCCGAGCAGCCGGCCTCCGCTGCCGTGCGCTGGGGCCTGCTGATCGACACCGACAAGTGCGCCAGCGGGTGCGATGCCTGCGTCAAGGCCTGCGCCTCCGAGAACGGCTTCGGCGCATCCGCCGATCCGCGCCAAAGCGCGCAATGGATCCGCAAAGTGGAACTGAAGGACATGCGCAGCGGCCGCAGCCACTCGGCGCCGGTCATGTGCCAGCACTGCGCCGAGCCGCCCTGCGTGGACGTCTGCCCCACCGGCGCCTCGTTCAAGCGTGCCGACGGCATCGTGCTGGTGGACCGCCACATCTGCATCGGCTGCCGCTATTGCATGATGGCCTGCCCCTACAAGGCCCGCTCCTTCGTGCACGAGAATCTGAGCAATCAGAAACCCGACGTGCCGCGCGGCAAGGGCTGCGTGGAAAGCTGTACCCTGTGCGTGCATCGCGTGGACCGCGGCGGCACACCGGCCTGCGTCGAGGCCTGCGCCCAGGCCGGCCACAAGGCGATGCTGTTCGGCGATCTGAACGATCCATCGAGCGAGATCGCCCAGCAGGTCAAGACCTATGCCACGACCCGGCTGCGCGCCGATCTGCGGCTGAACACCGGTGTGTACTACCGAGGCATGTGACCAAGGGAGGCGGGCATTGAAAGAGCGGTTTACCCCCAAGGACACCACGGAACATCGACCGCTCGCTACGCAGGTACCGCTCTGTCATCGGGCGAAGGTGCTATTGATTTGGAATACCGAATCTACTTGGTGTCCTTGATGGTGAGAACGAGGCCTTCAGAATGAAATACGAGGTATTCAGCCGCAGCGAGGAGCGCCTGTTCTATGGCCTGGTCGGCGCCGGCGCCCTGGTGACTCTGATCGGTCTCGGCGCCGCGCTGTACATGGAGATTCAGGGCCACGCCGTCACCGGCATGACCAATCAGGTGGTGTGGGGCACGCCTCACGTCTTCGCTATTTTCCTCATCGTCGCCGCCTCGGGAGTGCTCAACGTCGCCTCCATCGGCTCGGTGTTCGGCAAGGTGGTGTACAAGTCGCGCGCGCCGTTGTCCGGACTGCTCTGCCTGGCGATGCTTGCCGGCGGCCTGGCGGTGCTGATGCTCGACCTCGGCCGTCCCGAGCGGCTGGTCATCGCTGCCACCTACTACAACTTCAAGTCGGTGTTCGCCTGGAACGTCTTTCTCTACTCCGGCATGTTCGCCATCGTCGCCGTCTACCTGTGGATGCTGATGGAGCGGCGCATGAACCACTACTCCAAGCCCGCCGGCTTCGCCGCCTTCATCTGGCGCCTGATCCTGACCACCGGTACCGGCTCCATCTTCGGTTTTCTGGTCGCGCGCCAGGCCTACAACTCCGCCGTGCTGGCGCCCATGTTCATCATCATGTCCTTCGCCTGGGGCCTGGCGGTGTTCCTGATCGTGCAGAAGACCATGTTCTGGTGGAACGGCATGACGCTCCATCCGGCCGTGCGTCAGCGGATGAAGAATCTGCTCGGCATTTTCGTCGCCGCGGTGCTCTATTTCGTCATCGCCTACCACCTGACGAATCTTTACTTCGCAAGACAGACGGCCTTCGAGCGCTTCATCCTCCTCGACGGCGGCATCTTTCCGGTGCTGTTCTGGGGCGGCTATGTGCTGCTCGGCACCGTCGCGCCGCTTTTGCTCATCTACCACCCGGCGCTGACGAAACACCGCGGCACGGTACTGCTGGCTTCCATCCTGGTAGTCATCGGCGCCTTCGCCCAGCTCTACGTATTCATCATCGGCGGGCAGTCCTTCCCGCTCGAGATATTCCCGGGCATGACGGTCAGCAGCAGCTTCGCCGATGGCCAGATCGAGCACTACGTACCTAGCCTGCCGGAAGTCCTGCTGGGGCTGGGCGGCATCGGTATCGCCTTTCTGATCACGGCGGTCGGCGTGCGCGTGCTGCGCTTCTTACCCGAGGACGACTTCGCCAAGCTGGAAGCCGCCGGCCACATCATGGAGTAAGCGTCCGCAGCCTCAGCGCACCATGCATCGCTTCCTGATCTCCGCCGCGCACAAATCGTCGGGCAAAACCACCGTCAGCATCGGTCTGGCGGCTGCGCTGAACGCGCGGGGGTTGACCGTGCAAGCGTTCAAGAAAGGTCCCGACTACATCGATCCGCTGTGGCTGGGGCTCGCCGCCGGACGCACCTGCCGCAATCTGGATTTCCACGTCACGCCGCGCGAGGAGCTGCGCACCCAGTTTGCCCGCCACGGCGCCGATGCCGACGTCTGCCTGGTCGAAGGCAACAAGGGGCTGTACGACGGCCTCGACCTCGAGGGCAGCAACAGCAATGCCGCGCTCGCCCATCTGCTCGAATTGCCGGTGATTCTCGTCCTCGATGCGCGCGGCATGACGCGCGGCATCGCCCCGCTGATTCTCGGCTACCAGGCCTTCGATACCAAGCTGCGCATCGCCGGCGTCGTCCTCAACCGCCTCGGCGGCTCGCGCCACGAAGCCAAGCTGCGCGCCGTCATCGCGCACTACACGAACGTGCCGGTGCTGGGCGCCATTCACGAACATCCGGCCTTGGCCATCGCCGAGCGCCACCTGGGCCTCATGCCGGCCAACGAGGCCCGCGCCGCTGCCGAGCGCGTGAGCACGATCGCCGAGCATGTCGCCCGGCAGATCGACATCGAGCGCCTGCTGAAGGCCACGAATGCCGCGCCCCTGCCCTATGTGTTGCCGCCGCGCCGCAGCCCGGCCCCCGCCGGTGTGCGCATCGGCCTGCCGCGCGACGCCGCCTTCGGCTTCTACTACGCAGACGACCTGGACAGCCTGCAGACGGCCGGGGCCGAGCTGATACCTTTCGACACCCTGCACGACGCCTGCCTGCCGCCGGTGGACGGCCTGTTCCTCGGCGGCGGCTTCCCGGAGTGCTTTCTCGACGAGCTTGAGGCCAACGAGTCCCTGCGCGCCGACATCCGCGCGGCCATCGACGATGGCCTGCCCGCCTACGCCGAGTGCGGCGGGCTGATGTATCTGGCGCGCAGCATCACCTGGCGCGGCCGCACGCGGCGCATGGTCGGCGTCATCGCCGGTGACATCGTCATGCACGACAAACCGGTCGGGCGCGGCTATGTGCGGCTGACCGAGACCGGTGCCTCGCCCTGGCCGGCCCAGCCTGCGCCACCGGCCGAGATTGCCGCCCACGAGTTCCACTATTCGAGCATCGAGAACCTGGCGCCGGATACCCGCTTTGCCTACGAAGTCAAGCGCGGTCATGGTGCCGACGGCCGTCATGACGGCATCCTGCAGCGCAACTTGGTCGCCTCGTACAGCCATCTGCGCAGCACCGGCGCCTACGACTGGGCGGCGCGCTTCGTCGCCTTCGTCCGCCAGTGCCGGCGCGACGCCGGCTGTGCCGACGCAGCCGTCGCAGCCGCCGCCGCGACTTGAAACCAAAGATCACGTCAGCGCCCTTCGCCGCAATGTTCACCGTCACGCCCGCCGCCGCCTCCCAGATTCTGCGCGCCGCCGAGCAGCAAACCGACAGCGCCGCCCTGCGCGTCGCCGCCAAGCGCGACGAGAGCGGCGAAATCGTTTATGGTATGGGCTTCGACGAAGAGCGCGAAAACGATCTGGTCATGCACAGCGAAGGACTGACGATCCTGATCGGCCCGCACAGCCAGGAGCTGCTCGAAGGGGCGACGCTGGATTTCGTCGAACTACACCCGGGCGAGTTTCAGTTCGTCTTCATCAATCCGAAAGATGCCGCGGCGTCGGCGTCCGACTGCTCGACCGGCAGCGCCGGATGCGGAGGATGCGGTGGCGCCGGGCGCGGCAAATGCCGCTGAGCCGCTGAGCACCGTGGACCGTCCTACCTCTTTCTTCGATCTGCCGGTGCGCCATCGTCCGTGCGTGCAGGGCACCGTCTATCTTGTCGGCGCCGGTCCGGGTGACCCGGAACTGCTCACCCTGCGCGGCGCACGCCTGGTGCAGCAGGCCGACGTCATCGTCTACGATCAGCTCGTGGCGCCGGCCATCCTCGATCTCGCCGCCGCCGAGGCGCAGCGCATCTACTGCGGCAAGCAGCGCGGCAATCACACGCTGCCCCAGCACGAGATCAACGCCCTGTTGGTGCGCCTGGCGCAGGAAGGCAAGCGCGTGGTCCGGCTGAAGGGCGGCGATCCCTTCATCTTCGGTCGCGGCGGCGAGGAAATCGAAACGCTCGCCAGCCGCGGCGTGCCCTTCGAGGTGGTGCCCGGCGTCACGGCCGCCTCCGGCATCGCCGCGTACACGGGCATCCCGCTCACCCACCGCGACCATGCCCATGCCTGCGTCTTCGTCACCGGCCATCTCAAGGATGGCACGACCAATCTGGACTGGCAGGCGCTGGCCCGCCCCGGCCAGACCGTCGTCATCTACATGGGACTGGTCGGCCTGCCGGTGCTCGCCCGGGAGCTGATCGCGCACGGCATGCCGCCCGGCACACCGGCTGCCATCGTGCAGAAGGGCACGACGCGCCAGCAGCGCGTGGTCACCGGCACGCTGGCAACGCTGCCGGATCACGCGCTCCAGGCGCGGTTGAAGGCGCCGACGCTGATTATCGTCGGCGACGTCGTGCGGCTGCACGACAAGCTGGCATGGTTCGCGCCGGAGCGCACCGGCGAAACAACGCCAGCCATGTAGGAGCGCCCCATGGGCGCGACCCACCATCGATCGCGGGCATGGCCTGCTCCTACAGGAGATCACCCGCCCATGTAGGAGCGCCCCACGGGCGCGACCACCGATCGCGGGCATGGCCCGCTCCTGCAAAATCGGGCACGAACGCCGCGGCGCCGGACGCTCCGCTTACAGCCCGAGCGCGCACAGGTCGATATGTCCGTCCGTGACGGGCGGACACCAGAAGTATCCTCCGGTCACCGGGCGCGTGAACCTGAACAGCGCATCGATGATGCCATCCTCGGCACCGACCATCCGGCGCAGTTGCGCTTCGAATGCGGCGAAGGAATGCCCGAAGGCGACGAACACGAGGCCGGCGCCATGCGCGTCGGCCCAGGGCATGGAGCGCCGCAGCACGAAGGCGGCGGGATCGAAGCTCTCCTGCGCCGTGCGTTTGACATGAGCCGAGGGCGGGGCGTCGTCGATCTCCTCGTTACCGTGCTTGTGCCGCCCTATGGCGTTGTCCTGCTCCTGGGCGCTCATGGCCTCGAAGGCGTCGAAGTCGTGCCGCCATTGCTGAACCGCGACAAAGCTCCCGCCATCGAGCCCGGCCCCCGCGCCGCGCACCACTGCCGCCTCGACCGCCGCCTCGCCCTGCGGGTTTTCTGTGCCATCCTCGTAGCCGGTGAGGTCCAGGCCCGTGCCATGGCGGAAGGCGTCCACCGTACGGCTGATGCTCAGGGCCGGCCGCAGTGCGCCCTCGATCGCCCGGGTGCGATGCACGAGCTCGCCGCGATCAGTGCCTCGCAGCCAGCACCAGAGCGCCTCGGGAGTGGACGGCAGGTCCACGCCCGCGCGCGCGTAGCGGGGAAACACGCCGAGCCCGGGTACATCGCGGCCCAGCGCCGAAACCAGCGACGCCCCCAGACCGACGACCGTGTGCTCGCCGTCGACCACGTCACGCAGCCGGCGCAGAGCCGCAGCGGCCTCGCCCCCGGGTACGAGACGGAAGAACAGATAGCGCGCATGTTCCGGAACCGGTGCGAATACTCCTGATTGAATGCTGCTCACGATGCCCCTCGCTTGTCGTCGTTACGAAACGTACTCCATCGCCGACGTGTCAGAGCCCCGAACAGATCTCATCCGCCGACGATACTCTCGCGAACAGCCCGTTGAGCGCGGCGAGAAAGGCTGTCTGGACGTTCTCGGCCGAAACCGTGGCGCCGCCGAACGACAGCGCCCGCGTCGCGCACGCGTCGTGGGCAAGCACGCACTGGAACCCAAGGTCGGCCGCAGCCCGCGTGGTCGTGTCGATGCACATGTGAGTCATCATCCCGGCGATCACGAGCTGCGAGATCCCAAGATCACCCAGATGCGCGCGCAGGCCGGTCTCACGAAAGCTGTTCGGATAGTGTTTCTCAAACACCGCCTCGCCATCGATCGGGGCGACCCTGTCGTGGATGCGCGCGCCGTGGGTGCCTGGCAGAAAAAAACTCGCCCCGGGGCGCGTCGAGATGTGCTGGACATGGATGACAGGCAGCCCCTTGCGCCGGAATGCCTGAATCAGTTGTTCAGCCTTTGCCGCCGCGGCGGAACTGCCCACCAGTTCCATCGCCCCGCCCGGGAAATAGTCATTCTGAATGTCGATCAGGAGGTACGCACAAGTCATGGTCGCTCCTTGACTGTCTTGGTTGGGGATGCGGCCGGCCTTCCCCGCGATGCACGCTTCGTCGGAGTCCTCGCGAGCCGCGCATAAGCTTGCCGGTAGCGCTTCGCCGCGTCGCGCGCGTATTCGAGGTCGGCCGGAGTGAAACCACCGGGTTGATCCGGAATCAGCTCGACCAGCGCCTCGTAGACATCGGCCAATTCGTCGAGCAATGCCGCATCGGGTCCGTCGCGCTCCAGCTTGCCGTTGAGCGCAATGCCCAGGTCCCAGAACGCCGCGCCATAGGATGGAGCGAGCGCGGTGACATAGCGGCCGATCTCGACGGCCCGGTCGAAGTCGCGCGTGGCGATGAACAGGTTCGCCTGACCGTTGAGCGCGCCGAGGTTGCCGGGCTCGATGGCCCGCGCCGCATTGAAGTAGCGTGTCGCCTGGGCAAAGCCCTCCTGCGCCCGTGCCGTGTCGCCCTGGGCGTCGCTCACCTGCCACTGGGTCTTCTCGATGTAACCGAGCAGCGTCAGCAGCGACGCATTGCCCGGTTCCTGCTGCAGACCATCCACCGCCACCAGTCGCCGCGCCTCGAGCAGCCGCCGCTGCGCGGAAGCAAGGCCGTCGGGCTGCCCGATCCAGTTCATCGCGTCCGCCTGCAGGTGCTGCGCCTCCAGCTCGACTTCGGCGACGGACAGGCGCGGCAGCTCGGCGAGTTGCTTGACATGGGCCAGCACCTGCGCGAGCGGCATGTCGAGCTTGCCGATTGCCTCGCTCAGCGTCGCCATCTGGTTCGCCACGGCCGCGGTGGCCTTGGCTGCAAGGTCCTCCGGCGAAAGAAAGAAGCTCACCAGGAAATCGCGCCCGAGTTCCTGACGCAGTGCCAGCACGTGTTCCGCGTCCGCGCCGGCGAGGTCAGCCGGTCGTGTGCTTTCGTCGCGCAGGAAGATCAGGCAGGTTTTGCCGTGCGCGCGCGCCTGGCGGAACTCCAGCTCGGTGATGGACCGCTCCTGGCCCGGCGGAATGTAGCCATAGCGCCAGCCGAACAGGCCGACGTAGATATCGCAGCCGCGCACGTCCTCGAGGCAGGCGTCGAGCGGCCGCGCGTCCGCGGCAACATAGTCCTCCATGGCACGCACATCGTGGCTGCGCAGCCGATGTAGTGCCCGATAGACGGCTTCGCGCTCGGCCCGCAAATCGCTGTAGGTGGAAGAGAGATAAATGATCATCGCGCGTTCGCGAGACTCATGCCCGGCAGGTGCACACCGCCCATGATACGCCCGCCTCCTCCCGGCGCCATCAGGCGGCCTGGGTGACCACGCCCTTCATGCGCTCCAGTCTGGGCGCCACCATCGGCACGGTCAGCATGGTACTGGCCACCGCCATGAGCAGCAGCGCGGTAAAGGTGGCGGTGTCCCGCTCGTAGTTGAAGGTTGAAGGCGGCGGTTTCCTGGTGAATCCG
>DAITBA010000035.1:0-20339 GCA_036824005.1 Rhodocyclaceae bacterium
CCATTCTGCTGATCAACGGACCGTTTTTGAAACGGGTTTTTCTACAGGCTCGTTGGGGGTCATAGTCGCCGCGCCATGAATGCTAGCGAAGAAATCGTCGCCTTCAAGCATGAACTTGGCTGCGCCATCGCCCAGTGGGGTTATGTCGAAGGGCAACTTCTCAGAATCGCTTTGGAATGCGTCAGCATCCCAGACCGCCAAGCTTTGGCGATCAGTTATCACTCCGTTGAGAACTTCCGGTCGAAGCTTGCCATGTGCGACAACTTGGTTGCTCATAGGTTTGGCAATTCCGAAGGGTTTAACAAATGGCGCGCAGCCAAAAAGCGGACATCCGACTTGGCCGCTAAACGCAACAAGATTGCCCATGGGTGGCATAAGCTCTATATCAACAACACCATTGGGCGTCGCTGGGCTATAGTTCCGCTGCATCAAGTAGATGGACAATTGCTCCATGCAGACGGAGAGAAGCCCCCAGCAGGTGCCATTTGCCTTCGTGATCTGGTCGCTATTCGTCATGAGTTTCATGGTCTGACGACTCAGCTTTGCAATGTCTACGAGGCTCTTTGTAAGCGGCCAGCGCCGTTTCAAGAATCTCAAGAACAACCAGCGAATCCGCCGACCCTTCTGCAAATAACAAACCAGATTCGCGCAGAACTCGGGTGCCCGCTGAAACCATCGCGGTGGAAATCTTGATAGGCAGTTTTCCTTTTGGTTTCTGCTTCATCGCTGACCCCCAACCAGGCGGTCAAGCGGGACTGGCTTACAGCGGGCTTCGCCCGCTTCCAGCCAGCCCCTTACCTCTACGTGTGCGCCGGGCATGGCGCGTTACTTCATAGGTGCAAGTCCTATGGCCAGGTTTTCGCAGAGCCGAAGGCAAGGAGAAGGGCAAGGGCGTCGTCGTGAGGCGGGGTCTGAAGGAAGCCCAATCCGAAACTGCGGGGCGATGAACAAAAACCGGATATGAGGCGTGATGTATCCGGGGCGAGCGGGCACGTGACCGCGAAGCCCTCCATCTGCGGTAGTTGGGGTGCATTTTAGTTCCGGCGTAACCTGAAGGTTAGCCTTCACTGAAACTTCGTTTTGTAAATCCGGCGTCTATGCAGGGAAGGTAACGTGTCTTACCCCGGGAGATCTCCCCGGTGCTTCGCAGCATCGAAGCTGGGCGCCTGGAGACGGGCGCTGAATACCGTGGAGCCGGTGTTCGCCAACCTGCGGCACAACAAACGGCTGAACCGCTTCACGTTGCGAGGACGCGACAAGGTCGATGGTCAGTGGAAGCTGTACTGCCTGGTGCACAACATCGAGAAACTGGCGCATCATGGTTATGCGCAGTGAGAAGCGGCGAGGTAAAGCAAAAACGCGGGCGAAATGACGGCGCTAAACAGCCCGAACGCAGAGCAGAACGCAGGCATGAACGACTGAAGGACGCGACGATCATGACAGAACAATTCCAGCGGCAGTGTCCGCAAGGCCACGGCCTGGCCGAAAACCGGGTTTTTCTACACCTTCGTTAGACAACGGGCGCGCGATGTACCTGTTCTTTGACACTGAGACTACCGGTATCCCGCGGAGCCACGACGCTCCAGCGTCGGACGTCGCCAACTGGCCTCGTCTCGTGCAAATCGCTTGGGCAGTTACCGACGAAGGCGGTAATGAGCTCAGAAGTCAGGCGTTCATCATTCGCCCAGATGGCTTTGAGATCCCCGCAAGCGCGACGCGCGTTCATGGTATTACCACTGATACGGCGCACCGCCTTGGGATTGACATTGGACGCGCACTGACCGCGTTCGCCAAGGACCTTTCAGCCGCCGAAGTCCTTGTTGCCCACAACGTTCAGTTTGACGAGCGCGTGGTGGGGGCCGAGTTTTTTCGGCTAGGCCGAAAGAAGAACCCGCTACAGAGCAAGACTCTTTACTGCACGATGCGATCTTCCACGGACTTTTGTCGCCTTCCCGGCGGGCCGCGAGGCTACAAGTGGCCAACTCTTGAACAGTTGCATCGAGCGCTCTTTGGAGTCGCTTTTGAGTCCGCGCACAACGCTATTGCGGACGTTCGTGCCTGCGCAAAGTGCTTCTTCGAACTCAAGCGCAGGAGAATCATCTCTGGCAGCGAGTCGCCCGACGATGATGATGAGGTTTCGCTCGACGATCAGGATTTGTTCGACGAAATCTACTCATTCGCCGACTTATGCCCTTGGTTCGATACAGGACGGTTTGTGGATAACGTCTACGCTCAGTTCGAGGAACGTGGGTTTATCACCGACGCACAGCGCGATGCCCTGGTTCGAATCCGAGACATGCTTGAGGAGAAGGCTGGGTGATTACGTTGTCTAACTCCAGGTGGAACGGACGGGCCGCCAGCGCCGTGCCATCAGTTAGTGTCCTGCCGGCCCGCCGTTCACCACGACGTTGAGGCTGTAGATAAACCCGATCGGGGAGATTACTTGTGCATACTGTCCGAAGACGACCGCTCAGAATCGCCCACAATCGACGATCGGAGTATCGGGAGGGGTCCGGGCACCCAGAAAAATGGTGTGCTCCTCCCCCGCGGGGAGTTTTTCTACACCTTCGTTATGCGCCCGACCTGCAATGAGCGGAAACGTTGCGGTATTTCTGGTCTGGGTTGGCGCGAGTGCCGTTTTGATCGGCATCTTGGCATTGTTGAACCTATACACCCATTGGCGCTCGCTGGTCGCTCAGGGCTTGCCGCACCCCTGGCTGGTCACTTGGCAAAGCAGCATTGGACGGCTGTTGCCGTCCCGCTCCGTCTCAATTTCGGCTCTTGTCGGGAGAAGGGCATTGGTGTGCTGGGATATTCGATGGGTCACGTCAGAGCGAACAATAGCTGATGTAGTTTTCGTCGACATAAACGCAGGGGAACTTGGTCTTCGGTTAACTAAGCCAATTCATCTTATGGCGACCGAGAGTGCACCCGAGGTCTATTTGGAACGCGTACAGTTTCGTCCGACAAATGTTCGAAGTCTTAGCAAAATCGGGAGCAAGGCTGTTTCAGGTCGTTTGTATCCCCCCATTGCGGAAGGGTTACATGCAACGGCATCAATTGTTGTTTATCCAGAAGGCGCATAACCACATCGTTGAAGCTGTAGAAGCACCCCTTTTCCGCTTTCCCCGTGGGCATGCGTTCGGTATAGCTGAGTATCTCCCGACTGGACGCCTGCGACGCTCCGATTCAAGCGCACCGACACGCACTGCACTTCGAGTGGGACGAACGCAAGGCCGCCGCCAATCTCAAGAAGCACGGCGTGCACTTCGAGGAGGCGAAATCCGTCGTCCACGACGAACGCGCCAAGCTGATCGACGACCCCGACCAATTCCGAAGGCGAAGATCGGTTCATCTTGCTCGGTGTGGGCGCTGCGCTAAGCGTTCTGGTTGTTTGCCATTGCTACCGGAGTGACGATCGAACGATCCGAATCATCTCGGCCCGCAAGGCGACCGCCAGGGAAAGGAAGGCTTACCCGTGAAGGTGTCTCATGCGCAAGAAATATGACTTCTCCTCCGCCAGGAAGAATGCCTATGCTTCCCAATTGAAGAAGCAGGTCACCATCCGCCTGGATGAGGAATCGATCAACTACTTCAAGTCGCTCTCCGAGGAGGTTGGTATTCCGTACCAGAGCCTCATCAACCTGTACCTGCGCGACTGTGCGGCGTCGCAC
Source organism: Rhodocyclaceae bacterium (assembly GCA_036824005.1). Taxonomy (GTDB): domain Bacteria; phylum Pseudomonadota; class Gammaproteobacteria; order Burkholderiales; family Rhodocyclaceae; genus DAITBA01. The sequence goes on from DAITBA010000035.1 coordinate 3,675, forward strand.
CGCAAGTTGAACCTGAACTGGAAATAGCTTTCCCGGGTCGAGGCCCATCGTCACCCGCCCCCGTCGTGCGGCGCGGCCACAACCGTCAGTCATGCGTCTTCGCCATGACCGACTACCGTGCCAACCCGCAGCCATCGCCAGCGGCGGTGCTTGGAAAGGCACCATCGGTGGCCGCGCCTGGGGCACTGCCTCGCGATCTCAGCGGGCCTTGAAGCCCGACAGGTTCATCAACGCCAGCACCGCCGTGGCCGTCGCCGTCGAGCCGAAGAACATCCAGATCGGCTCGCGCTCCGCTGGTTCGATCGGCGCGAGCCGCACGAAGCGATGATGGCAAGGTCACCAATACTCCGCTTCTGAACTATAATGTGTTCGATATCGAACCAGGTGATCGCAATGACAACCGGACGCGCAACCACGAAGCAGACTCGATCGAAGAAGGGATCCGCGGTCAGGCGGTCCGCTTCTACTGGGCGTTACGCGGACAAACCGCAGGCCGAGTATCAAAGAGAGGTGACTCGGCTTGCCAAGGCGGGAACCCCCAGAGCGGCGCCGCGAAGAGTCGGCAAGGTGTCGCAGTACCTCGTCCTTTCGGCCATCGAGAAGGATCACCTGATCCGGCGCGGGCTGCCGTCGAGTTTCATCAAGGAGGTGTCGCTTATGTCCGGCACCCCGCAATACCGCATCATGGAGATCGTCGGAGTGGCCAAGAGCACGGTAAGCGGGGCAACACGGAACGACAAGCCGCTGTCGGCGGAGGATTCGGATCGGCTGGCACGTCTCGCAGAAATCGCCGATCTCGCCGCGAAGGTGCTCGGCGGCAGGGATGCAGCGAACCTATGGCTCAACTCGCCGATTCCTGCATTGGGAAACGAAAGACCTATCGATCTCCTGGGGTCAAGCCCCGGCTGCAGTCTGGTCGAAGACACTTTGAACCAGATCGCTGCGAGCGCCTACGCCTGATTCAGCGGCGCCGCCGCTCTCCCTGCCAATGATCATCTGGCGCATTGGGGTCGAGGGGTTGTACAAGGCAGACGACATAAGTGGCGAAGGTGCCGCTTTCAAGGGCGCCAGATGGAATAGCAAGGGAACGCGCGTCATCTACTGTTCCGGCGGAGTCGCCTTGGCCATGCTGGAAACAATGGTCCATTTCGGCACCACCATGGCTGACCGATTCCCGATGAACCGGTATCTCGTGGAAATCGCGATACCAGATGATGTCTTCGCCCGACGGCAGATTGCCGATCACTCGGCGCTTCCGTTGGTTTGGAAGGCCGCCCCGGCGCCCAAAGCTACTCAAAAGTATGGTGACGCCTGGGCCGTCAGCAAGGCAAGCGCTGTTCTTCAGATACCATCTGTGATTCTGCCTGATGCCGCTCCCGATCGTAACTTTCTCATCAATCCGTTGCACCCGGATAGCGCCACGATTACCGCGAGATGCGTCGAGCGCGTGATCTACGATCCACGGGTAAGCATGGCGCCGGACCCATAGCGATCTTTCTTGGGGTGAATGGGTCTTTGCGACGCGGCGCCGCCGTCGTTCCGCGCTTGAGCCGTCCTGCATCGCGACCTTGGGCGGCCAACGCTCGGGCGCCATACTGACTCTTTTGGAGGGAAACCTTTGCGCCATCGGGTTTCGCCGTCGTACGCCAGGGCAAACATATCGTCATGTCAGACGGCGCGCGCATCCTGACGATACCGCGCCACGACCCCGTCCATGCGTTCACCCTCGGCGGTATCGTCCGCGACGCCGGACTCGCCGTCGAGAAGTTCCGCAAGCTGCTCTGACCGAGATCGCTGCGTTAACAATCCTGGTTGACCCCGGCGCGACCCTCCCGGCGCCCGCCTCGCCTATTGCCCGAGCGCAAAATCCAGGCCGAGCCGCTTCGGGAATTTCGGCGCCTGCCGCCGGTTTCACCTGCCCGGAGGAACATTGTTGCCCGGGTGCATCCAAATCCCACCGTCCTTCGTAGAAGGCTGTTGCCCCCCTTCCTACCGAAGGCGGGTCCAATTTCGCCATCATTCAATGGAGGTTACTCAACATGAAAGCAGCAGACGGACGAACCACCACGCGCAACATGGCGCAACGCGGCCGCGGACGGCTCGGGCGCGCACTGGCAACCGCCGCGGCCATCGCGGCGATCTTCGCCACCGCACCAGCCGCGGCCGACGCGGGCAACGTCGCTGAATTCGCCGAGAATCTGCGCCTGTCGGTGTTCGGGCTGACGATGGACCAGCGCCTGATCAACTTCCGCGTCGTCGTACCGCAGCTATCGCGCGAGATAGGCAAGCTCACCGGATTTCAGGGCGGAGACACGGCGTTGATCGGCATGGATTTCCGCGTCCAGGACGGCAGGCTCTACGGCGTGGGCAACAGCGGCGGCATCTATACCATCGACACCAATTCCGCTGTCCTGACCCTGATCTCCAGGCTGACCGTGCCCCTTGCCGGCACTTCCTGGGGCGTGGACTTCAACCCGGCGGCCAACGCCTTGCGCATCATCAGCGACAGCGGCCAGAACCTCCGCCATCCATTCTCCGGCCCGCAGGCGAATGTTACCCAGACCGACGATCCCCTCGACTACCCGCCGGCGACACCGGTCAACACGCCGGGGCCGACGGCCAACGCCCAGAACAATGCCGCGCTGACCGGCGCCGCGTACACGAACAACGACCTCGATCCGAACACGGGCACGACGCTGTTCGACATCGATGCCATTAGGAATCAGGTTGTCATCCAGTCGCCGCCCAACAACGGCTCGCTGGTTCCGACGGGCAGCCTGACGGTCGACCCCGGCACACCGGTCGGCTTCGACATCTACACCAAAGTGCAGAATGGCAAGGCCGTCGGCAACAGCGGCTTCGCATCGTTGGTGGTGGACGGCGTGCCGGGCTTGTACAGCGTCAATCTGGTGACGGGGAAGGCGACGCTCATGGACAACTTGAGCGAGCAGGTCGTGGACATCGCGATTCCGCTCAACCAATAGCGAAACGGCATACGCTGAGCAAGGCAAGGCGGCGCTCGAGGGGCGCCGCCGACTTCCGCCCGATCCGCGCCATGTTAGCGTTCTGGCAGTCTGAATTTCAACGCGCATTCGGCGACTCGGATTTGGCGACTCTTGTCCGCGCCTGGCATCCTCACTACACTTGATTCGACACGCCCCGCGGGTGCTCTGCGCACCCGGCATACGATGCCGAGGGGTGGCACATCGCGCACCTGCGGATGAGATTCGACATCTACGGACGTTTCGAACTGGAGCTGGTTCGGGAACAGGACCGGTGGGTTGCCTATCGCCGCGCCGGCGGCGTGCGCTATCGCGACCACGATGTCGTGCTGCCGCCGGAGCTGGAGGAACAGGACGTGATCGGATTTCTCGACGACCTGTTTCACGAGCTCGCCGGGCCCGGCCAGAGCGTGCGGCGGCTCGATGCGACGAGCGGGCGGCAATCCTGATGTCCGCGCGCACGGCCGATAAACCGCGGTCCGGCAAGATCGTCGGCACCGGGCACCGGGTGCAGCACGATGGCATCCGCCTCTATGTTTGGGAGAAGCTCAGCGCGGCGGCCGGCCTGCCGGTGGTCGTGCTCGCCCACGGTTCGTCGTCGCCCGGGCGGGAGACCTTCGACCTGCAGGCGCCCGGCAAGCCCTCCTACAGCCTGATGGATTTCCTGGCGCGGGAGGGCTTCGACGTCTTCGCCGCCGACGTGCGCGGCTTCGGCCGCTCGACGCGGCCCGACGCGCCCGTGACCACCGAGCAGGCGGCCGAGGACCTCGATGCCGTCGTCGACCATGTGCGCGGCCTGCGCGGCGCCGAGCGGGTGCTGCTGCTCGCCTGGTCCTGGGGCACCCAGTACGCCGGCATGTTCGTCGCGGCGCATCCCGACAAGGTGGCGCGCTACGTCAGCTATGCCCAGATGCATGCGGGCAGCGCGGACCTCGCGCGACGGCGGGCGAAGCTCGACGATTACCGGCGCAGCCTCTACACCGACACGCCCGAGCCGTACTGGCGGGGCCGCTTTCACTCGCAGACGCCGGACGAGGCAAACGATGCCGTGGTGATCGATGCCTTTGCCGCGGCCGCCGCGCGCGTACAGCCGAGCACGCCCAGCGGCCCGCAGGTCGACCTGCTGACCCGGCTGCCCATGGTGCGGCCGGAGGCGATTCCCGTGCCGACGCTGATGATTCACGGCGAATACGACGATGTCGCCGACCGCGCCGGGCTCATGCCCTTCTTCGAGCGGCTGTCCAACCCGGACAAGAAGTACGTCATCGTTCCCGATGCCGGGCACATGATGCACTTGCAGAAGGGCCATCGGATATTTCAACAGGCGGTGGCCGACTTCCTGCGCGGAAATACCGGCGATAATGTGCACCTGACACGCTTGAACATGGACTATTAAAGGGAGGTTATCTTGTCCGAGTACACTGCAACGATTCGCTGGCAGCGCGGCGAACAGGTCTTCACCGACGGCCGCTTCCGCCGCGCGCACCGCTGGAGCTTCGACGGCGGCGTCGATATCGCCGGTTCGGCCGCGCCCGCTGTCGTGCCGCCGCCGCTGTCCGACCCGGCCGCGGTGGACCCCGAGGAGGCATTCGTCGCCTCGCTGTCGAGCTGCCACATGCTGTGGTTCCTCGGTTTGGCCGCCAAGAGCGGTTTTCGCGTGGACAGTTACGTGGACGAGGCTGCCGGTATCCTGGCAAAGGACGCCGCCGGCCGCATGGCCATGACACGCGTGACGCTGCGGCCGCAGGTGCATTTTTCTGGCGACAAGCTGCCGAGCGATGCCGAGTTCGAGGCGCTGCACCACCAGGCGCACGAAAAGTGCTTCATCGCCAACTCGGTGAAGACGGAAGTCCAGTGCATTCCCGTCCGGCTCACATGATGCGGCAGCGCGTGCTCGTGACGTGACAGCGGCAATGCGCGGCAGACGATGCCAACGGAAGGAGGCGGACAATGATGTACAAGGGAAGCTGCCACTGTGGTCAGGTGGCGTTCGAGGTCGAGGGCGAACTCGGGCAGGTCATCGACTGCAACTGCTCGATCTGTGCGCGCAAGGGATCGTTGCTGTGGTTCGTTCCCCGCGACAGGCTGCGCCTGCTCACGCCCGAGGAAAATCTGGGCACCTATACCTTCGGCAAGCATGTCATCAGGCATCGCTTCTGTCCGACGTGCGGCATCCATCCCTTCGGCGAGGGCACGGACCCGGCGGGCAACCGCATGGCCGCGATCAACGTCCGCTGCCTCGAAGGCATCGACTTCGCCGCGCTACCCGTGAAGCATTTCGACGGGCGCTCGCTGTGAGGCGCGCTCGGGCCGCACGGGGTCGTCGATGACGGGCAACCGCTTCGCCCCGCCGATGCGCCGCCATGACATGCGGGAGTTCCTCGCCGGGCCGCGCGGACCATGACTGCCAACCAGGCTGTCATCGACGCGATTTGCGGTTCGTTCGCCGGCAACGACTATCCCGGTGACACCTTCCTGCAAGGCAGCTTCGACGGCTGCGAGCCTTACGAGGAAACGGCACCATTTCGCGGGCGCACGCAGTGGGCGGACGTGGAACCCGAGTTTCTCGACACCCACGCCGGCGCCCTGAGCTTCTTTTCCGAGGCCGGCTTCCGGTTCTTCCTGCCGGCCTATCTGGTGGCGGATCTCCGCGACCGCCTGCGGGTTGCCGATCCGCTCTTCCACCTCACCCATGGCTTCGTGGACACAGCGGTCACCGTTCCCATCCACGGCCGGACATTTACCGTCAAGAGCGGCGGATCGGCGTTCGTCAATCCGCGCCGCTTCGGCGCCGCCACGTTTCACGACTACGCGCGCTATCGTCTGGCGGTGTTCACCCGCGAAGAGGCGGCTGCCATCGTCGCCTATCTGCAATGCAAGCGCGCCCTGGATGGCGACGGCCTCGGCCACGCGCGCATCGACGCCGCACTCGATGCCTATTGGCTGGAGCGCGCCCGATCCGCGCCGACGGCGGCGAGCCTGCGGCAGCATCTCGCCGAACAGAGCGACTATCTCGCCGCCGTGCGGGGCGGCAGCCCTGCCGGCGGCAACGAACCATGAGGAACCACCGAGGAGGTCGCGCCCGTGTATGACATCCTGATCTACGGCGATTCGCTGTCCTGGGGCATCGTGCCCGACACGCGCGAGCGCTTTCCCTTCGACGCCCGCTGGCCCGGCGTGATGGAGAACCGGCTCAACGCCGGCATACGGTGGGTACGTGTGATCGAGGACTGCCTGAATGGCCGACGCACGGTATGGGACGACCCGTTCAAGCCGGGGCGCAACGGCCTCGTCGGCTTAGCGCAGCGCATCGAGATCCACTCGCCGCTTGCGCTTGTCATCCTGATGCTCGGCACCAACGATTTCCAGTCGATGCACGCACACAACGCCTGGCACTCCTCCCAGGGCATGACGGCACTGGTGACGGCGATCCGCCAAGCGCCGATCGAGCCGGGCATGCCGGTGCCGCCGATCCTGATCGTGGCGCCGCCGCCGCTACAGGTAGCGCAAGGCCAGATCGCGCCGAAGTTCCTCGGCGGCGATGCCCGCTGCATGGGACTGGCGGACGCACTACGCGAGACGGCGGCGTTGCTGGGTTGCAGCTACTTCGACGCCGGGACGGTGACGAGCACCAGTCGGGTGGACGGCGTGCATCTGGATGCCAAGCAACACCTCGCGCTGGGCGAGGCGTTGGCTCAGGTCGCGCGGCCGCTGCTGCCGGCGGCCGGCGGAAGGTAGGCTGCGGGCTTAGCGCGGACGGGCGGTGCGCCGCTGGCGACGGTCGCCGTCGTGCCAGGCCTCGGCACGGCGTCGCTGCGCCCGCGGCTTGCCGTTCCTGTTCCCGGGCACGAAGGCGCCGGTTTTCGGCTCCAGACCGGGAATGGTATGCACCGGAATCGGCTGCCGGGTGAAGCGCTCGATCGCCTTCACCTGTCGCAGGTCGTCGCGATGGGCGAGGCTGATGGCGATACCCGAATCGCCGGCGCGGCCGGTGCGGCCGATGCGGTGCACATAATCTTCCACGGACCTCGGCAAATCGAAGTTGATGACGTGGGTGATGCCGCGCACGTCCAGCCCCCGCGCCGCGACGTCGGTGGCCACCAGCACGCGGATGTTCCCCCGGCGCATGGCCGACAGCGTACGGTTGCGCAGACTCTGCTTCATGTCGCCGTGCAGGGCCGCGGCGGCGAAGCCGGTCTGCTCCAACTCGCCCGCGAGGGCATCGGCGTCGCGCTTGGTGGCGGTGAAGACGATCGCCTGTTCCAGGTCCACGTCGCGCAGGATGTGGTCGAGCAGGCGGTTCTTGTGCCCCAGGCCATCGGCATAGAGCAGGCGCTGCTCGATGTTCTCGTGGCGCCGCGTCGGCGTGTCGATCTCGATGCGCAGCGGATCATTGAGCAGACGCTGCGCCAGGCGTGCGATGCGGGCATCGATAGTGGCGGAGAAAAGCAGGGTCTGCCGCTGTGCCGGCAATCGGGCGATGATGCGCTCGATGTCGTCGATGAAGCCCATGTCGAGCATGCGGTCGGCCTCGTCCAGCACCAGCATCTCGAGGCGCGAAAAATCGACGCGGCCGCGCTCGATCTGATCGATCAGCCGGCCCGGCGTCGCCACCAGCACCTCGTGGCGCTGCGCCAGCAGCCGGTTCTGCACCGGATAGGCCATGCCGCCGACGATGCTCACCACCCGTGCCTGGCGCAAATGCCGGCCGTACTTCTGGCTCGCTGCGGCGACCTGCTGGGCCAGCTCGCGGGTGGGGGTGAGCACCAGCAGGCGCGGGCCGCGCCCCGGCACGCGCGTGTCATCGGCGAGCCGGTGCAACGCCGGCAGCATGAACGCCGCCGTCTTGCCAGAACCGGTCTGGGAGGAGACGAGCAGGTCGCGGCCGGCCAGCGCGGCGGGAATCGCCTGCGCCTGGACCGGCGTCGGCACGCCGTAGCCGGCCTCGTCGAGGGCCGTGAGAATGTGCGTGTGAAGTTCGAGTGCCTTGAAACCCATGATGCTCCTTCGATAAATGCGTGTTGGCCCACGGCGGCAATGGCGCGCGCCGGGCGAAAGTATCGGCACCAACCGATCAACGCATTCGCAACTTGAGGGAGCGAAGAGAAAAGGCAGGGGACGACGTGATTCGATGCGGGCACAGCGCCAAACCAATCCCTGGACCGCATCGGAGGGGCGGACTATACGGACTATCTCCGCCCGTGGCAAGAGGTATTTCGTCCCGGCGCAGCGCGCCGCGCCGGTGCCCGCCGGATCAATCCGCGACCAGAATTACATGCACCCGGTATGGTCCGTGGGCGCCCAGGGTCACGGTCTGCTCGATGTCGGCGGTACGCGAGGGACCTGAGACGAAGTTGACCGCCCGCGGCGGCTGGCCGCGCTCGGCGCGCAGCAGCGCCCAGCCATCCTCCATGAACGGCACGATGCGGCTCACCGGCACGATGGCGATATGCGTCTCCGGCAGCAGGCTGGTGGCGGCCGGCGTGTCGGGGCCGGCGAGCAGCATCAGCGTGCCGGTGTCGGCGATGGCGCAGAAGGCGCCGGTGATGCCGACCAGATCCTCGCCTGCCGCCGGGCGCGGCGCGATGTCGAGGCCGGCGCTGCGCCAGTCGATCTGGCCCAGTTGCGGCCAGCAGACGCCGCGGGTCGGCAGATTGTTGGCGGCGAGGTAGCGGGCGACCGCCGCCGGCGCCTCGGCACTCGCGGCGACTTCGTCCAGGGTGCTCGACAGGGACAGGGCACGCTGGCGGAAACGCGCCTGCGGCTGCCAGCTCAGTGCCGTCCGCGGTCCCACGGGCCGAGCGGCCATGTGGACGTCGATCGCGGCCTGCGTCTCGGCCGTCGGCACCCGACCGCCGAGGGCGGCGCGGACGTTCGCGAGGATCGCATCGCGGGCGTTCATGGGCGTCTCCCCTTGGCATAGAGTTCGCGGAAGGTCTTGCCTTCCGGCGCCGGAAAATCGCGCCCGTCGGTCCAACTCGGCACCGCGCCCAGGACGGGGATGCGATCGGTGCCGCCGGCCAGCCAGCGCAGGTAACGCACTGCGAACCACGTGCCCAATGCGTAGAGGCCCGGCTGGCGCGCCACCCAGGACCACATGCGCAGACCAAGCCGCTCCACCCACGGCCGCAGACCCTGCTCGGTTTGCCGGGCGCGCAGCGTACGCAGCAGATCGGGCAGGGGAATCTTCACCGGGCAGACCTCGGCGCAGCGGCCGTTGAGTGTGCACGCGTGGGGCAGATCGACGGCGTTGTCGATGCCGACGTAGCTGGGCGTCAGCACCGAGCCCATGGGACCGGGATAGACCCAGCCGTAGGCGTGGCCGCCGATGTTCTGGTACACCGCGCAGTGATTCATGCAGGCGCCGCAGCGGATACAGCGCAGCATCTCCCTGCGCTCCGAGGCGAGCAGCGCGCTGCGGCCGTTGTCGAGCAGCACGATGTGGAATTCCTGCGGACCGTCGCTGTCGCCTTCGCCGCGCGCGCCGGTGGTAAGCGAGACGTAGTTGGTGATGGTCTGGCCGGTGGCCGAGCGCGGCAGCAGGCGCAGCAGCACCGACAGATCTTCCAGCGTCGGCACCACTTTCTCGATGCCGGTGATCGCCACATGTACGCGCGGCATGGTGGTGCACAGCCGCCCGTTGCCCTCGTTGGTGAGGATGATGGTCGAGCCGGTTTCGGCGACGACGAAGTTGGCGCCGGAGATGCCCATGTCCGCCGACAGGAACTGCGGCCGCAGCACCTCCCGCGCCTCGCGGCACAGGGCGGCGATGTCGGTCTTGCGCGGCGTGCCGTGGTGTTTGGTGAACAGATCGGCGATCTGCTCCTTGGTCTTGTGGATCACGGGCGCGACGATGTGCGAGGGCGGCTCCTTGCCCAGTTGCAGGATGTACTCGCCGAGATCGGTTTCCACCACCTCGATGCCGGCGCGCTCCAGCGCCTCGTTCAGCGCGCACTCCTCGCTCACCATCGACTTCGACTTGGCGATCTTGCGCACGCCGCTGGCGCGCGCGATGCCGAGCACGATGTCATTGGCCTGCTGCGCGTTCTCCGCCCAGTGCACGATCGCGCCACGCGCCGTGGCTGCGCGCTCGAAGCGCTCCAGCCACAGGTCCAGGTCGCGCAGCACCCGGTCGCGCACCTGTTTGCCCGCCTCGCGCAGGGCCTCGAAATCACCGAAATCGGCGGCCGCCTCGGCCCGCGCCGGGATGAACTTCACCTTGATCTTCGACAACGCCTTTTGCAGCGTGGCGTCGGCGAGGAATTCGCGGGCGCGGTATTTGAATTGACTGGATGTGAGTTGCATGGTTATGTTTAACCACCAAGAACACCAAGGACACCAAGCAATTCGGTGTCTACGAGTGGCGCAAACCGAGCTGTCCCTGGACCATATCGCTCGCAACCGCGGACGAGGGATGAGAAATCACTGCACTTCTTGGTGTTCTTGGTGTTCTTGGTGGTGAAATCGCTATTCCCGTTCGTCATGACTTCTCCTCCCCCGCCAGGATCTCGGCCACGTGCAGCACGCGCGTCTTCTCGTCGCCGCGCCGTCGCAGCCTTCCCTCGATGTTGAGCAGACAGCCCAAGTCGCCGCCGACGATGGCATCCGCCCCGGTGGCGCAGGCGGTTTCGCACTTGTTGTCGGCGAGCCGCGCGGAAATGTCGCCGAACTTGATCGAGAAGGTGCCGCCGAAGCCGCAGCAGGTCTCCGCCTCCTCCATCTCCACCAGCTTCAGGCCGGGCACCTTGGCCAGCAGCGCGCGCGGCTGCGCCTTCACGCCCAGCTCGCGCAATCCGGCGCAGGAATCGTGGTAGGTGATGCTGCCGTCGAAGCGGCCGGGCACGCTGTCGAGCTTGGCCACGCTGACGAGGAAGTCGGTCAGCTCGTAGGTCTTGGCGCACAGGGCCTCGATACGCTTCAGGGTGTCGGGCTCGTCCCGGAACAAATCGGGGTAGTGGGCGCGGATCATGCCGCCACAGGAGCCGGAGGGCGCCACGACGTAGTCGAAGCCTTCGAATTCGGCCAGCACCTTGCGCGCCAGCGCCTTGGCCGCGGCACGATCGCCGGAATTGTAGCCCGGCTGGCCGCAGCAGGTCTGGGTCATGGGCACGACCACTTCGCAGCCGGCCCGTTCCAGCAGCCGGATCGCCGCGAAGGCGACGCGCGGCCGCATCAGGTCGGCGAGGCAGGTGACGAAAAATCCGATGCGCATATGCGTCCTTTCAGCTACGGCGTCACTGTAGGCGAGGAATCCTGGGCGACCAATCAGGGGAAACCCTCACGGAACCAGGTACCGGTCGACTGCGTCTTCATCCCACTCGATGCCGGTTCCAGACGCCGTCGGCATGATCGCATAACCGCGCTCAATTTTCACCGGATCCTGAAGGATCGCTCCGGCGAGATCCAGTGCTTCCAGCCAGTGGCAGGTCGGTGTCACCGCCAAGAGGTGCCGGCTGACCTCGGGAAAAGCATGGCTGGACACCGGGGTGCCGGCCGCCTGCGCAAGCGCAGCCGCCCGCAGCCACCCGGTGACGCCGCCGATCTTCATCGCCTCGGGCATGGCGTAATCGGACGCGCCGGCAGCCAGACTCTTCGCCATGTCGTGTATGCCGCACCAGTTCTCCCCCAACTGCAGCGGCGTCTTCGCCTCGGCAGCGATGAGCGCATGGCCGGCGAAATCGTCAGCACGGGTCGGCTCCTCGATCCAAGCCAAGCCTTCGTCATCTAGTACGCGGATGCGGCGAATCGCCTCCGGCACGGAAAGGCACTGGTTGTAGTCCACCATCACTTGGAAGCCGTCCCCGCCCGCTCTGCGCGCTGCGCGAATTGCGGCAACGTCGTCCTTGACATCGGCATAGCCAATCTTGATCTTGGCAGCGGTGAATCCCAGAGCAGCGGATTCCGCGATCTCGCGCGCTGCGATCTTGGCGCCGCCCATCCCGAGGCTGTCGTAGGCCGGTATGCACCGCGGCGCACCGCCGAGCAGGTTCGCCAGCGGCACGCCGCGGGCCTTGGCCAGTGCGTCCCACGCCGCCATGTCGACGCCCGCCATGGCTATGCCGGTGAGTCCTTGGGGACCGAGCAGCCGGAAGCGCTGCTGCAACATGCCATCGATGTCGAGCGGCGCCAATGCCTGGCCCTCGATCAGGGACTCCAGGTTCGCCGTGAGCTGCGCCACGGGCTTGAGTGCGACCCGCTTGTAGCAAAAGACATAACTGTGGCCGACGACGTCCGCGTCGCTGTAAAGGTCGATGAGCACGAGCGGCGCCGTCTCGATAGTTCCGCTGGCGGTACGGATCGGGCGACGCAGCGGGACATCGACGGCACGAACGCTGAGTCCGCGCACCAACAACTCGGCAGTCACGGTAGCATGGTTCATGACCGTCTCCTCGGCTATCGTCGCGTACGACACCCTACCGAAGCGCGCGGCGAATCGGGGTGAACTCTTTGCGACACGGTGGCGCAAACGTTTCACGCGGCGAGCGCGCGGTCGAGTTTGCTACAGTGACAACATGAGCACGAGGATTCCGCCGCTGCATGCGCTGCGCGCTTTCGAAGCCGCCGCACGCCACGCCTCGTTTACGCGCGCGGCGGAGGAGCTTTGTGTCACTCGAAGTGCCATTAGCCACCGTATCCAGCTACTCGAGGAGTTGATCGGCACCCCGCTTTTCCAGCGGAAGGGACAGGCGCTAGCGCTGACTGGAACAGGCAACGCCTACTTGGCGTCGGTCCGTAAGGCGCTGGAATCGCTCCGCGACATTGCCCTGCCCGCTACCGGTCGGGACACCGGCACCTTGCCGGTCTCCGTGGCAGCGCCGCCAACTTTTGCACGCGTCGTGCTGGTGCCGAAGCTGAGTGAATTTCTCGCGGCCCATCCAGGCGTCGAGCTGACCGTGCACGTCAGCGCGCCCATGCTGGATTCCTGCTCCTGCGACGCGGACGTGAAGATCCGCTTCGGCCGTGGCGCGTACCCCGGCATGGAGAGCCACGTGCTGCTCGACGAGCCGGTGTTTCCAGTGTGCAGCCCAGGCTATGCGGAACGGGTGGGCCTGGCCGGACCAGCCGATCTGGCGCGAGCGGTGCTGCTGCGTAGTTCCCTCGAACCGTGGCAGCCGTGGCTGACCGCCGCGGGACTGCAATGGGGCGAACCGGCGATAGGTCCGCGCTTCGAGGATCTGGCGCTGCTCTATCAGGCAGCAGCAAACGGGCAGGGTGTTGCGCTCGCTCGATCCATACTAGCGGCATCGGCATTGGAATCGGGTTCACTGACAACGCTTTTCGGCATCGCGGCGCGGTCACCTCACGCCTATTACGTCGTCTACGCCAAGCACGCAGCGGATCAAGCGCCGGTGGCAGCCTTCATAGATTGGCTGCGCGGCGCCATTCCGGCAGTGGCAGCGGACGCCAACACCCGGTAAGGGCGGCTAGCACACTTTACCGCGCCGTCCAGCCGAGATCCATGCTCAGCGCCGCGCCTGTGATCGTGCCGCCGGCGGGCGAGCAGAGGAAGGTGACGAAATCCGCCACCTCGCTCGGTTCGATCAGGCGCTTGATGGCCGCCGGCTCCAACATGACCTTTTCGATCACCTCCGCCTCGGGGATGCCGCGTATGCGAGCCTGATCCGCGATCTGGTCATCCACCAGCGGTGTGCGCACGTAGGCCGGACAGATGGCATTGACCGTGATGCCGTGGGGTCCGCCCTCCAGCGCGGCGGTGCGGGTGAGCCCGATGAGGCCGTGCTTGGCGCAGATGTAGCCGGCCTTGTGCGGCGAGGCGACCAAGCCGTGGATGGAGGAGATGTTGATGACGCGGCCCCATTTCTGCTGCCGCATCATCGGCCAGGCATAGCGCGTAAGCAGGAAAGGCGCGGTGAGCATGACCGCGATCATCCGCTCCCACATGTCCTCGGGAAACTCCTCGAGCGGCGCGACATGCTGGAAGCCGGCGTTGTTCACGAGAATGTGCACCGTGCCGAATTGCATCTCCGCGGCATCGATCAATCCCCGGCAATAGTCGCGCTGGCTGGCGTCCCCCTTGAAGAACAGTCCGCCAAGGCTGCGGGCGATGCCGGCACCGGTGTCGCTCATGTCCCCCACCACCACTTTCGCGCCCCCGGCCGCCAGGCGCTCGGCAATCGCCTTGCCGACGCCGCTGGCCGCACCTGTTACAACAGCAACCTTGTCCTTCAATGCACTGTCCACTTCACCTCCGATCCCGATACGCCGCCCACCGTCACCGACGCGCACTCGCCGCAGCGAGTTCCCGCTAGCTCCGCCGGCCCACCCCCGCCTGCACGGCCTTCTGGACGAGCTCGGCGACGGAGCGCGCGGCCATCTTGTCCATGACGCGCGCCCGATGCGCCTCGACGGTCTTGATGCTGATGCCGAGCACATCGGCGATCTGCTTGTTCAGTTTGCCGGCGATGATCAGTTCCATCACTTCCCGCTCGCGCTGCGTAAGTTGCGCCAGACTGTCGGTGACGGTCCGGTTCTGCCGGCGACGCTCGTGCTCGGCCCGCTCCTGCGCCAGGCATTGGTCGATCAGCTTGAGCATGTCCTGATCGCTGAACGGCTTTTCGATGAAGTCTGCCGCGCCTTTCTTCAGCGCACTCACAGCCATGGGCACGTCGCCATGGCCGGTGATGAAAATGACCGGCAGCAACGTGCCCCGCGCCTGCAGCCTCTCGTACAGCTCCAGGCCACTCATGCCCGGCATGCGCACGTCGAGCACCAGGCAACCGGCCATGTCGGCCTGATAAGCGCCGAGAAACTCCTCCGCGCTGGCGTAGGCGCACACGCGAAAGCCCTGTGATTCCACGAGCCAGGCGAGCGAATCGCGCATCGCCTCGTCATCGTCGACGATGTAGACGTACTGCTGCTGTGCTTCGTCGGCCATGGGCCTCACTCCTGCAGCGGCAAGGTAAAGCGGAAAATGCTGCCGCCGCCCGGATTCGGTAGTGCCCACATGCGCCCGTGGTGATACTCGACGATGGAGCGGCAGATGTTCAATCCCATGCCCATGCCCTGGGGCTTGGTGGTGTAGAAGGGGCTGAACAGCTTGTCGGCCTGCTCGCCGGTAATGCCGTGGCCGCGGTCGCTCACTTCCACCTCCACGTGCTGCCCGCCGTTGCGGTGGGCCGAAACCGTGAGCCGGCGCCGGTCGCGCGGTGTGGTCGCCATGGCTTCGATGCCGTTCTTCACCAGATTGAGCAGCACTTGTTCGATCATGATCTTGTCGGCATGCACCGGCGGCAGGTCCGGCGCAATGTCGACGCGAATCTCGGTCCCCGCCTTGCGCGCCTCGATCTCGGCAAAGCCGAGTGCCTCGTCGACGATCTCGGCCAGCACGACCTGGGCGCGATGGGGTTCGCTCTTGCGCACGAAATCGCGCATGCGACGGATGATCTTGCCCGCGCGCTCGGCCTGGAAACTCGCCTTCTGCATGGCTGCCAGCAGATCCTCGGCGTTGTAGCTGCCGCTTCTGAGCCGATTGACGCAGCCCATGCTGTAGTTGGCGATTGCCGACAGGGGCTGGTTCAGTTCGTGTGCCAGGCTCGATGCCATCTCGCCCATGGAGATCAGGCGCGCGGTCTGCTCCAGACGTTCCTGCTGACGCTGGGTCATATCCTGAATCTGCTTGTGCTCGGTGATGTCGGTGCCGATTACCATGCGCACGACCCGACCGTCCACCCACTTGATGGCCCGGTCATGGACGCGGTACCAGCGCTCGTTGTCGCCGTTGTGCACCTCGCCATCGAACAGCTCGCACGGCACGTCGGCCGCGCTCAGCGTACGCGGATCGTGCAGCAGCGCCTGCGCTCCGGGATGACAGCAGGCAGTGACCTGCCAGCAGTCGCGCCCGACGGCGTCGGCGCCGAACAGCGTCAGAAACGCGCGATTGGCATAGAGAATCCCGCCACTGTGCGCGTCGGCGACGTGCACCGCCGAGTGCAGCTCGTCGAGCACAGTGACGAAACGTTCGTGAGCAGCCTGCAGTTCGGCGCGTGCGCGCAGCGGCTCGGTGATGTCGTTGATGGACGCCATCCACCCGGTCTGGCGGCCGTTGGCGTCGATCAGCGGCGAGACGTAGAAACGGGCGTCGAAGCGCTCGCCGTTGGCGCGCATTATGCGTACTTCGAAGCCGTTCGCGGGCACCTCACCCGCCAGAGTGCGGTTCAGGTTGTGGGCGAGGCGATCGTGTTCCTCCGGTGGCCAATAGGGGAACGGCGGCCGTTGGCCGACGAGTTGCTCCGGACTCAGGCCGAGCATGCGGCAGAAGGCGGAATTGGCATAGATGATGCGCCCGTCCAAATCGATGGCCCGCAGGCCCGTCACCAGCGATTCCTCCATGGCCTTGCGGAACGCCGACTCGGCGCGCAGCGCCTCCTCGGCGCGCCGGCGCTCCAGAATGCGATTGCGCAAGGACCAGAAGCTCCATACCACCAGCATGGCGAGCCCGGTGACCAGCGCCATGAGAAGATTGCGCGCCAGCCCCGATTCGGCGGCGAAGGCCCCGACGCGCAGGCGCACGCCGTTGCCCGGCGGCACGAGCTCCACCACCTCGGACATTCCCGGCTGCGGCCCGCCCTCGGGGCCGCCGCCCAGCGTCTTGTTGCCGAACTCCAGTGCCAGGCTGTACTTTTCCAGCAACCACGCCGGCATA
>DAITBA010000036.1:0-19581 GCA_036824005.1 Rhodocyclaceae bacterium
GCATTGTGCCGAGGCGCTCGCGCGGAAACTATAACGCCGCGTGGTTACCGGTTACGGAGGGGCTGCAACTCAAGGCGAAAACTGAAACAGTAGTTCCGATTTCCTGTTCTGCAAGCCGTCGCTGACATACACGCCGCCCTGCGGCAGGCCGGCCGCGTCCTTGTAACGGTATTGCAGCGCCTTGATGCGGCTGGCGTAGCGGCGCTTGATGAACTTGTCGCGCCCCCGGACGTGCTTGCCGGTGATCTGCCCGTCGCAGTAGGTGGCCGTGGCCATCGGGAACAGCAGCGTCGAGCAGAGCATGTCGGCGATTTGCAGCGGGACATGGTTGTTGCTGTGGCCGAAGGTGGGCAAGTCGAGCAGGCGGCTCATGGGGTCGCCCTTGGCGCGGTATTTCTGCGTGAAGATCGAATGCGACACTTGAGTATTCAGCGCCGGGGTGCGCGAATCCGCCACCATGAATCCGGTGTCGTCGCGCCAGTCGAGGAAAGCCGAGAAGTTGCGACAGGCCGCCTGGATCGAACTGGTGTAGATCGCCCGGCTGTTGATTGGCTTGGCGATGCCCTTGACCCATACGGTGGCGAACAGGCGTGCCTCGTTGGTGCGCAGCAGGTCGAGGGTGTCGTCGATGAATTTCAGCGTGGCATCGGCGTGTGCGCCGTGCTGGCGGATGGTCGAACGCAGATCGGAGCCCTTGATTTCGACCAGCACATCGTCAAGCTGATGGTTGCCGTTGCCGAACTTCTTCGGAAAATACTGGCGCTTCAGATTGAGGAAGTCGAGCGTCAGGCTGCGTACCTTGGCGGCATCGACGATCAGGCCGACGATGACCAGCACCGGCTGGATGTCGGTTTGTGCGCCCGGCAGCGGGGTGGTGCAGCCGGCTTCGTCGATATAGCAAAGATAGGTCACTGCATCACCAGAAATGACAACGGCCACTCAATGGTGGCCGCTGGGCTGCCCTATCTTGCGAATCGGGCAGGTTGTGTCGCCGAGGTTTCCCCCGTTCGACAAGCCGACTTGCGTCGGAATGGTCTGGATATTAGCAAACGGCATGGGACGCCGTCAAACTTTCTTTGACGCGGCCTTACGGGCACGGCCGATGCTGGTCACGCTGGCTTCGGCCTGCGGTTTGGCGCAGTAGTCGGCCCAGGCTTTCATCAACTGCACGCGCTTGTCGAGCAGATCGCCGCGCCGATAGGCGGCTTCCACCTTGTCCGGCAGGCTGTGCGCCAGCGCATGCTCGCAGACCTCGCGCGGGAAGTTGGTCGATTCCGCGCACCAGTCGCGGAAGGTAGAGCGGAAGCCATGCACGGTAATGTCGGTGCGCTTCATCCGCCGCAGCACGGCGGTGAGACTCATGTCCGAGAGTGCGGTGTTCTCCTTCGCGCCGGGGAAGACCAGATCGCCCTCACGCGGCAACTCATTGAGCAGGGCGATAGCGGAAGCTGTGAGCGGAACGCGGTGTTCCTTGCCCATCTTGATGCGCTCGGCCGGCACGACCCACAGGCCAGCATCGAGGTCGATTTCTGCCCAGGTCGCGCCGCGCACCTCGCCGGAGCGGGCGGCGGTCAGGATGGTGAATTCCAACGCACGCGCCGCCGTGCCGATCTGTTTGCGTAGCTCAACCATGAACGCGCCGATCTCGCGCCACGGCAGCGCCGGGTGATGCGCGACCTTGGCAATCTTGTTGGGATTGGCCAGCAGGTTTTCCAGATGACCGCGCCAGCGCGCCGGGTTCTCGCCCTGGCGGTATTTGCTGACGGTGGCCCAATCCAGAATCTTCTCGATGCGCCCACGCAGGCGGGTAGCGGTTTCGGTCTTGGCCTCCCAGATCGGCCCCAGCACTTTGACGACCAGCGCGGTATCGACCTCGGCCACCGGCAGCGCGCCGATGATCGGGCTGGCGTAGGCTTCGAGCGTGTTTTCCCATTGGCCGATGTGCTTCTCGTTTTTCCAGCCCGAACGATGGGCGCTGATGTAGGCGGTAGCACACTGATCGAAGGTCATCGCCTTGGCGCGTTCCAGTGCCTCGGCCTGCTTGATCGACCGCCGCGCGTCGAGCGGGTCTTTGCCCTCAAGCAACAACTGCCGGCATTCCTTCGCCTTCGCCCGCGCCTCGGTCAAGTTCACGGTATGCACCGCACCCAATCCCATTTCACGCTGCTTGCCCACCAGCGTGAAGCGGAATATCCAGCTCTTCGATCCTGACGGGGATACCTGCAACCATAACCCCGCGCCATCGCCGTAATAGCCCGGCTTGGTCAGCTTGCCGACCGCTAGCGGGGTGAGCTTTTCGACGAGGCGAGCCATTTATCTACCCACATTCCTACCCACACGAGATAGGTGGATTCTAACGGTTTTCGCTGGATTGTGTTAGACTTCGCTCCGCCTTGAAGTCGTTATAAATCAAAGCGTAGTGGATGTTGCTGGAAGCTGCTGTATAGTCCGACTGCGGACGTCCGCGGAGTAGAACCGGACACCATCCACCATGCGGCCCTGCCAGGTGCGATCCATAGCCCAGCCGACCAGGGGCTGAAGGATCGCAGGGCCCAAAAACACCCCCACGTTCACGACGCTGGTCGCCGTACCCGACAGCGTCGGCGGATTCACCTCCTTGGCGCATGCCCAAGATAGCGTCATGCTCGCGGTGAACAGGCCCATCGCCGCGCACAGCGCGTAGCTCGCCACCAGGGGCAGGGCGACGCCCGACAGCCACACCAACCAGCCGGTGGCGTGCAGCGTCGCGCCGACGACCATCATGGGGCGGCGCCGGCCGAGTTGATCCGAAATGCGGCCCATCACGGCAGCGCCCACGGCGAAGCCGAGGAAATAGATGCTGATGTGGTTGGATGCAACCGCGCGCGACATGCCCAGCACCTGAGTGAAAAACGGCACCGCCCACAAGCCGGCAAAGGCAAAGAAGCTGCCGCAGACGCCGAAGTTGACGAAGAAGCCGGGCCACGTGGCCGGGTTCTTCATCACCGCCAACATTCCGCCGAGCCAGGCCGTGCGATCCGCGTGGGGACGCTGCGCATCGCCCGTGGCTCCCTTTTCCGCAGGTCGGTCGGCGACCAGAAACCAGCTCGCCACCGCGATGATCAGCGAGGCAATGCCTATGGTCACGAATACCTCGCGCCAGGTGACGAGCTGAAGCGCCCAGGCAAGCGGCGCACCGGCAAACACCGAACCGATGTTGCCGATCAGCATGCACAGGCCGGAAATCGTGGCAAAGCGGCGCTCCTCGTACCAGACGGCAATCAGCTTGAGCATGGCGATGAAGGCAACCGAGACACCCAGGCCGACCAACGTGCGGCCCGCGAAGGCCAGTTCGAAGCTGGGTGCCAAGCCGAACAGCAGGCTGCCGATGCCGGCGACGATTCCGCCCGACGTAAGGATCGCCCGCGGCCCGAGCGTGTCCGCGAGCACGCCCGTCGGAACCTGCATCAGCGTATAGACGTAGAAGTAGGTCGCCGCCAGGGCACCGAGGGAAGCAGCACTGATCTGGAACGTTCCCGCCAGGTCCTGCGCAATGGCGGCAGGCGCGACGCGGTGGAAAAACGACAGCAGATAGGCCGCCACCGCTAGCGTCAGCGCCACGGCGCGCAGCCGCCGCTGAAGCGGTGAGAGGGATAGGACGCTCACCGGGGGCCGGCCGCTACACCCCGGGCATGGCGACGAAGCCGGGCAGCTCCTTGATGCGCTGAATCCACTTCTGCACGCCCGGATAGGGATCGAGGGAAACCTCGCCCTCGGGCGCCAGGGCGACGTAGGGGAAGCAGCCGACGTCGGCGATGGTGAGCCGGTCCAGAGCAAGCCAGTCGTGCTGCGCCAGACGCTGTTCCAGTACCCCGAGTCCCTTGTTGCCCAAGGCTTGTGCCTCCTCCAGATTGCCCGGCCGCTTGAACTTGCAGATGACACGCGCGCGGGCCAAGCCGAACAGGGTCTCGTTCTCCATCACCGCCAGCCACTGCATGACCTCGGCCATCCCCCGGGCGTCGGTCGGTAGCCACTGCTCGCCGCCATACTTGCGCGCGAGATAGACCATGATCGCCGGCGAATCCCATATGACAACGCCATGATCGTCGAGCACCGGCACCTGCCCGCGGGGATTGAGCGACAGGAACCATTCCTTGCGGTTTTCGCCGTGGATGAGATTGACCGTCTGCAGCTCCGCTTTCAACCCCAGCAGCGCGAGCAGAAGCCGGATGCGATAGCTGTTGCCGGACAGTTCGAGGTCGTAGAGCTTCATGGTCTCGTTTCCAGGACACCGGGGTTGACGGGGTTGGGCGGCGTACCGCCGGTCAGCGCGGCCACGAGATTGTGCGCCGCCAGCATCGCCATGTTCATTCTCGTCGCGTGGGAAGCCGAACCGATGTGCGGCGTCAGCGTCACACTATGCAGGCTCAGAAACGCCGGGTTCAACGCCGGTTCGTGTTCGAAGACGTTGTGCGCTCTCACTCCTCCTCGGCTGCGCGCTTGTACTGCGAGGCGAGCTGCTGCTGCGTCTGGGGCGGCACGGCGGCGTAGTGGGACAGCTCCATGGAGTAGGCGCCGTGGCCGCCGGTGATGGAGCGCAGCCGCGACTGGTAGTCGCCCAGCTCCGACAGCGGCACCTGACCGGCGATCTCGGCGGCGTCGCCGCGCGCTTCCGTGCCGGTGATATGGCCCCGGCGTCCGGAAAGATCGGAGGTAATGTCGCCGACGAAGCGCTCCGGCACCGTGATCTCGACATTGACGATGGGCTCCAGCACGATCGGCCCGGCCTTCGCGATGGCGTCGATCACTGCCTTGCGCCCCGCCGACACGAACGCCACTTCCTTACCGTCCACCGGGTGGGTCTTGCCGTCATAGACGATGACGCGGATGTCCTCCACCGGATAGCCGGCGACCACACCCTCGTCCAGCGCCTGGCGCACGCCCTTCTCCACCGCCGGCATGAATACGCTGGGAATGACGCCGCCCTTGACCTGATCGACGAATTCGTAGCCGGCGCCGCGCTCCATGGGCTCGATCTTCAGATACACCTCGCCGAACTGGCCCGCGCCGCCGGTCTGCTTCTTGTGCCGGCAATGGCCCTCGGCGTTGCGGGTCACGGTTTCGCGATAGGGAATCTTGGGCGGCTTGGTGCTCACCTCCATCTTGTACTGGGCCTGCATGCGTTCCAGCTTGCCGCGCAGGTGCATCTCGCCCAGCCCCTGCATGACAGTTTCATGGGTGGTCGGATGACGCTCCACCCTGAAACAGGGGTCCTCCATCTCCAGCTTGTGTAGCACCTCGAAGATGCGCTGCTCGTCGCCCTTCTTCTTCGGCTCCACCGCCAGGCCGTACATAGGCTTGGGGAACTCCAGCGGTTTGAGGTGGATGTGATCCTCGTCGTGGGAATCGTGCAGCACCGAATCGAACTCGATCTCGTCCACCTTTGATACGGCGCCGATGTCGCCAGGAACCAACGCGTCGGTCTCGATGTAGTCCTTGCCCTGGAGCAGAAACAGATGACCGACCTTGAACGGCCGCCGCCCGTCGCCGACGAACAGTTGCGAATCCTTGGTCACCGTACCCTGGTAGACGCGAAACACGCCGACTTTGCCGACGTAGGGATCGATCATTACCTTGAACACGTGGGCGAGCACGTGCTTCGACGAATCCGGTTCGGCATGAAAGGCTTCAATCTCGGCGTCGCCGGGCTCACCCTTGTAGAAGGGCGGCGGATTGCCTTCAGTGGGATTGGGCGCCAGCGTCGTCAGAACGTGCAGCAGCTGATCCAAGCCCGCACCCGTTCTGGCCGAGACGAACAGGATCGGCACCAGGTGGCCCTCGCGCAGGGCCTTCTCGAAGGGCGCGTGCAACTCGCCCGGAGCCGGATCCTTGCCCTCCTCCAGGTAGCGCGCGAGCAGGGATTCGTCCTCCTCCACGAGGGTGTCGATGAGGGCACGATGGGCAGCGGCTACGGAGTCGAAGTCGGAGTCGCCGCTGTCATGGTCAAGCACTTCCACCACATCCTGCCCGTGGTGGGCGGGCAGATCGAGCAGCATGCACTCCTTGCCGAAGCGTTCGCGGATCTCGGCCACCAGCCTCGGCAGATCGACGTTCTCGGCGTCGATCTTGTTGATGATGACCATGCGGCACAAGCCACGCGACTGTGCCCATTTCATCATGCGCACGGTGGTCAGCTCGATGCCGGTCTGGGCATTGATCACCACCGCCGCCGTCTCCACCGCTGCAAGCGCGCTGATGGACTGGCCGACGAAGTCCGGGTAGCCGGGCGTGTCGATCAGATGGATATGCACGCCGTCCGCGGCGAAATTGACCAGGGAGGCGTTGAGCGAATGCCCGGCGCTCTTTTCCAGCGGATCGAAGTCGGATACGGTGCCGCCCCGCTCCACTGTACCGGCGCTGGCAATGGCACCGGCCTTGAGCAGCAGCGCCTCCGTCAGCGTCGTCTTGCCCGCCCCCGCGTGGCCCACGAGGGCGACAGTACGAATGGCGTCGGTTGCATACTTCGGCATGTGGTCTTCTCCTCCCGGAATTGATCAACCCATACGAAAACAGAAATCCGCAGATTTTGCTGATTTGCACCGATGAATCAAAGCGAAGCCTTCTGCGGATTCGAGATCCAATACCGCCCAAACCGCAACACAGACATAACTTTACACAAGTTCATGCGCTTGGGCGCTGGCGTTACCGGGCGCCAAGCGGAATCGATGCCGGCACGGGCGCTCTGGCAGAATAGCCCCATGGAAGGCAATGGTGACGCAGCGACGCTGCGCGTACAGGTCCTGGTCATCGGCGCGGGACCGGCCGGCGCGGCCGCGGCGCTGACGCTCGCCCGCGACGGACTCGACGTCGCCCTGGTCGATCAGCATGACTTTCCCCGGGACAAGGCCTGCGGCGATGCGCTCATTCCCGACGCGCTCGCAGCACTGCGGCGGCTCGGACTGGACCGCCAGGTGCAGCAGCACGCCCGGCGACTCGATGGCATCCGCATCTACGCGCCGGATCGGAGCTTCGCCGACGTGGATGGCACGCTGGCCAGTTGTCCGCGCGTTACGCTGGACGAGGTGACCCGCGCGGCCGCAGTCGGGGCTGGCGCCCGCTTCCTCGCCCCGCTGCGTCTGACCGGTCTGGTCGTGGCAAACGAGTGCGTCCGGGGCGCGCAGTTCAGAAACGGCCACGACTCTTCGGCCATCACCATCGCCGCGGAAGTCGTCTTGCTCGCCACCGGCGCGGCCAGCGCGCCCCTCGAACTTTCCGGCCTGTGCCAAAGGAAGGAACCGGCCGGCATGGCCGTGCGCGCCTACTTCCGCAACGAGCGGCTGGCCGACGATTTCGACCGCCTGATCATCTCCTTCGACCACGGCATCTGTCCGGGATATGGCTGGATCTTCCCCGCGCCGGGCGGCCTGTTCAACATCGGCGCCGGCTACTTCCTGGACGCGCGGCGGCGGCCGGCGGTGGGCAATGTCCGGCGCGTCTTCGAATCGTTCGTGGCCTCCTTTCCGCCGGCACAGGCCGTGCTCGCCGAGGCGCGACAGGTGTCGGAGCTGCGCGGCGCGCCGCTGCGCACGGCCCTCAAGGGAGCGCGCTTCTGCCGTCCCGGTCTGCTGGTCGTCGGCGAAGCCGCCGGCACCACCTACTCCTTCAGCGGCGAGGGGATCGGCAAGGCGCTGGAGACCGGCATGCTGGCGGCGCAGCACGCGATCGACTTCTTCCGCGCGCGCCACGACATGCGCGACTTGTGTTCGGCCTATGAGGAATCGCTGCGTCGCGATCTGGCACCGCGCTTCGCCGCCTACGAAACGGCCCAGCGCTGGCTGTCCTACCCGCGTTTGTGCAACTTCCTCGCCGCCCGTGCCCGCAACGGCAGTTTCGTCCGTCGCGAGCTGGAGGGGTTGCTGGCAGAAACCTCCGACCCGAGTCGACTCTTTTCCCTGGGTGGCATGTTGCGAGCGCTGGTGGCATAGCCCGGTGCCGGGCCTGCTGCGCGCGCAGCATTAGAATGCAGGGCGTGGGCGGTGCCGGGCGGCGCCGCAACAATGGAGAACCGACGATGAATGCCGTTGCGGCGGCCGGCGTGCTGACCGCCATTATGCTGCTGGGCGCCTGCTCCGAACCGGCGCGGAACGCTTACCAAGGCTATGCCGAAGGCGAGTACGTGTTCGTCGCCTCGCCCTATGCCGGCACGCTCGACAAGCTCCCGGTGCAGCGCGGCCAGCAGGTTGCCGAGGGTGCGCCGCTGTTCGCCCTTGAGCAGTCAGCCGAGCAGGCGGCAACCCGGGAAGCCGAGGCGCGCCTGAAAAGCGCCGAGGCGCGCCTCGCCAACCTGCAGGGCAGCCGGCGCAAGGCCGAGCTGGACGTGGTGCGGGCCCAGTCCGCCAGTGCCGCCGCTGCACAAACCCTGTCCGACACGCAACTGCGGCAGCAGGAGCAACTCTACGGCCGCGGCTTCATCTCCAGATCGAGGCTCGACGAAGCAAAGGCCAGTCACGACCGCGATGCCGCGCGCGTAGCCGAGGCCGAGGCACAGATCCGCAATGCTCGGCAAAGTATCGGGCGCGGGGCCGAAATCGGCGCCGCCAAAGCAGAAGTGGAGGCCGCCCGCGCCCAGCTTGCCCAGGTCCAGTGGCGGCTCGGCCAGAAGAGCGCGGCCGCACCGGCGGCCGCCCTGGTGCAGGACACTTTCTACTCCCAGGGGGAGTGGGTGCCGGCGGGCACACCCGTTGTCAGTCTGTTGCCGCCTGGCAATATCAAGCTGCGCTTCTTCGTGCCCGAGGCAGTGGTCGGTTCGCTCAAGACCGGGCAGGCGGTGAGCGTTACCTGCAGCGGCTGCACGGCACCGATCGCCGCCCGCATCAGCTTCATCGCGCCGCAGGCGGAATACACCCCGCCGGTGATCTACAGCAAGGAGTCGCGGGCGAAGCTGGTGTTCCTCGTCGAAGCGAAGCCGATGCCCGAAGATGCAGCGCGACTGCATCCGGGACAGCCGGTGGATGTGACGTTGGAGATGAAGTAGGCACGGCAGGAGATTCAGTTGCACCGCCAAGGACACAACGAAACGCACGACATGTTCGACCCCGCGGGGAGAGATTCGCTGCCGGATAGCCGAGCAAATCGCATCGTCATTCTGATCTTCTTGGTGTCCTTGGTGTCCTCGGTGGTGAATGTGCCTGTTCAACGTCATGGCTGAAAACGATTTCGTCATCGATGTGCGCGGCCTGAACAAGCGCTTCGGCGACAAGCACGTGGTGAAGGATCTGTCGCTGCAGGTGCGGCGCGGCGAGATCTACGGTTTCCTCGGGCCGAACGGCAGCGGCAAGACCACCTCGATCCGCATGCTGTGCGGATTGCTCACGCCCGATTCCGGCAGCGGCACCTGCCTCGGCTACGACGTCATCCGCGCGACCGCCGCCATTAAGCGCGAAGTCGGCTACATGACCCAGCGCTTCTCCCTGTGGGAGGACCTGACGATACGCGAGAACCTGGAGTTCATCGCCCGCATGTACGGCATGGGCAACGGCAGGCAGGCGGTGGCAGCGGCCCTCGACCGGTTGGGTCTGGGCCAGCGCCGCGAGCAGTTGGCCGGCGAGCTCTCCGGGGGCTGGAAGCAGCGCCTGGCGCTGGCCGCCTGCATGCTGCACGAGCCGAAGCTGCTGCTGCTCGACGAGCCCACGGCCGGCGTCGATCCCAAGGCGCGGCGCGATTTCTGGCAGGAGATCCACCAGCTCGCCGCGACCGGCATCTCGGTGCTGGTGTCCACCCACTACATGGACGAGGCCGAGCGCTGCCATCGCCTGGCCTACATCGCCTGGGGCAAGCTGCTGACCACCGGCACAGCGGAGGAAGTGGTCACCGGGCAGAAGCTCACCGCCTGGGAGGTGACCGGTCCCGACCTGTGGGCGCTGGCCGAGTCCCTGCGCGGCCTGCCGGGTGTGGACCAGGTGACGCCTTTCGGCAACACCCTGCACGTCACGGGGCGCAATGCCAAGCAGATGTTCGAAAGCATCTCCTCCGTGCGCGAAGGCCAGCCGCACCGCTGGGAGCCGATCGAGGCCGGCCTCGAGGACGTGTTCATCAACCTCATGGAGCAGGCACCGGAGAACTTCAGATGAACGCGAAAGGCAGCTCACCACAGAGGACGCAGAGGACGCGGAGAAAGACTAAGTCTTGCTGCTCTGTTTTCCTTAGATTTTTCCTCTGTGTCCTCTGCGTCCTCCGCGGTGAAATGGGGTTTTTGGGATGAACCGCTTCTCCTGGTCGCGCTGGGTGGGGATCATCGTCAAGGAGTTCATCCAGCTCCGGCGCGACCGGCTGACGTTCGCCATGATCGTCGGCATTCCGGTCATGCAGTTGCTGCTGTTCGGCTTCGCCATCAATGCCGACCCGAAGCACTTGCCCACCGCGGTGCTCGCGGCCGATCACAGCACCTATGCCCGCAGCATCGTCGCCGCCATGCACAACAGCGGCTACTTCCAGGTCGTGAGGCGCGTCGCCAGCGAGGCGGAGGCCGACGATCTGCTCGCCCATGGCGAGGTGCAGTTCGTAGTGACCATTCCCGAGAACTTCGCGCGCAAGCTGGTGCGCGGCGAACGGCCCGTGCTGCTGGTGGAGGTGGATGCCACCGATCCGTCGGCGACAGGCAATGCCGTGGCCGCACTGTCCGGCCTGAGCCGGTCGGCCTTGGCCAACGACCTGAAGGGCAGCCTGGCGCGGCTCGCGCCCAACGCCGAAGCCATCGACGTGCGCATTCACCGCCGCTACAACCCGGAAGGCATCACGCAACACAACATCGTGCCGGGCCTGCTGGGGGTGATCCTGACCATGACCATGGTGCTGATGACGGGGCTCGCCATGACGCGCGAGCGCGAGCGCGGCACCTTCGAACATCTGCTCGCCACGCCGGCCCTGCCCATCGAGGTGATGACCGGCAAGATCGTGCCCTACATCCTCATCGGCCTGATCCAGGTGACATTGGTGCTGCTGGCGGCGCGCTTCATCTTCGCCGTACCCATGCAGGGCAGCCTGCTGCTCCTCTACTGCACGGTGCTGCTGTTCATCGCCGCCAACCTGACCCTGGGCATCACCTTCTCCTCCATCGCCCGCAACCAGTTGCAGGCGATGCAGATGACGTTCTTCTTCTTCCTGCCCTCGATGCTCCTCTCCGGCTTCATGTTCCCCTTCCGCGGCATGCCGGAATGGGCACAGTGGATCGGCAACGTGCTGCCCCTGACCCATTTCCTGCTGCTGGTGCGCGGCATCCTGCTCAAGGGCAACGGGCTGGCGGAACTGTGGCCGCAGATTCTCCCTATCGTGCTGTTCATGCTGGTGGTGATCGGGCTGGGGCTGCGGTTCTATCGCCGGACGCTGGACTGACGCGGCAAAACCTTTTCACCACGGAGGACGCAGAGGACACAGAGGGAACGGCAATATTTGCATTCCCGGTTTGCCTCCGCGTCCTCTGCCTCCTCCGTGGTGGCAATCAAGCTTCTCACCGCAGCGGTTTCAGATCTCCCAGCAGCGTCTGGATCAGCTCCGTCACCGTGGGATGGATGTGCATGGCGCGCCGGATGACGGTGTAAGGCGCGTCGGCGTACATGACATCGAGGAGGGAATGGACGATTTCGTCGCCGTCGATGCCGAGCAGGGCGGCACCGAGGATGCGCTTGGTCTCCGCATCGACCAGAACCTTCATGAAGCCCTGGGTTTCGCTGCGCTCCCGCGCCCGGCCGACGCGCGTCATGGGCATTTTGCCGACGAGCGCCTTCCGGCCCGAGGCGCGCACCTCGCGCTCAGTCATGCCGGCGCGGCCCAGCGGCGGGTCGATGAACAGCGCGTAGGCGGTAATGCGGTCGCCGACCCGGCGCGGGTCATCGTCGAGCAGATTGGCGGCGACGATCTCGAAGTCATTGTATGCCGTGTGGGTGAACGCGCCGCGGCCGTTGACATCGCCGAGCGCCCACACCCCGGATACATTTGTGCGCAACTGGTCGTCCACCTGGATATAGCCGCGGGCGTCGGTGGCGATGCCGGCCTTGTCCAGCCCCAGGTCGTCGGTGTTGGGCACGCGCCCCACGGCCAGCAGCAGATGGCTGCCGACGACCTCCGGCGCACCGCTGGTGCATTCCGCGCCCACGACGATCTGCTCGCCGCGGCGGGCGACGTTGATGCATTTGGCGTTGAGGCGGATCTCGATGCCTTCGCGCTCCAGGATGCCGCGGACCTCGTCCGACACGTCCTCGTCCTCTCGGCCGACGAGACGCGGTCCCATCTCCACCACCGTGACGCGGCTACCGAAGCGGCGGTACATCTGCGCGAACTCCAGCCCGATGTAGCTGCCACCGACGACGATCAGGTGCTCGGGCAGGAAATCCACCTCCATCATCGTAGAGTTGGTCAGGTACTCGACCTCGCGGATGCCGGGCAAGTCCGGGACGAATGCGCGTCCGCCGACGTTGATGAAGATCTTCTCCGCTTCCAGTCGCTCGCCGTTCACCGCGATCGCGTGCGGGCCTTCGAAGCGCGCTTGGCCGCGATAGACGGTGAGATTACGCATGTTGTCGAGCCACTTGGTCACGCCGTCGCGCGACTGCTTGACGATGGCATCCTTGCGCGCTTTGACGGCCTTCATGTCCACCCGCACGCCGTCGATGGCGACGCCGAAGTCCGCCCCGCGCCGCGCGATGTAGGCAGCGTGGGCGCTGGCCACCAGTGCCTTGGTGGGGATGCAGCCGACATTGACGCAGGTGCCGCCGAACAGCTTGCGCTCGACAATGGCCGTCTTCATACCGGCCGCCGTGAGCCGCGCGGCCAGGGACGGACCGGCCTGGCCGGTGCCGATGATGATGGCGTCGAAGTGAGTGGTCATGACTAATCCTCCGGTTGGTGAGGCGAGGCGGCGGACAATTGCATTGTGGTTGGGGAAAAGGGGAATATCCAGTTGCCTTTGGTCGATCTCTCCCTTGACACCGCTATTTACTGTAGCTACAGTAACTCATGCGAATCGAGTTCGATTCCGCCAAGGACGCCGCCAATCGAGCGAAACACGGTGTCTCGCTGGCGTTGGCCGCGGAACTCGATTGGGAGACCGCGCTGGTGTGGGTGGATGAACGGTTCGACTATGGCGAAGCGCGGATGATCGCCCTGGCCCCCAAGACCGGAACTCTCTACTACGTGGCATTTGTCGATCGCGCATCCACGCGCCGGATCATCAGCCTGCGCCGCGCCAATCGTCGTGAGGTCAAGCACTATGTCCAGAACACCTAAGCGTCAGCCCATCGTGATGCCCTCGATCGAAGAGGACAGAGCCATCACGGCCGCGGCAAAGGCCGACCCCGACGCACGGCCTCTCTCCCCGAAGCAGCTCAAGGCCATGGTTCCCATGCGCACCTTGCGCGGCCGCCCCAAGTCGGAGAGCAGGAAGCTGCTCGTGTCCGTGCGCTACAGCCCTGAGGTCGTCGCCTACTTCAAGGCCACCGGCGAAGGCTGGCAAACGCGCATGGATGAGGTTCTTCGGCGGTACGTGGCTCGGCATTCGCGCACGACTGACGCATGAACACACCCAGCGTCGGATCGGTAATCGAATTCTTCACGCGTTATGATCACAGCCAAGCCTTTCATCCCACGTGACAAACCGCGCTCATGGGTTGTCGGCATTTGTGCTGGCCTGCTCGGTATGGCTGTTGGTTTGGCGGGGTTTGTTTCTGCTTGGCTCGGCCTTACGACAATTCAATCCATTGCCATAGTGCTTTTCGCAATTTGCTGGCTTACATTTGCCGTGTCTTGGCTCTTCTTTGCTTGCCGTCTCCTTACTGGGCGTTATCGCAACCTGCAAGCCAAAGAATGGGGACGACAATTATGGTGACCGTCAACCCCTACGGCATGATCTCCACGTACTCGTAGACCTCGGCGTCGGTCACCCGCTTCCTCACCGGCAACGCCGCCTGCGCGAACCACGCGTGGGGATCGTGACGGTCGATTTCGCGGCCCATGAAGCGCACCAGATCGCAGATCGGTTCGACCACGTTCGTGCGGTAACGCTGGTCCTTTTTCACGTAGCCGAGGTAAAGATTCTTCATGCAGTTGCGGCGGCACCACGGGAAGGCTTCGCACGATTCGCAGGGCATGTCGGGGTGGGGCTGCAGGGGGCTCTTCTTCAGCCAGTTGCCCTGGATCTCGCCCATCTGCATGCTCGGCAGATACATCATGTCCGGGCAGGGAAAGATCTTGCCGTCGGGCATGACGTTGATCAGATGCGTGGAGACGCGGCACTGGGTGAGGTCAGCGTAGAGTTCGCGGCTGCGGCTGGGCAGCACCTTGTTGCGCACCATGCCCATGACCGGGATGAGCGGGTAAAGCTTGTCGGTGCGGCAGAAGAACTTGTCGATGAGCTGGCGCAGCACCACCTTGCGCTTGTCCGGCGAATCGCCGAAGTAATGCTCGTCGGCGACGAACTGCCAGTACAGATAGTCGAAGCCTTCCGCCAGATCGTCCAGTTCCTCGAAGCTGGTGTCGGGACTGCCCCAGGTCACGCGCGCGGTGACGGTGCCGCCGACGCGGTCGCGCACATGGGCGACGTTCTTGATCACCTGGCGCCACACGCCGCGGCCGCGGTAGCCGTCGGTGGTCTGCTCGCCGCCGTCGATCGACACCAGGATATTGGACAACTTGTGCAGCACCCAGTCGGGCAGGCTGTCGAGCAGCGTGCCGTTGGTCTGCAATTGGAAGCGAAACAACGGAAAGCGGCGCATCACCGCCTCCATCATGGCGCGGTTGAGCGTCGGCTCGCCGCCGTAGAAGGTGACGTACACCTCCTTGTCGCGCAGGTGCCGCTCGACGAAGGCGGCGAGCTGGTCGATGTCGTATTGCAGCTCGGTCTGCGAGCCGAGCACTTCGCCCACGCCCAGCGAACAGTAGGTGCACTTGAGATTGCACTTGAGCGTCGTCAGCAGTTGCAGTTCGACGCGGCTGCCGATGATGGCATCGGCATCGGACGCCGGCGTCGCGGCCGGCGAAAACGCTATGGACTGAGTGATCATGATGCTTCCCTGCGAAGAGATGAACGCAAGCCGCGACGCGCGGCGTCGCAGCCCGTGCGGACGTTCAGCGATGGGAAAACAGCGGCGGACCGTGCTTGGGCAGGGCGGTGATGCCGAAGCGCAGCCAGCCGCTCGCCCACGCCGGGAGCATGACGAGGCGGTAGAGATGGAAGGCGCGGTCGGCACAGAGATACATGCCTCGCCACTGTACCCGCCCGCGCGGGGCTGTCAAGGCATCGCGAGGGCCGTCGCCGGACGGCACGCAGAGACATCCGGCGCATTGCGCCGATCATCTCCGCCGGCTATCGTGCGCCCATGACGGCCCTCGACCATGCCTGCAGCGTGTGGCCCGGTACGCACCGGCGCTGGCGCGACGCAATCGCGCACCTGTGCCTGGCTCTGAGTCTGCTGTGGAGCGTTGCTGCGACGCCGGCCGAAGGCGTGCTCGCCGTCGGCTCGAAGCGCTTCACCGAGTCCTACATCCTGGGCGAGATCGTCGCCACCACGGCAAGGCAGGCCGGCGAAGCGGCGGTGAGCTACAAGCCCGGCATGGGCAACACCGGCATCCTCTTCGCGGCGCTCAAGAGCGGCGCCATCGACCTCTATCCCGAGTATGCCGGCACCATCGCGCTGGAACTGTTGAAGACGCCGGTCACCGATCTCGCCTCGCTCAACCGCGCCCTGGCGCCGCTGGGGCTCGCCGCCGGTGTCCCGCTCGGCTTCGGTAACACCTATGCGCTCGCCATGCTGGAGAGCACGGCGCAGCGCCTGCACATTCGCGGCATCGGCGATCTGGCGCAGTATACGCAGCTCGTCCTCGGCCTGTCGCCGGAGTTTCTCAACCGCGGCGACGGCTGGCCGGGCCTGAAGGCGGCGTACGGATTGCCCTTCGCGCCGACGGGTCTGGACCACGGTCTCGCCTACGAGGCGCTGGCAGCGAGCAAGATCGACGTCATGGACATCTACGCCACCGACGCCAAGATCGCCAAGTACGGACTGCGGGTGCTCGACGACGACCGGGCCTACTTCCCCGACTACGCTGCGCTGCTGCTCTACCGCGCCGACCTACCGCAGCGTCTGCCGCGCACCTGGGCCGCGCTGCAGGCGCTGGAGGGACGCATTGTGCCAGCGCAGATGATTGCCATGAATGCCCGGGCGGAGTTGGACGGACAACCCTTCGCCGCCGTCGCCGCCGAGTTCCTCGCCGCTGGCTCCTCTGGGGGCGAGAAGGCGCAGCCGCGCACCTTCGTACAACTGCTTTTCGGCGAGGATTTCTGGCGTCTCACCGGTCAGCATCTGCTGCTGGTGTTCGTCTCGCTCGCGGCCGGCGTGGCGGCCGGTGTGCCGCTGGGAATGTGGGCGGCACAGTCGCCGTCGATCGGTGCCGTTATCCTGTCCGGCGTCGGCGTCGTCCAGACGCTGCCCGCGTTGGCGTTGCTCGCCTTTCTCATTCCCCTGCTCGGCCGCATCGGCACCGCGCCCGCGCTCGTGGCGCTGTTTCTCTACGCGCTGCTGCCCATCGTGCGCAACACCCACGCCGGGCTGACCGGCATCCCGAAGGGCATGCGCGACGCAGCGCTGGCGCTCGGCTTGTCCGCCTTCACGCGCCTGCGGCTGATCGAGCTGCCGCTGGCGGCCCGCTCCATCCTCGCCGGTATCAAGACCTCCGCCGTCATCAACGTCGGCACCGCCACCATCGCCGCCTTCATCGGCGCCGGCGGTTATGGCGAACGCATCGTCACCGGTCTGGCCCTCAACGACAACGCCCTGCTGCTTGCCGGCGCCATTCCCGCCGCCGCGCTGGCGCTGCTGGTGCAGGGTGTGTTCGGCGCGCTCGATCGCCTGGTCGTGCGGCCTGGCGTTTAGCGTCGCACCGGTTGCATCGCTGCGCCGAATACCACGTTTGACTATTGTCATTGCTTCCGCAGCCGGCGCGCGCGCACTATCAAGTGGGCACTGCAGTGCAGCGGAACGAGTGGGTGCCCGACGTTTCCATTCGGAGAAAGATCATGAGAACGACGAATCCTACGTTTCTTTGTCTCGTAGCAGCGATGATTGCCGCCCCCGGCAGCACGGCAGCGGCGGAAAAGATCGACTTCGGCAAGCGGGAGTACCAAGCCAACTGTGCCGGGTGCCATGGTGCAAGTGGCAAAGGCGACGGGCCGTACAACGCATTCCTCAACAAGAGCTCGTCCAACCTGACGGTGCTCGCCAAGAACAATGGCGGCGTGTTTCCGATGGCGCGGGTATATGAAGTCATCGACGGAAGGCAGGAAGTGCCGGCTCACGGAAAACGCGACATGCCCATCTGGGGCGCCGACTATGCCGTCAAGGCGGCGGAATACTACGTGGACGTGCCGTACGACCCCGAGTCCTACGTCCGTGCTCGGATTCTGGCGTTGATCGAGTACATCAACCGCCTCCAGGCGAAATAGGCCCTTTAAGGAGTTGGCTATGAAACTCACTCGAATCGCGACAGCAGTGCTCGGGGCAACGATCCTCGGCGCCTCGGGTATCGTCCTTTCCGCGGACAAACCCGACCTCGGCATGCGCGAATACGAACGCAACTGCACCGGGTGCCATGGCATCAAGGGCAAGGGTGACGGGCCATACATGGCCTTTTTGCAGAAGAGTCCTTCGGACCTGACGGTGCTCGCCAAGAAGAACAACGGCGTGTTCCCGTTCGCCCGGGTCTATGAGGTCATCGACGGCCAGCAGGAAGTGCCGGCCCACGGCAAGCGCGACATGCCGATATGGGGCAGCGACTACAACGCCAAGGCTGCACCCGACTACGACGACTACTACGTCAATCGCGAGGTCTTCGTGCGCGCCCGCATTCTCGCCTTGACGGAATACCTCTATCGCCTGCAGGCGAAATAGCCCGACGGCGCTTGCCCCGCCCGGAAGCGTCCCTTCCGGGCGACCACGGCCCGATCGGACAAGGCCTGCGCTTCAGGTTTCCTGAGCCGCCGGAAAGCAGCGTCTTCTTTTCTCGCGCCGGCATTCCCGCATCACGACGCGACTCGGGTCTTTTTTGAAACAAAATGTTTCCATCGTAAGCAGCCCTTTGCCGGCCACGTTCTAAAGCTTAAACCGGAGCGTCGCCGGCCTGTCGCCTGCGCGCCGCCACGCCAGAAGAGGTCATCATGCTTGCGCGCATTCTGTTCCTGCTCACTGCACTCCTGTCCGCTGTCGCCGCCAGTCCCGCCTTCGCCGACCCGCCCGGACGCGTCGGCCGGATCAGCCTGATCAGCGGCAGCGTCGGCATGCGCAGCGCGGACGATTCCGAACCCCGCGGCGCCGTCACCAACTGGCCGGTGACGAGCGGCGACAACGTCTGGACCGGCCGCGGCGCCCGCGCCGAGATACGTGTCGGCTCCACCGCCCTGCGCCTGGACAGCGAATCGGAGATCGAGATCACCCGGCTCGACGACGATGCGTTGCAGGTACGCCTGGTGGTGGGCAGCATGGCGGTGCGCATCCGCCATCCGGAACCGGCGCGGGAATTCGAACTCACCACCACGCACGGCCGCATGCTGACGCTGGAACCGGGCAGCTATCGCTTCGATCACGCCGAGGACCTCACCTCGGCCAGCGTCTATCAGGGCAGTCTGCGCTTCGAGGGCGCCGGCACGGCGCTGAACGTACGCGCCGGCGATCGCGCCGACATCTGGAATGCCGGCACGCTCACCTATCAGATCGAGCAACCGCGCCGCGACGATTTCTACAACTGGAGTCTCGCCCGCGACCGGCGCGACGATGCCTCGGGCTCGGCCCGTTACGTCTCGCCGGAGATGACCGGCTACGAAGACCTCGACGAATACGGTCGCTGGGACGACTCGGCCGACTACGGTCCGGTCTGGTATCCGCGCAGTGTGCCCGCTGGCTGGGCACCCTACCGCTGGGGCCACTGGGCCTGGGTGTCGCCCTGGGGCTGGACCTGGATCGACGACTCGCCCTGGGGCTTCGCGCCGTTCCATTACGGACGCTGGGTCATGGTCGGCGGCCTCTGGGGCTGGGCGCCCGGCACCATCGTGCGCCGGCCGGTCTATGCCCCCGCCCTGGTAGCCTGGGTCGGCCGCCCTGGCTGGAGCGTGTCCATTCGCGCCGGCTCGGCGCCGGCCGTGGGCTGGTTCCCGCTGGCGCCGCGGGAGGTCTACGTCCCGGCCTATCGCTGCAGCCCGGCTCATGTGCGCAACGTGAACATCACCCACGTCACCGACGTCACGCGCATCACCCACGTCGTGCGCGTGACCGAGGCAAACCGCGCCCACGAAGAGATTCGACATATGCATCGCCATCGTCCGGAAGCCGTGACCGTGGTGGCCGCGGATGTCGTCCAGCGCGGTAGCCCGGTCCGGCACGCCGCCGTGCCCGTGCGCGACATGCGGACGATAAACGCCTTGCCAGTTGCCGCGGCCGCGCCGAGTGTGGCGGCGCCTCGCCATCAACGCGAGCATCGCCGGCCCGACGCCGAGCCAGGCCATGGGGCGCCCGCGGCGCTGTCGGGCCGGT
The DNA here is from genome assembly GCA_036824005.1 of Rhodocyclaceae bacterium. Lineage (GTDB taxonomy): Bacteria > Pseudomonadota > Gammaproteobacteria > Burkholderiales > Rhodocyclaceae > DAITBA01. The sequence continues at coordinate 19,548 of DAITBA010000036.1, forward strand.
CGCCCCGCAGCGCCGAGCCGCCGGCCGCAGCGGG
>DAITBA010000017.1:0-110024 GCA_036824005.1 Rhodocyclaceae bacterium
AACTATACCCAGAACCAGTACCCACACCTATCGGCTGTTTGAGTTGTTAAAGAACGGCTCGCCGAAGCGAGGAAAGCCGCGCATTATACAGGCGCGCAAAGGGCGGTCAACACTCCCGGCAAATATATTTCGCTGCTTGACAGGTCAGGCGATGGATACGCGGGCGAACTTCCGCTTCCCGACCTGCAGCACTGCGGTGTCACCCTTCTTCAGCACCAACGACTTGTCCAGCACTTTCTCACCGTTGAGACGCACACCGCCCTGTTCGATCATGCGCAATGCCTCCGACGTGCTCGCGGTCAGACCTGCCGCCTTCAGCACCTGGGAAACGGGCACAACGGCTTCCGCGACAGTGAGAGCGATTTCGGGAATATCCGCCGGGATTGCGCCCTGTCGGAACCGCGCCTCGAAGTCGGCCAGCGAGTCCTGGGCAGCGCGCCGGCTGTGAAAGCGTTCGACGATCTCCTGGGCGAGAAGCACTTTTATGTCACGCGGATTACGGCCCTCCCCGACTTCGTCCTTCCAGCGCGCGATTTCGCTTGCGGGCCGGAAGGACAGCAGTTCGAGATACCGCCACATGAGTTCGTCGGACACCGACATGAGCTTGCCGAATATCTCGGCGGGCGACTCGGTTATGCCAACGTAGTTGCCGAGCGACTTCGACATCTTATTGACGCCGTCCAGGCCCTCGAGCAAGGGCATGGTCAAAATGCACTGCGGCGATTGACCGAAGTGCTTCTGCAACTCCCGCCCCATGAGCAGATTGAATTTCTGATCGGTCCCACCAAGCTCGACGTCAGCACGCATGGCCACGGAGTCGTAGCCTTGGCACAGCGGATAGAGGAACTCGTGAATCGCGATCGGCTGGCCGTTGCGATAGCGCTTGCCAAAGTCATCGCGCTCGAGCATGCGTGCCACGGTCGACTGCGCTGCCAGCTTGATCATGCCGGCTGCGCCGAGTGATTCGAACCACGTGGAGTTGAAGCAGATCTCCGTCTTGGCCGGATCCAGGATTTTGAAAACCTGCTCCTGATAAGTCTTGGCGTTCTCCAGTATCTGCTCGCGTGACAGCGGTGGGCGGGTGGCGTTCTTGCCGGTGGGGTCGCCGATCATCCCGGTGAAGTCGCCAATTAGGAACATAACGTGGTGTCCAAGCTCCTGGAAGTGACGGAGCTTGTTCATCAGCACAGTGTGGCCGAGGTGCAGATCCGGCGCCGTCGGATCGAATCCGGCCTTGATACGCAGCGCACGCCCGCTCTTGAGTTTGTCGACGAGTTCGCTCTCGAGCAGCAACTCGTCGCAGCCACGCGTTATCAATGACAAGGCATCGGAAAGATCGCTCATGGTCTTTGCACTTGCCGACTGGAATTGTGGGTTCTTGGCTTTGCCTGCGCTTGTCGCTTGCCCACGTGGCATAGAAGACGGCATGCAGACACGGATTCTAGCCTAGCCGTCGTCGTCCCGCGATAGCGCGCCGCGTACCGCGGCCGGCTGCCGCCGCGTGGCATGACAACCTGAAGTCGCTCATGCCGGTGGTCGAGCCGAAAAAACAACGGGGGCCGAAGCCCCCGTATCTGCGCACTTCCTGAACCTTTAGACGGTAAACGAGGAGCCGCAGCCGCAAGTGCTGGTGGCATTGGGATTCTTGATGACGAACTGGGCGCCCTCCAAGCCTTCCTGATAGTCGATCTCGGCGCCGACCAAGTACTGATAGCTCATCGGGTCGATGAGCAAGGTCACGCCGTTCTTCTGCATAACCGTATCGTCCTCGTTGGTCACTTCGTCGAAGGTAAAGCCGTACTGGAAGCCCGAGCAGCCGCCCCCAGTGACAAAAACGCGTAGTTTCAACTCCGCGTTACCCTCCTCCTCGATCAATTGCCTGACCTTGTTCGCCGCGTTGTCGGTAAAAACAAGCGGGGCAGGCATCTCTGCCACGGCGTTCATCGGACACTCCTGAAAATGGTTCGCACTACTATTATCTTGCCATTCCGGGACTCGGTCAATTGCTCCCGGACGCTAGTTTCAGCCCGACTGTTGCCGCCCCGCTCGACTCATGCACGAGCCTGCCTTGGACAACCGCTCCCATGTGCATTTCGAGGTTCGCGTAATGCACGTCGCCCGTGACCCGGGCGCTCGGCTGCAGTTCGAGGAACTCGGTCGCGTGGACCGGACCATCGACGGTGCCATTGACCACGACGTGGGACACCTCGACCTCGCCTTGGATGCGTGCCTGCTCGCTGATCACCAATGTCCCAGTCTTGTTTTCCTCGACGCGGACGTTACCCTTCACTTCGCCATCAACGCGCAAACCGCCAGAAAACGTAACGCTCCCCTCGACGCGGGTACCCGCGCCAATCAGGCTGTCGATCCGGCTCTGAGGCGTTTTGGATTTCTTTCCGAACATGGCTTCCCCCACTTACAGCATGACGGTCTGCGACGCCTTGGTCGCCCCGTCCTGCAGTAGTCTGACCTCTACGCTTTTTACCTGGGCACCCGCAGGCACCTGGAATGTTCCCTCGACGCGCTTGAAGTGCCTGAAAGCCAGAGTAAACCTCTGACGATCACCTTCCGCGGCCGATGGTAAAACCATCATAGCACTTTTGCCATCTTGCTGCAGGTTGATCACTAGCTGCATCGCCCCCTTGAACTCCCGGTCCCTCTTGTCGCCTTGCAGGGTAATGAGCATCCGATAGCGGAACAGCCCCGTTGCCGCCTCGGGTTCGATCCGCAGGCGGTCGATTCGCAATGCCCCGTCCCTGCCTTCCGTGGCGGCCAGGTTCTCGAACAAGGCTAGTTCTTCCCTCAGCCTTGCGTTCTCCTCCTCGAGAGATTTGACCTGCGTCGTCAGTACCTGTTGCGCCGCGCGCTCGATCTTCAGGCGGTTCTCGGTCGACTCGGGGTTTGCACGCAGGGCGTGGTTTTCCTTCTCCAGCTCGGCGACGCGCTCCTTCATGGCGCGGAGTTCCTCGGCAGAGGCGGTTCCGTCGAGCCCGGCGTAGCGCCGGCCGGCATCGTAAATCCATGCCGATAACGCAAGGGAGACCGACAGCAGCGCGACGATGGTCGCAGCGCGCCAGTACCACGGCCGATGGGGCCGAACGGCAACTCGCTGCGCTGAGATGCCCGATCGCCCACGCAGGCTGCGCCGGAACATCACGGCAAGACGGGTATCTGCGCGAGTCCGGCGTGCTCGTCAAATCCGAACATGATGTTCATGTTCTGCACGGCCTGGCCTGCTGCACCCTTGACGAGGTTATCGATAACGGACAAGACGACCAGCATGTCGCCCCCCAACGGCCGGTGCACGGCGATGCGGCACAGATTTGAGGCGCGGACGGACCGGGTGTCTGGGTGGCTCTTGGGCGGCAAAACATCGACGAAAGGTTCGTTAGCGTAGCGCTTCTCGTACAACGCCTGGAAGTCGGGTTGCGTTGTCACACGCGCATAGAGCGTAGCGTGAATGCCGCGGATCATCGGCGTCAGATGCGGGACGAACGTGAGCGACACCTCGCGGCCGGCGGCTTGCGACAGGCCCTGCTGGATCTCCGGCAGGTGACGATGACCTGCTACGCCGTACGCCTTGAAGTTGTCAGAGGCTTCCGAGAAAAGGGTATGAACCTCGGCTTTGCGTCCCGCGCCCGAGACGCCGGACTTGGCATCGGCGACAAGATGTGCAAGATCGACCGCCGCGGTCTCGACGAGCGGCAACAATCCAAGCTGGACCGCAGTCGGGTAGCAGCCCGGATTGGCCACGAGCCGTGCGCTGCGGATCTGTTCGCGGTGCAACTCCGGTAATCCATACACAGCCTCAGCGACCAAGTCGGGAGCGGCGTGCTTCATGCCGTACCACTGCTCCCACTGGGCCACATCACGCAGGCGGAAATCCGCCGCGAGATCGATGACTCGTACACCCTGATCCAGGAGTGCTCGCGCCTGTTCCATGGCAACGCCATTTGGTGTGGCGAAATACACTAGGTCGCAGTGCTCGAGTCCCGCCCCGGTTGGATCGGCGAAACGCAGCGAGACGCGCTGCCGAAGGCTGGGAAACATGTCGGCGACCGGCATGCCGGCCTCGCCCCGGGACGTGATCGCCGCAAGCTCCACGTGCGGGTGCTGCGCCAGCAAGCGCAGCAACTCGACGCCGGTATACCCTGTTCCTCCGACAACGCCTACCTTGATCATCGCGCCTCCTTACGTTGCGGAATGCTTCCGTGCAGATGAAAAAGCCGCCTTGAGGCGGCTTCTCGTGATGCTTCGCGGAACCGGCCGGTCCTGCGATCGCGGCGCCTCAGCGCTTGGAGAACTGCTTGCGGCGGCGGGCCTTGTGCAAGCCCACCTTCTTGCGTTCGACCTCGCGCGCATCGCGCGTCACGAAACCGGCCTTGCTCAGCGTCGGCTTCAACGTGTCGTCATAATCGATAAGGGCTCGGGTGATCCCGTGCCGCACCGCCCCGGCCTGCCCGGATTCACCACCACCAGTCACGTTTACCAGGATATCGAAAGTGGTCGTGTGCTGTGTCAGTTCCAACGGCTGGCGGACGATCATGCGCCCGGTCTCGCGGGAAAAAAACTCATCTACCGGCTTGCCGTTTACAACAAATCTGCCATTGCCGGGTCTTATGAATACGCGCGCCACTGCAGTCTTGCGCCGGCCGGTGCCGTAGTTGTAGTTTGCTGCCATGTTGATATCGCTGCTTTCGCCGTTACGTTTAAATTTCGAGGGGTCGAGGTTGCTGGGCGGCATGGGGATGCTGCCCGCCGGCATAAACCTTCAGCTTCTTCAGCATTGCGTATCCCAGTGGTCCTTTGGGCAACATGCCCTTCACCGCCTTCTGCAGGATGCGCTCCGGAAAACGCTGTTGGAGCTTGGTGAAATTGGTCTCGTAAATGCCACCGGGGAAACCGCTGTGCCGGTAGTACTTCTTTTCCGTCGGCTTGGCGCCGGTCACGCGCAGCTTCTCAGCGTTTACCACCACGATATAGTCACCAGTGTCCACGTGCGGCGTGTATTCTGGTTTGTGCTTGCCCCGGAGCCGATGGGCGATCTGGCTCGCGAGCCGTCCGAGCACCTTGTCGGAGGCGTCGACGACATACCAGTCACGCCGCACTTCTTCCGGCTTGGCAGAGAACGTCTTCATGGAAAACTTCCTTCGAAATCCAGTGAGCCTGCTGGGCTGAAAAGCCGTGCATTGTAGGCCAGCGTCGCAGCGACTGTCAAACCAACCCCCCTCTGGCCTGTTCCTCGAGCGCTGCCGATTGGCGCGCCGGCTGGATGGCGCACTGCATCGAGAAGAAGCGCGGTGCCGCATGCCATCGGTAACGCCACGCGTGCGCCCAAAAAAAAGCGCAACTCACGGGGAGTTGCGCTAAATCCACACCAAAGGAGGAGGGTGGAGGAGACAAAAGCGAGAATGTAGCGAGGCGAACTTCAGATACCTCGATCACATTCGACAAAACGAATGATGCCACAGATCTTTGTGCATTGCAAGAACTTTGGTGCGGCGCACAAAACCCGCCGCAAACACCGCGCGGTTCCCTGAATCGTTGCACAACATAATGTTATTATTAGATATTTATCATTGTCGATGCGACGGTTGTACCGATTACAGCGGGTTTTAATTTACGTTTGGCGACGATCTCCGCAGAAAGATTCCGCGCCGCACAAGGTCTGCCGGACCGCCATGGCCTGCGATTCCGGTTAGGATTGGTACGCGGAACCAATTCCGACGAGGAGGAGAGATTCATGGAGTGCGTCGTCAGGTGGGGCGAAGGCATGACGTTCGTGGCCGAGACCGGCAGCAATCACATCGCAGTGATGGACGGTGCGCCGGAAGGCGGCGGTCGCAACCTCGCACCGCGGCCGATGGAACTGGTGCTGGCAGGCACCGGCGGCTGCACGGCCTACGATGTGGTCTTGATACTCAAAAAGAGCAGGCAGCAGGTGACGCACTGCGAGGTGAGCCTACACGCTGAACGAGCGGACGCCGACCCCAAAGTGTTCACGCGCATCCGGTTCCATTTCCGGATCGGGGGTAAGGATCTCAAACCGGACGTCGTCGAACGCGCGATCAAGCTCTCGGCGGAGAAGTACTGCTCGGCGTCGATCATGCTGGGCAAGACAGCGCAGATCACGCACGATTGGGAGATCATCCCCGAATAGACCCTGCGTCCCGCAGCGGCGACGCGTTACGCAGCGCTATACCCAATAGGCGGTGCGGGTCATCACTTTCGACGCGACACGCATTGCAAGCTTGACCGGTACCGGCAGTTCCCTCGCCCCCAGGCCGACTGCCGTATGGGCGTGCTGGATCTCGTCCTTCTTCATTTGCTCGAGGATTTCCCAGGATTTGCGGTCGGCTCGCGGCAAACGTTCGAGGTGATCTGTCAAATGCGCTTCGACCTGCCGCTCCGTTTCGGCGAGGAACCCAAGATTCCAATCGTCGCCAAGTTTGCCCGCGGCAACCCCCAAGGCAAGGGCGCCACCGTACCACAACGGATTGAGAAGGCTGCGGCGGCCGCCGAGCTCCTCGATGCGCCTCTCGGTCCAGGCCAGGTGTTCCGTCTCCTCGCCCGCCGCCCGCTCGAGCGCGCGCCGCACGGCATGATCGCGGGAGGTAACGGCCTGCCCCTGGTAAAGCGCCTGGGCACACACCTCACCGACATGATTGACGCGCATCAGCGCAGCGGCGTGGCGCTTCTCGGCCTCCGACAGGGGTGTTTCGGGCAGCTCGGCACCGGGCACGGGGCGCACCGTGTGCGCCGGCGCAAACACTGTACGCAGGGCCTTGTCGAACTCGACGATCAGTTCATCAATCATGGCGCCATAGCCTTAAAGCCACACGATGAATTCTAGCAGGCGCGCCGAAACTGGCGGTCGCCGCTGGCTGTGCCCGCGACGTGCTGGTCTACGGATCAGCGATAGGTCTGCGGCAGTGCCGGATGCCCGCCGCGCTTCAGGGCATCGATGGCCTCCTCGGGCGTGCGCACGGCGATCCCATTCGGGCACAGGTACTCGCGCGCCAACGCCGCATGGTGGCGATTGACGGTGCTGTTGTAAATGCGGGTCCAACCGCTGTTGCGCGCCCGCGACCACGTATCGTCGGCATGTCCGAAGGCATAGAGCCTCAACTCGCTCGTGGCGCAGCGTATGCCCTCGAAGCTGACATTCGTGGCACCGTTCGGAGTCTTGACCACGAGCGCGTAGCGCACGACCTCGTCGCTGCCGATATCGATGGATGCCGTATCGACAAAGAAGCGGTTGGAACTCGTCGAGCCGGGTTGAAACTCAAGCAGCTTTTCCGTCTGCGGATAGGGCGGCAACTGGGCCTGGACCTCCTTCCACGGCTTTTCGTCGATGTCGTCTTCGAACTGTGCATCGTACTGGGCGTACAACGGCGGAGCAGCCGCCACCATCGCCGACAGCAACGCCAGCCGCCTCATCACGACAGGTCTTTCACCAGCGCATCGCGGACCGCCGCCGGCAGGGGATCGAAATGCGCCGTGTAAAGCGCGTGATCGACGCCCAGCGCGAGCGCGCCGCCGGAGCGCAAACCCTGAACCATGGGTGGCGCCAGCTCAAACCGTAGGAAATGAACCGACGATGTCTTCTCGTCGTTGTCCCGTTCCAAGTCCTCGTCGGCAACGGCATAGACGCGAGGATGCCCACTCACTTGCATCCAAACGTGATCTTCAACGCCGATCAGTCTGCCCAACCAGAGGCTGCGTTCGCCTGGGTCGGGGTATTCGAGCATCATCGTGGCCTTGAAGTTCGTGCCATCGGGCACGAGCGGATTGTACGCGTCCAACTCGTCGAGTATGCCCCGTTCCTCGAATGTTCGTTCGATGCGCAGCATCTCCTGGATCTGGTAGCGGATGGTGAGCTCGTCCTCGAAGATGAGGGTCATGTGCTCACCGAGCGAAACGGTTCGGTTCTTCTTGTGCGCGATCACCTTGGCGCGAAACGCAGGGCGCTCCCTGGCGTAGGTCTCCAATGACATCAGGCTGTCACGGGTAATCGTTGGCATTGCCGAGTTTCCTTTCCTCGCTAGTCAGTCCATGCCGTATGCAAGGCGCAGTAACGTCAGCGGATGCGCCCGCGTGGCGGTGGTCGTTTCCATTCCCTGCACGATGTGTCGTGAAGCAATCGGACAGTCCGAACTGACGTAGTCCGGGTTGCTCGACGCCATCTGCTTGAAGACCGGCCTGCCAATCTTCATCGACAGGGCGAAATACTCCTCCTTTACGCCCCACGTTCCGTCGTGGCCCGCGCAGCGTTCGACGGTATTGACCTGCGTACCCGGCACCAGCTGCAGCGTCTCGCGCGTCTTCTGACCCACGTTCTGGACCCGCGAGTGGCACGGGATGTGGTACGACACCTTGCCCAGCGCCTTTTTGAAGTCCGTCTTGAGCAGACCGTCTTTGTGGCGCAGGACGAAGTACTCGAAGGGATCGAACATCGCATTGGCGACTTGGCGCACGTCCGCATCGTCCGGAAACATGAGCGGCAGCTCGCTCTTGTACATGAGTGTGCAGGAAGGCACGGGCGTAAGAATCGCATAGCCCTCGCGCGCCAGCCGGGCAAGGGGCGGAATGTTGATGTTCTTTAGCCGCTCCACCTCATCGAGGTTGCCCAGTTCAAGCTTGGGCATGCCGCAACACGCTTCCTTCTCGACCAGGACGGCGGGAATTTCGTTGTGCTGCAAGAGCTTCAGCAGGTCCTGGCCGATGCCCGGTTCGTTGTAGTTTATGTAGCAGGTCGAGAATACCGCGACTTTGCCAGGGGTGCGCTGGCCGTCGCGCGTCGGGAAACTCGCATTGGCATTGGCCTGGCTGCGGAATTTCCGGCTGGCGTAGGGCGGCAGCCTGCGGTCCTTGTGGATTCCTAGGGCGCTTTGCATCGCCTTCCGTGCCGCAGAGTTGTTGTTGAGCACGTTTACGGTCTGTGCTACAACCGGGATTGCGGCAAGTTTGCCGATGGCATCGGTGCTGGTCAGCAATTTGTCGCGCAGGCGCACCTCGCCCTTGCGATACTTGATCGCCTTTGCACGCAACATGAGGTGGGGAAAATCCAGGTTCCATTCATGCGGCGGCACGTAGGGGCACTTGGTCATGAAGCACATGTCGCACAGGTAGCACTGGTCCACCACTTCCCAGTACTTGCTCTGCGGCACCCCATCCATCTCACCGGTCGGGCCCTCGTCCACCAAGTCAAAGAGCTTGGGAAAGGCTGTGCACAGATTTACGCAACGGCGACAACCATGACAGATATCGAACGTGCGGTGCAGTTCAGCGTAGAGCTTTTGCTCGTCGTAGAAATCGGGGTTCTTCCAGTCCAGGGGATGGCGCTTCGGCGCCTCCAGACTTCCTTCACGTACGGTCACAGTTCTGTCCTATCAAGTGCAAAGGGGGCTTGTCGGACCCGTAACGGCGCCAACCGGCAGGCAGGCGTCCGCGGGCACTTCGCCGCGCACGCGATGTCGCGCTCCGCAGGTCGGCCGGCGAGCTACGCTCGACCGTCCGGAATGCGGTCAACAAGCGCCCGGACGCCCTACGGGCGTCCGGCCCAAAAAATGAGGCGCGGCTCAACCGCGCCTCATTTGTCCGGCACGCGGAAGGTTAGTCCGCCAGCGCGTCCAGGGCTTTCTGAAACCGGTTGGCATGAGACCGCTCAGCCTTTGCCAGGGTCTCGAACCAGTCCGCGATTTCCTCGAAGCCTTCCTGTCGCGCTGCCTTCGCCATGCCCGGATACATATCGGTGTACTCGTGGGTTTCTCCGGCAATGGCAGCCTTCAGGTTGTCCCGCGTACCGCCGAATGGCAATCCGGTCGCCGGATCACCACAAGTTTCCAAATACTCGAGGTGGCCGTGGGCATGCCCCGTTTCACCCTCCGCCGTTGAACGGAAGACAGCAGCCACATCGTTCTGGCCCTCCACGTCTGCTTTTGCTGCGAAGTAGAGATAGCGCCGATTGGCTTGCGACTCGCCGGCAAATGCGGCTTTCAGATTGCCTTCGGTTTTCGAGCCTTTCAGTTGCATTGCAGTCTCCTCTGACTGGTTAATGTACGTCGGTTTCGGAAGGTGGTTTAGAATTAATCTAATCTCTAGACGGAGATTAGACTGGTGAAGCGCCGCTGTCAAGGCATTTCGACGTTCGGCGCAGGTACGAGCGTCCGGGCGCGACCCGCCGGCCAGGGTACTCAGTTTTGGCCGGCAATCGCCGCTTCAATCTCGGCAAACGTCCGCGCTACCTCGGTAGCGTTGAGTGCGATACCGAGCTGGCGGGCAATCTGCGAGGCCGAGAAAATGCCGCGAATCATCTGGCGGCCACCGGCCACCGTCGTGGTCACAAGCGCGTGCTGGCGCCCGGAATTGCGCAGCGTCGCCACGACGTGCCCCACGTCGGCGCGCAGCACCTCGCCCAGGTCAAGCGCGTCCAGTTTCGCAGAGGGCGTCATCACATCGCCCACGACTACTTCGTCATGCCGCACGCCACGCTCGCGGACAATCTGCAGCGGCTTCTCACCAAGGATGTCCGCCGAGGTAACCAGTCCAACCACGCGCCGATCCTCGGTGGTCACCAGCAGTGACCTGACTCCCCGCAGGATCATTGCCTGATTCGCCTCGGCCAGCGCTGTATCGGGATTGATCGTGGCTGCGGGCACCCGGCGCAGGTCGGTCATGACCTCGATCGCCGGCGTATCGGCGCGCACACGTTGCGGATCATAGGCATCCGGCAGGATGTAGCCGACGTCCGCCGCGAGCTTTATCTGGGGCAGCGCGTTATAGGCATCTCGTTTCATTTGGGGGTCTCCAGGCTCTTGGCTGTTTCCGCACGCTTTCCAAGGGGGGAAAAGCCATTTCCGTCACAGCAACCTCGTCAGGGCGGACTTGACGTGCCGCGTGCCGAACCGACAGCCGTGGCATCTCGTATGGTTGGACTGTCGCTTCCGCGTAGCCGACGCGCCAACGCGATGCCCCCGGCTGACCCGTCTCCAGGCAAAGCGCGTCCGTGCGATCGTGTCGCGCGCGTCGCGGGGCACAAGGAGGCGCCTGGAACACAAAGGCTCGGCCGAATGGGTGCGGGACAACATGCACAGGTCCAAAGCGCAGCCCTAGCATCCTGCTATCCGTCCTCGCGCGGCGGCGTCGGGCACGCCGGCGCCTGCGCATGGCGTTGCCATTTCGGTGTCCTGTCGCGGGTTCGGTTGAATAGCAGCCGAGCGAGTTCCGTCAGGGCCTGTTGATAGACGGGGCGCTTGAATTCGATCACGGCATCCAGAGGAACCCAGTACTCGCTCCACCGCCAGGCATCGAACTCAGGATGATCGCTGGCGCGCAAGCATACGTCACAGTCACGCCCGGTCAGCCGCAGCAGATACCAAATTTGCTTCTGGCCGCGATAGGTGCTGCGCCACTCGCGTTTGACCCACTGCTTGGGCACGTCATAACGCAGCCACTCGCGCGTGCGCCCAAGAATCCTGACATGTTCGGGCCGCAGACCGATTTCCTCGAACAACTCGCGATACATTGCCTGCTCGGGCGACTCGCCGTGCTTGATTCCGCCCTGAGGAAACTGCCAGGCGTGCTCTCGTATTCGCTTGCCCCAGAAGACCTCGTTTCTGCTGTTTACCAGAACAATGCCGACGTTCGGGCGGTATCCGTCCCGGTCGAGCATGGTTTAACCTGCGAGAATCGTTTGATCGCACTGATTCTTCCACAATTCCCATGCATTGGAAAGCGCGGCGCCCGGCGCGGCCCGGTGCCGGTTAGACCGCCGCCAGGAAGGCCAATGGAGGCCGGTAGCTGCGCTAAAATGATGGTTCTTTGGTGTCCTTGTCATCCCCGAAACCTACGCGCCGTCGTCCTTTATCCACCCCACACATCATCTATGCGCGCCTCCCGGTTTTTTATCGCGACTCTGAAAGAAGCCCCCGCCGACGCCGAGATCATCAGCCACCGACTGATGCTACGGGCCGGGCTGATCAAGCGCCTAGCCGGCGGCATCTACACGTGGATGCCCCTGGGTCTGCGGGTGCTGCGCAAAGTCGAAACCATCGTGCGGGAGGAGATGAACCGAAGCGGCGCCATTGAACTGCTCATGCCGGCGGTGCAGCCGGCAGAGCTGTGGCAGGAATCGGGGCGCTGGCAGCAGTACGGCCCGGAGTTGCTCCGCCTCAAGGATCGCCACCAGCGCGATTTCTGCGTCGGCCCGACTCACGAAGAGGTCATTACCGATGTGGTTCGCCGCGAAGTCAAGAGTTACCGCCAACTGCCCCGGCATTTCTACCAGATCCAGACCAAGTTCCGCGATGAAATCCGGCCCCGCTTCGGCGTCATGCGCGGCCGCGAGTTCCTGATGAAAGATGGCTACTCCTTCCACGCCAGCTACGAATGTCTGCAGCGCGAATACCGCAACATGCACGACACTTACTCGCGCATCTTCACCCGGCTCGGCCTCAAGTTCCGCGCCGTGGCGGCCGATACCGGCTCCATCGGTGGCACGGGTTCGCACGAATTCCATGTATTGGCGGAGTCCGGTGAAGACGCCATCGCTTTCTGCCCCCAGTCCGAGTATGCCGCCAACGTCGAACTGGCCGAGGCACTTGGGCCGACCGCCCCGCGCAATGGACACACGCAGGAGATGAAGAATGTAGCAACCCCGGGCAAGACCCGCTGCGAAGATGTCGCCGAACTGCTTGGCTTGCCGCTTACTTCAACGGTAAAGGCGATTGCCGTGATGCACGACGACGATTTCCATCTCCTGTTGATTCGCGGCGACCACACCCTGAACGAGGTGAAAGTCAGCAAGATCCCATTCCTGTCGCCGTTTCGCTTCGCCACGGACAAGGAAATCGAGGATCGCCTCGGCTGCCGCCCGGGCTACATTGGACCGGTTGGTATCGCCGATAGTATCTCCATCATCGCGGACCGCACCGTCGCCTGCATGAGCGATTTCGTCTGCGGCGCAAACGAGGCCGGCTTCCACCTGACCGGAGTTAACTGGGTACGGGACGTGCGCGAGCCTGACTGTGTCTTCGACATCCGCAACGTCGTCGCCGGCGATCCGAGCCCCGACGGCAACGGAACGCTGGAGATTTGCCGCGGCATCGAGGTGGGACACATCTTTCAGCTGCGCACGAAGTATTCCGAGGCGATGAAGGCAACATTCCTCGACGAGTCCGGTCAGCCGCGTGTCATGGAAATGGGTTGCTACGGGATCGGCGTGTCACGCATCGTCGGCGCCGCCATCGAACAGAACTACGACGAGAAGGGGATCATCTTCCCCCAGGCGATTGCGCCCTTCGAAGTGGCGATCGTGCCGATTGGCATGGCCAAGAGCGAAGCGGTGCAGCGTACAGCGCAATCCGTCTACGACGAATTGCTGGCCGCGGGCGCCGACCTGCTACTGGATGATCGCGACGAACGACCCGGCGTGATGTTCGCGGACATGGAATTGATGGGTATTCCCCATCGCATTGTCATCGGCGAGCGCGGTCTCAGGGACGGCACAGTGGAGTACCAGGGGCGACGCGACGACGCCGCCCAACGCGTTGCGCTGGACCAGATTGGCGCTTTTGTGCGGGAGAAGCTGTGCGCGGCCTCTGCCTAGTTCTTGCGCTGCTTGGCCTACTCCCCTGGGGATCGGCATTTGCCGGCGCGCAGCAATATGAGCCGCTGGCGGCGAGCGTTCAGGCATCGTTGTCGCGCACGATTGCCGATCGGCCGCCCACCACCACATCATTCGCGACATCGCAGGAGGCGGTGGAATGGCTGGTGGAGATGTCGCGCCGCCTTGAACAACGGATGCCCGATCGCACGGCGCGCATCGAGTTCCTGCGCACGCTCCACTATGAAGCTACTCGTGCCGGCCTCGATCCGCAACTCGTGCTCGGACTGATCCACGTCGAAAGTGGTTTCCGCAAATACGCCGTGTCCAGCGCCAGCGCACGGGGCTACATGCAGGTGATGCCGTTCTGGCTAAACCTGATCGGCAAACCGGACCACAATCTCTTTCACATGCGCACCAATCTGCGCTACGGCTGCACGATCCTGCGCCACTATCTAGACATCGAACGAGGCGACCTCTACCGCGCGCTGGGCCGCTACAACGGCAGCCTGGGCAAGCCCGAGTATCCGAATATGGTGCTCGGCGCCTGGCGCCAGTGGGGCTACGCCACGAAACTCGCGCAACGCTAGCAGCCGGCGCGTCAGCGCATGCCGGGCAGCATGCCCTTCATGCCGCGCATCAGTTTCTGCAGCCCGCCCTTGGAAAACTGTTTCATCACCTTTTGCGTCTGTTCGAACTGATTGAGCAGGCGGTTGACTTCCTGGACAGATACTCCGGCCCCGGCCGCAATGCGACGCTTGCGCGACGCCTTGATGACCTCAGGCTTGGCGCGCTCGCCCGGCGTCATCGAATTGATGATGCCCTCGACGCGACGAATTGCCTGGTCGTCGATCTGCCCCTGGGCCTGACTCGCAGCCTGGGCGAACTGCGCCGGAAGCTTCTCCAACAATGACGACAGGCCGCCCATCTTGCGCATCTGTGCGATCTGGTCTCTAAAATCGTTCAAGTCAAAACCCTTGCCGGTCTTGAGCTTGCGCGCGAACTCCTGAGCTTTCTGCTCGTCGACGCTTTTCTTTGCCTCCTCGACCAACCCCAGGATGTCGCCCATGCCAAGAATGCGCGATGCCATGCGCTCGGGATGGAACTCCTCGATCCCGTTGAGCTTTTCACCGATGCCGGCGAACTTCAGCGGCTTGCCCGTGACGTGGCGTACTGACAGCGCCGCCCCGCCGCGGGAGTCGCCGTCGAGCTTGGTAAGTATGACGCCGGTCAGCGGCAGCGCATCGTTGAACGCCTTGGCGGTGTTTACCGCGTCCTGTCCTTGCATCGCATCGACCACGAACAGCGTTTCAACGGGATTCAAAGCCGCATGCAGAGCCGCCACCTCGCGCATCATTGCCTCGTCGATGGCGAGCCGCCCGGCGGTGTCCACGAGCAGGACTTCGTAGTAATGCTTTCGGGCGTAATCCAGCGCCGCCAGGGCGATGTCCTCGGGCCGCTGTTCGCCATGGGACGGGAAAAAGTCCATCCCCGCTTGCCCGGCAACCAACCGCAACTGATCAATCGCCGCGGGTCGGTAGACGTCGCAGCTCACCGCAAGCACCTTCTTCTTCATGCGCTCCGCGAGCAGTTTGCCCAGCTTGCCGGTGGTGGTCGTCTTCCCCGTTCCCTGCAATCCGGCCATCAGGATGACCGCCGGTGGCTGCGTCGCCAGGTTCAAGCCGCTCTGCACCCCGCCCATGAGGGCGGTAAGCTCGTGGTGCACGACGCCGATCAACGCCTGACCTGGGGTCAGGCTGCCGATGACCTCCTGCCCCAGCGCTTTCTCCTTGATGCGCGCAATGAGATCCTTGACGACCGGCAGCGCCACGTCGGCCTCCAACAACGCCAGGCGTACTTCGCGCAATGCCTCGCCAATGTTCTCCTCCGTGAGGCGAGCGTGGCCGCGAACCGTCTTGACGACTTTGGCCAGGCGCTGAGTAAGGTTGTCTAGCATGATCGTCGGTTTGCTGCGGGAATGGTTGTAGACTAACGGGATGCTGGCAATTCTACTGCATCTGCTGCCCGCCTCCCTGTACGCCCTGCTGGCGTTCCACTTCTGGCACCGTCGCCGCGATTCGGGCGTCGCCGCGCCGCGATTTGGCCTGCATCTCTGGGAGCGGCTCCTGCTGCTGGCGGCGATCGCCTTGCAGGGAATGGGGCTCTATGGCGACCTGTTCCCAGGCGACGCGATGCACTTCGGGTTTGGCTATGCGCTGGCCCTGACGCTTTGGCTCGCGCTGGTCGTATATTGGATCGAAACCTTCTACACCCGGCTGGAGGGTCTGCAGACGCTGGTCCTGCCCATCGCCGCCTTGTGCGCGATTCTGCCGCTGATGTTTCCCGCCCAGCACACGTTGAGCAATGTCGGCTCGCTCGTCTTCCGTGCCCACTTCACCATGGCGATGCTAGCCTACAGCCTGTTCACTCTTGCAGCGCTGCACGCGCTGCTCATGGCCGCGGCGGAACGCCGCCTGCATCGCGGCCGACTATCGCGGGCATTGGCGAGCCTGCCGCCCCTGCTTGTCATGGAATCGCTGCTGTTCCGCCTGATCGCCATCGCCTTCGTCATGCTGACGCTCACATTGGCCACGGGCATCGTTTTCTCCGAAACGCTTTTCGGCAAGGCCCTGGCCTTCAATCACAAGACACTATTTGCCATGCTGTCCTGGGTGATATTCGCAGCACTGCTGGTCGGGCGCCATGGCTATGGCTGGCGCGGGCGCAAGGCGCTGCGCTGGACGCTGGCGGGTTTCATCGCCCTGCTACTGGCGTATGTTGGCAGTCGCTTCGTCCTGGAAGTGATCCTCGGGCGCACTTGAGCGGGTAACGCTCTGCCGCGCCTTGACAGGCGCATGGGGCGTCGGAATACTCTGCACTTCGACACTGCTGCGCACCGACCCCCTTGAGCGACGTTCCCCTGTCAGCGCTGGCCACCGCGCTGGTCGTTCTGCTTGTCCTCTCCGGTTTCTTCTCGCTGGCAGAGACCGCCATGATGGCGGCCAATCGCTACCGGCTCAAGGCTGCGGCGGAGAACGGACATCGCGGCTCACGGTTAGCACTCGATCTGCTATCCAAGATTGAAAAGCTGCTGGGCGTGATCCTCCTATTCAACAACCTGGTCAACGCTGCCGCGGCAACGCTGGTAAGCGTCATCGCCATAGAGCTCTTCGGCGATGAGGAGTGGGCACTGGGTGCCGGGACACTTGTCGTCACTTTCCTCATCCTGGTTTTCTCCGAGATCACGCCTAAGGTGATCGGCGCGGGCTATGCCGACGTCCTCGCACCCTGGGTGAGCTATGTGCTCGCGCCGCTGCTGCGCGCGTTTCACTCCGTCGTCTGGTTTGTCAATCTGTTCGTCAATGGGTTACTGACCATACTTCGCCTGAAGCCGCCGAAAGAGCAGCAGCACCAGGTCTTGTCCCCGCAGGAACTGCGCACGCTGATCCTCGAGGCTGGCCGCTTCGTCCCCCAGAAACACCGCAGCATTCTGATCAACCTTTTCGATCTGGAGGACATCACGATGGAGGACGTGATGACCCCACGTGGTTCTCTCGATGCTATCGACATCCAGGCCACCCTGGAGGATATCAAGGCGCAACTGGCGACGAGCTACCACACGCGCCTCCCCGTATATGACGGCGACCTGAACAATATCGTAGGAATATTGCATCAGCGCCGCGTGCTGGGCGCAGTCGTGGCGGGCGAATTGGACAAGGAGGGGCTGCGCGAGCGGCTTGCCAAGCCCTACTTCATCCCGGGCACGACACCCATCTACGCGCAACTGCAGTTCTTCCAGGAAAACCAGCAGCGCATCGCCCTGGTCGTGGACGAGTACGGCGAAATCGAGGGACTGGTGACGGTCGAGGATCTGATCGAAGAAATAATCGGCAAGTTCACCAGCAGCCTGCCGGGAGGTGGCGTGCCGGTCGCCTGGGATGACGGCGGACGCGCCTTGGTGGAGGGCAGCCGCAGCCTGCGCGAGCTCAATCGACAGCTGGGGCTTGACCTTCCCCTGGAGGGGCCCAAGACTCTCAACGGACTGATTCTCGAGCATTTCCAGGATATCCCGGAGTCTGGAATGAGCATCAAGATCGCCGATGTGCCGATCGAGATCGTTCAGACGCAAGACCGGATGGTCAGGATAGCCCGGCTGTCACGCCCGGCGATGTGAAACGCCTTGATGGCTATCGGCTCCGCCATCAAGTTTCGACCCGCGCGACCGTTACCAGTACATTGCGCGGCGGGAGTCTTTACAAACGGCTGGTAGCCGGGCATCATCGAAACGGAACTGCGTACCATACCCAACGAAATCAATACCCTATGGCAGCAACCCCGCAAACTGCGTTAAGCGGCCTGGCCCGCGCCCTGGTCCAGCAGGGACGGCTGTCGGAGGCCGAGGCGGGGAGCCTTACCTCTCAAGGCACGAGTATGGGCAACGGTTTCGCTGCGCAATTGATCGCTGGAGGTCGGATGGGGGCGCGCGAAGTCGCGCTGTTTGCCTCGGAGACGTTCGGGTACCCATTGGTGGATCTCGACAGCCTAGACGAAGCGCAGCTGCCCCGCGACGCGATCGACCGCAAGCTGATGCGCAACCATCAGGTGATTGCGCTCAACAAGCGCGGCAACCGGCTGGCGGTAGCCCTGGCCGATCCGACGACGCTGCGGGCGCTCGATGAAATTCGCTTCCAGACGGGCATGGCGGTCGATCCGGTGGTCGTCGAAGCTGACAAGCTGAGCATGCTTGTCAATAAGCTGTCCGAGACCACGGAAACGGCGCTGCGCGACCTCACGGGCGAAGACTTCGACATGGAGCTCCTCGCCGACGAGGCGCCGGAAGCAGCGGCCGAGGCCGCCGGATCCGTCGACGTCGACGATGCACCGGTGGTTCGGTTCATCCAGAAAATGCTCCTCGACGCGATTACCGAAGGGGCATCGGATATCCACTTCGAGCCCTATGAAAAGTTCTACCGCATCCGTTTCCGTACCGACGGCATACTGCGCGAGGTTGCCCAGCCCCCACTTGTGCTGAAGGAGAAGATCGCGTCCCGGATCAAGGTCATCTCGCGCCTGGACATCTCGGAAAAGCGGGTGCCGCAGGACGGGCGGATGAAGCTGGTGCTGTCAAAGAACCGGGCTATCGATTTCCGGGTCAGCACACTGCCGACCTTGCATGGCGAGAAGATCGTCATGCGTATTCTCGATTCATCCCAGGCGCTGCTGAACATCGACCTGCTCGGCTACGAGCCGGATCAGAAGCAGGCACTGCTCGATGCGATTGCCCGTCCCTATGGAATGGTCCTCGTCACCGGCCCGACCGGCAGCGGCAAGACTGTTTCGCTCTACACCTGCCTGAACCTGCTGAACAAGCCCGGCATCAACATCGCCACCGCGGAAGACCCGGCGGAGATCAACCTTGCGGGCATCAATCAGGTCAACATCCACGAAAAAGCGGGGCTGACCTTCGCCACGGCGCTGCGCTCCTTCCTGCGCCAGGATCCGGACATCATCATGGTCGGTGAGATTCGCGACCTGGAAACCGCCGAGATTGCCGTAAAGGCAGCGCAGACCGGACACTTGGTGCTTTCGACGCTGCACACGAATGACGCACCCACGACGCTAACCCGGCTTGCCAACATGGGCGTGCAGCCATTCAATATCGCCTCCAGCGTGGTCTTGATTACGGCGCAGCGGCTCGCGCGACGACTATGTTCTTGCAAGAAACCGGTGTCCATTCCCACCGAGGCGTTATTGCAGGCCGGGTTCGCCGAAGAGGATCTCGATGGCAGCTGGCAGCCCTTCGGGATCGGCGGTTGCGAGCGCTGCAAGGGTTCGGGTTACAAGGGGCGGCTCGGTATCTACCAAGTGATGCCCGTGTCGGAAGAAATTGCCCGCATCATCATGACCAACGGCAATTCCATGGAGCTTGCTGCCCAGGCGCAGCGCGAGGGTATCCGTGATCTGCGCCAGTCGGGCTTGCTTAAAGTGAAGCAGGGCATGACCTCTCTGGAAGAGGTGCTTGCCACGACAAACGAATGAGTTGCATCCGGAGGCAGTAATGGCTACCGCTACAAGAACCGCACGCAGACCCGTAACGGCCAAGGAATTCGTCTTCCAGTGGGAGGGCAAGGACAAGAGCGGCAAGGTCGTTCGCGGCGAAATGCGCGCCGGCGGCGAAACCCTCGTTCAGACGACGCTGCGCCGACAGGGCATCCTCGTCACGAAGGTGAAGAAGCAGGCGTTCGGGCGCGGCGGTCGTGTTACCGAAAAGGACATCACGCTTTTCACGCGCCAGCTCGCGACCATGATGAAATCCGGCGTGCCGCTGCTTCAAGCCTTCGACATTGCCGCCAAGGGCGCGACCAATCCCGCGGTCGGGCGACTGCTGACGGACATCCGAGCCGATGTCGAAACGGGCAGCAGCCTGAACCAGGCCTTTCGCAAGCATCCGGTTCATTTCGACGCACTGTACTGCAACCTTGTCGCGGCGGGCGAACAGGCCGGCATCCTTGACCATTTGCTTGACCGGCTGGCCACCTACAAGGAGAAGATCCTCGCGATCAAGGGCAAGATCAAGTCGGCGATGTTTTACCCGATCGCGGTCATCATTGTCGCCTTCATCATCACCGCGGTGATCATGCTGTTCGTCATCCCGGAGTTCAAGAAGGTATTCACGAGCTTCGGTGCAGACCTGCCAGCACCGACCCTGTTCGTCATAGGTGTCTCTGACTTCTTCGTCGAATACTGGTACATCATATTCGGGGCGATCGGATTAGGAATATTTGCGTTCTTCTACACACTCAAGCGGTCGGAGAAGTTTCAGATTGCCTTCGACCGCGCGCTGCTGCGCCTTCCGGTGTTTGGTGACATCGTGCGTAAGGCAACAATCGCCCGCTGGAGCCGGACCTTGTCGACGATGTTCGCCGCCGGCGTACCGCTCGTCGAAGCGCTGGACTCGGTGGGCGGCGCATCCGGAAATCACGTCTACAAGATGGCGACAAAACAAATCCAGAGCGAGGTCAGCACAGGCACGAGCCTGACGGTGGCAATGCAGAACGCCAACGTCTTTCCGACAATGGTGGTGCAGATGGTGGCAATCGGCGAGGAATCTGGTCAGTTGGACGGCATGTTGGGCAAGGTCGCCGACTTCTTCGAGCAAGAGGTAGACGATGCCGTGGCGGCCATGTCCAGCCTCATCGAGCCAATCATCATGGTATTCCTTGGCGTGGTCATCGGCGGCCTGGTCGTCGCCATGTACCTGCCGATCTTCAAGATCGCGTCCGTAGTCTGATCTATCCCGCGGGTGCCGCTCAGCGGCGCCCGCCGCCATCTCATGTCCGCCTTCGAAGCGCTCACCCAGCCGGGGATATTTGTTGCCGTGTGCGCGGTGGTGGGCCTGTGTGTCGGCAGCTTTCTCAATGTGGTCATCCATCGACTGCCGAAAATGATGGAGCGCGACTGGCAGGCGCAGTGCGCCGAACTGCGCGGCGAATCGGCTGCGCCGGCGGAGCCATTCGGGCTGGTTCGGCCTCGTTCGCGCTGCCCAAGATGCGGTCATGCCATCGGCGCAATCGAGAACATTCCCATCCTGAGTTACCTTTGGTTGCGCGGGCGCTGCCGTGCCTGCAATGCGCCAATCAGCGCCCGCTACCCGGCCGTCGAGGCGCTGACGGCACTGCTTAGCGCCGGTGCGGCGTGGCATTTCGGCCCGACGTGGGCTGGCCTCGGCGCCCTCTTTTTCCTGTGGAGTCTCGTCGTGCTGACATTCATCGACGTCGACACGCAACTGCTGCCGGATTCCATTACGCTGCCGCTCGTCTGGGCGGGGCTGTTGTTCAACCTCGGAAGCACGTACACGGACTTAGGCAGTGCCGTCATCGGCGCCATGGCGGGCTACCTGTCTCTGTGGTCGGTCTATTGGCTCTTCAAGCTGGCCACCGGCAAGGAGGGCATGGGGTTTGGCGATTTCAAGCTCCTCGCCGCCGTCGGCGCCTGGCTCGGCTGGCAGTTGTTGCCGTTGTCCATCCTCCTGGCCTCGCTTGTCGGTGCCGTAGTCGGGGTCATGCTGATCGTCCTGGCACGACGCGGAGTCAGTGTTCCCATACCTTTCGGACCCTATCTCGCCTCGGCCGGCGCCATCGCCCTGTTCTGGGGCAAACCTCTGACCGACTACTACCTGCGTCTGCTCTGACGCGCTGCCCTTGACTCCACTGCGCCTGCCACGAATGTGGCGGTGCGCCCCATTGACTTCCGCGGCATCCTCCCCCATTTATGATTGCCGGAAGAATGGAATTCTGTCGGCTTCGGCAAAGGGCACAGACTCCGCAGTCCTGATCGTCGAATACGTTACAATTCAAGCTTTTCTGGAGGCAGCCATGCCGATTTACGAGTATCGTTGCGAAAGCTGCGGCTTTCAGGAGGAACACCTGCAGAAGGCCAGCGATCCTCCCCTGACGCGTTGTCCGTCGTGCGCCGCGGACGCGTATACAAAGCTTCTCAGCGCGGCAGGCTTTCACCTCAAAGGCAGCGGCTGGTATGCAACGGATTTCAAGTCGGGCTCGAAACCCAAGGAGAAATCCGGCAGTGAGGCCAATACCGCAACCACCCCTGCTTCGACCCCCTGCGGAGGCTCCTGCAGCTGCCATTGACGAACGACAGCGATGAAAAAATACTTCATCACCGGCCTGCTGATCTGGGTGCCCCTGGCCATCACGGTATGGGTACTGCATTTGATCGTCAGCACCATGGATCAGTCGCTGCTGCTCCTGCCGGCTAGCCTGCGCCCCGAGAATCTGCTCGGCTTCCACATTCCCGGCATCGGTGCCATCCTCACTCTGGTCGTCGTTTTTCTCACCGGCCTGGTAACGGCGAACATAATCGGCCAGCGCCTTGTACGCTTCTGGGAAGGCGTTCTTGGGCGAATTCCGGTCGTCAAGTCGGTTTATTACAGCGTCAAACAAGTCTCCGACACGCTTTTTTCCAGTAGCGGCGAGGCGTTCCGCAAAGCGCTGCTGGTGGAATACCCACGCAAGGGCGCATGGACCATCGCCTTTCAGACCGGCACGCCAGGACAGGACGTGGCCAACCACTTGCGCGGCGAGTACCTTAGCATCTACGTACCGACGACGCCCAACCCCACTTCTGGTTTCTTCCTTATGGTGCCGCGCAGCGACGTGATCGAACTGGAGATGAGCGTCGACGAAGCGCTCAAGTACATCATATCCATGGGCGTCGTCGTCCCGCCGGCACGCAGGAACGGCGCAATTCAAGCGCGCTCCAGCCAGGCGGTTGTGGAACAGATCTAAACCTCGCCCCCCGACAACCTCCGCCGGATCGACAGCGATGCGCACCCACTATTGCGGACAGATCAATTCGACCCACATCAACCAGACCGTGACGCTTTGCGGCTGGGCCCATCGCCGGCGCGACCACGGCGGCGTCATATTCATCGACCTGCGCGACCGCGAAGGTCTGGCCCAAGTGGTGTGCGATCCTGGCCACCCTGAACCATTTAAGAACGCGGAGGGTGTCAGAAACGAGTTCGTCCTCAGGATTACCGGCGTCGTCCGCGCCCGCCCCGAGGGTACGGCCAACCCCAACCTGGCGAGCGGCGAGGTGGAAGTGCTCGCCGATGTCATCGAGGTGCTCAATCCCGCAACGACACCGCCGTTTCAACTCGACGACGACAACCTGTCGGAGACGGTGCGGCTGACCCATCGCGTCGTCGACCTGCGCCGGCCGGCAATGCAGAAGAACCTGATGCTGCGCTACAGGGCGGCGATGGCCTTCCGCCGTTTTCTCGACGCGCGTGGTTTCATCGACATCGAAACTCCCATGCTGACCAAGAGCACCCCGGAAGGGGCGCGCGACTATCTCGTGCCGTCGAGAGTACACGCCGGTCAGTTCTTCGCTCTGCCGCAGTCGCCACAGCTGTTCAAGCAGATGCTCATGATCTCCGGCTTCGACCGCTACTACCAGATCACCAAGTGCTTCCGGGACGAGGATTTGCGCGCTGACCGCCAGCCGGAGTTCACCCAGGTCGATATCGAAACATCATTCATGGACGAAGCGCAGATTACGTCCCTCATGGAGGAAATGATCCGCGTCGTTTTCCAGCAGGTGCTGGACGTCCGGTTGCCGGACCCTTTTCCCCGCCTAACCCATGCCGAGGCGATGAGCCGCTTCGGATCCGATAAACCAGATCTGCGCGTGTTGCTGGAGTTCACCGAGCTTACCGATCTGATGAAGCAGGTCGAATTCAAGGTCTTCCGCGCGGCAGCGGATCTCCCAGACGGGCGTGTCGCGGCGCTGCGCGTCCCGGGTGGCGGCGCGCTGTCGCGCAAGGAGATCGACGACTACACCACGTTCGTGGCGATCTACGGCGCCAAGGGACTGGCCTATGTCAAAGTCAACGACAAGGACAAAGGCATCGACGGATTGCAGTCACCGATTCTCAAGTTCCTGCCGCACGACGTCGTCACAGCAATCCTGGAACGCACCGGCGCCGAGAACGGCGATCTCGTGTTCTTCGGTGCCGACCGGGCGAAAGTCGTCAATGACGCGCTCGGGGCGCTGCGCGTCAAGATCGGACACGAGAAGGGCCATGTTCAGGCAGGCTGGCGGCCGGTATGGGTAACCGATTTCCCGATGTTTGAGTATGACGATGACGAGAGTCGCTGGATCGCCTGCCACCATCCGTTTACCGCGCCCAAGGACGGACACGAGTCTTTTCTCGAAAGCGAGCCGGGCCGCTGCCTGGCCAAGGCGTACGATCTCGCGCTAAACGGGTGGGAGATTGGCGGCGGGTCGGTGCGCATTCATCGCGAAGACATCCAGAGCAAGGTCTTTCGCGCCCTCAACATCGGTGTCGAAGAGGCACAAACAAAGTTCGGCTTCCTGCTCGACGCGCTGCGTTACGGCGCCCCGCCCCACGGCGGCATCGCATTCGGGCTGGATCGCATCGTTACGATGATGACAGGCGCGGAATCGATTCGCGATGTAATCGCCTTTCCCAAGACCCAGCGTGCGCAGTGCCTGCTGACGCAGGCGCCCAGCCCCGTCGACGAGAAGCAACTGCGCGAACTGCACATTCGCTTGCGTCAAAGTGAACCCGGCAAGCCGCCGACGGCTTAGCGTCGCGTGAGTAACGCGCGCGCCCCCGCGATGCTTGCCCGCCTCGCCGCCTTCCTCGTCGCGCTTTGCCTGTCTTTCCCGGGCTGGAGTTATCAGCAGCCGCCGCACGCCGCGCCGGTGCCCGAGGTACGGGCGGCAGGGCTGCCGGCGGAGGCACTCGCGACGCTCGCACTGATCAAGCATGGCGGGCCCTTCCCGTATCGCAAGGACGGAACGACGTTTCAGAACCGCGAGCGGCGCCTGCCCAAGCGGGTCCAGAACTACTACCGCGAATACACGGTCCCCACGCCGGGTGCACGCGACCGCGGAGCACGCCGCATCATCGCCGGCGCAAGCGGCGAGTTCTACTACACGGACAATCACTATCGCACCTTCGTGAGGATACGGGAATGATAGAAAAGCGCTATGCCGCGCTGCTTAAGGACCCCGGAAAGGCCGGAGTCTATCGCCTCGCCGCCCACGCGCTGGAGGACATGATCGCGGCGGCGCGTGAGTGCAGATTCGCCATATTTCGTCCCGTGCTCACCGGCGTCAATGACAAGGAGAAGTTCTTTGCCGCGCTCGCACGGAGCCTCTCGTTTCCGGACTGGTTCGGCCACAATTGGGACGCACTCGAGGACTGTCTCACGGACTTGTCGTGGCGCCCTGCGGAAGGCTACCTTGTCGTGCTGGCCGACGCGGACGAGTTCCTGCGCACACGGCGGCGCGACTTCGAGATGGCCTGCCGGATATTGGATGCTGCGTCGAACTACTGGCGGAGCGACGGCGTGCCCTTCTGGACACTGATCGAGATACGCGCCGAACGCATCCCCGGGTTGCGAGACCTACCGTGATACCTGAACCGGCACAGCACCACAAGAAGCCGATATCGGTGCTGGTGCTCGTGCACACCCCGACACTGCGCGTGCTGTTGCTGGAACGCGCCTCCCATCCCGGTTACTGGCAGTCGGTAACCGGAAGCCAGGAGGGCGACGAATCCCTGCTTGGAACTGCTGTGCGCGAGTTGCGCGAGGAAACGGGTATCGACGCCGGCGAGGCGGATCTTCTTGATTGGCGTCTGTGCAATCGCTACGACATATTCCCGGAGTGGCGCCACCGCTACGCGCCAGGTGTCACCCAGAATACCGAACACGTCTTCAGCCTCCTCGTACCCGAGGACACGACGGTGACCATCGCACCCGCCGAGCATCTCGGCCACGTTTGGCTGCGGTGGCAGGACGCAGCGCGCAAGGTCTTCTCCTGGAGCAATCGGGATGCGATTCTCATGCTTCCCGACCAATTTCATCACTCGGTGTAGAGCTCTCATCCGCGAGGCCGCGCGCGGCGAGCAGTTCCCGAAGACACCCGGGGCAATAGCAGGCACTCCCGTGTCCCGGCACCGGCAGCACATGAGGATGATCTGCGCACCAGCAGCGGGAACCGCCGTTGCGCATCGCGCATGCGAAGGTTGTGCCGCATCGGGCGCAGGCGGTGCCGTGACCAACGTTATCCGTCATGCGAAAGACCATTTGCCACGTCACCCCCGGACTTGAATTCCTGCGCGACGGGCCCATATTGCAGTCATGGGCAACACGCTACTACCCCTACCTAAAGGAGACGGACATGGCAAACATTTCACGGTACGACCCCTTCGACGACTTCTTCCGCGGCTTCTTCGTCCGGCCGGTCGAATTCGGAACGCCCGCGGAGGCGCCGACCATCAAGATGGATGTTACCGAGCGTGCGGATAGCTACGTCGTCCATGCCGAGCTACCGGGCATCAAGAAAGAGGACATCCATGTCAATATCGATGGGTCGGTCGTCTCCATCAGCGCCGAACGCAAAAGCGAGAAGGAAACCCGGGAGGGCGAGCGGATATTGAGAACCGAGCGCTATTTTGGCAAGGTTTCGCGCAGCTTCCAACTCGGCCAGGACGTAGACGAGGCACGCGCGGGTGCGAAGTTCGTCGATGGCATTCTTGAGCTCACACTGCCCAAGAAGGCTGCCACGGCCGCCAAACGCGTAGTCATTCAGTAATACCGGCGATTTCTCCGGAACGAGCGGGGAGGCAGTGCCTCCCCGCTTTTTCTTTGCGCAACGCAAAGCTAGAATCTCATTTTCCACTGCCCGCGCGTACCTGCCACCATGAGGGACGACATCCCACCGGCCACCAAGGCGAGTATTCTCGGTAAGGCGCTGCCCTACATACGGCGCTTCCATGGTAAGACCATCGTCATCAAGTACGGCGGCAATGCCATGACCGACGAGAATCTCAAGCAGTGCTTCGCCCGCGACGTCGTGCTGCTGAAACTGGTCGGCATGAATCCGGTCGTGGTACATGGCGGTGGCCCGCAAATCGATGACCTGCTAAAGCGGGTCGGCAAAAAGGGCGAATTCGTCCAGGGAATGCGCGTGACGGACGCCGAGACGATGGAGTTGGTGGAAATGGTCCTCGGCGGGCAGGTCAACAAGGATATCGTCAATCTCATCAACCATCACGGCGGCAAGGCCGTCGGCCTGACCGGGCAGGACGGCGCTTTCATCCGTGCCCGCAAACTGCTAATGCCCAGCAAGGACGACGCGGACAAGTTCATCGACATCGGCCATGTCGGCGAGATCACCGCCATCGATCCCAGCATCATAGCCTTTCTGGATACGGGCGATTTCATTCCGGTCATTGCGCCGATCGGGGTCGGCACCGAAGGCGAGTCCTACAACATCAATGCCGACGTCGTTGCCGGCAAGCTCGCTGAAATCCTCCGGGCGGAAAAACTCATCCTGCTCACGAACACGCCAGGCGTGCTCGACGAGGATGGAAAACTGCTCACCGGGCTGACGCCCAAGGACATCGACGCGATGTTTGCCGATGGCAGCATCTCCGGCGGCATGCTGCCAAAGATCTCCTCCGCACTCGATGCTGCCCGCGGCGGGGTCCGGTCTGTGCATATTATCGATGGCCGTGTAGAACATGCGCTGCTGCTCGAGATTCTGACGGACGAGGGGGTAGGCACCCTCATCAGGAGCAAGTGAATCCGCGCACTGCTGCGAACGACTGGCAGGCCATGAAGAAGAATGGGAGGAACCCATGGCATCCAAACCCGGAGAACGAAGGCTGCAGATCCTGCAGGTCCTGGCTGAGATGCTTCAGGATCCCAAGGGCGAGAAGATCACGACGGCTGGCCTAGCCGCGCGGTTGGATGTATCGGAGGCGGCACTTTACCGTCACTTCGCCAGCAAGGCCCAGATGTACGAGGGGCTGATCGAATTCATCGAATCGAGCCTGTTCTCGATGTTCAACAAGATCACAGCGGAAGAACGCTCGGGCCTGAAGCAGGTCGAATTGGTTCTCGCGCTCCTGCTCGGGTTCGCCCAGAAGAATCGCGGCCTGACACGCGTGCTGATCGGTGACGCCCTTGTGAACGAAGACGACCGGCTCCAGGCACGAATCAATCAGATGCTCGATCGCGTCGAGGCGACACTCAAGCAGGCCTTGCGCGTCGCTGCGACGAATGGCGAACTGGAACAGTCCACCGATTTCGCCGCCGCCGCGAATCTCATGGTGTGCTACGCCATCGGCCGCTGGCAGCAGTTCGCGAAGAGCGGATTCAGCCGCGACCCGTTGGCCGGTTGGCCCATGCAATGGCCGCAGCTGTGCGCTG
Source organism: Rhodocyclaceae bacterium (assembly GCA_036824005.1). Classification (GTDB taxonomy): domain Bacteria; phylum Pseudomonadota; class Gammaproteobacteria; order Burkholderiales; family Rhodocyclaceae; genus DAITBA01. The sequence goes on from DAITBA010000017.1 coordinate 28,378, forward strand.
CGTGCGTTGCCGGGGCGAAGGCGGAGGCTTCGGGCTGAAGCGACGCACCTGCTTGGCGTCACCTCCCATGAACCGTGTGAATTTCCCGGTGTGGCGACTGCACCATGCAGTATCATTTCGCGCCGGCTCGCCTACAGAGTTAATCCGATGGGCCACCTATTTCCCTGCATGAGGCAATACCGTGCTGAATATCGCCAAAGACGTCGTAAAGTGCATTCCGGGAGTCATGTCGATCTATCGCCGCGTCCAGGAAAGACGCGAACGCATTCGCCTCGAGGGAATGCCCGCGGAGGAGGTCTTCACGGAGATGTTCGTGAACAACGAAACAGAAGGAGAGGATGGCCCTCACTGGGCCGGCTCCGATCGTATTCAGACAAGGAATGTTGTAGCCGAACTGCCGAGCATTCTCCGTGAGGTTGGCGCCACCACCATCGTGGATGCGGGCTGCGGCGACTTCTACTGGATGCAGAATGTGGACCTATCCGGATTCGACTATCTGGGCGTCGATATCGTCAGGCTCCTCGTTGAGCGCAATGGCAGCAAGTTCGAGACCGACCGAATCCGGTTCAAGCAACTGGACCTGCTGACGCAGCCTGTGCCGCGCGCCGACGTTGTGCTCTGTCGCGACGTCTTTGTGCATTTCTCTTACAAGGATATGGCTCGGGCGCTGGCGAACATCCGGCAAAGCGGCTCCAAGTATCTACTTGCCACGACCTATACCGCGGTGCGAAGAAACCAGGACATCACAACCGGGTGGTGGCGCAAACTCAACCTGGAACAAGCGCCGCTCAACTTGCCGAAACCCGAGCGCGTGTTCGTCGAGGGCTGTACGGAGGTCGGCGGAGCAAATGCGGACAAGTCACTGGCGCTATGGCGTCTCAGTGACATCGGCGGGAATCGACCCTGACGCTTGTCGGCCGGTCAGGCAAGGCAACTCAGGTGCCGGACTTGAGCCAGCGGGCGACATCAAGGGCGAAGTAGGTCAGCACGCCATCGGCGCCGGCACGCTTGAACGCCAATAGCGCCTCGAGCACGCACGCACGCTCGTCTAGCCAGCCGTTCTGAGCCGCGGCCTTCAGCATCGCGTACTCGCCGCTCACCTGATAGGCATAGGTGGGCACGCCAAACGCTTCCTTTACCCGGCGCACGATATCCAGATAGGGCAGGCCCGGTTTCACCATCACCATATCTGCTCCCTCGGCAATGTCCAGCGCCACTTCCCGCAGCGCCTCGTCACCGTTGGCGGGATCCATTTGGTAGCTGTATTTGTTGCTTTTGCCAAGATTACCGGCCGAGCCGACGGCGTCGCGGAACGGACCGTAGAAGCTGGAGGCGTACTTGGCGGAATAGGCGAGAATCCGGGTGTGAATCGCCCGTGCCCGTTCCAGGTCGCGGCGAATGCGCCCCACTCGCCCATCCATCATATCCGACGGCGCTACAACGTCGGCGCCGGCTTGGGCGTGGGTAAGAGCCTGCTTGGCGAGGACATCGAGGGTTTCGTCGTTCAGGACATATCCGATGCCGTCCACCAGACCGTCCTGACCATGGCTGGTATAGGGGTCCAGCGCCACATCTGTAATGACGCCCAGTTCGGGAAACTCCTTCTTCAGCGCCCGGACAGCGCGCGGCACCAAACCGTCCGGGTTATATGCCTCCGCCGCGTCGGCGGTCTTTAGCTTGGACTCGATGACCGGAAACAATGCCAGAGCCGGAATTCCCAGTGCGTGTGCCTCTTCGGCGAGCGTGAGTAGGCGGTCCAGACTGTGCCGGAATACGCCGGGCATAGAAGCAACCGGCTCCGAATTGCGGCTTCCCTCGAGCACAAAGACCGGATAGATCAGGTCGTCCGTACTCAGCCTGCCTTCACGCATCAGGCGGCGCGAAAACTCGTCGCGACGCATGCGGCGCATGCGTGTCTCGGGATAAGCTCCGAACGGTCCAATGGCATTAGCAGTCATGCGATTCTTGCCTCTCTGAAAAAATACTTTACAAACCCAAAAGAGGGGGGGAACTTTTCGGAGAATACGGGTATCATAGTTACAGATGGTGATGAACCGTCTCCCGCTTTACCTCCCTGAGCGGGTGCCTTAAGCAATAAGGCGTTTAGCCCCCGGTTTTCTCCCCTTTAGCCGGGGGCTTTTCTTTTGGCTGGCGCTGGTGCCGCTTCAGCCACCCGCCGAGCGCAGCCTCCGCTTCCTCGACACCCACTTGATTGAGACTCGAAAAGAGTTGAACGCTCACCTGCGCGCCAAACTCGGCGAGCGCATTGCGCACCGCGTCAAGCGTGCGTGAGGCGACACCGCGGGCAAGTTTGTCCGATTTGGTCAGTAGCACGTGCATCGGGCGACCCGTCGGAGCAAACCACTCGATCATCTGCCGGTCCAACTCGGTCAAAGGGTGACGGGCGTCCATTATCAGAACCAGACCGATCAGACTTGGTCGCCTCGTCAGATAGCCCTCCAGCAGCCCGCGCCAATCGCGCCGCACCGCTTCCGGCACTCGGGCATAGCCGTAGCCGGGTAAATCAACGATGAAATCGCCGCTCACGAGTCGGAAGAAGTTGAGCAACTGCGTCCGCCCAGGCGTCTTGCTCACGAACGCGAGCCGCGTCGCCCCGACCAAAGTATTGATTGCACTCGATTTGCCGGCATTGGAGCGGCCAGCGAAGGCGATTTCTGCAGCATCTGGCGGCGGCAGGTCGGTCAGGCGGCTCGCGGAAAAACTAAAAACAGCGTTACGAAACAACGACATCCGATTCGGTGCTGCGATTTGGCGATGCGAGGATAAGCTGGTATAGAATAACAGGTTTATCGTGTTCAAGAATCCCAAGGAGCAGAGATGATGAAGGGTTTGAGGGTTCTGCCGCTGTTCTTCCTGGCCGTCGCGGGCGCGAGCGCTGCAGACAAGGCCGCAGAGCGGCCCGCCAAAGCAGATCCAGCCAAAGCGCAGAGCATCGCCTCCCAAGTGTGCGTCGCCTGCCACGGCCCCGACGGCAACAGCCCGGCGCCCGCGAACCCCAAAATTGCCGGGCAGATCCCGGAATACCTGAACAAGCAACTGCGCAATTTCAAGGCCGCAGACGGCAAGCAGCCCGAGCGGGTCAATGCGGTGATGAACGGTATGGTCGCGGCGCTGAGCGAGGACGACATGCGCAATCTGGCAGCATTCTACGCGGGCCAGCAACTCAAGCCCGAGGCGGCCAGGAACAGCCAGACTGTGGAGTTCGGCCAGAAGCTCTATCGTGCAGGGGATGCGTCGAAGGGCATTCCCGCCTGCGCCGGCTGCCACGGTCCGAACGGCGCCGGCATGCCCGCCCAGTATCCCCGTATCGCCGGTCAGTACGCCGAATATACCGAGACCCAGCTAAAGGCTTTTCGCGCCGGCGAGCGCGGTAACGACCTGAACAAGATGATGCGCATGATCGCCATCAAGATGACGGATGCCGAAATCAAGGCCGTGTCGGATTACGTCGCCGGATTGCGCTGATCGGCGGCCGCGGGCACGCCCCGTCCCCTATGACGAGGTCCGGGCACTGAACGCACTGGGCAACAACACGCCGCGCTTTCGGCGCAATGCCCTGACAATTTGGTTGGATGATGCAGAAAGAACCGCCGAGCGACTCCGAAGCGCGTAACCAGGACTAACGCGCCACGTAAAGCAGGCCGGGGTCGAGGTAGAGTTCGCGCCCGCGCATGACTTCCTTGTAGATGGGCGGCGCAACCCGCGCAAACTCGTAGCGCATGCCTTTGAAGACGACGGTGTTGAAGATTTCCACGCCCATGTAGCGGCCGATCACGTCGGACATCTCATCGAGGGCTTCCCGCGTGCGGACGACAACCCCTACCCTGCTGAAATATGCCTTGGTATTACGGGCACGCAGCAGTTCCACCTGCAGCATGACCACCGGCACTAGAATCACCAGCAAGATCAACGGGCCTACGAATTCCATCGCCGTGCACTCCCGAAATCACTCTTGATGCTTGGATTATCGGCACAGGCGACGACATCTTTACCCGCTTTCAGACCTCATCCAACTCCCGCCGTGAAGCCGCCTTGAGTCTCGCACGGCTGGCCCGCTTGTCGCGCCGCTGGTGCGCGGCTCCTTTGGTCAAGAGCGGGCTCAGCGCAAGCGGGTTCCTCGGCTTGACCAGCGGCTGAGTGCGCTTCTTGGCGCGTTTCATTCTCCCCTCGCCTTCGGCGCGAAACGTACAATGGCGCGACCATCGGCAGCGACGCGCTGGTGCGGCTTCCAGGCATGGCCGTAGATCACCTCAAAGGTTGCCGGTACTCTGCCCTCGATGCGCGTCGAATCACAGGCTGACAGTGCCCGGTGCCAGCCGCGCGCGCCGGTCAGGCCGCGACGGCGAGTCGCTGCTGCATTCGTGCTGCCGCTCGCCTTCAGCTCACGCAACAGCCCGCGCGCGTCAGAATAGGTCAGCTTGATCAGTTCCATGTCCATCACCGGCTCGGCGAAGCCCACGGTCATCAGCATGTCGCCGATGTCATGCATGTCCATGAACTCGTGGACGTGAGGGCTCCCATCCATGTCGGCAAATGCAGCGCGCAATTCCTTAAGCGTATCGGGGCCGAAGGTGGTAAACATGAGCAGGCCGCGGCACTCGAGCACGCGATGCATCTCGTGCATCGCCGCGAGGGGCTCGTTGAGCCAGTGCAACATCAGATTCGACCAGATCAGGGTGGCACAATTGGGCTTCAGTGCCAGCCGCGCCGCATCGGCGCATACGAGGTGTGTGTAGTTGCCGCTCAGGCGCGGCAGCAGGCGCTTGAACCACACGCCGCGCGTACTGCTGTGCCGCAGCATCGGCAGCGCAATGTCGCATCCGACGCGCTGCGCCCGTGGATAGCGCTCCCCGAGCAGGTTCAGGTCGGCGCCGGTGCCACACCCGAGGTCGACGATGCGAACGGGATCGAGACGAACCAGATCGAGGCGTTCTGCCATACGCCGCGCCACTTCCCGTTGCAGAACCGCAGCGCGGTCGTAGCTTGCCGCCGCTCGGGCAAAGCCACGGCGTACCGCCGCCGCGTCGAGCTCAAACCGGCTTGCGCTCACTGCAGGGGCGGATATCTCAGACCGCGGTAATGCCAAGGCGCCGGAACAATCGCTCGTCGCGCTCGGTGTCGGGATTGCCGGTGGTCAGCAGTCGGTCGCCGTAGAAAATGGAGTTTGCGCCGGCGAGAAAACACAGCGCCTGTAGTTCATCGGACATGTCTTGCCGTCCCGCCGACAGCCGTACGTGGCTCTTCGGCATGGCAATGCGCGCAGCGGCAATCGTGCGCACGAATTCGAACGGATCGAGCTTCTCCGCGGCAGCAAGGGGTGTGCCCTCGACGGCAACCAGATTGTTGATCGGCACGGACTCGGGTTGCGGGTCCATGTTCGCCAGCTCTGCGATCAGCGCCGCACGCTCGCGGCGCGACTCGCCCATGCCGATGATGCCGCCGCAGCAGACGTTGATGCCGGCCTCGCGCACCTTGGCGAGCGTGTCGACGCGATCCGACAAGGTATGCGTGGAGATGACGTTCCCATAGAACTCAGGAGCGGTGTCGATGTTGTGGTTGTAGTAGTCCAGGCCCGCTTCCTTGAGTTGCTCTGCCTGGCCGTCCTTGAGCATGCCCAGGGTGACGCAGGTTTCGAGACCGAGGCCCTTCACGGCGCGGATCATCTCCGCGACTCGCTCCAGGTCCTGTTGTTTCGGCCCCCGCCAGGCAGCGCCCATGCAGAAGCGCGATGCCCCGCTCGCCTTGGCGGTGCCCGCCGCCGACACCACCTCGTCGACGGTCAGCATCTCCTCGCGTCCAATGCTGGTCTGGTAGCGAGCCGACTGGGAACAGTAGCCGCAATCCTCCGAGCACCCGCCGGTCTTGATGGACAACAACGTCGAGCGCTGCACCGCGTTGGCATCGAAATGCGCCCGGTGCACCTGCTGCGCCCGGAACAATAGATCGGCAAACGGCAGCTCGAAAAGCGCCGCCACTTGGGCCGCAGACCAGATCGGACTTTGGCTGCGCCGGAAGGATTCGGCCGTATTCGTCGGAGTCATGGGTGCATGCCAGTGGGAAGAATTACAATCGGCAATCACAGCAGTGCCGGACCGCCAAATGGCCATTCTACGTGATCTCTTTCGCGCTGTGGCAGCCGGTGCCGGCTCGCTGCTGGCGCAGGACTGCCTTTTGTGCGCAAGCACGAGCGGCGACACGTTGCTCTGTCCGGCGTGCGAAGCGGACCTGCCGCATCTTAATCAGCCGCGCTGCCCGGTCTGCGCCCTGCCCACCAGCCAGGGCGATGTGTGCGGTACTTGCCTCAGGGAACCGCCCCACTTCGATGCCACCACTGCGCTGTTCGTCTATGCGCACCCCGTGGACCGAATGATCCAGGCACTCAAGTACCAGCGCCGGCTGGCCATTGCCCGTTACCTGGGGCGCGCGTTGAGCAACAGCGCTCCCCGAAGCACCGACGTGCTGGTAGGCCTGCCGCTGCATCCCCAGCGGTTGCGCGATCGCGGTTTCAACCAGGCGGTCGAATTAGCCCGCCCCGTCGTCGGTGCCCTCGGCGTCCCCTTGCTGCTCGAGGCGGTCGTGCGCGATGCCAATCCCGCGCCGCAGGCGAGCCTGCCATGGAGCGAACGCCGGCGCAACGTGCGCGGGTCGTTTCGCTGCGTGGCGGATCTAAGCGGCAAACGCGTTCTGGTCGTGGACGACGTGATGACCACCGGCGCAACGCTCAGCGAGTGTGCGAAGTCCCTCAAGGCACGGGGTGCCGCCCGGGTCGAAAACCTCGTCGTCGCACGGACATTGCCACCGTAACTGCGAGCCACCGCCGCCAGATGTTCGAGATCGTTCTGTTCCAACCGGAGATACCGCCCAACACGGGAAACATCATCCGGCTGTGCGCCAACACCGGCATGCGCCTGCACTTGGTGCGCCCGCTGGGTTTCCGGCTCGACGCGCGCACGCTTCGACGCGCGGGCCTGGACTACCACGAGCTGGCCGACGTACGTGTGCATCCCCACTGGCAGGGCTGCCTCGACGCAATCGCCGACGCCCGACTGTTCGCTCTGACGACGCGCGCCGCAACACCCTACGATCGCCCTGCCTATCGCGCCGGTGACGCCTTCGTCTTCGGCAGCGAGACCGCTGGGCTTCCCGACGGCATCCTCGACGCGCTCACCCCGGAGCAGCGGCTGCGCATCCCGATGCGCTCCGGTAGCCGCAGCCTGAATCTGGCGAATGCTGTGGCGGTCGTGGCATTCGAAGCCTGGCGCCAGCTGCATTTCTCGGGCGGAGGTTAGGACCGCGCGTCTTGAAGGACATCGCCGGCCGCCGGCGGGGTTTCGCGGCGAACGCGTTACTCGACTTTCGGATCGCGGCTCAGGAGTTGCTCCACCGCGAGCTTCGGCGCGAGCTGTCCAGACAGGATGTGCGACACCGCCGCGGTGATGGGCATGTCGATGCCCAGGCGCTGCGCCAGGCGCGCCACTTCGTGGGCCGTGCTGACCCCTTCCGCCGTGTGTCCGAGCTCGCGCAGGATGGTATCCAGTGACTGGCCGCGCGCCAGGCCCAGCCCGACGCGGCGGTTGCGCGAGAGATCGCCCGTGCATGTGAGAATGAGGTCGCCCATGCCGGCCAGACCCATGAAGGTTTCGCGCCGCCCGCCCAGCGCCAGACCGAGCCGTGCGATCTCCGCCAGACCGCGGGTGATCAGCGCCGCCCGGGCGTTGAGACCGAAGCCCATGCCGTCCGAGATGCCGGCGGCAATGGCCATGACATTTTTGACGGCGCCGCCGACCTCGGCGCCGACGACGTCGTCGTTGGCGTAGAGGCGCAGACGCGGCGTATTCAGCGCCTTGACGGTCGCCGTGGCAAACTCCAGATCGTTGCACGCCAGCGTCACCGCGGTCGGCAGGCCTCGCGCCACCTCCTCGGCGAAGCTAGGCCCGGTGAGCGCGCCGCAGCGCAGCGTCGGACTCAACGCCTCGGCGACGATCTGATGGGGCAACTTGGCGCTGCCCGCCTCGAGCCCCTTGCATGCCCAGACGACCGGCGTTGCCGGCGCGGCGGAGTGCAGTCGCACCAGGGTATCTCTCAGCCCGGCCAAAGGGGTGACGATGAGATTGAGTTCGCTGTCGCGTACCGCTGCCGCGCAATCGGCGTCGACGACGACTTCCTTCGGCAGCCTGAATCCGGGCAAGTAGCGAAGGTTCTCCCGACCGGCGTGCAAGCGCGCGGCCTGTTGCGCGTCGCGCACCCACAAGCAAACGTGGTGGTGGGCGGCCAGCGCCGCCGCGAGGGCCGTGCCCCAAGCGCCGGCGCCTAATACGGCGATCCTCATTCGGTCCGCCGCGAACAGGCGCGGGGGACTAGAGCCCCCACACTTGACTTACCCGAACGAACCCGGCCTGACCATCCCGGTGGCGAACCTTGACCCAACCGGGCGGGCCGGCTTCGATCAGCTCGAGCACGACACCCTTGTCGGTTTCGAACACCAGAGGCGCGGCGCCATCGGCCTGATTGCGCACTTCGACGCGGCTGGTAGCAATCAAGGTGCGCTTGGCGGACAACACGCGCGACTCGACCCAGGTGATCGCGCCTTCCGCGTCGCGAACCTTGGCCCATCCCTCGACGGCAATGACAATCTCCACCGGCGTATAGCGGGCGATCACGTACAGCGGCTTGCCCTGCTTCGACGGCGCATCGTAGAGCACCGACGGTTCGCTCAGGGAGCGGTATTCCAGCGCGTGGGCCGGCGCCGTCGCGCCCAGCAATGGAGCCGCGGCTGCCAGCCACAGAGCCAGGGTCGTTCGCGCCATGGCCCGGGTATCGTTATTGGATCGGTACTTCATGCGGCTGCTGGGCCTGCTGCTGCGCCCGCTGCTGGTAAAGCGCCTCGAAGTTCACCGGCGCCAGCAAGACGGTGGGAAAGCCGGCGCGATTGACCAGATCGGAAATCGTTTCCCGCGCATACGGAAAGAGGATGTTCGGGCAGGCGATACCCATTATCGGCTCGATGTCCCCCTCGGGTACGTTGCGGATCTGGAAGATGCCCGCTTGGCCTGCCTCGGCAAGAAACATGGTCCGCTCACCGAGTTTCGCCGTGACCGTGACGGTCAGCGTGACTTGGAAGACGCCCTCGCCGATCGCCCCACCCTCGGTGTGCAACTGCACTTCGATCTGCGGCTGCTCGCGCTCGAGGAAGATCTGCGGCGCGTGAGGAATCTCCAGCGACAGGTCCTTGACGTAAATCTTTTCGATGCTGAAGACAGGTTGACTGCTCTGATTGTCGTCGCTCATGGGTGGGTTTACCGCCGTGAAGGTTGAGTTGGCTGAAGGGTAGTCGGTTGAAGGCGCTTCAACCGCCCACGAGCAAGGGATCGAGCTTGCCGGCCCGGTCCAGCGCCGCGAGATCGTCGAACCCGCCGACATGATGATCGCCGATATAGATCTGGGGCACGGTGCGTCGGCCGGTCTTTTCCATCATTTCCACGCGCCGCTGCGGATCGAGATCGACGCGGATCTTGTCGATGTCCGTCACGCCCTTGCGTTGCAGCAACCCTTCGGCGCGAATGCAGTACGGGCAGACCGCCGTGGTATACATCGTCACCTTGGCCATGACGGGCGCCGGCTATTTGGTCGTGACAGGCTGGCCGGCCTGTTCCCAGGCGTTCAATCCGCCGGAAAGGTTGTACACCTTGCCGAAGCCGTTCTTGCGCAAGGTACCGCAGGCCGACGCAGAACGATTGCCGTGCTGGCACAGCACGATTACGGGCTTGTCCTTGAACTTCTCGATCTCGCCGAGCCGGGAAGCGACCTGCCCCAGCGGAATGCCGCGGGCATTGGGAACGTGGCCCCGGGCGAACTCGTCGGCCTCGCGTACGTCGAGCACGATGGCATCCTCGCGGTTGATCATCAGCGTCGCCTGGAGCGGCGAGACGCTCGGCCCGGCGGCCTTGCCGCGCACCATGGGCCAAAGGAGCATACCGCCGCTGACAAAGGCAACGACGATCCAGACGAAATTGTTGACGACGAAATCCACGATTGCTTCCCGTAGGACGGATTATGACGGGCGAGACGACGACACGCCGCAAAACACCTCGCGCATGAGCGCGATGAGCTGCAGCGTGCGCGCGTCGCCGACGCGATAGAAAACGCGATTGGCATCCTTGCGCGTGAGCAGCACGCCCTTGTCGCGCAGAATGGCCAGATGCTGAGAGATATTGCTTTGCGAGGTACCGACGGCATCGACGATTTCCTGCACGCATGCTTCCTGATCACCGATGACACAGAGGATCTTCAGGCGCAGGGGATGGGAGATCGACTTTAGCGCGCGCGCGGCCGTTTCGATATGCTCCTGCTTGTCAATCAGGTCGATAATAGCGTTGTGCACGGGGACACCGAGTCGAGTCGATACGCAGATTATTATAAAATACTTCTTTTAGCTGCGCAGCCGCCATCTCGTCGTCCGGTTGCGATCGGCGCCCGGTGTCCGGCCCGCTGCACGGTTGCCTTCCAACAAATCAGGGAGAAATGCGATGAAACGGATCGTTCTGCTGCGCCACGGCGAATCCACCTGGAATCAGGAAAACCGCTTTACCGGCTGGACCGACGTGGATCTGACCGAAAAAGGCCGGGCGGAAGCCAAAGCCGCGGGCCAATTGCTCAAAGCCGAGGGGTTCGCCTTCGACGTCGCCTACACCTCGGTCCTCAAGCGCGCCATACGCACGCTGTGGATGGCGCTGGAGGAAATGGACCGGATGTGGATTCCCATCCATCACTCCTGGCGCCTGAACGAGCGCCACTACGGCGCGCTGCAGGGGTTGAACAAGGCGGAAACGGCGGCGAAGTTCGGCGACCAGCAGGTGCTCACCTGGCGGCGTTCCTACGACATTCCGCCGCCGGTGCTGGAGGCCGATGATCCCAGGGTGGGACGCAGCGATCCCCGCTATGCCGATCTCAGCGCCGCCGAGCTGCCCCGCACCGAGTGCCTGAAGGATACCGTCGCCCGCTTCCTGCCCTACTGGCACGAAACCATCGCCCCCATGGTACGCAGCGGCAAGAGCGTGGTCGTCGCCGCCCACGGCAACAGCCTGCGGGCGCTGGTCAAGTATCTGGACAACATCTCCGATGCCGACATCGTCGGCCTGAACATCCCCACGGGCCAGCCGCTCGTGTATGAACTGGACGACGATCTGAAGCCATTGCGCAACTACTACCTGGGCGACGAGGACGCAATCAAGGCTGCCATGCAGGCTGTCGCCAACCAAGGCAAGGCCAAAGCCTAACGCCGCCAGCAATCGCGGATGGTGCCGGGTTCACGGATAGTTCCAGAACGACCGGTGCCCATCCGCGCGATCCGCGCCGCGTGCATTGCGCTGGTCTTGGCGGCAGTGCCGTGCGCCGCGCCGGCCTTGGCCGCCAAGAAGAAGCCGGAACAACAGGTCAAGCGCGAAGAGCTGCTGGAACTGCAGTCGCGCATCGAAACCCTGCGCAAGGAGATCGCCGAGGCCGAGAAGTCCCGCTCCGACATCGCCGATCAGTTGCGCGACGCCGAACAGGGCATCTCCGCGGCCAACCGAAACCTGCGCGAACTGGGGCGCGAAAAGGGCGAAGCGCAGTCCGAGCTGTCCGAATTGAATGCCCAGGTACGCCAGCTGGAGGCCCGAATCGGCAGCCAACAGGCGCAGCTCGGCGCGCTCATCTATCGCCAATACCTCGCGGGTCACGACGACGCCTTGCGCCACATCCTCGGCGGCGACGATCCCAATCAGCTCGCCCGTGACCTGCATTACCTCAAGGCGCTATCGCGCAGCAAGGCCGAGCTCATTGCCTCCCTGCGCGAGAGCCTGAAGGAAAAGAATGCGCTCGTAGCGGCCGCCCGCAGCAAGACGGCAGAACTGGCGGAGATCGAGAAGCGCAGCCGCTCGGAGCGCAACGAACTGGTCAGCCAGCAGCAAGCCCGGCGCACCGTGCTCGATCGGATCGCCGACAAGATCAAAGCCCGCCGACGGGAAGTCGACACGCTGAAACAGGATGAAAGCCGCCTGTCGCGCCTGATCGAAGGTCTCGGCCGTGTCATTCAGCGCCCGCCGGCGTCCGTGAAGCCGGAGCCGCCGGTAGCGACCGCCCCGGTCCTGCGCAACGAGCAGACGCCGGAGGGCGGGGCTGCCCACGGTGTGCCCTTCGGCCGATTGCGCGGGCAACTGCGCCTGCCTGCGCGCGGCGAACTCATCAACCGCTTCGGCGCTCCAAGGCTGGAGGGCGGCGCGAGCTGGAAAGGATTGTTCATCCGTGCCGCCCCGGGCGGCGACGTCAAGGTTATCGCGCCGGGGCGCGTGGTATTTGCCGAGTGGCTGCGCGGATTCGGCAACATGATCATCGTGGACCACGGCGGCGACTACCTGTCCGTCTATGGCAACAACGAGTCGCTGCTCAAGGGCGTCGGCGAAAGCGTGACGGCAGGCGATGTCATCGCCAGCATCGGCAATAGCGGCGGCAACCCGGAATCCGGTTTATACTTTGAAATCCGCCATCAGGGTCAGGCCATCGACCCGCTGAGATGGGTAAATCTGAGGTGAATCCGGAAGCAGTCGCAGGGATCCGGGACCGCGCATCGGAGCAGGGGTGCCCCGCTCTTGCCCGTGCAGGCCGGCGCGTAATTGTCGGATCCGAAGTGGAGTAGCGCATGCATAGCAAAATCAAACAGGCGGCCCTGGTCTTCATCGGACTGGTCGGCGGCATCCTCATCAGCCTGAATTTCTCCGCCAACGCCAACAAGGAGGCGGCGTCGCCGCTGCCCGTGGAGGAGTTGCGGTCGTTCGCCGATGTCTTCAACGCCATCAAGAGCGGTTACGTCGAATCGGTGGAGGACAAGAAGCTGATCACCCACGCCATCAGCGGCATGCTGTCGAATCTCGACCCGCACTCTGCCTACCTCGACCAGGATGCGTTCAAGGATCTGCAGGTCGGCACCCAGGGTGAGTTTGGCGGCCTGGGCATCGAGGTCGGCATGGAGGACGGCTTCGTCAAGGTCATCTCGCCGATCGAGGACACGCCCGCTTTCCGCGCCGGCATCAAGGCCGGCGATCTGATCGTCAAGCTCGACGACACCTCGGTCAAAGGCATGACGCTCAACGACGCCGTCAAGCGCATGCGCGGCAAACCCCGAACCCAGATCACCCTGACCATCGCGCGCAAGGGCGAGTCCAAGCCCGTCGTGCTCACCCTGACCCGAGAGGTCATCAAGGTTCGCAGCGTCAAATCCAAGGTGCTCGAGCCGGGCTATGCGATCGTGCGTGTTACCCAGTTCCAAGAGAACACGGCGCCCTCGCTGGCGAAACATCTGGATGACATCTACAAGCAGGGCGCGCTCAAAGGCCTGGTGCTGGATCTGCGCAACGATCCGGGCGGGTTGCTGCACGGTGCGATCGGCGTGTCCGCCGCCTTCCTGCCGCAGAAGACCCTGGTCGTCTCCACCGACGGCCGGACCGAGGATGCCAAGCGCAAGTACTACGCCACCACGGAGGACTACCTGCGCGGCTCGCGCGATGACTTCCTGAAAAACCTCCCGGCGGGCGTCAAGACCGTGCCCATGGTGGTACTGGTCAATGGCGGTTCGGCGTCTGCCTCCGAGATCGTCGCTGGCGCGTTGCAGGATCACAAGCGTGCCGTCGTGATGGGAACCCAGAGCTTCGGCAAGGGCTCAGTGCAGACCATTCTGCCGCTGAACAACAACACGGCGATCAAGCTCACGACCGCGCGCTACTACACCCCCAACGGCCGTTCCATCCAGGCCAAAGGCATTACCCCGGACATCGTTGTCGAGGAATCGCCCAACGGCGAGACCGCCTCGCGCATCCGTGAAGCCGATCTGGAGCGCCATCTGCAGAATGACAAGGAGAAGGAGCCGGAGCCCAAGGAACCGTCCCAGGCGACCAAATCCAAGCCCAAGAGCGAGACGCCGGCCAAGCCGAAACCGAAGGATGAGGAGGACGAAGAGGAGTCCAAGTTGCCGTTGGAGCTCGGATCGAAGAAAGACTTCCAGTTGGCCCAGGCGCTCAATCTCCTCAAGGGCCTGCAGATCATACAACCCAACAAGTAAGGGCATCGCGGGGAGGATGGGATGAAACGCGCTCTAGCCAAGGGCGCCTCGACGCTGACCCGCGGCGGCTTTGCGCCACAGCCCGGCACCTACAAGAGGAGGGAGATCCGCTTCGGCCTCCTTCCCCCGGGGCAGACGGAGAAGGCCCTGGCGCTGTTGGCCGGACTGGAAAACCTGAAGGTCGACGCAATCCCCGGCCGGCGCGCCATCACGGTCGGCTACGAACTCACGGAATACACGCTGCAGGGATTGGAGAACGCCCTGCGCGACCAGGGCTTCCACCTCGACAACACCCTCTACTCCAAGCTGATGCGCGCGCTGGTGAACTTCTGCGAAGACACGCAGTTGCATAACCTCCAGTCGCCGGAGCGGCTCATCAAGAAGTCCAACGAAGTTTATGTCAAAGCCTACGAGCACCATCCCCACGGCGACCATGACGACACGCCGCCGGAGTTGAGGGAATACAAGTAGGCCGGACGTCGAGCCGAAAGGGCTCGGTGCGCGCCCGCCACCGCCGATTCCCATGAACGACGACCAACTCCTGCGCTACAGCCGCCACATCCTGCTGCCCCAGATCGGCATCGAAGGCCAGGAAAGGTTCGTCCAAGCGCGCGCGCTCGTCGTCGGCGCGGGCGGGTTGGGCTCGCCGGCGGCTTTGTACCTGGGCGCCGCCGGTGTCGGCACCATCGTGCTGTGCGATGACGACACGGTGGATCTCACCAATCTGCAGCGCCAAGTCCTGCACCACACGCCGGCAATCGGCCGGGCCAAGGTGGACTCCGGCACCGACACCCTGGCGCTGATCAACCCCGAGACGCGGGTCGTGGCACTGAAAATGCGGCTCGCCGGCGCCGAGTTGGACGCTCAGGTGGCGTCGGCCGACGTGGTGCTCGACTGCTCCGACAATTTCGCTACCCGCCACGCCATCAATCGCGCCTGCGTCGCCCACCGCAAGCCGTTGGTGTCCGGCGCTGCCATCCGCTTCGACGGCCAGGTTTCGGTGTTCGACCTGCGCAATCCGGCCAACCCCTGCTACAACTGTCTCTTCCCCGAGGGACAGGAGGTCGAGGATGTGCGCTGCGCGGTGATGGGCGTGTTCGCGCCGCTCACCGGGATCATCGGTACGATTCAGGCAGCCGAAGCGCTCAAGCTGCTCGCGCCCTGCGGCCAGACGCTTACCGGGCGATTGCTGCTGCTCGATGCGCTGACCATGGAATGGCGCACGATCGGGCTGGCAAAGGATCCGACCTGCGCCGTGTGCGCAACACCAACGAGCGAGACATCCGCGGCCGCCTCCTCAGGTTAGCTCGGGCTGGCCGGCCGGGCAAGAATCCGCAGATCCTCGCCGACACGCCTGACCTCATGCCATTGCAGGTGTCGCCGGTCAGCGAGTTCGGAAAGCTCGGGCAGATTGAACATGCCCTGGGCGGCATCCCCGATCAGGCAAGGCGCGAAGTAGATCAGCAATTCATCGACCAGCCCCTCGCGCAGCAGCGAGCCATTGAGCTTGAAGCCGGCTTCGACGTGCACCTCGTTGATGCCCCGGCGGCCAAGTTCCCGCAGCAAATCTGCCAGTTCCACCTTGCCCGCGGCGTTGCGCAGTACCAGCACTTCCGCGCCGCGCGAGCGCAAGGCGGCCGCTTTGGCCGGATCGTCCACCGCCACCGCGACGAGCACATTGCCGCCATCCAGGATGCGCGCAGAAAGCGGTACGTCGAGCCGACTGTCCACCAGAACCCGCAGCGGCTGGCGTGCGGTGGCGATGTCGCGCACGGTCAGTTGCGGGTCATCGTCCTTGACGGTGCCGATGCCGGTCAGGATGGCGCAGGCGCGCGCGCGCCAGCGGTGGCCGTCGCGCCGCGCTGCGGCCGAGGTGATCCATTGACTGCGGCCGTTGGCGAGGGCGGTTTTGCCATCGAGGCTCGCCGCCAGCTTCATTCGCACCCACGGCCACCCGCGCGTCATGCGCGCGACGAAGCCGACGTTCAGCTCGCGCGCCTCGCTTTCAAGCAAACCGGCCACGGCTTGGATGCCGGCCGCCCGGAGTGCCGCGATACCTTGGCCGCCGACCAATGGATTGGGGTCGATCATGGCCGCGATCACCCGGACCAGCCCCGCTCCGATCAGCGCCTCCACGCAGGGCGGGGTCCGGCCATGATGGCTGCACGGCTCCAGCGTCACGTAAGCGGTGGCGCCGCGAGCACGAGGCCCAGCCATGTCGAGGGCACGGATCTCGGCGTGCGCCCCGCCGGCACGCTCGTGCCAACCCTCGCCCACCACCTCGCCATCGCGCACGATGACACAACCGACGCGCGGATTCGGCGTCGTCGTGTGCAGCCCGCGCGCCGCAAGCCGCAGGGCGCGGGACATGTGGCGGTAATCCTCGGCAGTGAAGGTCGGGATCAAGGGTTGTCCGCATCGCAATGGGTTGCAGGCGAGGTACAGGCGCCGTTCAGCATATCCGGCCAGTCGGCGCGGCCATGCGCCCGCTCCGGGTTCAGGCGCTGCGCGGGCGACGTACGCGCGGCTTCTTCACCTCACGGATTGCCTCGCTGAATTCGTCCACATCTTCGAAGTTGCGATACACCGAGGCAAAGCGGATGTAAGCGATCTTGTCCAGCCTGCGCAACTCGCGCATCACCAGCTCGCCCAGCTTCTCGCTCGGCACCTCCCGCTCGCCCAGGGTAAGCAGCTTCTCCTCGATGCGATCGACGGCCGCATCGATGCTCTCCATGGCGACGGGACGCTTGCGCAGCGCCAGCATCATGCTGGCCTGGAGCTTGTCGCGATCGTATTCGGCGCGGCTGCCGTTCTTCTTCACGATCTGCGGCAGCTTCAGCTCCACGCGCTCGTAGGTGGTGAAGCGTTTGTCACAGGCAAGACAGCGGCGACGGCGGCGGACGGTATCGCCGTCCTCGCTTTCCCGGGTGTCCACCACCTGGGTGTTGGTGTCGCCGCAGTAGGGGCACTTCATGGGCAATATGCGGTAACGGGGAGCGAGTGAGGGGCGCGCCAACCCATGGAGGATTTCGCCTCAGTCCTCGCCCGCGTGCCTCACGCGCCGTACACGGGGAACTTGTGGCACAGCTGAGACACCTTGCCGCGCACCTGATCGATCGTCGCGTCGTCGTTGGGCGCATCGAGCACGTCGGCGATCAGGTGCGCCACCTGCTCGGCCTCGATCTCGGTGAAGCCGCGGGTGGTCATGGCCGGCGTGCCGATGCGGATGCCGCTGGTCACGAAGGGCTTCTGCGGATCGTTGGGGATGGCGTTCTTGTTCACCGTGATGTGGGCGCGCCCGAGCACCGCCTCGGCATCCTTACCGGTGATGTTCTTGGCGCGCAGATCCACCAGGAACAGGTGGCAGTCGGTGCGGCCGGAGACGATGCGCAATCCCCGCTCCTCCGACAGCACGCGCGCCATGACCCGGGCATTGTCGATGACCTGCTCCTGATAGTTCTTGAACTCCTTCGTCATCGCTTCTTTCAAGGCTACGGCCTTGGCGGCGATGACGTGCATCAGCGGTCCGCCCTGCAGCGAAGGGAAGATGGAGGAGTTAAGGATCTTTTCGTGCTCGCCCTTGGCGAGGATCAGCCCGCCGCGGGGACCGCGCAGGGTCTTGTGGGTCGTGCTGGTGACGAAATCGGCGATGCCGATGGGGCTCGGATAGAAGCCCGCGGCGATGAGGCCGGCATAGTGCGCGATGTCCACCATCAGGTAGGCGCCGACGGAATCGGCGATCTTGCGGAAGCGCTCGAAGTCGATGACCAGAGCGTAGGCCGAAGCGCCGGCAACGATCATCTTCGGCTTGTGCTCCTGGGCCAGCCGAGCCACTTCGTCGTAGTCGATTTCTTCCGTCTGGGGATGCAATCCGTAGGTGACGGCCTTGAAGATCTTGCCGGAGAGATTGACGGTCGCGCCGTGGGTCAGGTGCCCACCGTGGGCGAGCGACATGCCGAGGATGGTGTCGCCCGGCTGCAGCACCGAGAAGTAGACCGCCTGATTGGCCTGGGAGCCGGAATGGGGCTGCACGTTGGCGTACTCGGCCTTGAACAACTGCTTTGCCCGGTCGATCGCCAGTTGCTCGACCATGTCCACGTACTCGCAGCCGCCGTAGTAGCGCTTGCCGGGGTAACCTTCGGCGTACTTGTTGGTGAGCTGTGAACCCTGGGCCTCCAATACGGCGTAGCTGACGTAGTTCTCCGAGGCGATCAGCTCGATGTGATCCTCCTGGCGGCGGTTTTCGCTCTGCACCGCTTGCCAGGTTTCCGGATCGACTTTGGCCAGGTTGTTCTGTTTCGAAAACATGATGTCGGGATGCGTCTTGTGCGGGGAAATTGCAATTTTATCATGGGGACGCCACTGCCCGGGCGGCGGCGCTCGCCTCGTGTCCTACTCCGCCGATAGCACAGGACGCTACGATCGGGGCGAGAGATCCGGCTCGCCGCAGTGACGCAGGATCTCCCCCCGAGCACCGTCGCGCAGGTGCACCGCCGTCGCCCAGTCGTCCCCGGCCGGCGCGAGAACGGTGCCGATCTCGAAGCGCACGGCGCCGCGCCGCGGCAGCCACGTCCGGTCGCGCAGCACCGCGCGCACGCCGGAAAGGCCGGCCGGAACGATGGGAACGTCGGCTCGCGCCGAGGCGACAAACGCGCCCATGCGGAACGGCCGCAGGCCCGCCTCGCGGGAGAACGTTCCTTCGGGGAACACGACCACGCTGTCACCCTGGCGCAGCGCGCCGATGATGGCGTCCACGTCCTCGACGCCCTGCCGGGCGTCGAAGCGCTCGACGAACATGGCGCCGATTCCGCGAAAGAACAGGCGCGGCAACCAGTGGCCGACGAACTCGCGCTTGGCCGCGAACACGTACCCCAGGCGCGGCGGCAGCAGGGATACCAGGATCACGGCGTCGAGATAGCTGGCGTGATTCACCACCAGCACGTGCGCCTTGGCCGGCAGCCGGTCCAGGCCCGAGGCGTTGACCGGCAGGAACAAGAGGCGCAGGAACAGCCGCGACGCATAGTGGGTCAGGTAGTGCCCAAGCCGCGGGCGCTGCAGCGCAGCCACCAGCGCCCACACCGGTACCCCCAGAGTCAGGAAGGCAACCCAGGCGTAGATGCCGTACAGCCACGCGAGAGCGCGCCGCAGGCGGTCTCCGGCACGGGCACGCAGTGCCGGCAGCGCCATGCGCAGCAACTGGCGCCACATCGGCGGCACGGCGGCACCGATCTCGCCGCGCTCGTACAGCTCGCGCGAGGCGGCGCGGCGAATCTTGCCACTCGACGTTTTCAGCACCGTGTGCGGCGGCGCCAGCACCACTTCATCGGCCGGCATGCCCATGACATCGGTGGCAGCCTCGTTGATGCGCCGGCGCAGGACCTCTCGCGCCGCCTCATCCAGCTCGCGCGTCTCGGCCAGCACCACCAACCGCTCGGTGCCGTTGGCCGGATCGGGGGAACCGAACACCGCCACGCAGCCTTTGCGGATGCCCGCGAGATTGCCGACCGCCTCCTCCAGCTCGTAGGGATAGACGTTGCGCCCGCCACGGATGATCAAGTCCTTGGCGCGGCCGGTCAGGTAGACCTCGCCTGCTGCCATGTAGGCGTAGTCGCCCGTGTCCAGCCACTCGCCATGGCGCAGGCGGCGTGTAGCCTCGGCATTGCGATAGTAGCCTTGGGTCGCCGACGGCCCGCGGAACTGCAGGTGCCCAATCTGGCGCTCCGGCAATTCGCGCTCGCTGTCGTCGGCGATACGCATGGAGTGGCCGGGAATGGCCCGCCCGCACCCGACGACCTGCATGGCATCGGCGGCGTGGGTGGCGACAGTGATCGCCTCGCGCGATTCGGCAAAGGCCCGGCGCGAGATGACGTCGATGACCGGGCCGCGGCCACGGGGCGGAATGGCCAGGCCGACGGAGCATTCGGCCAGTCCATAAACCGGCGCCAGCGCCTCGCGCTTCAGGCCGCACGCCGCGAGGCGCGACGCAAACGCCTCCAGCGTAGCCGGACTGACCGGCTCGGCGCCGTTGAACGCCCAGCGCCAGCAACTCAGATCCAGGCCGGCCAGCTCGCTGTCGGGCAGCTTGCGCGCGCACAGTTCGTAGGCGAAGTTCGGCGCCGCGGAGATCGTGCCGCGATGACGGTGGATCGCCTGCAGCCAGCGGCCGGGCCGGGCGAGGAACGCCAGCGGTGACATGAGCACCAGCGGAAAACCGAAATAGAGCGGCCCGAGCCAGGCGCCGATCAGCCCCATGTCATGGTAAAGCGGCAGCCAGCTGACGAAAACATCCGAATCGTCCACCCGAATCGCCTCGCCCAGCGCCCGGATGTTCGCCAGCAGATTGGCGTGGGTGAGCACAACGCCTTTGGGATCGCCGGTGCTGCCGGAGGTGTATTGCAGAAATGCGATGTCGCCGGCTTGCGCTCGGTGCGCGATGGGCATGGGTTCGCGCACCAGTTCCTCGGCGGTGACGATCTCGCCTAGCGACGGCACGGTGCCGCGCAGCAGATAGGCCAACGTCTTGGCCTGGGCAACGGTGATCAGCTTGACGCACTCGGCATTGGCGAGAATGCGGCCGTGGCGGCGCAGATGCTCGTCGATCTGGCTCAGGCGCGCCGGCGGATAAATGGGAACCGGGATGCCACCGGCAATCATGACGCCGAAGAAGCTGGCGAGGTAATCGCGCCCCGTCGGCAGCATCAGCGCCACCGCCTGCCGCGGCTGCAGCCCGCGGGACAGCAGGCCGGTGGCAATGCGCCGGGCAGCATCGCGCAGTGCGCCGTAGGTGATCTGCTCCGTCGCCCCGGCCTCGCCGTAGAGCAGGACGTGCAGACGGTCGGGATGCTGGCTCGCATGCCAGTCGAGCGCTTCGACCAAGGTTTGTGCCTGCGTCGGAACGGCGAGCGCCTCGCGCGGCGCCAGGCGTGCGCCCACCGCCGGCGCGCCCCCGGGCGCCGCAGCCGCGGCATGGCCGAGGAAACGCAACAGATCGCTCACCGATACGGCTTCGACCAGGGTCTGCTCCGGCAGCGTCACGCCGAAGGCTTCGCCCAGCCGCAGCAGCAATTCGACCCTGGCCAGGCTGTCCAGGGCAAGGTCGCGTTCCAACTCACTGTCGAGCGCGACCCGCGACTCCAGCCCGGGATGCGTCTCGGCGACCAGGCGCGCGACCACCTCCAGCAGTCGCGCCTCAGCGGATTGTTGACCTGCGTCGGCGGCGTGAACCGGCGGCGAACGGCGCTCGCTGTCCCGTGACATGGCTGAAGGCAGTTATTCCGGAGCTGGAAGGGGGAAGCGGACGTCCTGGCAGTGCTCTGGTGGCGGGGATCGTTGCCGCGTGTGCAAATACTATAGTCGGCTTGGCCGCGGCGAGCAAACGGGGACGGCGTCGCAAGCAAGGTCTACCCGGCAAGCTCGTCCAGCGATGGGGCCTGCGTAGCGTTCTGCGCCCAAGCCAGAAGGCGCCAGGCGCCGTCGTCGTAGGCCAGCCAGTTGAGCGCCGCGTTGGGCAGCGGAAAATCGCGCTGTGCCTGGAGGCTCGTCCCGGTGGCGGCGCGGCGCGCGATATCAAGGATGCCGCCGTGGCTGACCACGAGCACGTCGCCGCCCGGGTGTGCGCGTGCCAATGCCGACAAGCCATCCATGACGCGGGACTGAAACTGGAGCAGGCTCTCGCCGGTGTCGAAGCCGAAGTGCGTGTCCCGGCACTCGAAGCGGCGGTAGTGGTCTGAATGACGCGCCCGCGCCTCGTCGTGCGTCAGGCCCTGGAAAACGCCGTAGTGACGCTCGCGCAATACCGGCGACAGACGGACTTCGAGGCCAAGCGTCTCGGCGGCTGCTTGCGCAGTCTGTCGGGCGCGCGCCAGATCGCTGGCATAGAGCGCGGCAAAAAGCCGGCCCGCCAGCACGGCCGCCAGTGCCCGTGACTGGGCGCGTCCGGTGTCATTGAGGGCGATGTCCAGCTGTCCCTGGATGCGGCGCTGCGCGTTCCACGCCGTTTCGCCGTGGCGGACGATACAAAAACGCGTCGGGCTCATGAACGAGTTGCCAAAGCACGGTGTTCCATTCTACTCGCGCTTGCTGCAGCGCAGCAGCGCGTGTGGGCCCAGCGCCACAATCAGGGAAAGCCCTGAGTAGGGGAAACCCTTGCTGCAAATCACTTCGGGAGACGTTTACGCTAGCATTGCTGGTCGCTTGAGGGCTACGTCCGCGCACGGGCTCGCCGCTTGGCGGGCGCATGAGACATGATCCCAAAACGGAGAGGAGGGGGATGTGGGTTTCCTGCTGAAGATTTCCGAGCTTATCGACTGGCTCAATGAACGCGTCGGTCGCGCCGTGATCTGGCTGGTCCTGGTTGCCGTGCTGGTGAGCGCAATCAATGCCATCGTGCGCAAAGCGTTCGACGTCAGTTCCAACGCCTTCCTTGAAGCGCAGTGGTACATGTTTTCCGCCATCTTTCTCCTGTGCTCCGGTTACACGCTTCTCCACAACGAGCATATCCGCATCGACATCGTTTCCGGCAGGTTCTCGAAACGAACGCAGACCTGGATCGATATTCTCGGCACACTGTTATTCATGCTGCCCGTCATGTTCGTTTTTCTCTGGTATGGCACGTCGTTCTTCACCGTGTCATTCGAGAGCAAGGAAATGTCTCCCAACGCCGGCGGACTGATCGTCTGGCCGGTTAAGCTGCTCCTGCCACTGGGCTTCTTCCTGCTGACCCTGCAGGGATTCTCTGAGTTGATCAAGCGAGTCGCATTCCTTCAGGGACTGATACCGGACCCGTCCGAGAAGCACGCCGCGCCGAGCGCCGAAGAGGAACTGATCGAGGCGTTGCGCAAGCGCCAGGAAGAGGAGAAGAAAAATGACTGAGTTCCTCGCCCACAACATTGCGCCGATCATGTTCGCGTCGATGGCGCTCTTCCTTCTGCTCGGTTACCCGATCACGTTCGCGCTTGCCGCCAACGGATTGGTCTTTGCCACCATCGGCATCGAGCTGGGCCTGCTGAGCCCGTCGCTGTTCGGTGCACTGCCGGAGCGGATCTTCGGCATCATGAGCAACGACACGCTGCTGGCGATCCCGTTCTTCACCTTCATGGGGCTGATACTGGAACGCAGCGGGATGGCCGAGGATCTACTCGACACCATCGGCCAGCTCTTCGGCCCGGTGCGCGGCGGGCTGGCTTACGCAGTGATTTTCGTCGGCGCGCTGCTCGCCGCCACCACCGGCATTGTCGCCGCCTCGGTCATCTCGATGGGATTGATTGCGCTGCCTATCATGCTGCGCTACGGCTATGACAGACGGCTGGCCTCGGGAGTCATCGCGGCCTCGGGCACGCTCGCCCAGGCCATTCCGCCGTCGCTGGTGCTGATCATCATGGCGGACCAGCTCGGCAAGTCCGTCGGGGACATGTACAAGGGAGCATTCATTCCCGCCTTCGTGCTGACCGGGCTCTATTCAGGATGGATCTTACTGACGTCGCTCTGGCGGCCCCAGTTTGCGCCGGCACTGCCGCCCGAGGCGCGCAGCCTCAGGGAACCCAACGGCAAGAGCGGCGGGACTTCGCTTCTGGTGCTCACGGCAATCTCGGTCGCCGCCGCGATCGCCTGGTCGCGAACCTATCCCGCCGATGCGCCGACCGATGAAGTGATTGTCATCAGCATGCTCCTAGCCATCGGCGTCGCATTCGCCATCGCGCTGATCAACCGCTTATTCAAACTCGGCCTGCTCAGCCGCATGGCGGAGAAGACGGCTTTCGTGCTCGTACCACCGCTGGCACTGATCTTCCTGGTGCTGGGGACGATTTTCATCGGCGTCGCCACGCCCACCGAAGGCGGCGCCATGGGCGCCCTGGGTGCGCTGGTCATGGCGCTTTCCCGCAAGCGGCTCAACTTCACCTTGCTCAAGCAGGCGATGAACTCCACCGCCAAGCTAACCACTTTTGTCGTGTTCATCCTCGTGGGCGCGCGCGTGTTCAGTCTGACGTTCTATGGCGTGGACGGCCACAAGTGGGTCGAGGAGCTGCTGCTGGATCTGCCCGGCGGGCAGCTCGGTTTTCTAATCGTGGTGAACATCCTGATCTTCCTGCTCGCCTTCTTCCTCGATTTCTTCGAACTGGCGTTCATCGTCGTGCCGCTGCTCGGCCCCGTGGCGGAAAAACTGGGCATCGATCTAATATTTTTCGGCATCCTGCTGGGCATCAACATGCAGACCTCGTTCATGCATCCGCCCTTCGGCTTCGCGCTGTTCTACCTGCGCAGCGTGGCACCGACCAAGGCCTACGTGGATCGCATTACGGGCAAGCTGACGGAGCCGATCACCACGGCACAGATCTACTGGGGCGCGGTGCCCTACGTGGTGATCCAGGTTTTCATGGTCTGCATTCTGATCGCTTTCCCGGTGCTCGTGACCATCGGCCTCGGTGCCGAGAAGAAGGTCGACCTCGACAAGGTCCAGATCGAGATCCCGATGGGCGAGGAGTCGCCCGCGCCGGGCAGCGATGCCCAGCCCGGCCAGCCGGGAACGGTGCCGGCTCAGCCCGCGGCCGACGAAGACCCCATGAAGGCGCTCGAACGCGCGTTGAAGGAACAGCCGGGGAAATAGCACCTGGCTTCTCTCAAACGAACCCCGCCTCCGGCGGGGTTCGTTTTTGTACCCCGACGTCGGCCGGCAAATCGGGATACAGCGCCCTCGTCATCCGCGGGCAGGCGGCGTTGCGACCCGGAACAGCGCGAGCGCAGGCTAGACGGTGATTCTGGTGCCGAGTTCGATGACGCGATCGGGCGGGATGTTCAGATATTCCACGGCGCTCGGCGCATTGCGCTGCATCCAGCGAAACAAGTGCCGACGCCAGGTAAACAAGCCAGGCTTCTCCGCCAGAGCGATGGTGGACTTGCCGAGGAAGAACGTGGTGTCCGCCACCTCGAGGCGCAGGCCGTGGTTTTCAAGCAGCCGCAGGGCGGCGAGAATGTCCGGGTCTTCCATGAACCCGTAGTGCAGCGTCACGTGGTACAGCCACTTTGGCTCCAGCACGAGCACATCGGTGCGCTCCTTGTCGGGAATCCGCGGCACGTCCTCGTTGGCAATGGTCATGAACAGAATGCGCTCGTGCAGCACCTTGTTGTGTTTGAGATTGTGCAGCAGCGTCGTCGGCGCACTTTCTGCATTGGCAGCAAAGTAGATCGCCGTTCCCGGCACCCGCGCCACATCACCGAGGTGCTCGAAGAAGCCGCGCAGCGGCACCCGCTTGCGCGCTTCGTCGGCGCGGATGACATCACCGGCGCGCTTCCATGTCGACAGGACGGCGAACATGGCCAGCCCGCACAACAGCGGAAACCATCCGCCAGCGGCGATCTTGGTCGCGTTCGAGGCGAGGAACAGCAATTCGGTACACCCGACCACGGCCACGCTGGCGACGAGTACCGGCCGCAGCCGGGGCAACATCGCCCATGCCACCACGGCGACAAGGCCGGTTTCCAGCAGCATGGTGGCCGACACCGCGATGCCATAGGCAGCCGCCATGTTGGACGACGAGCCGAAGCCGAGCACCAGCAGGACGACGATGATCAGCATCGTCCAGTTGATCTGGGAGATGTAGGCTTGGCCACGCTCGGATTCCGACGTATACCGGGTGGGAATGTGCGGCAGGTAACCCAGGCGCGAGGCTTGCTGGGTGACGGAGAAGACACCGGAGATGGTCGCCTGGGATGTGATTACCGTCGCCGCCGTGGCCAGGCCGACGAGCGGCAGGAGCAGCGGCTCGGGCGCGAGCAGATAGAAGGGATTCCGCGCCGCCTCGGAGTCGCGCAACACCAGTGCGCCCTGACCGAGGTAGTTGAGCATGAGCGAGGGAAACACCAGCCCGAACCACCCGATGCGGATCGGCCCGCGTCCGAAGTGGCCCATGTCCGCGTACAGCGCCTCGCCGCCTGTCAGCGTGAGAAACACGGCGCCGAGCGCAAGGAACGCGCCACCAGGCGACTCGATGGCGAAGGCCAGCGCGTATCGCGGATCGATCGCCGCAACGATGCGCGGCGTTTGCAGAATGCTTGCCACGCCCAGCGCGGCGAGGGCGAGAAACCACAAAACGGTGATCGGGCCAAAGTACCTGCCCACGCCGCCCGTGCCGTGCCGCTGGATGGAGAACAGCCCGACGATAATCACTAGCGTGATCGGTGTGACCCAGTGTTCGAAGGCCGGCGTGGCGACCGACAGACCCTCGACGGCCGATAGCACGGAGATGGCAGGCGTGATCACGGCATCGCCGAAGAAGAGCGATGCCGCAAAGATCGCGATGACCGCCGTCCACCAGTGCAACCGGCCGTGGCCGCGGGTGAGCCCACCGGCATAGGCCAGCAGGGCAAGCACGCCGCCCTCGCCCTTGTTGTCGAAACGCAGCACGAACAGCAGGTACTTCAGCGTGACGATCAGCGTCACCGCCCAGAAGATCATCGACAGTACGCCCATCACGTGGGCTTCCGTCACCGCCAGGTGATGGTGGCCACCGAAGGCCTCCTTGAACGCATACAGCGGGCTGGTGCCGATGTCGCCGAACACCACGCCCAGCGCGGCCAGCGTGAGCGTGGCGCGTCGATGGCCGGGAGAGGCGGCAAACTCGCTTCTCAGCGCCGGCCTGGACAAGGAACTTCTCGAACTCATCTCAAGTCAAGGTCGCCTTCGAACGACTCTAGTGCGGCCACCTGAAAAATGGGCGCTGGCCCTTCCGGGTGCGCCGTGTGCGGTGGATGCGGTTGCCAGGCATATGCACCTTGGCCTTGAAAAGGGAGTAGGCCATGCCCGAAGCAAGTCCAGCGAGCCCGGTCAGCGCCACCTGCAGGGTGTAGTGGTGCAGCAGCACCACGCCGAGCAAAGTCAGGCCGAACAGGATGTATGCAATCGGAATGCCGCACAGCGCCGGATCGTCGCCGGGCGAGGGAGCCTCGGCAGCGAGCACCGGAACTGCCGCAGTGAGCAGAAGACACGCGACGGAAGCAGGCTTGAGCACGCCTAGGGTGGTCGCGCCGGTGTCCTGGCGAATGCAAAGCGAAGACATGCCGCTGGTACGCGACGCGATAGCCACGATGGTCCCCCCTTTTGGACGCTCGGGGATTGTACCATCCGCTCTTGCCGTATCCGGCTCGTCCAAAGCGCGGGCACCGCGCCAAAAAAAAACCCCGCCGCAGCGGGGTTCGATCTCCTGGTAATGCCGCAGTGCTCTATTTCACCGTGGCAACGAAGTCGTCGAAGGTGTTTTCGGCCACGCGGAACCAGAGGATCTGGTCCTTGCGGAACTTCTCCCACGACTCGTAGACCTTCTTGAACTTCGGATTCTTGGCAGCGGTTTCGGCATACAGCTCCTGCGCCGACTTGTAGCATGCCTCCATGACCTCTTTCGGAAAGGAGCGCAGCACCGCGCCGCCGCCCACCAGCTTCTTCAGCGCCGCCGGGTTCTGGGCGTCGTACTTGGCCATCATCTTGACGTGCGCCTCCATGCAGGCCGAATGAAGGATGGCCTGATACTCTTTCGGCAACGCTTCCCACGCCTTCAGATTGACCAGCAGGGTAAGCTGCGGACCACCCTCCCACCAGCCCGGGTAGTAGTAGTACTTGGCCACCTTGTTGAAGCCGAGCTTCTCGTCGTCATAGGGGCCGATCCACTCGGCGGCGTCAATGGTGCCCTTCTCAAGCGCCGGGTAGATGTCGCCGCCGGCGATCTGCTGCGGCACCGCGCCGAGCCTGGAGATCACCTGGCCGGCATAACCGCCGATGCGCATCTTCAGGCCCTTGAGGTCCTCGACCGACTTGATCTCCTTGCGGTACCAACCGCCCATCTGTGCGCCGGTGTTGCCGCAGGTGATGCCGAGGCAGTTGTAGTCCTTGTAGAACTCGTTCATCAACTCCCGGCCGCCGCCTTGCTCGAACCAGGCCGTATTCTGGCGGTAGTTGAGACCGAAGGGGAGTGCGCACTCGAATGCGAATGTCGGGTCCTTGCCGACGAAGTAATAAACCGCGGTGTGGCAGCACTCCACGGTTCCGGCCTGGACGGCATCGAGGACCTGGAGGCCGGGCACGATTTCGCCCGCGGCGAAGACCTGGATCTGGAATTTGCCGCCGGTGGCGGCGGCAACCGCCTTCGACATGGTTTCCGCACCGCCATAGATGGTATCCAGACTCTTCGGGAAACTGGAGGCCAGGCGCCATTTGATCTGGGGCGCTTGAGCACTGACGATGGCAGGCGCACCGATCGCCCCTGCCGCAACGCCCGCCACACCTGCAGATTTGAGGAATTTCCGTCTTTCCAAGGTTGTCTCCTTTGAACGTGGGTTGAACGGCGCTGCCATTATAAGAGCATCGTGCCAAGCGAACAGGGAGGGAAAACCCGCATATCCTGCCCAGTCGGCGGATCAGCCGCCGGCGATCTTCATCTCCCCTACCAGTATCGAGCCGCACTGCTTCGATCCGCGCACCAGCACGTCGTTGCCGACGGCGACGATGTTGCGAAACATGTCGCGGAGATTGCCGGCGATGGTGATTTCCTGCACCGGATATTGGATGCAGCCGTCTTCGACCCAGTAACCCGCCGCGCCGCGCGAGTAGTCGCCGGTGACGTAGTTAACGCCCATGCCCAGCAGTTCGGTGACAAGCAGGCCCCGGTCCATGAGTTTTAACAATCCTTTCAGATCGTGCCGCCCGGGTTCGAGGATCAGATTGTGACAGCCGCCGGCGTTGCCCGTTGTTTTCATGCCCAGTTTGCGCGCCGAATAGGTGCTGAGAAAGTAGCCCTCGATAACGCCGCCGCGCACCACATCCCGGTCGCGTGTCACCACCCCGTCGTCGTCGAAGGGGCTGCTCGCCATGCCCTTCTTGAGATGCGGGCGCTCGCTGATGCGGATGTGGGGTGCGAAGATCCGCTTGCCCAGACTATCGACCAGAAACGAGGTCTTGCGATAGAGGCTGCCGCCGCTGGCGGCGTGCACGAAATTGCCGAGCAGTGCCGCCGCCAACGGCGCTTCGAAGAGCACCGGCGCGGACGACGTGCCGATCTGGCGCGCACCGAGGCGCGACAGCGCGCGGTGGGCGGCGTACTCGCCGACGGCCTCGGGTCGGGCCAGCTCATCGGCATCGCGCTTGCTGGAATACCAATCGTCGCGTTGCATGGCATCGCCCTCGCCGGCGATCACGGCACAGGAGACGTAGTGGCGCGAAGTGGCATAGCCGCCCATGAAGCCGAGACTGTTGGCGGACACGAAGTGGGATTGCTGGGTCGAGATGGAGGCGCCTTCGGAATTCTTGACCAGCGGACTGACGGCGAACGCGGCGGCCTCGCAGCGACGGGCGAGTTCGATCGCCTCGTCCACCGGCAGCACCCATGGATGGTGAAGATCCAGGCCGGTGGCATCCGTGCCCGTGGGCGCCAGCATGTCCTCGTCGGGCAGGCCGGCACACGGATCGGGAGCGGTAAAGCGGGCGATGGACAGCGCCGCATCCGCGGTCGCGCGCAAGGCATCGGCGGAAAAGTCCGAGGTGCTAGCGTAGCCGCGCTGCTGACCGAGGTAGACCGTCACGCCCACCCCCTTGTCACGGTTGTATTCGATGGTTTCCACCGCGCCCTTGCGCACCGTGACGGACTGGCCAAAGCCCTCCGACACGTCGGCCTCGCAGGCGTTGGCGCCGCGGCTGTGGGCATGATCGAGGATGGTGCGCGCGATCTCGCGCAGGCGGTCCTGACTGAAACTGAATCCTTCTTGTGACATGACGAATCGGCGCAAAAGGCCAAAAGCTATAATGATACCGTTTCCCAACGCGCCGACGCCGAAGCCGTGCGACCACCCCGCGAGCCATCCGAGTCCCCGATCAGCAAAACGCAACGCAAACGGGACATGCACGCCCTGCAGGAACTGGGCGTGCGGCTCGTCGCCCTGCCCGAGGACTGCCTGGAAAAGATCGACTTGCCCGAAGCGCTTCGCAACGCCGTGCTCGATGCCCGGCGCATGACGAAGCATGAGGCGCGGCGCCGGCAGCTACAGTATGTCGGCCGGTTGATGCGCGAAGTGGACCCGACGCCGATCGCCGAGGCGGTGGATGCGTGCAACGGCGTCTCGGCAGCGCACAATGCACGCCTGCATCAGTTGGAGCGGCTGCGCGAGCGGCTGCTCGCCGACGAGCAGGTGGCGGCGGAGATCGCCAGTACGTATCCTGGCGCCGATGTACAGCGCCTGCGCCTGCTCCGGCGCAACGCCCTCAAGGAGCATGCGCTGGGCAAACCGCCGAAGAGTTTTCGCGAACTGTTCCGCACGCTTCGCGCGCTCGCGGACGGCGGGACCGCGTGACGCGGGCCGTTTGGTACAGCGCGCCATCTGTCATGACAACAGCCGTGGCGCCCTTGCACTGCCAGGCCAGGTCCGAGGAGGAAAAGCATGGCAGCACCGCAGGATGACACGCTTCTGATCGGTCTGGTCTCGGTCTCCGATCGGGCCGCCACGGGCGTCTATGAAGACCAGGGTATCCCCTCGCTGCGCGAGTGGTTCGGCGCCGCACTGACGAGCCCGTGGCGCATGGAAACGAGGTTGATTCCCGACGAGCAGGCGGTGATCGAAAAGACGCTGATCGAGCTGTGCGACCAGGCCGGCTGCCACTTGGTGCTGACCACCGGCGGCACCGGCCCGGCGCCGCGCGACGTGACGCCCGAGGCGACCCTGGCGGTGGCCAACAAGGTCATGCCGGGCTTCGGCGAGCAGATGCGCCAGATCAGCCTGCACTTCGTCGCCACCGCCATCCTGTCGCGCCAGGTCGGCGTCATCCGCGGCCAGACCCTGATCCTCAATCTGCCTGGGCAGCCAAAGTCGATCAAGGAAACGTTGGAAGGAGTGAAGGATGCGGCCGGCAATTCGGTGGCGCATGGCATCTTCGCCGCCGTGCCCTACTGCATCGACCTGATCGGTGGCCCTTACATCGAGACCAATGAGGCTGTCATCAAGGCGTTCCGGCCGAAGTCGGCGATACGGAAGAAACCCTGACCCGCAGACATGAGCGACTTCCTTCAGACGATCGAGATCGAAACCGCCCCGCAACCCGAGGCAGCCGTGATCTGGCTGCACGGCCTGGGCGCCGACGGCAACGACTTCGTGCCCATCGTCGACGAGTTGGATCTGCGCGGCATGCCGGCGTTGCGCTTCGTTTTTCCCAATGCACCGATGCGACCCGTGACCATCAACGGCGGCATGGTCATGCGTGCCTGGTACGACATCACCGATCTGGAATTCGCCGCGCGCCAGGAGGACGAGGTCGGCATCCGCGATTCGGCGCGCATCCTGTCACGGCTGATTGCCCGGGAGGATGTCCGGGGCATCACGGAGGCGCGTATCGTCGTTGCCGGTTTTTCCCAGGGCGGTGCCATCGTCTTGCACGGCGGGCTGCGTCATCCGGCGCGACTGGCCGGCATTCTGGCGCTATCGACCTATCTGCCTCTGGCGGCGACGCTGGCGGCGGAATCGTCAGCCGCGAACCGCGACACGCCGATCTTCATGGCCCACGGCGTCCAGGATGCCGTCATCCCCTTCGCGGCGGCTGATCGCTCCCGGAACCAGCTGCGGGAGGCGCAATACCGGCTCGAATGGCGCGAGTACCCGATGGACCACGCGGTGTGCGTCGAAGAAATCCGCGACCTCAACGCCTGGTTGCGCGCCTGCCTGGCTGCCCGTTAGCCGGCGGCTTCGACGCGGTAGCGGGCCAGATCGAAGGCCACGCCGCGCTCGATCAACTCCACCGGCACGAGGCGCACGGATTTGTCATCGACCGCCACGCTAACCGGCGTCATGCCCGCCATGGCGCCGGTCGGCAGCACGACGCGGACGGTTTCGCCCGAGTCGGGCGTATCCAATAGCAAGGCGTCGGCATGGCGGCCCAGATCGCCCAGGTCCAGGGGCACGGCCTTTTTCGTCAGGGTTTCCACGCCGATCGAGGCCAGCGCGTCGTTCTCACGCGCCACGCGCCGCACCACGCCGACGAGCCAGCTCTCGCCCCCCTCCGGCTGCAGGCCGAGGAGCGTACCGATCTGTACGGGGCTGTTCGCGCCGTCGCCGGTGGCGGGCAGATGCACCGCCATGCCGCTGCGGCTGACGTTGTCGACGACCCATTCGGCACCATCGGCGCCGGATTCCGCGCCGGCGGGTTTTTGAGTCAAGCGCTGGTGTATGCGCGCCAGCCCGCTGATGACAATCAGACGCGAGGACACTTTGTAGCGGTCGAATTCACGCCGCGGCTGCTGCTGCGCCCAGCAGTCGGCAAGATGACGCACCACCGGCAGCACCACCCGCGCCGAATACGCCCGGCCCAGATCGAGATCGCTGGGTAGAGGCGCGCCCCGCTCCAGTACCTGCTGCAGATCGAGCAGACCTGACAGAGCTCGACCGGCGCCGAAGTAACGCACCGCCTCCGATTCCGGGGGCTGGCGCACCAGCCGCGCCGGCCCGCGGCGCTGGCTGGGATCGATCCAGTAGCTGTGTTCTTCGCCACGTTCGGCGCCGAAGGCGAACAGCGGCAGAAAATGCACGATCAGCTTGTCGGCGATCTCGATTTCCAGCGGCAGCAGGCTGTCCATGGAGGAGGCCTGGAACGCCAGGATCTTCAGATATTCCTGCTCGACGGTGCTTTCGCGCCCCCGGCCCGGGTAAGCACTCACCAGCCGGCGGTCCACGCGGTTGGCGACCGCCACCATATAGGCGCGGCCGATGGTTTGCCAAAGCGCTTCGGAATACGGCCCATAGCGGAACTGGTCCCACTTCAGCCGCGTGCCATAGCCGCGCAACAAGCGCACCATCAACCGTGTCAGTTCGACCTTGTGCAGCGCGTCTTCCTTCAGGTCCTCCAGGTAGGCGCTGAAGCAGGAGTTGTAGGCGGCGGCGAGCTGGGCCCAGAACTCCCGGTTGGTGCGCCAAAGCCGAAACTCCTCGGCGCGCCCGTCCTCGCCGCGATGGGGCGAAGTTAGATATTCCCGGCTGCAGGGAATAGAGTGGCGCAGCGCCGCATCCTCCAATTGGCGCACCAGCTTGATGCGCTGATCCAGAGGCAGGGAGTCGGCGTAAGCGACCGACGACACGAGTCCGGTGATCTCGCGCAGCGCGGCCTCGGGAGCGAGGCTGCCCAACTGCTCCAGTGCTTCCTGCTTGTCTTCGGACGGGTCGAGGGGGTGCAACGAATTGCCGAACAGAACTGCAGCCATGATGCCTCCTCAGTATGCGGCGTTGCCCGGTTGCCGACCCCTGCAGCCCGGAGCGATTTGTTCTGCTATTTGTGGTTCATTATCACCCGTCCGCCATCGGGCGCAAGCCCCACCCGCCTAAAGGGGTCTCGACTCCGACCAGCGGTGGAGCAGTTCCACGCCCCAGGCAACGCCGAATCCAGTGATGTCGGTTGCTACGGCACCCAAGCCGCCGCTGCAGCTCGCCGCCGACAGGTCCAGGTGCAGCCACGGGCGCTTGCCGGTGAAGCGCCGGAGAAAGCAGGCGGCCAGGATGTGGTCCGCCTCGCCTTCGAGGGTGCATTGTTTGACGTCGGCGACCTTGCTCTCCAGCGCCGCCTCGTAGTCGCTGTCCATGGGAAACACGCACACCCGCTCGCCGCTGGCATGGCCGGCGGCGACGGCCATTGCCGCGAGCGGGCCGTCGCTGGCGAATACGCCGCCGTAGCGGTTGCCCAGGGCGTGGATCATGCTGCCGGTGAGTGTCGCGAAATCAATGATCAGCGCGGGAGCATGTCCGCCCTCACCCTTGGCCGCCAGGGTCAGGGCATCGGCCAGTACCAGCCGGCCTTCGGCGTCGGTATGCACGATTTCTATGGTCGTGCCATCGAGTGCCGTGACGATCTCGCCCTGCTTGTAGGCCTGGGGCGAGAGATGGTTCTCGGCAATCGCCAACCAGGCATCGACGCGGATCGGCCATCGCTGTTCGGCAAGCGTCTGCACGATGCCCAGCGCCACGGCCGAGCCGTTCATGTCCTCGTGCATGCCGGCCATGTATTTTGCCGACTTGAGGTTGTGGCCACCGGTGTCGAAGCAGATACCCTTGCCGACGAGAGCAACGCCAGCACGCGGTCGCCGGGGCACATAGCTTAGGCGGACGATTGCCGCATCTTCCTCATGGCTGCCCCGGGCAACGGCGGTAAACGCGCCGGCACCCATGCGATGCAGGCGCTTGAACCCGTACTCCCGGCACTGCCACCCGTGCCGGCGCGCCAGGGCGCGCAAGCGGTGCCGATAGGCGCCTGGCGTCAGTTCGTTGGGCGGCAGGGCCGTCAGGTCGCGCGCCAACGTGTTGCCGCGCGCCACCGCGACCACGTCGCCATAGGACGCCTCGCCGGGTGCGCCATGCAGATGGATGGCATCGAGCGGCTTGCCGTCCGGCTTGTTCTTGCGGGCTGGCAGGCGCGCCCCGTTGATCCACGCCACGTAAAGCGCCTCGCGGGCCAGCGCATGACGTTGTTCGGCGTCGCCGAAGACGGCGATGCCGATGGTGCGCGGGTCCTCCTCCAACAGCAGTGCAAGCGCCCGGCGCAGCAGTGTCTGCTGCTCGAATCGCGCTGTGTGCGGATCGACGAGCACGCACACCCACAATGCACCGTTGTCGGTGTGAAAGGCGAGCGGCCGTTTGGCCAAGTCGCCGGGTTTCGTACCCCGCCGATCAAGTACACGCTTGAGGCGGGCGAACTCGGGCACCGCGTGCACCAGCCCCGTCTCATCCTCGCGGCCGGACACGACGAGCAGAAGATGGTCGTGACGGGCGAGAGCGGCACGGTCAACGGCATGAGCTTGGCGAAGTTTTGCCGGCATGGGCGATTCCTATAGAATTTCCGGCTTCAATGGTAACCGCTTTGCAGTCCGATGGCGCCTGCCCGGCCCGGGCTTCGGACTGCCCACCCGTGCCTCGATGCAGCAATATCTCGACCTGATGCGCCATGTCCTGGTGCACGGCCACCGCAAGAGCGACCGCACCGGTACCGGAACGCTTTCGGTTTTCGGATGGCAGATGCGTTTCGATCTCGCCACCGGCTTTCCCTTGCTCACGACGAAGAAGCTGCACACCAAGTCCATCATCCACGAACTGCTGTGGTTTCTGAAAGGCGACACCAACGTGCGCTATCTGCAGGAGCATGGCGTATCGATCTGGAATGAGTGGGCGGACGAGAACGGCGATCTGGGGCCGGTCTATGGCCGTCAGTGGCGATCCTGGCGCGCCCCCGACGGGCGCACAATTGACCAGATCGCGGGGCTCCTGGACGGGCTGCGCCGCAATCCTGACTCGAGGCGACACATCGTGTCGGCATGGAATCCGGGCGACGTGAACGAGATGCGCCTGCCGCCGTGCCATGCGCTGTTCCAGTTCTACGTCGCCGACGGTCGGCTGTCTTGTCAGCTCTACCAGCGCAGTGCCGACATCTTTCTCGGCGTGCCGTTCAACATCGCTTCCTATGCCCTGCTGACGCTGATGGTAGCCCAGGTGTGCGGCTATCGTCCGGGGGAGTTCGTGCATACCCTGGGCGATGCGCATCTGTATCTCAACCACATCGAGCAGGCGCGGTTGCAGCTCGCGCGCGAGCCGAGATGCCCGCCGCAGATGCGCCTTGCACCACAGGTTACCGATCTGTTCGCCTTCCGCTTCGAGGATTTCACTCTGGAAGGCTACGATCCGCATCCGCATATCGCGGCACCAGTGGCGGTGTAAGGATCGCCGCTACGCCGCCGTACCCACAAAAAAAAGCGCGACGTTTGAGAAACGTCGCGCCAGCTACTCGCAGCTCCCCTACGAGCAGCATCCCACGGAGAACCAAGTTGCCTACCCGGTCATGGGGCCTCGGGTCAGGCAGGGATGGGGCGCCGGTCGCGGGCGGTTGCTTTCGGATGAGGTGGCCGAACCCCGAGGGTAGAGGTGCGCCGCCCGCGCGAAAACCGGCATTGAAACCTGTTCAGTCGATAACTCGTCCCTTCAGCTTCGCGCGACCAGCGCGCCGTTGATGACCTTCACCTTCTCGCCGACCCCGAAGTCCGGCGGAGCCGATTGGTACAGCGTGCGCGCAGAGCCATCTTCCATGCGCACCGTGACGCGATAGCTGGTGCGCTTGCGCAGATTCTTCTCGACGTTGTGACCAGCGTAAGCACCACCGGCGGCGCCGACCACCCCCAGTGCCGTGCTGCCGCGGCCGCTGCCGAACTGGCTGCCGACCAAGGCGCCGGTTACGCCGCCTGCCACCGCACCAAGCCCGCTGGCATCGCCTTGGACCTGCATGGCGCGTACGGATTCGATCACGCCGCAGGACGCGCACGGCGCGGCTGCTATTTCCCTTTTGCCGTCCGCCGGATAGGCGGCTCGGCTTTCCATGCCGTCGCTGACGGCGTTTTTAGTGACCTCCCCCACGCGCTGCGAATCCTGCTTTTCCGAGTGGGCCGACGGGATGATGCCCATGATGGCGCCGACCGCCGTCAAACTGGCGACGATCACCGCGACTGCAGCGATATTGATCAGCGGACTCGGCTTGCTCAACACGCTGCTTTGGGCTTGCATGTTCATTTCGCTTTGTCAGTTCCTGCTGATTGAGGCTACTGTGTCGATTCAAAGGGACATCTACCTGCAGAGTGTTTAGCAATGGCTGTGCCAGCGAGGGTAGTGCTTTTGAATTCAGCGGATTACGACACAGGGAGGGAAATCGGCATGGCGAAAGCCGCTGTGCCTTGTCGCTGGCGAGCGACAAGGCACGCCAAAAAGGCGCTCAACTGATTGTTTTGCTTCGCGAATGTTTCTGTCGGGAGGCCACGACAGAAATGATGATGGCAAACAACGCAGTGCTCAGCCCTTGTCCGGCTTGAACAATGTGGGAGAGAGGTTATGGCGCTGCAAGAGCTTGTAGAACTCGGTGCGGTTGCGCTGGGCCATGCGTGCCGCCTGGCTGACATTGCCGCCGGTGGCCTTGAGCAGCCGCACCAGGTAGTCGTGCTCGAAGGCGCGTCGCGCCTCGTCCAGAGAGATCATGGGCGGTGAATCCTGGCGCAATGCCTGCTGCACCAGCGATACCGGGATGACGGATGTCGGACTCAGGGCGACGGCCTGCTCGACGACGTTCTGCAGTTGCCGGATATTACCCGGCCACGGGGCATTGACCAGCAATTCCATCGCCTCCGGCGCAAAGGTGCGCACGGGCCGGCGGTCGCGTTGGGACAACCGGTCGAGGAAGTGGGCGCACAGCAGCGGCACGTCCTCGCGCCGCTCGGCCAGGCTGGGCAGATGCAGCGACACGACGTTGAGCCGGTAGTACAGGTCCTCGCGCAGCGCCCCCTCGGCCATGCGGGCGTCCAGATCCTGGTGGGTGGCGGAAATGATGCGCACGTCCACCGGCACCGTCTCCGTCGAGCCGACCGGCCGCACCGCACGCTCCTGCAGCGCGCGCAGCAGTTTTGGCTGCAGGGAAATCGGCATATCGCCGATCTCGTCGAGAAACAGCGTGCCGCCGCTGGCCGCCAGAAACAGCCCCTTGTGGGCGTACAACGCCCCCGAGAAGGCGCCCTTGGCATGCCCGAAAAGTTCGCTCTCGAGCAGATGCTCGGGAATGGCGGCGCAGTTGATCGCCTGGAACGGCCCGCCGGCGCGCGGACTGGCGCGGTGGATGGCCTGGGCAAGGACTTCCTTCCCCGTGCCGCTATCGCCGTGGATCAGGACGCTGGCATCGGTGGCAGCCACCAGCTGCGCTTGGCGTAGCACTTCCTCCATGAGGTGGCTGCAGGTGATGATGCCGCTGCGCCAGTCGGCGCCGGCTTCCACCGATGCCCGGCCACCGCCAACGCGCAACGCCTGGTCCACCTGTGCCAATAGCTCCTTGCCGTCGAACGGTTTGGTCAGGAATCCGAACACGCCGCTCTTGGTGGCCGTCACGGCATCGGGGATCGTGCCGTGGGCAGTGAGGATGATCACGGGCAACGTCGGCGTCATGGCATGAATGCGCTCGAACAACGCCATGCCATCCATGCCGCCCATGCGCAGATCGGTGATGACCAGTTTCGGCTGGTTGGCGGCGAAGCGGCCGAGCGCCTCCTCGCCGCTTTCCGCTGTCATGACGCGGTAGCCGGCTGCCGTCAGGCGCAGCTCAATCAGGCGCAGTATGTCTGTGTCATCGTCGACGAGCAGAATGTCGGGCTGTTTGTCGCTCATTTCGCTTGCGTGGTGCGCGGCGTGCCGCGCTGGGGCGCGCGGTGGCGCAGGTCTCTGTCGATCGCCAGCAGCGCATCGAGCTTCTGCTGCAGCTCGTCGGCGCGCTTCTGCTCGTCCTTCACCTGCTGCTCGAGACGCTTTTGCTCGTCGCGCGTCTGTGTGTCGGTCCGCTTCTGCTCTTCCTTGGACAGGTTGACCTGGCGCACGCGCTCGGCAGTCAGCTTTTGCAGCAGCGTCAGCAGCTCGCGCTGCGGCGAGTCGGCTGGCGCGTTGCGGGTTGGCGCCGTCTCAAGCAGGGAGATCAGGCGTTTGTCATCGCCGAAAGGTGCCTGGGGCACGCTCAGCAGCAGCGCCAGCTTGAGTCGCTGGCTCTCGATCTTGTCCTTGTTGAAGGCGGCATTCACCGTGTTGTATTCCCGGCGCAGGTCCTCGGCCCCCATTGCAGACACGCGCTGGAAGTAAGCGAGCAGGGCGACCACTTCATCTGCCTCACTGCCCTTCGGCGGCACGGAGACGCTTGCGGGCACGACGACCGGCGCCGGTACGCTCGCGGTTGTCGTCGTCGTCGCCGCCGGCTCGCTCGCCGGCGGCGTCGCGCAGCCGCCGATCAGGGCGCCCAGCAGCAACGCGCCGGCGGCCAGCCCGCGCACCGTGTCCATCCCCAGTGGGTTCAGTTCTTTCTCCATACCTTAGGCAGGCTGACACGGAAGTGCCCGCCCCCCTTGCCGTCGTTAACCACTTCGATCTTGCCCTGGTGCGCGAGCACGTACTCACGCGCAATGGCAAGCCCCAGCCCACTGCCTTCGACACCGTCGGCGCGCGGCCGCGTGCCGCGGAAGAAAGGCTCGAAGATTTTTTCGCGTTCGACCTCCGGCACTCCGCCGCCTTCGTCGACAACATCGACGACCGCACTCTCGCCATCGTTGGTGAGTGTCATCCTGACAACACCATCGCGCGGCGAGTACTTCACCGCGTTGGTCAGCAGGTTGTCGATCACCACCCGCAGCTTCGCGGCGTCGCCTTCGATCTGCACCGGCGGCAGGTCCCGCTGAAAACTCACGCCACGCGCCACGGCGGCCAGCCGGTGTTCGCGCAATACATTGTCGCACAGCTTGTCCAGAGCCACCGGCTGCAGGTCGAGCGTGGTGCCGGCAAGGCTCGACTCCTGGAAGTTGAGCAACTCCTCGATCAATTGCTGCAGCCGCAGGCTATTCTGCGACATGATGGCGACGATCATCTTCTGCTGCGCATTGAGGCTGCCGGTGACACCGTCGCCGAGCAACTGCGAGCCTTCGCGGATCGCCGTCAGCGGCGTCTTCAGATCATGGGAGACGTGCTGCAGGAAGCGGCTCTTCTGGTCCTCCAGTTCGGCGAGCCGCCGGCGCAGCCAGTCTAGCCGCTGGCCGAGATAGGCAAGATCGTCCGGACCGGCAAGCATGATGGGCTGGACGTAGTCGCCCCGGCCCAGGCCGCGGATGGCGTTGTCGAACTGCCGGATCTGCGCCGCGATAAGCCGCCGGAACCACCACGCGATGAGCAGCGCCACCGGGACCGCCGCGAGCAGGGTCACCCACAGGGCATCGCGGGCCGCGATCGCCTCCTGCTGCATGCGCGACACCTCGGTGTCGCCGACGGCACGGCTGGCGGCGAGCACCATGTCCGCCTCGTCGAACATCACGTTCAGTTGTTGGGTCAGATCCGACGTCACGCGGGCGGCCGCGACCACGTCTTCACCCTCGACCGCTACCGACGCGACCCAGTCCGCGAGCTTACCCTCGCGCTCCAGCAACGAGCTCAGGCGTTCCTGTGCATCGGCAGCGAGCGGCAGCCCGATGAGTTCTCCGGCAATCTGGCGGAAATCGGAGCGCACCTGCCGGTATTCCTCCAGCAACGCCTTGTCGCGCAACACCAGGTATTGGCGCAGCAGCCGCTCAAGGAAGGTCAACGCCTCGCCGAGCTGGCGCGTGGCGCGCGCCGCGTTCGTCGCGCGCTGCACGGCGATTTCGCTGTTGTGGGCCAGCCGCTGCAGAGTCAGCACGGCATGGCCGATCGCCACCGTCAGCGGCAGCACGGCCAACGCAAATCCGAGCAGAATCAGGCGAGGAAATGACTTCGGGTAGATGCGCACGCTCTTTGTCGCCTCACGATAGCAAGCAACGCGGGCAAATTCCTCCGTTTGCCGGCGCACCGCAAGCTGGCATAGATTATCGCCTGCACTGCGCCTGTCTCAAACACGCCCGGCTCGGAAAACGGGCGACAACCGATCGGAGAAATCCATGTACATTGCCGGTGACATCGGTGGCACGAAGACGCTGCTGGCGCTTTACGCCGCCGGCACGACGCGGCCTCCCATTCTCGAACGGCGCTATGCCAGCCGCGAGTTCCCGGACTTCGCCGGCCTGCTTTCCGTCTTCCTTGCCGAAGCTGCCCAGCAGGGTATCGCCTACCAGCCACTCGGCGGTGCCTGCTTCGGCGTCGCCGGTCCGGTCGTCGACAACCGCGCCCAACTGACGTATCTCCCCTGGCTCATGGACGGTGCGGCGCTGGCGTCGCGCTTCGACATCGGCCGGGTAATCCTGACCAACGACTTCGCCGCCGCAGCCACCGGCGTTGCCGCGCTCGGCGCCGAGGACGTCGCCACCCTCCAACCCGGCGAAGCACAAGCCCGTGGCGCCCGCGTCGCCCTTGGCGCCGGCACTGGTTTGGGGGTCGCCATCCTGGCGCCGGTGGACGGACGCCATCAGGTCATCGCCGGTGAAGGTGGGCACGTCGGTTTCGCGCCCCGCAACGATACCGAAGCACAGCTGTGGCGTACGCTGAACGCGGAACTCGGCCGCGTCACCGCGGAGACTGTCGTGTCTGGCCCCGGGCTCGTGAGAGTATATAGGCACCTCGTTCGCTCGGGCGAGTCCTCCACGC
Source organism: Rhodocyclaceae bacterium (assembly GCA_036824005.1). Lineage (GTDB taxonomy): Bacteria > Pseudomonadota > Gammaproteobacteria > Burkholderiales > Rhodocyclaceae > DAITBA01. The sequence goes on from DAITBA010000017.1 coordinate 69,602, forward strand.
ACGACGCGGCTGGTCTGCTCGCGGCGCCCGATCCCGCCGCGGCGATCGCCACGGCAGCGCTGGACGGCACGGACTCCCAGGCACGCGCCAGCGTCGATCTGTTTCTTTCCTGCTATGGCGCGTTCGCCGGCGACCTCGCGTTGACCGCCATGGCCACGGGCGGCGTCTTTCTGTGCGGCGGCATCGCGCCGAAGCTCCTGCCGTTGCTGCAACAGGGCAGCTTCCTCGATGGCTTTCGCGCCAAGGGCGGACACAGCCGGCTTGCCGCAACCTTCCCGGTGCACGTCGTCCTCGACGAGAAACTCGGACTCCACGGCGCCGCCCTGATTGCGGCACAGGCGGCCGAATCCGCGCCGCCGTGATTGAGAATTGTCAAGCACGTGTAATGGGCGCCGTGATACTGTTCGCGCACAAAAGCAACAAGACACACATTTCAACAAAGGAGACATTGGAGATGGCATCACGTTCTGTAACGGGGTCGGCAAAACCGACGACAACCAAGTCCCCCGCGTCCAAGGCGGCAACCGGCAAAACCGGCACCGTCAAGGCGACCTCCTCCGTAGTGGAGCTTCCCGTCAAACCCAAGGTGACCGAAGAGAAGCCCGCAGCACGCCCCAAAAGAACTACCGTCAGCAAACCGAAACCGCCAGCCGTATCGGCCGAAGAGCGGGAACGCATGATCCGGGAAGCCGCCTACTACATCGCCGAACGGCGTGGGTTCGTGGGCGGATCCGCGGCCGAGGACTGGGAACAGGCCGTGGCCGAGGTAGACCAGTTGCTTAAGGGAGGCAAGCAGCGGCGGAGCGCCGGCTAACGCCGGGGCGACAGCACGACGGCGGCAAGGGGTGGCAATATCAGCTCCAGGGAGGCAGTAAAGCCCATCCAACTTGCCGCGGCGGCTGTTACGCCGCTGCCATTGCCGAGATTGCTTCCGCCGTAGAAGGCGGAATCGCTGTTGAAGATTTCGGTGTACTCGCCGGTTTCGGGCACGCCGATGCGGTAACCGTGGCGCGGCACCGGGGTGAAGTTGAGCACGACGACAACAAAGTTGCCCTGACGGTCCCTGCGCAGGAAACTCAGCGTCGATTGCGGCGCGTCGTGGCAGTCGATCCAGTTGAACCCTGCGGGGACGAAATCCTGTTCATGCAGGGCCGGCAAGTCGCGATAGAGGCGATTTAGGTCTTGCAGCATCCGACGCACACCGCCATGGGCGGGATCGTCGCCCAACCCCAGATCGATCGTTTCACCGATCCACCACTCGTTGCGCAAGGCCAGTTCGTTGCCCATGAAATTGAGTTTCTTACCCGGCGAAGTCAGCTGATACGCCAGCAGCAGGCGCAGATTGGCGAATCGCTGCCATTCGTCACCGGGCATCTTGCCTAGCAGGGAGCATTTGCCGTGCACCACCTCGTCATGGGACAACGGCAGCATGAAGTTCTCGCTGTAAGCGTAGAGCTGGCCGAACGTCAGCAGGTCGTGGTGGTAGCTGCGATAGACAGTGTCATGGCGCAAGTAGGCCAGCGTGTCGTTCATCCAACCCATATTCCACTTCATCGAGAACCCCAACCCGCCGAGATAGACCGGGCGCGAAACCATCGGCCAGGCCGTGGACTCCTCGGCAATGGTCAGCACGCCGGGGAAATCAGCATGGACCATGATGTTGAACTCGCGCAGGAAGTCAATGGCATCGAGGTTTTCCCGTCCACCGTAGCGATTGGGCATCCACTGCCCTTCGCGGCGCGAATAGTCGAGGTAGAGCATCGATGCCACGGCGTCCACGCGCAGGCCATCGATATGGAATTCGGACAGCCAGTAGTGAGCGCTGGAAAGCAGAAAACTGCGCACTTCGTTGCGCCCGTAGTTGAAAACGTGGGTGCCCCAGTCGGGGTGCACCTTGGCGCGCGGGTCTTCGTGCTCGTACAGCGCCGTGCCGTCGAAGTGCGCCAGTGCCCAGTCGTCGCTCGGGAAATGGCCCGGCACCCAATCGAGGATGACGCCAATGCCGGCCTGGTGACAGGCGTCGACGAAGGCGCGCAGATCGTCCGGCGTGCCGTGGCGGCTGGTCGGAGCGAAGTAGCCGGTCGTCTGGTAGCCCCAGGACTCGTCCAGCGGATGCTCGGTCAGCGGCAGGAGTTCGATGTGCGTGTAGCCCAACTCGACGACATAGGGCACGAGCCGCTCAGCCAGCTCCCGGTAGCCGAGATGGCTCCCGTCGCCATGACGCTGCCAGGAACCGGCGTGCAGTTCGTAGACATTGATCGGCGCATGCAGCCAGTCCCACTGGCGGCGCCGCTCCATCCAGCTGCCGTCGCACCACTGATGCGCGGCGGACGGGCACACAAGCGCGGCGGTCGCCGGGCGCCGCTCGCAGTGGCGCGCGTAAGGATCGGCTTTGACAAACACTGCCCCGGTGTGGCGATTGCGCAGCTCGAACTTGTAAAGTGTCGCGGCCGGCAGTTCAGGGATGAACAGCTCCCATACGCCGGAGGCGCCGAGCGATGCCATCTGATGAACGCGGCCGTCCCAGCGGTTGAATTCGCCGACCACGGATACGCGTTCGGCATTGGGCGCCCAGACGCGAAAACACACGCCGCTGACATCCAGTCGCGTCTCGATGTGCGCGCCGAGCAGACGCCATGCCTGGTAATTTCGCCCTTCGCCGAACAGATACAGATCGTGCGCAGAGGACTGCGGCACGAACGCGTAGGGATCGAACGCGTCGAACGCGACGCCGCTCTCCTCGATCCTGAGCCGCCAGGGACGTGCCGGCTCGGTATTGCCACACCATTCGAACACGCCGCCGGGATCGACGCGGGTCATCGGTTCGAGTCCGGCCGGCCCATGCAGGGCAACGGTGTCGGCATAGGGCCGAAACACGCGCACGCACCAATCGCGCCCGGCGCGATGCGCCCCCAGGCAATGAAACGGATCGTAGTCACAGGCGGCCAGCAGGCGCGCGAAAGACGCGTCAGCAACGGCCAGGTTCGCAGGTATCATATGCATTGCCGGGACGGAAACGTTTATTGTAGTCCCGGCGGGGAGGCATGACCATGGAACGTGAAATGCACTCGCTGCAGGGGGACTTCGCTCCCGTGCGCAGCACGCCGGATCCGCGCTTTGTCAGTCAGCTCACGCGCAATACCTTCTCCCTGATTCTCGCCGGCGGCCGGGGCAGCCGACTGAAGCAGCTCACCGATTGGCGCGCCAAGCCCGCCGTGCCGTTTGGCGGCAAATTTCGCATCATCGACTTCACCCTGTCCAACTGCGTCAACTCCGGCATCCGGCGCATCGCAGTGGCGACGCAGTACAAGGCACACAGCCTGATCCAGCATCTGCAACGTGGGTGGAGCTTCCTCGATGGCCGTTTCCATGAGTTCATCGAGATCCTGCCGGCGCAGCAGCAGGTCGAAGAATCCTGGTATCAGGGAACGGCCGACGCGGTCTTCCAGAACCTGGACATCGTGCGCCGCAATCACACGCCTTACACCATGATCCTGTCGGGCGATCACATCTACAAGATGGACTACGGCAAGATGCTCGCCTTCCACGTCATGACCCAGGCGGACCTGACGGTGGCATGCATCGAAGTACCGCTGGAGGATGCCAAGGGGTTCGGCGTCATGGGCGTGGATGACGATTCCCGCGTCATCAGTTTTCTGGAAAAGCCGGACAACCCGCCAGCCATTCCCGGCCGCCCCGACGTTGCCTTGGCCAGCATGGGCGTGTATGTGTTTAACTCCCAGTTCCTGTTCGAGCAACTCATCCGCGACGCCGACGATCCGCGCTCCAGCCATGACTTCGGCAAGGACATCATCCCCCACATCATGCCGCGCTATCGCGTTTTCGCCCACCGCTTCTCCGACAGCTGCGTCGGCGAGGCCGGTAAGCTGCCCTATTGGCGCGACGTCGGTACGGTAGACGCCTTCTGGGAAGCCAATATCGAGCTGACCAAGGTGACGCCGGAGCTGAACCTCTACGACGATGTATGGCCGATCTGGACCTATCAGCAGCAGCTGCCCCCCGCCAAATTCGTGTTCGACGACGACAACCGCCGCGGGGTAGCCATAGACTCCATGGTGTCGGGCGGCTGCATCATCAGCGGCGCGACGTTGCGACGAACGTTGCTATTCTCTAGCGTGCGGGTCAACAGCTTCAGCGTCGTCGAGGACTCGGTGATTCTGCCGGAGGTGGAGATCGGCCGCCACGCCGTGCTCAAGCGCGTGGTGGTGGACAAGCGCTGCGTCATACCGGAGGGCATGGTCGTCGGTGTTGATCACGAGGCTGACCGCCAGCGCTTCCATGTCACGGAAAACGGCGTCACCCTGATTACACCGGAGATGCTTGGTCAGAAGGTACATCAACTGCGCTGACGGCAATGAACGAAGAAAAGACCCTCGACCTCGTCTTTCTCTGGCACATGCACCAGCCGGACTATCGCGACCGTCTCGGCAACGAATTCCGGCTGCCCTGGACCTACCTGCACGCAATCAAGGACTACACGGACATGGCCGCGCACTTCGAGCGCCACCCGCGGGTGCGTGCCGTCGTGAACTTTGTGCCCGTGCTCGTGGACCAACTGGAGGACTATGCCGGCCAGTTCGCGCGCCGGGAGTTCCGCGATCCGCTGCTGCGCCTGCTGGCGCATCCGGACATGGAGCAGCTGACCGTGGCGGAACGCAAGCTTCTGCTCGGCAGCTGTTTCCGCAGCAACCACCTGACGATGCTGGCGCCCTTCCCGCGCTATCAGCGACTATATGATCTGTACAAGCGTCTCGAGGAACAGGGCGACGCCGCGCAGGGTTATCTCTCGGGCGCCTACTTCTCCGATCTCGTCACCTGGTATCACCTGGCATGGACCGGCGAGACCGAGCGCCGCAACCGTCCGCAGCTCGCCGAGCTGATGAGCAAGGGCGAAGCGTTCGATCATGACGATCGCCTGCTGCTCATCTCTATCATGGGAGACATGATCGCGGGACTCGTGCCGCGCTACCGGGCACTGGCGGCGCGCGGGCAGATCGAGCTTTCGGCAACACCCTATGCCCATCCCCTGGCACCTCTGTTGCTGGATTTTGCGAGCGCGCGCGACAGTGAGCCAAACATCGCACTGCCTCGCGCCGCCGCCTATCCCGGCGGGCGGGCGCGCGTGGCCGCCCATATCGAGCGGGCCATCACTTCCCACACACAGCGCTTCGGGGCGCCGCCCGGCGGTTTCTGGCCGGCGGAGGGCGCGGTCTCCGAGGGTCTGCTGCAACTGCTGGGCGCTGCAGGCGGTCGCTGGGCGGCGAGCAGCGAGGCCGTGCTCGCGAACAGTCTGCGCCTGACGTCGCGGGATTTGCCGCCGCGCAAGAGCTACCTCTATCGGCCCTATCGGTGCACCAACGCACCCAGCGTCACGATGTTCTTTCGCGACGAGCGGCTGTCCGATCTGATCGGCTTCGAGTATGCAAAATGGCACGGCAAGGATGCCGCCGCCCATTTCGTCGCGGAGCTGGAAGCCATACGCGACCAGGCGCCGCCGGGCGAGACACCGCTGGTGTGCATCTTTCTCGACGGCGAGAACGCCTGGGAGTACTACCCCTACAACGGCTACTACTTCTTCGAGGATCTGTACTGTCTGCTCGAGGCGCACCCGCGCATCCGCACGACGACGTTGTCCGCTTATGTGGACCACGGCAAGCAATCCACCGAGCCGTTGCCGCGGCTGTGCGCGGGGAGCTGGGTGTATGGAACGTTCTCGACCTGGATTGGCGATCCGGAAAAGAATCGCGCTTGGGAACTACTCTGCGCGGCCAAGCAAAGTTACGATCTGGTCATGGCCAGCGGGCGCCTGGACGATGCGGCGGCCGCTGCAGCGGCGGCACAGCTGGCGGTGTGCGAGAGTTCGGACTGGTTCTGGTGGTTTGGCGACTACAACCCTGCGGAAGCGGTCACCAATTTCGACGAGCTTTTCCGGTTGAATCTCGAACGACTGTACCAGTTGCTCAAACTGCCGCCACCGGCACAGTTGGCGGAGCCCATCAGCCGCGGCAAAGGGCGGCCGGAGTCCGGCGGCACCATGCGCCGGGCAAGCTGACCCGTCGACAAAGCGGGCGCACGAAAGAGGAAGGGGAGCGAGGGATGATCCGATACCCGTCCATTCCTCGTCCACGTTGCAGGCAGCGTCCTGCGACCTGAGGGGAGTCGCACCATGGGCAAGCCGGTCTCCCTACTTCTCGGCGTTCATGCGCACCAGCCGGTGGGCAATTTCGATCCAGTGATCGAAGACGCCCACGAGCGCTGCTACCGTCCCTTCCTGGAAACGCTGTACCGCTACCCCAGGTTCAGGTTCAGTGTCCATTTCTCCGGGTGGCTGCTTGACCGGCTGGGCGAGAAGTATCCCAAAGACATTGCCCTGCTGCAGGAAATGGTGGCGCGTGGGCAGGTCGAGATGTTCAGTTCCGGTGACTGCGAACCCGTGCTTGCCGCGATCCCGACGCGAGACCGGATCGGGCAGTTGCGGACTTTGTCGCAGAAGCTCGATCGGCAATTCGGCAAGCCGCCCGCTGGCGCCTGGCTGACCGAGCGCGTCTGGGAATCGTCGATCGTGCCGGCGCTGGCGGACGCCGGCATACGCTACGTGGCGGTGGACGACTACCACTTCCTGTGTACCGGCAAGGGCGCTGCGGAGCTCGACAATCACTACACCACGGAGGAAGACGGTCGGCGGCTCGATCTGTTTCCCATCTCCGAGCAGTTGCGCTATCGCCTGCCCTTCACCCCGGCGCACGAAGCGGTCGCCTATCTCGAGGGTCTTGCCGACCGGGGTCACCGGGCGGCGGTGTATTTCGACGACATCGAGAAGTTCGGCATTTGGCCCGAAACCTACGAGTGGGTCTACGAGAAGGGCTGGCTGGAGCAGTTCATCAACGGCGTACTGGCCTCGCCCAGGATCGTGACGTCCACCTACGAGGATTTCCACGCCGGCCATATGACACGCGGCATCGTGTACCTGCCGACGGCATCCTACATCGAAATGAACGAGTGGACCCTGCCGGCGCCGGCCGCCGCGGTGTTCGCCGAGGTGCTGGAGCGCGAAAAACGCGAAGGGCGATTCGAGCAGACCAAGGCATTCGTGCGCGGCGGCATCTGGCGCAATTTCTTTAGCCGCTACGCCGAATCGAACTGGATGCACAAGCGCATGCTGCAGCTTTCCGCACGACTTGCGGGGCTACACGAGGCAGCGCGCACGCCGGCGTTGACGGCAAAGCTGTATCGCGCCCAGGCCAACGATGCCTACTGGCATGGCCTGTTCGGCGGCCTGTATCTGCCGCACCTGCGCCGCGCCGTGTGGCGCAACCTGATCGAGCTGGAAGCTGCCATCGATGCCGCCGCGCCGCGGCAGCCGGTCGCCCGTGTAGACATCGACTACGACGGCAGCGACGAGGTATTCATCCACAATACCCACCTGCAGGCCGTGCTGCGCGCGGACGGGCAGGCCGCCATCCACGAGCTGGATTCCTTTGCCCTGGCGCACAATTTCGGCGACACATTGCGCCGCGTGCCGGAGCATTACCACGGCAAGGTGTCCGGCGGCCAGGCCCACAAACCGGTCGGCAGCGGCATCGCCTCGGCGCACAATCGCGTCAGCTTCAAGCACGACATCGGCACCCGGGACGTCGCGGCGGACGCCCGGCCGCGCAGCCTGTTCCTCGACAACTGGCGACCCAGCCGGGGCACGTGGCGGTCGGTGGACGGCTACCAGTTGCAGCAGCTCATGCCACCGTTGTACGCGGTGCAGTTCGAGACGAACGTCGGCGAGTTTGCCGTCGTCAAACGGATTGGCCTGGAAGGTCCGCGGGTGGTAGCGACCTATCGCTTCTCCGGCGAATGCCGCGGCACCTTCAGCACTGAGTTGAACATCGCCATGCCCAGTTGCGACGGCTATGGCGGCCGGTACGTGCTCGCCAACGGCGACATCCCTTGCGGCTTCGGCCAGGAACTGGAAGCAAGCCGCCTGACGCGGCTGACGCTCGATGACAGCGAGCTGGGCGGCAGCGTCGTGCTGACCGCCAGCGCGCCGGTCGGGCTACAAGCCCGGCCGCATCACACGGCGTCGCAGTCGGAGGCGGGATTCGAGAAGATCATGCAGGCAGCGACCCTGACCGTGAGCTGGCCGCTGACCGGCAGCACCTGCGAGCTCACGCTGACACTGGAGGTCGTGCCCAATCCGGGCATCGGCGAGGCGTAACGGACGGGCGCCGGCGCCGGTGTTAGAATCCTTTGACGTCCATTAGAGTAGGGAGATAAAGATGACGGATGTTGCAAAACTGCTAGGCGCCGAGGCCGAGAGCCTGCTTGGTTACACCTGCCGTGGCATCGCCAAGGAAACCTTGCACCTGCCCGGCCCGGACTTTGTCGACCGCATCGCCGCTGCCACCGACCGTAGACCATCGGTGTTGCGCAATCTGGCGCAGTTGTTTGGCAACGGCCGGCTCGCTGGCACCGGCTATCTATCCATCCTGCCCGTGGACCAAGGGATCGAACACAGCGCTGGCGCCTCCTTCGCGCCCAATCCGGCGTACTTCGATCCCGAGAACATCGTCAAGCTGGCCATCGAGGGCGGCTGCAACGCCGTTGCCTCGACCCTGGGGGTGCTCGGTGCGGTGTCGCGTAAGTATGCCCACAAGATTCCGTTCATTCTCAAGTTCAACCACAACGAGTTCCTGTCCTATCCGAACACTTTCGACCAGAGCATGTTCGCGGATATGGAGCAGGCCTTCGAGATGGGCGCGGTCGCCGTCGGCGCGACGGTCTATTTCGGCTCGGCGGAATCGCGCCGGCAGATCTGGGAGGTGTCGCAGATGTTCAAGCGTGCCCATGAACTGGGCATGGCGACGATCCTGTGGTGCTACCTGCGCAACAACGCCTTTAAACAGGACAAGGTGGACTACCACGTCTCGGCCGACATGACGGGCCAAGCCAATCACCTGGGCGTCACCATCGAGGCCGACATCATCAAACAGAAAATGCCGGAGAACAACGGCGGCTTCAACGCCGTGAAGTTCAGCAAGACCAGCCCGAAGGTGTATTCGGATCTGACCACCGATCACCCGATCGATTTGACCCGCTACCAAGTGGCGTGCTGCTATATGGGCCGGGCCGGGCTGATCAACTCCGGCGGCGAATCCAAGGGCGCGGGTGATCTTGCCCAGGCCGTGCGCACGGCAGTGATCAACAAGCGCGCCGGCGGCACCGGGCTGATCTCTGGGCGCAAGGCGTTCCAGAAGCCGATGAAGGAAGGAATCGAGTTGCTCAATGCGATCCAGGACGTGTATCTGTCCAAGGACGTGACCGTGGCTTGAGTTGCGAAGCCGCTCGCCGGGGCCTGCCGCCCGGCGAGCGGCAACGCGCGTTGTCCGGCAGGCTGTTGACAAACATTGCGAGCAACCCCGGCTGCATGACCGCAGCGAACGACGATGCGAGACGGCACGAACGAGTACGGCGAGCATTTTCGTGAGCGAGTACGCCGGCGGGCTTCGCAGTAGTTTTTCGACAGCCCGTTGGAAGGAGTTCGAAAAACCGAATCGCCGTCCGAGGATGCGGGAATCCGCGACCGGTCGGCACCGTCCAGCCCCTACCATACTGCGCCCGAAAAACAACCATGCCCGGCACCGCCTACCAACTCGAAGTCCTGCCACAGCTTCCGCCACGACTGAAGCGCCTCGAAGAACTCGCCAACAATCTTTGGTACTCCTGGGATCGGCCGACGCGCACCCTGTTTGCGCGCCTGCACCCGACGCTGTGGAATTCGGTCGGCCACAGCCCGAAGGCGTTTCTCAAACGCGTCGATCAGCAGCGGCTGATCGACGCGGCGCAGGATCCGGTGTTCCTCGGCACTTACAACCACGTAATGTCCGAATACGACACCTACCACAACGAGCCGATGCGCAGCGACGGTGCCGAGCGCCTGCGCCAGTCGGACCTGGTGGTCTATTTCTGTGCCGAATTCGGGTTTCACGAATCCTTGCCGATCTACTCGGGCGGCCTGGGCATCCTTGCCGGCGACCACTGCAAGACGGCGAGCGACATGCGCCTGCCCTTCGTCGGCGTCGGGCTGCTTTACCGACAGGGCTACTTTTTCCAGACCATCGACAACGACGGCAATCAGCACGCCCAGTACGCGGATTCCGACTTCGATGACCTGCCGATCGCGCCGGTGATGCGCGAGGACGGGCGCGACCTGCGCGTCAGCGTCGAGTTTCCCGGCCGGCACGTGCAGGTCAAGGTGTGGCAGGCGCGCATCGGCCACGTGACGCTCTACCTGCTCGACACCGACCTGGAGGAGAACAGCGCCCACGATCGCGACATCGCCCACCGGCTCTACGGCGGCGACCGTACGACGCGCATCGAGCAGGAGATCATCCTCGGCGTCGGCGGCGTGCGCGCCCTGTTCGAGATGGGCTTGAAGCCCACCTGCTGGCATATCAACGAAGGACATGCGGCGTTCCAGGTACTGGAGCGCATGCGCTGGCTGACCAAGCAGGGACTGGATTTCGCCGGTGCCCTGGAAGCGGTGGCGGCCAACACCGTATTCACCACCCATACGGCAGTGCCGGCCGGCCATGACCATTTTGCCGACGACATGATCCGGCACTACTTCGACCGCTGCTGCCAGGATCTCGCCGTGCGTGCCGACGAACTGCTGGCCCTCGGACGCACGCCGTCCAGCCCGGAATTCAACATGACGGCGCTGGCGATCCGCGGATCGCGCTTCCACAATGGCGTGTCGCGCATCCACGGCAGCGTTTCGGCGCAGATCTGCGCCAACCTGTGGCCGCAGATCGAACCCGAAGACAATCCGATCGACTATGTCACCAACGGCGTGCACGCGCCCACGTTCCTGTCCGATATCTGGAACGAGCTGTTCGATCGCAGCCTCGGCCCCGGCTGGCGGCAGCGGCTCACCGACCAGGCGTGCTGGGACGGCGTCAACGCCATTCCCGATCACCTGTTCTGGAGCATCCGCCAATCGCTCAAATCGCAGATGCTCCATCTGGTGCGCAACCGCATTGCCGCGCAGCACGCGCGCAATCACGGCTCAGAAGCGCACCTGGACCGCCTGTTCAAACTCGCCGATCCCGACAACCCGAATGTCCTGACCATCGCCTTTGCCCGGCGCTTCGCCACCTACAAGCGGGCCACGCTCCTGCTCGAGAATCTGGACTGGCTGCGTCAGATCGTTTCCGATCCCGAGCGGCCGGTGCTGTTCCTGTTCGCCGGCAAGGCGCATCCCGCGGACCATCCAGGGCAGGATCTGATCCGCTGGCTGACCAGCGTCGCTCGGACGCCCGAGTTCGAGGGCAAGATCCTGGTCGTGGAAGGCTACGATTTGCGCCTGGCGCGACGGCTGGTATCGGGCGTGGATATCTGGCTCAACAATCCGGTCTATCCCTTGGAAGCCTCAGGCACCTCGGGCATGAAGGCGAGCATGAACGGTGTGCTCAACCTGTCGGTGCTCGACGGCTGGTGGGGCGAAGCCTACGACGGCACCAACGGCTGGGCGATCAAGCCGGCATCGAGCTCGCTCGATCAGTCCAAGCGCAACCAGGAGGAAGCGCGCACTCTGTACGAGATCCTCCAGGATAATGTCATCCCACTGTACTACAACCGCGGTCCCATGGGCTATTCGCCCGGCTGGGTAGCCATGGCCAAGCGTGCTATCGCCACCATCGTCCCGAGCTTCAACTCGCGGCGGATGGTGGGCGAATACGTTTCGAAGTTCTACCTTCCGGCGACGCGCCAGTGGCGCCGCTTCGTGGAGAACGACTTCGCCGGTGCGAAGCAGCTCGCCGCCTGGAAGACCAAGGTTCGCCATGCATGGGGCCATGTGCGGATTCGGCGCACGGACAACGCGGCGCGGCGCATTCAATTCGGCGAAGGCGTACGCATCGAGGTGGCGGTGAGACTGGGCGGCTTGGCGCCCTCAGATGTTACGGTGGAGATGTTACTCGGGCGTCCGGGAAGGGGTTACATGCCGTCGAAGTCGCAGCAAATCGTGCTGCAGCATCAGGGCAAGTTGGATGGCGACGAGCATCTTTACGCACTCGACCTCACGCCCGAGCTGTGCGGCAAGATCGAGTATCGCATCCGCATCCATCCGTCCCATGAGCTGCTCACCCATCCCTTCGAGATGGGCATGATGATCTGGCTCTGACCGGGACGGCAAGGACGCGAAGGAGGTTTATCGTCGCCCGAGCCACGAAGCCCGCGCCGACGTCGACTCTGCGACGCGGGTGAGGAATCCCCCCGACAAGCACCGTCACGCCTTGCTTTGCGTTAGCCGCGGCTGAATCATGCGCATCCTGTTCGCGACACCCGAGTTGGCCCCCTGGGTCAAGACCGGAGGGCTGGGCGACGTCGCGGCCGCGCTGCCGGTGGCCCTGCGCGCACTGGGCGTGGACATGCGCGTGGTGGTGCCAGCCTATCCGGCCCTGCTCGAGGCATTTCCGCAGGCACATGTGATCGCCGACATCCCCTCGCCCGGCGGCATCCTGCCACCCTGTCGGCTGCTGCAGGCGACCGCGGACAATGGTTTGCCGCTCATGCTGCTCGACTTCCCCGAGTATTTCGCGCGCGCCGGCTCGCCTTACGTCGGCGCAGACGGTAGGGACTGGCCCGATAACCATCTGCGCTTCGCGCTGCTGGCAAAGGTGGCGGCGCTGCTCGCGTCCGCCGCAAGCCCCCTATCCTGGCGACCGCAGATTCTGCACACCCAGGACTGGCAAACCGCGCTCGCGCCCGCCTACCTCCACTTTGAGGGAGGTCCGCGCGTGCCGAGCGTGGTGACCATCCACAACCTGGCCTTCCAGGGCAACTTCCCGCCTTGGATATTGCGCGAAGTCGCGCTACCGGAGGAGCGCTTCCATCATGAAGAGCTGGAGTTCTACGGCCAGGTGTCCTACCTGAAAGCCGGGCTTGTTCATGCCGATCGCATCACGACGGTAAGCCCGAACTACGCGCGCGAGATCCAGACCGCAGAGTTCGGCTTCGGGCTGGAGGGCCTGTTGCGCCAGCGCGCGGATCACCTCACCGGCATTCTCAACGGCATCGACGAGCGCTGGGACCCGGCGTGCGACGCCCTCATCGCCGCGCCCTACGACGTCGATCGCCTCGAGACCAAGCACGAGAACAAGGTGGCACTGCAGGAGCGGCTCAAACTGGCGAAGAACCGCAACGTCCCGCTGCTCGGCGTGGTCAGCCGCATGACCCACCAGAAGGGTCTGGACTGGCTCGTCGAGATCGTGCCAACGCTCGTTCCGGCATCGGCGCAACTGGTCATGCTGGGCAGCGGCGAGGCGGCGCTGGAGCAGGCGTTCGTGGCGCTGGCCGCCAAGCATCCGAAACACATGTCGGTGACAGTGGGCTTCGACGAGGCACTCGCCCACCAGATCGAAGCGGGCGCCGACATCTTCCTCATGCCGTCGCGCTTCGAGCCCTGCGGCTTGAACCAGATGTACAGCCAACGCTACGGCACCCCGCCAGTAGTGCGCTCCGTGGGCGGGCTGGCGGAAACCGTGATCGATGTTAGCGAGGCGACGCTGGCCGATGGCAGCGCCACCGGATTCGCGTTTGCCGAGCCGCAAGCCGGCGCGTTCCTTGCCGCCGTCAAGCGGGCTACCGGCGTCTGGCGCCAACCCGAGGTGTGGCGCCGGCTCCAGCGCAACGGCATGCAGCGGGATTTCTCCTGGCACCATGCCGCGCGGGCCTACTTCGAACTGTACGAGGAGCTCCTGGCGCCGTGACTTCCGGCCGCGCACCCCGCATCGCGCTCATCGCCGCCATCGCACGCAACGGCGTCATCGGCCGCGACAATGCCCTGCCCTGGCATCTGCCCGCCGATCTCAAGCGCTTCCGGGCGCTGACCATGGGCCATCCCATTATCATGGGGCGCAAGACACACGAGTCGCTCGGCCGAGCGCTGCCGGGGCGCGATAACATCGTCGTCACGCGCGACCGGAATTATGCGGCGGCGGGCTGCCGCGTCGTGCATTCGCTGGCGGACGCGGTTGCCGCATGCCACGACAGCGAGCAGGCATTCGTCATCGGCGGCGCGGAACTCTATGCCCAGGCATTGCCCCTGGCATCCACGCTGTACATTACCGAGGTGGCGGTCGACGCCGACGGCGAGACGCGCTTCCCCGACTTCGACCGTTCGCGTTTCGTCGAGGTCGGCCGGGAACATCATGAAGCGGACGAGCAGAACCCGCTGGCCCATGACTTTGTCGTCTATCAACTTGCAGCGCACCGCTAAACTCACGGCGGGGTCTGCTCATCGCAAAAGGGGAAACGACCATGAAAGCCCTCTTCCTGACCAACGAGTACCCGCCCTACATTTACGGCGGTGCCGGCATCCATGTCGAATATCTGACCCGTGAGTTGGCCAAGGCGATCGACGTGGAAGTGCGTTGTTTCGGCGACCAGGCTTCGGCCGACGGCGGCAGGCTGAGCGCCCGGGGATACCAGTTCGACAAGCAGCGCTTCGCCGCCTGCGATCCGAAGCTGAAGTCGCCGCTGTCCGCGTTCAGCAACTGCATCGACTTCAACGCAACGCCTGTCGATGCCCAGCTCGTTCATTGCCATACCTGGTACACCCACTTTGGCGGCGTGCTGGCAAAGACCGGTTACGGCATCCCGCTGGTCATTACTACCCACTCCCTCGAACCCCTGCGGCCCTGGAAGAGGGAACAGCTCGGTTTGGGCTACGACCTGTCCACCTGGATCGAGAAGACCGCACTGGAGATGGCGGATTCCATCATCGCCGTATCCGAGGGCATGAAGCGCGATGTTCTCAAGCTGTTCGACGTCGACGAGCGCCGGATCACGGTGATCAACAATGGCATCGACACCGACGAGTTCAAGCCGGTCGCGAGCACTGAGGCGCTCGCGAAGTACGGCATCGACCCCGACATCCCCTACGTCCTGTTCTTCGGCCGAGTGACGCGACAGAAAGGCATCATTCATCTCGTAAACGCGATCAAGTACCTGGACGAGAACGTACAGGTCGTCCTGTGCGCCGGACAGCCGGACACGCCCGAGATCGGTCAGGAGATGACCGACAGCGTGCGGGCGGTGCAGAAGACCAGAAAGAATGTCGTCTGGATCAGCGAGTGGGTGGACCTCAAACCGAAGATCGAGCTGTACTCCCACGCTGCGGTGTTCTGCTGCCCGTCCATCTACGAGCCCTTCGGCATCATCAACCTGGAGGCAATGGCCTGCGCCACGCCCGTGGTCGGCAGCGCCGTGGGCGGCATCAAGGAGATCATCGTGCACGGCGAAACCGGCTTTCTGGTCGAGCTGGAGCAGTATCAGCAGAGCCCCTTCGAAGCAGTCAATCCTGACAAGTTCTCGCGCGATCTTGCCGAGCACATCAACCGTATCGTGGCCGACGACTCCCTGCGCCGGGCCATGGGGGAGGCAAGCCGCAAGCGGGCCGAGGCGGTGTTCAGCTGGAAGGCGATCGCCAACCAGACGCTGCAGTTGTACAAGAGCCTCGCCTGAACGCAAGGCGCGTGCCTTCGTCCGTGCGCCGCAAGCCGCGGCGCACGGGGGCGGGAGCAGGAAGTAGTAGAAGTAGCGCACGGTGCGGTTAAAGAGCCGCCGCCCGGAAATAATCAAGGGGGCGGCGTGGGGATCGATCTGCACGAAGTTGCGCGATCCATGCCACTGATAGCGCGCATCCGAAACCAGATCGTGCACCTGGTAGGGCCTGTCGCCCACCAAGTCGAAACCATCCAGCGGCAGCTCCACCCAACCCGACTGCACGTGGTGCGGATCGAGGTTGGCAACGACGACGATGATGTTGGACAGATCATCGGCGGACTTGCTGTAGCAAAGCAGTGCTTCGTTGTCGACCGGGTGAAAACGCAGACTCCAGTCCGATTGCAGGGCGACATTCTCCCTTCGGATTCTGTTCAGTCGCGCGATGTAATCGCGCAGGCTGTCGGCGCGATCGAGGTCCCAGGCCCGTATTTCGTACTTTTCCGAGTCGAGGTACTCCTCGCTGCCCGGCTCGCGCGCCACGTGCTCCAGCAACTCGAACGCGGGCCCGTAGATGCCGTAGCTGGCACCGAGGGTGGCGGCCAGCGCGACGCGCAGCATGAACGCCGGCCGGCCGCCGAACTGCAGGAATTCCGTCAGGATGTCCGGTGTGTTGGGCCACAGGTTGGGCCGAAAATACTCGCGCGATTCCGAGCGTGTAAGCTCGGTGAAGTACTCGATCAGCTCGTGCTTGGTGTTGCGCCAGGCAAAGTACGTGTAAGACTGGGTGTAGCCGAGCTTGGCCAGGCGATGCATCAGCTTCGGCCGCGTGAATGCCTCGGCCAGAAAGATGACTTCCGGATTATCGCGCTTGATCTCGCCGATCAGCCACTCCCACATGGGAAAGGGCTTGGTGTGCGGGTTGTCCACGCGGAATATGTGCACCCCCTGCCCGATCCAGAACTCGAAGACGCTCTTCAGCTCTTGCCACAGTTCCTGCCACTGCGCGGACTCGAACTCGAAGGGATAGATGTCCTGGTACTTCTTGGGCGGATTCTCCGCGTACTGCACGGTGCCATCGGGACGCCAACGGAACCAGTCCGGATGCTCCTTCACGTAGGGGTGGTCCGGTGCACACTGAAACGCGATGTCCATGGCGATGTCAATGCCATGTTCGCGGGCGGCGGCCACAAGATGGCGGAAGTCGTCGAGCGTGCCCAGCTCCGCGTGCACAGCCTTGTGGCCGCCGTCGTCTGCGCCGATCGCCCATGGGCTGCCGGGATCGCCCGCCGCTGCCACCAGCGCGTTGTTCGGCCCCTTGCGGAACATCGTGCCGATGGGATGGATGGGCGGCATGTAAAGCACATCGAACCCCATGGCGGCAATATAGGGCAGGCGCCGCTCGCAGTCCTTGAAGCGCCCGTGGCGGCCGTCGTCGCTGCAGGAGCGCGGGAAAAGCTCGTACCAGGTGCTGTAGCGCGCCCGCTCCGGCTCGACGGTAACCGCCAGCACTTTGGCATAGGTCGTCGGGAAGCGCCGCTCGCCGTGCCGCGCCATCAGCTCGCCCAGCTCAGCATCGCCGCCCACCCGTTTCCCGTCTTCGGGCGTCGACGCCGTGTCCAGCGCAGCGGCAAATTCCTCCAACCGTGCGCGCGCCGTGCCGTTGGCGCGCCCTGCCGTGTCGCGCACGAGCGTCGCACCGATGCGCAGCGCCAAGGCAATGTCGGCCGCATCGTTGCGCCGCGCCAGGTCGTGCCGCCAGGTAAAGAACTGGTCGATCCAGGCCATCACCGTGTAGACATGCCGGCCGAGTTTGTCGACGGTGAAGCTGCCGCGCCAACGGTCATTGCCAATTGCCTGCATCGCCACGCCGCGCCAGGCCCGGCCGGTCTCCGCGCGGTGCAGCAGCAAACAGCGAATGACGTCGTGACCGTCGGCGAAAACGTCGGCCTCGACTTGAACCTGCTCGCCAACGGTGCGCTTGATGGCGAACCGCCCGCCATCCACCTCGGGCCTGACGTTTTCAATGACGACACGGCTGCGCCCGTCTTCTATTTTAGACGACATTGCTTGGCCCCCCAGCACTCAGATGAATTCGATACCGTGCCCGGTCATTGTCACTGGCCGCCACGCACGTTTTTCATGAACACCACGCCCAGCGGCGGTAGATTGAGCGCGAGCGAGTGGAAGCGGCCCTGGGCCGTCACCGGCGCCGCCTCCATGCCGCCGAAGTTGCCGACACCGCCGCCGCCATAGATCTGCGCGTCGCTGTTCAGGATCTCCTGCCAGTGGCCGCCGCGCGGCACCCCGACGCGATAGTTCAGGCGCGGCACCGGCGTGAAGTTGCAGACGACGAGAACGAGGTCGCCGCGTTGCCTGTCCCGGCGCACGAAGCTGATGACGCTGGCCTCGGCGTCGTGACAGTCGATCCACTCGAATCCCTCGCGTTCGAAGTCAAGTTCGTGCAATGCCGTTTCGTTGCGATAGCAGCGGTTCAGGTCCCGCACCCACGCCTGCACGCCGCCATGCTCCGGGAACTGCAGCACATGCCATTCGAGGCTCTCCTCGTGCTGCCACTCGCGCCGCTGACCAAACTCGCCGCCCATGAACAGCAGCTTTTTGCCGGGATGCGCCCACATGTAGCCGTACAGCAGACGCAGGTTGGCGAACTGCTGCCACGCGTCGCCGGGCATTTTGCCGATCAGCGAACCCTTTCCGTGTCCCACTTCGTCGTGTGACAGAGGCAACATGAAGTTCTCGGTAAAGGCATACCAGATGCTGAAGGTGATCTCGTTGTGGTGATACTTGCGAAAGATCGAGTCCTGCTTGAAGTACTCCAGCGTGTCGTTCATCCAGCCCATGTTCCATTTCATGCCGAATCCCAAGCCGCCGGCGTAGCTTGGCCGCGAAACCATGGGCCAGTCGGTGGACTCTTCGGCAATCGTCTGCACGTCGGGGTGATCCCGGTAGACGGCTTCATTGACCGCCCGCAGGAAGGAGATAGCGTCGAGATCTTCCTTGCCGCCGTACTGATTCGGAATCCACTCGCCTTCCTTGCGCGCGTAGTCCAGGTACAGCATCGAGGCAACGCCGTCGACGCGCAAGCCGTCCACATGATATTTGTCCAGCCAGAACAGCGCGCTGCTGGCCAGGAACCCACGCACCTCATAGCGGCCGTAATTGAAGATGTAGCTGTTCCACTCGGGGTGAAAGCCCTTCTTCGGATCGGCGTGCTCGTAGAGATAGCTGCCGTCGAAGAACGCCAACCCGTGCTGGTCGCCGGGGAAATGCGAGGGCACCCAGTCGAGGATGACGCCGATACCATGCCGATGCAGGCAGTCGACGAAGAACATGAAATCCTCCGGCGTGCCATAGCGCGCAGTCGGCGCGAAGTAGCCGGTCGTCTGGTAGCCCCAGGAGCCGTAGAACGGATGCTCCGTCACCGGCGCCAGCTCGACATGGGTAAAGCCCATGTCGCGGGCATAGACGGCGAGCAACGGGGCAAGCTCACGATAGCTCAGGAACCGGTTGCCTTCCTCCGGCACGCGCCGCCACGAGCCCAGATGCACCTCGTAGACCGAGATGGGCGCGTTGAGCGCGTTGGCTGCGCGCCGGTTCGCCATCCAGTCGGCATCACCCCATTCATAGTCGAGGCTCCATACCCGTGAAGCCGTGCGTGGCGGGACTTCGGTCGCGAAGCCGAACGGGTCGCTCTTTTCCACCTGGTAGCCGCCGACCCGGGAAACGATGTGGTACTTGTACAGGGCGCCTTTGCCGACGCCGGCGATGAATCCCTCCCAGATTCCAGTACCGTCGGGTCGCGGTTCGAGCGGGTGCGACGCCCGATTCCACTCGTTAAAGGCACCGACGACGGATACCGACTCCGCATTCGGCGCCCAGACGGCGAACCGCGTTCCATCGGTTCCGCCGACGCGCACGGGATGGGCGCCGAGTTTGTCGTACAACCGGAAGTGGGCCCCCTGCTTGAACAGGTAAATGTCATGCTCGGTGAGCAGCGGACCAGACTGTGCTGATGTCATAGCAGCGTATACCTCCCCGATTGGCGCGGATATTGTTGGTGAAACTGCCTCTGGCCGACTATCCTATCGTGGCGCCTGCACGCAGATGTCGTCAAACGTCAGTAGCGACGTCCGAAACGCCCAGGGCGGGGCGGACAGGTGACATTTTACTCCTGCGCGCGGCGGCGCCCGGGAGCGACTAGCGTTGGCGACGCATGTCAGCCGGACGCGAAGCGCCGGCAAGCAGCGTTACGCCTGCGTCACGCAGTCCACGTAGTAGCGTACCTTGCCATTCACTGGCTCCTCCACCAGCCCGTGGATGTCGGTTTCGAAGCCCGGGAACTTCTCGTTGAAGGCGCGGGCGAACTGCAGGTAGCGCACGATGGTGGCATTGAAGCGCTCGCCGGGAATGAGCAGGGGTATGCCCGGCGGATAGGGCGTAAGCAGCACGCTCGTGACGCGGCCCTCGAGGCGGTCGATCTCCACGCGGTCGATGTCCCGGTGGGCCATGCGTGCGAAGGCGTCGGCCGGCTTCATCGCCGGCTCCATGTTAGACAGATACATCTCGGTGGTCAGTCGCGCCACGTCGTTGGCTTTGTAGATGCCGTGGATCTGCTCGCACAGATCGCGCAGACCGATCTTCTCGTAGCGCTGGTGCTTGGCAATGAACTCCGGCAGCACCCGCCACAGCGGCTGGTTCTTGTCGTAGTCGTCCTTGAACTGCTGCAGTTCCGTCACCAGCGTGTTCCACCGGCCCTTGGTGATGCCGATGGTAAACATGATGAAAAATGAGTAGAGGCCGGTCTTTTCGACGATGATGCCGTGTTCGGCCAGATACTTTGTCACGATCGCCGCCGGAATCCCTTGGTGTGCAAACTCGCCGCTGACATCCAGTCCCGGGGTGATCACCGTGGCTTTGATCGGGTCGAGCATGTTGAAGCCTTGGGCAAGATCGCCGAAGCCATGCCAGCGCTCGCCGGCGCGCAGCATCCAGTCCTCACGTTCGCCGATGCCCTCGGCTGCGAGATGCTCCGGTCCCCAGACCTTGAACCACCAAGATTCGCCGAACTCCTCGTCTACCTTGCGCATGGCGCGCCGGAAATCCAGCGCCTCGAGGATGGACTCCTCCACCAGCGCCGTGCCGCCGGGCGGCTCCATCATCGCCGCCGCCACGTCGCAGGAGGCGATGATGGCGTACTGCGGACTGGTGGAGGTGTGCATCAGGTAGGCCTCGTTGAAAACGTCCTTGTCCAGCGCGCGCGCTTCCGAATCCTGCACCAGGATCTGCGAGGCCTGCGACAGGCCGGCCAGCAGCTTGTGGGTGGACTGGGTGGAGAAGATCAGCGAGTCCTTGCAACGCGGCCGCTCGGCGCCGATGGCGTGGTAGTCGCCGTAAAAGTCGTGGAAGGCAGCGTGGGGCAGCCAGGCCTCGTCGAAATGCAGCGTGTCGATCCTGCCGTCGAGCATGCTCTTGATGGTCTCGACGTTGTAGAGCACGCCGTCATAGGTGCTCTGGGTGATGGTGAGCACACGCGGCTTGGATTTGACGCCGCGCGCGAAGGGGTTGGCGGCGATCTTCTTGTGGATGTTCTCCGGCCGGAACTCGTCCAGGGGTATTGGCCCGATGATGCCGTAGTGATTGCGGGTCGGCGTCAGGAACACCGGCACCGCGCCGGTCATGGTGATCGCGTGCAGGATCGACTTGTGGCAGTTGCGGTCCACGACCACGACGTCGCCCGGCGCCACCGTCGAATGCCAGACCATCTTGTTCGAGGTCGAGGTGCCATTGGTGACGAAGAACAAATGGTCGCAGTTGAAAATGCGTGCGGCATTGCGCTCCGAGGCCGCCACCGGGCCGGAGTGGTCGAGGAGCTGGCCCAGTTCGTCCACAGCGTTGCACACGTCGGCGCGCAGCAGGTTCTCGCCGAAGAACTGGTGGAACATCTGGCCCACCGGGCTTTTCAGGAAAGCCACGCCGCCGGAGTGACCAGGGCAGTGCCAGGAGTACGAGCCGTCCTGGGCGTAATGCGTGAGTGCCCGGAAAAACGGCGGCGACAGGCTGTCCAGGTAGGCCCGCGCCTCGCGCACGACGTAACGGGCGATGAACTCGGGCGTGTCCTCGAACATGTGGATGAAGCCATGCAACTCGCGCAGCACGTCGTTCGGGATGTGCCGCGAGGTGCGCGTTTCGCCGTGGAGGAAGATGGGGATGTCGGCGTTGCGCCAGCGGATTTCCTCGACAAAGGCACGCAGCTGCTTGAGCGCGTCGGCCGCCTCCTCAGCGGAGCCGGCACCGAACTCCTCGTCGTCGATGGACAGGATGAAGGCCGAGGCGCGGCTCTGCTGCTGGGCGAAGCTGGACAGGTCACCGTAGCTGGTCACGCCCAGGACTTCGAGGCCCTCGTCCTCGATCGCCTTGGCGAGCGCGCGAATGCCCAGGCCGCTGGCGTTCTCCGAGCGGAAATCCTCGTCGATGATGACGACCGGAAAACGAAAGCGCATCGTCGGCTCCTTTGGGGCGCAGCGCGGAATGCTCAGGAAAGGGGCGGAGTATAGACCGCTGACGCCCGCAGGAACAGGGGGGAACGAAACCGCGGAATCAGATTTTGGGCAGGGTGACGCCGCGCTGTCCCTGATACTTGCCGCCGCGGTCCTTGTAACTCGTTTCGCACACCTCGTCCGACTCGAAGAAGATCACCTGCGCCACGCCCTCGTTGGCGTAGATCTTCGCCGGCAGCGGGGTCGTGTTGGAGAACTCCAGCGTCACGTAGCCCTCCCACTCCGGCTCGAAAGGCGTGACATTGACGATGATGCCGCAGCGGGCGTAGGTGCTCTTGCCCAGACAGATGGTGAGCACGTTGCGCGG
The DNA here is from genome assembly GCA_036824005.1 of Rhodocyclaceae bacterium. GTDB lineage: Bacteria > Pseudomonadota > Gammaproteobacteria > Burkholderiales > Rhodocyclaceae > DAITBA01. The sequence continues at coordinate 92,003 of DAITBA010000017.1, forward strand.
AATGCGGAAGTATTCGACCGTGCGCGCCAGCGCGAAACTGTTCGGCGGGATGATGCACGAATCGCCGCGAATCTCGACGAAGGAGTTTGGATCGAAGTTCTTCGGATCGACGATGGTGCAGTTGATGTCGGTGAACAGCTTGAATTCGTTCGAGCAGCGGATGTCGTAGCCGTAGCTGGAGGTGCCGTAGGAGACGATCTTGCGGCCGTCCACCTCGCGTACCTGGTTCGGCTCGAAGGGTTCGATCATGCCGTGCTCGCGCGCCATGCGGCGAATCCACTGGTCGGATTTGATGCTCACGGGGTGTGTTCTTCCGTAGGGGATTGCAAAGCGCGCATTGTAGCGCGACGTGTGCGCACGCAGGTCTGCCGAATAGCCTCTGCGACAGCGGCGCGCAGCGCCCTAGCCCTCGTAGGCGCTGAGCACCGCATCCGCCGCCGCGTCGCGGATCGGAATGAGGCTCCGATAGGCGGGTGAGTCGTGCCAGTGCCGCAGCGCATCCAGGTCCGGAAATCGCGCGGCAACAATGAGTTGCCCCGGCGCACGACGGGACAACTCCTGGCGTAGCTCGCCGCGGAACAGTACGTCGCCCCCGGCCGCCGCGATGGTGGCCCCGACGCGGCCTAGATATTCCTGCCACTTGCCGGGGTCACGCACCGTGATGTGGCCAACGAGGTAGGCTGCCACCGCCCGCGGCCTCAGGTGTTCTGAATGACGATACTCGGAAACTTGGACGTCATATCCTTGGCCTTTTCCGCCACCTTCACGGCAACGCGGCGAGCGATCTGCCGGTAGATGTCGGCGATGCGGCTGTCCGGTTCGGCAACGACGGTGGGCTTGCCGGAGTCGGTTTCGGCGCGAATGCGAATGTCCAGCGGCAGCGCGCCGAGCAGTTCCACCTCGTAGTCATGGGACATGCGTTCGCCACCGCCAGTACCGAAGATATGCTCCTCGTGGCCGCACTTGGAGCAGATGTGGATGCTCATGTTCTCGACGATGCCGAGGATGGGAATGCCCACCTTGTCGAACATCTTCAGCCCCTTGCGCGCATCGAGCAGGGCGATGTCCTGGGGCGTGGTGACGATCACCGCGCCGGTCACGGGCACCTTCTGCGCCAGGGTAAGTTGGATGTCACCGGTGCCCGGGGGCAGATCGACGATCAGGTAATCCACATCGCGCCAGCGCGTCTCGGTGAGCAGTTGCTCCAGAGCCTGGGTCACCATCGGGCCGCGCCATACCATGGGGGTTTCGACGTCGATCAGAAAGCCGATGGACATGGCCTGCAGGCCGTAGGCCTCCATCGGTTCAAGGGACTTGCCGTCGAGAGACTCCGGCCGTGCCGTGATGCCCAGCATCTGCGGCTGCGAGGGGCCGTAGATATCGGCATCGAGTACGCCGACCGTGGCACCTTCGGCGGCCAATGCCAGCGCCAGATTGACCGCCGTCGTGCTTTTGCCCACACCACCCTTGCCCGAGGCGACGGCGATGATGTTCTTCACGCCGGGGATCAGCTTGACACCGCGCTGGACGGCGTGGGAGACGATCTTTGTAAAGACGTTGGCGCTGACGTTGCCGATGCCGGGAATCGCCTTGAGCTTCTGGATCACCTGGCGGCGGATCGGCTCCACCTGACTCTTCGCCGGATAGCCGAGTTCGACATCCACCGATACGTCGGCGCCGTCGATCTTGATGTTCTTCGCCGAACGGCTGGACACGAAGTCCTTGCCGGTATTCGGGTCAGTGATTTCCTTCAGGGCGGTCTGGATCTGCAACTCCGAAATTGACATGGGATGCCTCAACGATTGTTGGTCCTGAAACGTAGCCAACGCTGATGAACTAGTGTAGCGCAACTCGCTTGCAGCCCTTCACCAGCCGCGGCTCACCGACATCACGCGCTCGATGTACTTGACTATTTTACTCGGGATTATATATTAGATGCCACTAATTCGCCAAGCGCAAAGGAGAATCCCCCATGTCCGAACTGATCCCCGACTTCCCCGCTGACGGCGTCATCACCGTCAACCGCATCATCCTCAAGCCGCAATACACGGTGGACGACCTGCAGGAGCGCGTTGCCTGCCTATGCGAGAACGTCAAGACCTATCACTCCGAAACCGGCTTCATCGGCGGCTTCGTGGCCATGAATTCCGGCCAGATCTCGAACGAGGGCTCGACCGTCGGCCAGGCAGTGGAAAGCCCGCTCAAGGGCCGCGAGGCCCTGATCGTCACCTTCTGGCGCAGCTTTGCGGAGCATGAAGCGTCGCATCGCAGCGAGACCTTCCAGCCACTGTTCCGGCAAGTGCTCGATCTGTGCGAGAACGGCAACGAGGAAATCGCCTACGAAATGCTCTGGGCCGGCAAAGCCTATTCGGCCGAGCAAGCCAGAGCCGCCCAGGACGCCAAGGCACGCTACGCCGCGGCCGCCTGACCACTGTCCGCCACGGGGCGATCTGCCGGCCGGCGCGGGGCCATTTGCTAGAATGCACGCTTGTCTGCGCATTCTCGCCGCTGCCCCATGCCCCGCCGCATTCTCGTCACCTCCGCGCTGCCCTACGCCAACGGGGCAATTCACCTCGGTCACCTGGTCGAGTACATCCAGACCGACATCTGGGTGCGCTTCCAGAAGATGCGCGGCCACGAGTGCTGGTACGTCTGCGCCGACGACACCCACGGCACGCCCATCATGCTGCGCGCGGAAAAGGAGGGCATCAGCCCGGAGGAACTGATCCGGCGGGTGCATGGCGAGCACACGCGCGACTTCGCAGGCTTCCATATCGGCTTCGACAACTATTACAGCACACACTCGGAGGAAACCCGCTACTACGCCGAGGACATCTACCGCAAGCTCAAGGACCGTGGTCTGATCGAGGTGCGCGCCATCGAGCAGTTCTACGATCCGGTCAAGGAGTTGTTCCTGCCCGACCGCTACATCAAGGGCGAGTGCCCGAAGTGCGGCGCCAAGGATCAGTACGGCGATTCCTGCGAGGTCTGCGGTGCCGCTTACACCCCCACGGAGCTAAAGAACCCCTACTCCGCCGTGTCGGGCGCAACGCCGGTGCGCAAGCAGTCGGACCATTATTTCTTCAAGCTGTCCGATTCGCGCTGCCAGGCTTTCCTGCGCCGCTGGACGCGGGAGGAAGGCCGGCTGCAGCCGGAAGCCTCGAACAAGATGCAGGAATGGCTGGGTGCCGAAGGCGAGAACAAGCTCAGCGACTGGGACATCTCCCGCGATGCGCCCTACTTCGGCTTCGAGATTCCCGACGCGCCGGGGAAGTTCTTCTACGTCTGGCTCGACGCGCCAATCGGCTACTTCGGCAGCTTCAAGAACCTGGCGGCGCGCAACGCCGCGATCGATGTCGCGGCCTACGTCGAGCGCGACGCGGCCCAGCGCGCGGGCACCGAGATGTACCACTTCATCGGCAAGGACATCCTGTACTTCCATGCCCTGTTCTGGCCGGCGGAGCTGGAGCACGCCGGCTACCGCACGCCGACGAAAATCTTCGCCCACGGCTTTCTCACCGTGGATGGACAGAAGATGTCCAAATCCCGCGGCACCTTCATCACCGCCGAGAGCTACCTGAAGCAGGGGCTGAATCCCGAGTGGCTGCGCTACTACTACGCGGCGAAGCTCAACGCCACCATGGAGGACATCGACCTCAATCTGGAGGATTTCGTCGCGCGGGTGAATTCGGACCTGGTAGGGAAGTACATCAACATTGCCAGCCGATGTGCAGGGTTCCTGACCAAGAGATTCGAAGGCGAATTGGCCGCCGTGAGCCGCAGCGACCCGTACATCCAACGGGTTTTCGAGTATTCCTGGGAAAACGGGACGAGCCTCGGCGGCAACTCGGAATGGATCGCAGAAGAATACGAGCGTCGCGAATACGGGAAAGCGCTCCGCTGGATCATGGCCATTGCCAACATCGCAAACCAATACATAGACGAGAAGCAGCCGTGGGTGCTAGCCAGCGACGAATCGCGTGCCCACGAGCTACGTTATGTCTGCAGCGTTGCGATTAACGTTTTTCGCTATCTCACCCTGTTGTTGAAGCCTGTGCTTCCGAGACTCGCGAGCGAAGTGGAATCATTCCTGAACATCCCTCCCCTCGCTTGGTCTGACGCCGAATCGCTGTTGCCGGAGGGCCATCGCATTAACCCGTATCGGCATCTCCTGACCCGCATCGACGCCAAGCAGATCGACGCCCTCATCGACGCCAACAAGGAGTCCCTGGTGACCACGCCGCAACCCCATTCCCAGCAGCGCCACGCCGAGAAGCAGCAGCACGAGGCCCAGGCCGCCGAGGGCGCCTCGCCGACCATCAGCATCGACGAGTTCGCCAAAGTCGACCTGCGTATCGCACGCATCGTCGGCGCCGAACACGTGGAAGGTGCGGACAAGCTGGTCAAGCTTTCCCTGGACATCGGCGAAGAAAAGCCGCGCCAGGTGTTCGCCGGCATCAAGTCCGCCTACGATCCCGCGACGCTGGTCGGAAGGCTCACGGTCATGGTGGCAAACCTTGCACCGCGCAAAATGAAGTTCGGGCTGTCCGAGGGCATGGTACTGGCGGCCAGCGGCGAGGCGCCCGGGCTCTACCTGCTCGAGCCGGACGATGGCGCGCAGCCGGGCATGCGGGTCAAGTGATCGGCCCATGACCGCCCCCGTCCCGCCCGTCCGCGACGCAGCCCAGGCAGGGGGCTTGTTCGGGCGCGGACGCCGGCAGCGGCCACGACTGACGGCGCGAATCCTGGCGTTCGGGCTGATCGACGTCATCGGCATGACGGCATTCGCCGTCGGCGCCATGTACGCGTTCGCCGGGCGTGTGGCATTCTTTTCCGAATTCCCGGCGTCCCTCGTGCAGGCTTGGGCGTGCATGCTGGTCGGCGTTGCGCTCATGCTCTATGCCGCGGCCCAGATCCTGCGCGAGCTGCTCAAACAGACGCCGCCATCCGACGCTTGACGGGCACGAAACGCACAACCGTGGCCATGCCGCCATCGACAAATACCCGCCGCGTGCGCATCCACGGCTACGTTCAGGGCGTGGGCTACCGCTACAGCATGGTGGTCGAGGCGCAACGCCTGGGAGTCACCGGCTGGGTACGCAATCGGCGCGACGGCACGGTCGAGGCGCTGATCCAGGGCGAGGAGCGCGCCATCGCCCGGCTGATCGACTGGGCGCGCCAGGGGCCCGGCGGCGCCCAAGTGAGCAAGGTCGAGGTCGAGCTCGGCGAGCCCGAGGCCGCGCACGGGTTTGACCTGCGGCCGACCATCTGAAGCACCGCTAAGTCCAAAGACGTACTGCTTCCGCCCACGTCGCAGCCGCCCGGGCGATTCGCTATGATCCTGCTCTTGCACGCAACCTTTGGCAGGCAATCATCATGAGCCCCTACATCCCCAAGCAAAAAATCTCGTCTTTCCATCCACCCATGCGCACGCTGATGGGGCCGGGGCCATCGGAGATTCACCCCCGCGTTATCGCCGCCATGGGCCAGCCGGTAGTGGGCTACCTCGACCCGATCTTCGTGCAGATGATGGACGAGCTGAAGGAACTGCTGCGCTATGCCTACCAGACGAAGAATGCGCTCACCTTTCCCGCCTCCGGTCCCGGCTCGGTAGGCATGGAGATGTGCTTCGTCAACCTGGTGGAGCCCGGCGACAAGGTGATCGTCTGTCGCAACGGCGTGTTCGGCGGGCGCATGGTGGAGAACGTCGAGCGCTGCGGCGCTGTGCCGGTCATCCTCGATGAAACCTGGGGCGAGCCGGTGGACCCGCAGAAGCTCGAAGACGCGCTGAAGCGCAACCCCGACACCAGAACCGTCGCTTTTGTGCACGCCGAGACGTCCACCGGCTGCGCCTCGGACGCGAAGACCCTGATCGCGCTGGCGCACAAACACGGCGCGCTGACCATCGTTGACGCCGTCACCTCGCTGGGCGGCTCGCCCGTTCTGGTGGATGAATGGGGCGCGGACGCCATCTACTCGGCCAGCCAGAAATGCCTGTCCTGCACGCCGGGGCTGTCCCCCGTATCCTTCAACGAACGCGCCATCGAACGCGTGCGCCAGCGCCAAAAGAAAGTGCAAAGCTGGTTCATGGACCTAAACCTGGTGCTGGAATACTGGGGCGCGAGCAAGCGCACCTACCATCATACGGCTCCCGGCAACAGCCTCTACGCCCTGCACGAGGCGCTGCTGCTGCTGCGCGAGGAGGGGCTGGAGAATGCCTGGGCACGTCACCAGCGTCATCACCTCGCGCTCAAAGCCGGCCTCGAAGCCATGGCACTGACCTTCGTCGTGCGTGAAGAAGCACGCTTGCCACAGATGAATGCCGTGTATGTGCCCGAGGGCGTTAATGACCTGGAAGTGCGCCGTCGCCTGCTCACCGAGTTCAACCTCGAGATCGGCGCCGGTCTGGGTCCCCTGGCGGGAAAGGTGTGGCGCTTTGGCATCATGGGCTATTCGTGCAAGCCGGAGAACGTCATGCTTTGCCTGTCGGCACTGGGCTCGGTGCTCTCCGACATGGGCTACCCGGTGGAAGTCGGCCACGCCGAAGCAGCGGCGCACCACGCCTACGCCTCGCAGCACGCGGCAGCCGCCAAGGCGGCACGGCAAGTGGTACGGGCCTGAGCCGCCGACAAGCGACCCCAGTCACACTCAGGCGAAACGCGCCCGCAGCATGTTCAGATAATCCGCCGTGCCGGGCTCGCCCTCGGCCGGCGCCCAGGATGCCCGTTCCGCGGGACTGACCGGGACATACGGCCCGGCCTTCGCCTCGAAGAACACCGTCGCCGGCGCCAACGCCAGCACGGTATGGTAGACGCCGTGCGGAATGTTTATTCCCACTTGGGCGCCGCCCGGTTCGAGCACGGCGGCCTCCGTCACGATTCCCTCTTCGTCGAAGAACAGCGCGCCGAGTCGCCCGCGCAGAATGTATATGCTTTCGTCCTTGGCCGGATCGAGGTGGCGGTGCGGCGGGATGTAGGAGCCGGGTTCGATGCCGTTGAGCAGGCGATGGGCGGCGGCACCGTCTCCCGTGTGAAAGTTGAAGTTCTTGCGCTTGCGCGGGCTCGCGCGCGCCTGCTCCGACACGTGATCCAGCAGGGCGGCGTCGATGATTCGCGGCAGCATCACGGATAAAGAATCTCCACGTTGTTCGGTGTTAGCCAGTCGCGCAACTCGGTCAGCAGTTCTTCTTCCAGCCGTACGCGCCATGCTTCGCCCAGCGGCAGTTCGCACTCCGCTTCGCTGTTGCGATAACGCAGGCGCACCGGGCAGGGACCCGTGCGATAGCGCGCCAGCAGCAGGCGCAGCTTCTCCGCATTCGCCTCGCCGTTCATAGACAGCTTGAGCGCCCGGGCAAAACGCCCGCGCGCCTCGGCTAGCGTCATTAGCTTGTCGGCCACGACGCGCAGCCCGCCGGTGAACTCGTCCTTCTGCACCTTCCCCTCGACGACCAGCACGTCATCCACGACGATCTTGCCGCGCTCGGCCTCGTACAGCTCGTTGAACACCGAAACCTCAAGCGGCGCAGTGCCGTCGTCGATGGTGACGACCGCCATCTTGCCGCGGCGAGTCATCTGCGTGCGTGTGCCGACGACGATGCCTGCCATCAGCGCCGGATCCTTCTGGGCTTCGAGCTGGGCGAGGCTGCGGCGTACGAACTTCGACAACTCCTGACGATACTCGTTGAACGGATGGCCGGAGAGGAAGAACCCTATTGCCTGCTTCTCCTGTAACAGCCGCTCGCGCTCAGTCCATTCCGCGACCTCGACGAAGTGCCGGCGAGCGGCATCGGCACCACCGAGGTCGAACAGCCCGCCCTGCAGGGCATTGCGCTCCGCCTGCTCAGCCGCTTCCATGGCCACGCCGACCGAGGCCATGAGCTTGGCGCGGTGCTTGTCCAACGCGTCGAAGGCACCAGCCCGGATGAGCGCCTCGATTACCCGGCGATTCACCAGCCGCTTGTCCACCCGCCGGCAAAAATCGAACAGGTCGGCGAACGCGCCGCCACTCTCGCGCGCCTTGATGATCAGATTCACCGCCTGCTCGCCAGTGCCCTTGATGGCCCCCAGGCCGTAGCGGATGCACTCCCGGTCCACGGGCACGAAGCGATACTCGGAGGCGTTGATGTCGGGCGGCAGCACCGTCAGGCCGTTGGCGAGCGCGTCCTGATGGAATATCTGCACCGTGTCGGTGTCGTCCATGTCCGAGGACAGCGTCGCCGCCATGAAGGCGGCGCAGTGATGCGCCTTCAGCCATGCCGTCTGGTAGGTGACGACGGCATAGGCGGCGGTGTGCGACTTGTTGAAGCCGTATTCCGCGAATTTCGCCATCAGGTCGAACAACTGCTCCGCCAGTTCCCTCGAGTAGCCATTGCGCAACGCCCCCTCGACGAAGACATCGCGGTGCTTGGCCATCTCCTCCGGCTTCTTCTTGCCCATCGCCCGACGCAGCATGTCGGCCGCGCCGAGCGTGTAGCCGCCGATGATCTGCGAAATCTGCATTACCTGTTCCTGGTAGACGATCACGCCATAGGTTGGCTCCAGGCAGGCTTGCAGGCTGGGATGGAAGTAGTCAATCTTCTGCTGGCCCTTCTTGCGCAGGATGAAGTCGTCCACCATCCCCGAGCCGAGCGGGCCGGGGCGGTACAGCGCCAGCACGGCAATGACATCCTCGAAGCGATCGGGCTGCAGCTTCTTGAGGAGCTTCTTCATGCCCTCGGATTCCAGCTGAAAGATCGCGGTCGTATTCGCGTCCTTCAGGACCTTGTAGGCAGCCGCGTCGTCGAAACTCAACTCCTCCAGCCTGACATCGGCAGACTGGTCCAGGCGCCTGACATACTGGAGCGCAAGCGCGATGATGGTCAGGTTGCGCAGCCCGAGAAAATCGAATTTCACCAGTCCGGCCGCTTCCACATCGTCCTTGTCGAACTGGGAAACGGGTGCCGCTTCAGAGCCGTCCGCCAGGTACAGGGGACAGAAGTCGGTCAGCCGGCCGGGCGCGATCAATACGCCGCCGGCATGCATACCGACGTTGCGTGCCAGTCCCTCGAGCGGCTCGGCTAGCGCGAGCAGTTCGCGCACCTCTTCCTCGCGCTCCTCCCGTTCCTTAAGCAGCGGCTCCTGCTCGCGCGCCTCCTTTAGCGACAGTGGCTTGTTCTGGACCACCGGAATGAGCTTCGACAGTTGATCGCAGAAGTTATAGGGCATGTCCAGCACGCGACCCACGTCCCGGATCACCGCCTTGGACGCCATGGTGCCGAAGGTGGCAATTTGGGACACCGCCTCCTCGCCGTACTTGCGGCGCACGTACTCGATGACCTGCCACCGGTTGTCCTGGCAGAAGTCCACGTCGAAGTCCGGCATGGACACGCGTTCGGGATTCAGGAATCGTTCAAACAGCAAAGCGTAGCGCAGCGGATCCAGGTCCGTGATGCCGAGGGAATAGGCGACGAGCGAGCCGGCGCCCGACCCGCGCCCCGGGCCGACCGGCACGCCGTTGTTCTTGGCCCAATTGATGAAGTCGGCGACGATCAGGAAGTAGCCCGAGAAGCCCATCTGGATAATGGTCTGGCACTCGAACTCGAGCCGTGCCTCGTAGTCGGAGCGTTGCGCTTCGCGCTTTGCAGCGTCGGGAAACAGTCGCGCCAGGCGCATCTCGAGCCCGGCACGCGCCTGCTGGGCAAGGTATTCGTCCAGCGATGTGCCGGCCGCCGTCGGGAATGCAGGCAGGAAGTTCTTGCCCAGTTCCACCGTCAGGTTGCAGCGCTTGGCGATCTCCACGCTATTGGCGAGCGCCTCTGGCAGGTCGGCGAACAGCCCTTGCATCTCCTCCTGGGACTTGAAGTACTGCTGCTCTGTGAACTCGCGCGGTCGGCGCCTGTCAGCCAGTACATAGCCCTGGGCGATGCAGATGCGTGCCTCGTGGGCCTTGAAATCCTGCGGCGCGAGGAACTGAATCGGATGGGTGGCAACAACGGGCAGACCCAGCCGGCCGGCGAGCTGCACCGCGGCCCGGATATAGGCCTCACTCTGCGCATGCCCGGCCCGCTGCAGCTCGACGTAGAACGCACCGGGAAAGCGCTGCGCCCAGTCACTGGCCAGCGTCTCGGCCTGATCGACATTGGCATTGAGCAGCGCCTGGCCGACGTCGCCCTGCATCGCCCCCGAGAGCAGCAGCAGCCCGCCGGTCTTGCCGTCATGGAACCACTGCCGCTTCAGCTCGGCACGGCCGCGGAACTTGTTGTCGAGGTAAGCGCGCGTGAGCAGTTTGCACAAGGCGCCGTAACCGGCCCGATTGCGGCACAGAAGAAGCGCGCGGAACGGCTTCTCCCGGTCCAGTTCGTTCTCGATCCACACGTCGCAGCCGACGATGGGTTTGATGCCGCTGCCACGCGCCGCCTTGTAGAACTTGACCATGCCGAACAGATTGGCAACATCGGTCAGCGCAAGCGCCGGCATGCCGTCCGAAGCCGCGCGGGCGACGGCGTCGTCGAGGCGAACGATGCCATCGACGATGGAATATTCGCTGTGCAACCGGAGGTGAATGAAGGGGGGAGAAACCACAGCACCCATGGTCCGCAATTCTACCTGCGGCGCCGATGGATTGACATCCGCGCGCACGCCGCGACATGCCGTCATCTCGCGCCTGGGGGTCGCGAACTCCGCGTGCGGTGGGTGTCTCCGGGCAGGTGTCGGCGCATACTTCGCGTCAATACACCCGCGTCACCTGCCAGCCGTACTCCCGCTGCAACAACCGCAGGACACTGTGTCGGCCATAGAGGTGATAGGCGCCAATGGCGACGAACGCCCGTCCGCGCTGCAGGTACGTCTGCATGCGATGGGCCATGACGACGCTTCGGTCTCGTACGATCTTCTTCTCGAGTACGGCGCTGTGCCGACCATAGGAGCTCTGCTTGCCATGCAGGGGCTGGCTGGCACGCGCCACGGCCGAGAGATCACGCCGCAGGTAAGCCTGAACCGTCCGTTCGGCGAGTTGTGGCAGCTCGTCGCGATGGTCGATGTAGAACTGAAGCAGGGACAGTTGCGTCGCACGGGGAATGGAGTCGAACACGGCGATCTGCTCCTCCACGGAGTCCAGCTCCTCAATACGCATGCGTGCCATGCGTGCCTTCAGGTACAGCGCATTGTCCAGCGTAAGCTCGCTATCCGTGGCCGTGCGTGCTGTCAAGACGAGCAGGGCGGCCCAGGGTTTGAGCATCGCCACGGCATCGCGGCCAAATCCTCTGGGCTCCAGCAGGTGCGCCAGCGTGGCGAAATCCTGGCCGGCAAGAAGATGATCGAGACGCTCGCCGTTGTCGAGTTGGCTCGCCTCCCGGAAACGCGCGGCGACGAACTCGTCCGGGTACATCTCCATGACAAAGCAGTGCGCGCGCGCCAGTGCCTGCTCCACTACATCGGGCAACAGAAGCAGACGCGAGTCCGGTAGATGGAGCGTACCGAAGACGTAGCTGGGCGGCACGCCGGGACGGGAAACCTGCCACAGCAGGCCCTGCTCGACGCGCTGCATGGCGGCCATGGCACCCGGCCAGACGACAAATGCCCACCCCAGTCCCACCGCCAGCAGCACGCGGCGCAGGACTTGACGTTTGTGTCGACGCCAGCGCATGCCATTCTCGGAGTGTGGTTGACGAGGCGATCAGATCGGAAACAGCGACGACCGGCAGCGCCGCTACGACGCGGCCAGTCTCGTCGTCACCTCCACCAGCCGACGCGCCAGGGCATCGAGACTGGCCCGCTGCGCCGCGTCCTTCAGTGTGCCATCGTCACTGTACGCCTCGTGGGCACGGGGAATGGCAAGTTGCTCGGCAAGGACGAGGACACCTAGTCCGTTCAGGATTTGGCGCAAATGCACTAGACCCCGCAGGCCGCCCAACGCGCCTGGGGACGCGGCGACGAGCGCCGTCACCTTAGCGCGAAAGGGCACTGTACCTGGCTCGCCGCCTGTCGGACGCGACACCCAGTCCAGCGCGTTCTTCAGCAGCGGCGAGACCGAGCTGTTGTTCTCGGGTGATGCGATCAGCAACCCCTGATGTTGCTTGAACAAGTCGCGCAGACGCGACGCTTGGACGGGAACGCCGCTGGCGGCTTCGAGGTCGCCGTCGTAGAGCGGCATAGGGAAATCGCGCAGATCGATGAACGCCGCCTCACCGCCGGCGTCGGCAACGGCGCGCGCAGCGACCCGCGCCAGCTTTTTGTTCAGCGACGCTTCGCGGGCGCTGCCGGCGAACACGAGTATGCGAGTGGACATGGAAAAGCTCCGCCGAGACTGGGCGTGCGCGGACAATCGCGTCGCCCGACCCAAGTATAGACCGACCCGAGCGCATCGCCAGGCCGTGGGGCTCAGATCCTGCGGGTTGCGGTACGACGCAGGCCGGCGGGGACCAACGCAGCCACGCCAACGGCAAGCGCCAACGCGTCGCCCCACCGTCCATAGGGCGTCTGCCCTTCATGGCCGCGCACGATCGTCACCAAGGCGCCGGTCGTGAACGGCTCCAATTGCGCCACGACATTGCCTTTCGGGTCGATCGCCGCCGTCATGCCGGTGTTCGTCGCGCGCAGCATATAGCGCCCGGTCTCGAGCGCGCGCATGCGCGCAATCTGCAGATGCTGGGGTTGTGCCAGCGAGTTGCCGAACCATGCGGTGTTGGACAGATTAACCAGCAGGCTCGCCGCAGGCAGATTGCGCGCGATCTCCGCGCCGAAGATGTCTTCATAACAGATGTTGACGGCCACGCGCTCGCCGGCGAGGGCGAGCGGCGGCTGTGCTCTTTCGCCACGGCTGAAGTTCGACATGGGAATATGTAGCAATTCGAGTGTCCACGCAAACAGTGGCGGCGTAAACTCACCGAAGGGCACGAGATGAGACTTGCTGTAGCGCTGGCGTGCCTGATCGTCTACGCCGATGGCACTGTTGTAGTAGCGTCCCGCCTGATCACGGGTCACGATGCCCAGCAGGACATCGCCCCCTTCGGGTGCCGCGGCACCGCGCAGCGCCGATAAATATCCCGGGGGCACATGGTCGAGCGTCGTGGGCACGGCAGTCTCCGGAAGCACGACGAGCCGCGCCGGATGGGCGCGCGCCAGCCGCAGGTAGGTGTCGAGAGATTGGTCGAGCAGATCCGGTCGCCATTTGAGACTCTGCCCTATGTTTCCCTGCAGCAGGCTGACGGAAAGCTCCTGGCTTCGAGGCTGTGTCCAAGGAACTTGCATCGTTCCCCATCCCAGAAGCAGAAGCGCGGCAAGCACACCCAGACTCCGCATGGCATCCGCAACACCACCCTCGCCATGCCGCACCCACGCCTTGGCGGCGCGATTAAGCAACGCCGCCGCGACCACGGACAGAAAGGACAGGCCATAGACGCCAGTAATCGCGGCGTAACCTGCCAGCGGGCTCGGCGGTGTCTGGGCGTAGCCAAGCGCCAGCCAAGGAAACCCGCTCAACAGCCAGCCGCGCAGCCATTCCGTGATGGTCCAGGCGGCGGCGGCCAACAACGCATCGCGCCAGCACACGCCGCTCATGTAGCTGCGGTAAAGAAATGCGGCGCAGGCGGGAAAGAGTGCCAGATAGGCGCAGAAGAGCACCGTCGCGACGACCGCAAGGCCGGCGTGCATGCCGCCAAAATCGTGCATGCTGACGTATACCCAGGAAACGCCGGCAAGAAAGAAGCCGCATCCGAATGCAAACCCGAGGAGCGCCGCCTTTCGGGCCGTTGCCGCTGCCTGCCATAGGGCAAGCATGCCAGCCAGAGCAAGCACCGGCACGGGGTACAACAGGAAGGGAGCGAAGCCCAACACACTGACTGCGCCGAGGGTCGCGGCGAGCCAGACGCGCAGCGCGGGCCTCATGCCGCGCTCGTAGACCTGTCGATGAGCAGCGTGTGCACGCGCCGGCTGTCAGCGCGCAGGACCTGGATTCGCAATCCGTCGATCTCGATGGCTTCGCCGCGCTTCGGCAGCCGTCCGAGGTGATGGATCACCAGGCCACCGACGGTGTCGAACTCCTCATCGCTAAAACTGGTGCCAAACGCCGCATTGAAATCGGCGATCTCGGTCGTCGCCTTGACGCGATATCGGCCGCTCTGATCGAGCAGTATGTTGTCACCGACCTCGTCAAAATCGTACTCGTCTTCGATGTCGCCGACGATCTGCTCCAGCACGTCCTCGATAGTCACCAGGCCGGCAACGCCGCCATACTCGTCCACCACGATCGCCATGTGGTTGCGACTGACACGGAACTCGCGCAGCAGCACGTTGAGCCGCTTCGACTCTGGAATGAATACCGCCGGGCGCAGCATTTCACGGATATTGAATTCCCTGCCGGCGAAATAGCGCAGCAGATCCTTGGCCAGCAGGATGCCGATCACGTCGTCCTTGCTCTCGCCCACGACGGGAAACCGGGAATGCGCCGTGCCGATGATCTTATCGATGAACTGCTCAGGCGTTTCGCTGAGATGTATGACTTCCATCTGCGCCCGCGGCACCATGATATCGCGCACCTGGATGTCCGATACCTGCAGCGCACCCTCGATTATCGAAAGCGCATCGGCATCAAGCAGGTTGCGCTCGAAGGAAGAATGGAGCAGCGCCAACAGTTGCCCACGGTCTTCGGGCTCGCGCATGAGAAATGCGGAAAGCCTCTCCAGCAGCGACGGGCGACTAGGGCCGGGTTCCATGGATGATCGGTGTGGTGAATGACGTCGGATCCATCACGCATCAGAGCGAACTTCTTTGCCGTGCTCGCCGCGCCTCAGCGTTCACTCGCATATGGATCGGAAAAACCGAGCCCGGCAAGGATCATACATTCCCTCGCTTCCATGATGAAAGCATCGGACTCATTGTCATGATTGTATCCCTGAAGGTGCAGCATACCATGCACAATTAGGTGCGCGAAGTGTGCCTCGACGGCCTTGCCCTGCCCGATCGCCTCGCGCTGCACGACCGGTACGCACAGCACCAGATCACCCGCGATCCGGGGCACCTGCGCGTACGAAAACGATAGAACGTTGGTCGGATGATTCTTCCCGCGGAATTGCGCGTTCAGCGTCCGGCCTTCCGCTTCGTCCACGAAGCGTACCGTCACCTCGGCGTCATGCAGCAAAGCGGCGCGCGCCCACCGCCGGACCTGCGACCGCGAAGGAAGCCACGCATCGCGGCTCGCGTACTGCACGTGCACCTCAGCCCTTGGCCTCGCGCTCGCTTTGGCGGTCATGTTTCTCGTAGGCGGAGACGATGCGCGCCACGAGCGGATGGCGCACGACATCCTCAGCGAGAAAGTCCGTGAAGGCGATGCCGCGCACGTCTCGGAGGATATCGCGCGCCTCGATCAAACCGCTCTTCTGACCACGCTGCAGGTCGATCTGGGTGACGTCGCCCGTGATCACCGCCTTGGCACCGATGCCGATTCGGGTGAGAAACATCTTCATCTGCTCGGGCGTCGTGTTCTGCGCCTCGTCGAGAATGATAAACGCATGGTTCAGAGTGCGCCCTCGCATGTAAGCAAGCGGCGCGACCTCGATGGCATTGCGCTCGAAGAGCTTGGCTACCTTGTCGAATCCCATCAGGTCGTAGAGCGAATCGTAGAGCGGCCGCAAATAGGGGTCTACTTTCTGCGCCAGGTCACCGGGGAGAAACCCGAGCCGTTCCCCGGCCTCGACTGCCGGACGGGTCAACACGATGCGGCTGACCTGGTCGCGCTCATAGGCGTCCACGGCGGACGCCACCGCGAGGTAGGTCTTCCCGGTGCCGGCGGGACCGACGGCGAAGGTGATATCGTGGTCCTGAATCTGCCTCAGGTATTGGACCTGTCTCGGCGTGCGGCCGTGGAGGTCAGCTTTGCGCGTCAGCAGCGCCGGCGCCGGATCCGTCGCCTCCCGCCGGCTGACCAGCTCCACCAGGCCAAGCTGGATGTCATCTATGCTCAGGCCGTCTTTGGCTTGATCGTAAAAGTACTGCAGAGCCCGTGCAGCGTGCTGCGCCTGTGCCGGCTGCCCGTGCAAGGTGAAATGCTCGCCACGGCGGGCGATGGCGACGTCGAAGGCGGTCTCGATCTGGCGCAGATTCTCGTCAAGCGCACCACAAAGATTGGCCAGCTGCTGGTTGTTCACCGCCGCGAGGGCAAACTCCAGCGGACGCTGCCTCATAGGTCTTGCCACGAGTTCGCTGCAATCCTAACGGTATGCGCTGGTCTAATCAGCCGGTAACGGACAGTTTCGCGCGCAAGGTATCCAAGCTTCATTCGCCCTGTTCCGCAAGTTCCCCACGCAGACAGTGAGGCAGGGCGGCCGTAATCTTGACTTGCGCAAATTGGTTGATCAATTGCGCCGGTCCGACGAAGTTTACGACACGATTGTTCTCCGTCCGTCCCGCGAGCTCGGCCGTATTCTTCTTCGATCGAGCCTGGACGAGAACGCGTTGAACGCTGCCGACCATGCGGCTGCTGATCGCGATGCTGAGCTCTTCGATACGGGCCTGCAGATGCATGAGGCGCTGTAGCTTCACCTCGGGCGGTGTATCGTCCGCCATCTCAGCGGCCGGGGTTCCGGGCCGCTGGCTGTAAATGAAACTGAACGACGCATCGAAGCCGACATCATCGATGAGCTTCATCGTCGCGGCAAAGTCGGTGTCGCGCTCGCCGGGAAAACCGACGATGAAGTCGGACGAGATGGAAATATCCGGTCTTGCGGAGCGCAGCCGGCGCACGATCGCCTTGTACTCCAGCGTCGTGTAGCCGCGTTTCATCGCCGCCAGGACATGATCCGATCCGCTCTGGACGGGCAGGTGTAAATGCCCCACGAGTTTGGGGAGCTTGGTATAGGCATCGATCAGCCGCTGCGTAAACTCGCGCGGATGGGACGTCGTGTACCGGATGCGTTCGATGCCGGGTACCTCGTGCACCAGCTCAAGCAGGAGAGCAAGATCCGCGTGCTCGCCATCGCCCATGACGCCGCGATAAGCATTGACGTTCTGTCCGAGCAGCGTCACTTCCCGCACTCCCTGGCGAGCGAGCGCGCCCACTTCCGCCAGCACATCGTCGAGCGGCCGCGAGACCTCGTCCCCACGCGTGTAGGGCACGACACAGAAGGTGCAGTATTTGCTGCAGCCCTCCATGATCGACACGAATGCCGATGCGCCGTCGACCTTCGGCGGAGGCAGATTGTCGAATTTCTCGATCTCCGGAAACGAGACATCGACCTGCGACCGACCGCTTTCGCGCCGCTTCGCGATGAGTTCGGGCAGCCGATGCAGGGTCTGGGGACCGAAAACGATGTCGACATAGGGCGCCCGCGCAACGATTGCCTCGCCCTCCTGGCTGGCCACACAGCCTCCGACGCCAATTACCAGGTCCGGCCTTTCTCGCTTGAGGTGGCGCACCCTGCCCAGGTCGTGAAACACCTTTTCCTGGGCTTTCTCCCGCACCGAGCAGGTGTTGAATAGTATGACGTCGGCGTCGTCTGGGCTGTCTGTTCGCACCATTCCGCCGGCTTGATCGAGGACCTCGACCATGCGGTTGGAATCGTACTCGTTCATCTGACAGCCGAAAGTCCGGATGTAGAGCTTCTTTGCCACCAGCGCGCGCCTACTTGGGGTCAGGGCGCGACGCTTCTTCCGCCGACAGTATCCAAATGTGGCTGATGTCACCGTTTGGATCGACGAGGTAGCGGACCAGCGCCGGCTGCCGCACCTGTGCGGGCATGACGATGAAATTCTGCGAGGATCGTATCTGCGCGCCCGGTGACAGGCGCAAGCTCTTGCTGCCGAGCTGTACCAGGTTCTCCACCGGCGGTTGCATCTGGGCCCGTTTGGCCTGGGCAGGAATGCTCCTCAGCGCGGAGGTCGTCGGTACCATGACCGGCGCATCCGGTGACGGCTCGGCCGCGTTGATGGCACCGCCGATAAGGATTGGAATCAGAGGATTCATGGTCTCCCGTGGCGTCGTGCCGGTTCCGTCAGTTAAACATAGCGTCTTAAATAATGCCGCATAGTCTTCGCAGCACTGTATTGGGTGT
>DAITBA010000047.1:0-3645 GCA_036824005.1 Rhodocyclaceae bacterium
TGGGGCGCTCCTACGTGTGTCGGGTGGTCTGAATCCGTAGGGTGTGCTTGCGCACCGATACGGATTCGCAGCGGTAGACCGGTTGCACGTCCTTGAGATGGCGGAAGCGCGTGGCGAGGTCGTCGCGGATGGCGGCGAAGAGCTGGTTCAGCGTGGTGCGGTGGCTGACGGCGACGCTGTAGGTTTATTCGGATCCCGGAACGCGCCAACGTGCGCGTCGCAGCTATAGGATTTCCACCGTAGGCAGTTTCAGGCGCCGCGCATTGTCTGCCTGGGTCGGGTCGAGTGTGGCCAAACTCTTCACCCCGGCCTCGAGGGCAACCGCCAGGTGCAGCGCGTCGCCGGCGCGCAGGCCGTGCGTGTGTTGGCGGGCCAGGGTCGCCGCCTCGCGGAACGCACCCCGGCTGACAGGAAAGAGGCGCAGACCTGCGCTGCAGAAAAGCTCGAACTCCCGCCAGGCGGCCCGTGCATGCTTGGCCGCGAGCATACCGGCGCGCTCCTTGAGCGCGAGAGCGCTCGCGAATTCGCCGACGATCCAGTCCGATGACACCAAGGGCTCGGCGCAACCTTCAAACCACGCATCGACGGCTTGGCTCGCTGGCTCCTGGACGAAGAGAGGCACCGCGGCGCTGGTGTCCAGATAGATCATCAGTAGCGGGCTTCTTTGCGCATCCGCTCGACCACGGGTTTCGTAATCGGCATCGCCGCACGCCGTTTGCGCGTGCGGGCGAGAAAGGCCGCCTTATCGAATGGCTTGGCCGGCGTCAGTGTGATTTCCCCGGCCGGCGTAATTTCGGCCTCGACGGTATCGCCCTCTCGAAGGCCCGCGGCCCGCGTGCACTCGGCAGGCAGCCGCACCGCCAGACTGTTGCCCCATTTTGCCACCTGCAGCTTCATGACGATTTCTGCGTATCGACGCGTAGATACATCTTACGCCAGGAACGCGAGCTTCTGCAGTCACAGGCCCGACAGATTCGCCACGTACCAGTTCATCGCCTCCACCAGCCCTTCCTCGACGCGGTGGCTGGGGACGTAGCCGAGCAGTTCGGCGGCCTTGGTCATGTCGGCCTGGGAGTGGCGCACGTCGCCGGGGCGGAAGTCGCGGTAGACCGGCTGCACGTCCTTGAGGTGAGGGAAGCGCGTGGCGAGGTCGTCGCGGATGGCGGCGAAGAGCTGGTTCAGCGTGGTGCGGTGACTGACGGCGACGTTGTAGGCTTGATCCAGGGCCTTCGGCTCGGTGGCGGTCGCAGCGAGTAGGTTGGCCTGGACGGCGTTGGCGATGAAGCAGAAGTCGCGGCTGGTTTCGCCGTCGCCGTTGATGTAGATGGGCTCGCCGCGGAGCATGCCGGCGATCCAGCGCGGGATGACGGCGGCGTAGGCGCCGTTGGGATCCTGGCGCGGGCCGAAGATGTTGAAGTAGCGCAGCCCGATGGTGGCAAAGCCGTAGCAGCGGGCGAAGACGCGGGCGTAGTGCTCGTTGACGAGCTTGGTCAGCGCGTAGGGCGAAAGCGGCTCGCCGATGTTGGCCTCCACCTTGGGCAGCGCCGGGTGGTCGCCATAGACGGAGCTGGAGGAGGCATAGACGAAGCGCTTGACGCCGGCATCGCGCGCGGCCACCAGCATGTCGAGGAAGCCGCTGACGTTGGCGGCGTTGCTGGAGATCGGATCTTCGATGGAGCGCGGCACACTGCCGAGCGCCGCCTGATGCAGGACGTAGTCCGCCCCGGCGCAGGCGGCGCGGCAGGCCTCCACGTCACGGATGTCACCCTCGATGAAGCGGAAGTTGGCCCACTGGGCGGGGGTGACCAGCGCCTGCACCTGCTCGAGGTTGTGGCGATGGCCGGTGGCGAAGTTATCCAGACCGACGACGCGCTGGTCGAGCTTGAGCAGGGTTTCGACGAGGTTGGAGCCGATGAAGCCGGCGGCGCCGGTGACGAGCCACCGGCGCGGCGCGGCGCGCAGTTCGGTCTGCAGCGATTGGTAGCGGGTCATATCGTCACAGCCGCCAGACCTTGAGCCCCCTGCCCGTGAGCTGGGACGGATCGAACATGGATTTGACGTCGACGAAGCAGCCCGAGGGAACGATCTTTTCGAGGTAGTCGTCGAGCGACTTGTCGCGGTACTCCTGGTGGGCGACGGCGAGCACGATGGCCTCGGCGCGCGGCAGGCGGTTCCAGTCGGTGAGTTCCAGGCCGTATTCGTGCCGGGCCTCGGCGGGGTCGGAGACGGGGTCATGCACGTGCACGTCGACGCCGAAGGAGCGCAGCTCGTTGATGACATCCACGACCTTGGAGTTGCGCAGGTCGGGGCAGTTCTCCTTGAAAGTGAGGCCGAGCACGTTGACCTTGGCGCCTTTCACCGCGCTGCCGTTGTGGATCATGTGCTTGATCGTCTGCTCGGCGATGAACTTGCCCATGCCGTCGTTGATGCGCCGGCCGGCGAGGATGACCTGCGGGTGATAGCCGATCATGTCGGCCTTGTGCGTGAGGTAGTAGGGATCGACGCCGATGCAGTGGCCGCCCACCAGGCCGGGGCGGAAGGGCAGGAAGTTCCACTTGGTACCGGCGGCCTGCAGCACTTCCAGCGTGTCGATGCCGATCCGGTCGAAGATGATGGCCAGTTCGTTCATGAGCGCGATGTTGAGGTCGCGCTGGGTGTTCTCGATGACCTTGGCCGCCTCCGCTACCTTGATGCTGGAGGCGCGATGCACGCCGGCGGTGATGACGGAGCCGTAGAGCTCGGCGACGGCGTCCAGCGTCGCGGCGTCGTCACCCGCCACGACCTTGACGATGCGCGTCAGCGTGTGTTCCTTGTCGCCCGGGTTGATGCGCTCGGGGGAGTAGCCGACGTGGAAATCCCGCCGCCATTTCATGCCGGAGTGCTGCTCCAGCACCGGCACGCACACCTCTTCCGTCGCGCCGGGATAGACCGTGGATTCATAGACAACGATGGCGCCGCGCTTCAGGTTCTGGCCGACGCTGCGGCTGGAGGACACGAGCGGCGAGAAGTCGGGCTGGTGGGCCTCGTCGACGGGAGTGGGCACGGCGACGATGACGGCGTCGGCCTCCTTGAGCAGGGCCGCGTTCGTGGTGACTTCCAGCTTCGTGGCAGCGCGCAGCGCTTCGCTCGATACTTCGCCCGTCGGGTCGACGAAGTTGCGGTAGTTGGCGACCTTGGTTTCGGAAAGGTCGAAACCGATGGTGCGGTATTTCTTGCCGAATTCCACGGCGAGCGGCAGGCCCACGTAGCCCAGGCCGACGACTGCTACGACTGTCATAGACTTCCCCATGCTGACGGTTGTTCGGGACGGAAAAATACCGCGCAATTGTGCCCGACGAGGCTTGCGCGGACTGAGACAAAGTGCGTGGAATTGGTCACATTTTGCGGGCCGGCGGACGGCGCGGCGGGGGTGTTGGTGCGCGAGCGCACCCTACCTTCTACTGCGACTGCCGGTGGTCGCGCCCATGGGGCGCTCCTACGTGTGTCGGGTGGCCTGAATCCGTCGGGTGCGCTTGCGCACCGCACCCTACCTTCTGCTGCGGCTGCCGGTGGTCGCGCCCGTGGGGCGCTCCTACGTGTGCCGGGTGGTCTGAATCCGTCGGGTGCGCTTGCGCACCGCACCCTACCTTCTGCTGCGACTGCCGG
>DAITBA010000018.1:0-93239 GCA_036824005.1 Rhodocyclaceae bacterium
CGGCGTACGCCCGGGGTGCGCAATATGTGCCACGGCGTGGGCCATAGATGATTGGAAGCTAAATGCAGAGCCAGAAGATCAGAATCCGACTCAAGGCGTTCGACTATCGCCTGATCGACCAGTCGGCGCTGGAAATCGTCGATACGGCGAAGCGCACGGGCGCCGTGGTGCGTGGGCCGGTACCCCTGCCCACGCGCATTGAGCGCTTCAATATCCTGCGCTCGCCGCATGTGAACAAGACGTCGCGCGACCAGTTCGAGATTCGCACGCATCTGCGTCTGATGGACATCATCGATCCGACGGACAAGACCGTTGATGCGTTGATGAAACTGGATCTGCCGGCCGGTGTCGATGTCGAGATTAAGCTGCAATAGGTATGGCGTGAGAAGACAGGAGTGATGCGAGGAAAGTGACACCGGGCGGTTTCCTGTCACTTCGCTCCAGCTCCCCACCCCTCACGGAATTTGAACCGCCGACCAATTGCAGTCGGCGCCTCTCAGGAGGAAACAACAAATGACTCTAGGCCTTGTCGGTCGCAAGGTCGGTATGACGCGCATATTTACCGACGATGGCACTGCCTTCCCGGTGACCGTGCTCGACGTATCGAACAACCGCGTGACCCAGATCAAAACCCAGGAAACCGATGGTTACTGCGCGATCCAGGTAACGTATGGCACGCGCCGCGCCAGCCGTGTTGCCAAGCCCATGGCCGGACATCTTGCCAAGGCGGGGGTGGAAGCCGGCCATGTCATGAGGGAATTCCGCCTCACGCCGGAGCAACTGGTGAATTTCAAACCCGGCGATACGGTCAGCGTTACCATCTTCAGCCCCGGGCAAAAGGTGGATGTCACTGGCACATCCCAGGGCAAGGGATTCTCCGGCGTTATCAAGCGCCACAACTTCTCCTCCAACCGCGCCAGCCACGGCAACTCCGTCTCGCACAACAAGCCCGGTTCGATCAGCATGGCCCAGGATCCCGGCCGTGTCTTTCCCGGCAAGAAACTGCCCGGACATTACGGCGATGTCATGCGCACGACACAGAATCTGGAGGTGGTGCGGGTGGACGAGGCGCGCCAGCTTCTGCTGATCAAGGGCGCGGTGCCCGGTGCCAAGGGTGGCGATGTTGTCGTTCACCCGGCCGTGAAAGCCGGCAACTGAGCGGGGGCGCGATGGAACTGCAACTCATCAATGACCAGGGGCAGCCGAGTGCGACGCTGCAGGCTTCCGACACGTTGTTCGGGCGCGACTACAACGAGGCGCTCGTGCATCAGATTGTCGTTGCCTACCAGGCCAACGCGCGTTCCGGCAACCGGGCACAGAAAGCGCGCAGCGAGGTGAGCAAGTCGACCCGCAAGCCATGGCGCCAGAAGGGGACCGGTCGCGCCCGCGCCGGCATGGCCTCCAGCCCGCTGTGGCGTGGCGGCGGCAAGATTTTCCCGAACAAGCCGGACGAGGATTTCAGCCACAAGGTGAACCGCAAGATGTACCGCGCCGGTATAGCGTCCATACTGTCTCAGCTGGCACGGGAGAATCGCCTGGCGGTGGTGGAGAACTTCAGCGTCGCCGCGCCGAAAACGAAGTTGCTCGCACAGAAGTTGAAGGGCATGGGGCTGGATTCGGTGCTGGTCATTACCGACGCGGTGGACGAGAACCTGTTTCTGTCCGCGCGCAATCTGCCCAACGTGCTGGTGCTGGAAGTGAAGGAGGCGGATCCGCTGTCGTTGATCCGTTTCCCCAAGGTGCTGCTCACCCGCGGTGCGGTGGCGAAGATGGAGGAGATACTCGCATGAGCGCGATCAGCCAGGAGCGACTGCTGCAGGTGCTGCTTGCGCCGCAGGTTTCGGAAAAGGCGACCTTTGTCGCGGACAAGAACGAGCAGGTGGTTTTCGTCGTCGCGCCTGATGCCACGAAGCCTGAGATCAAGGCCGCCGTCGAGCTTCTATTCAAGGTTCAGGTGGAGTCGGTGCAGGTGAGCAACGTCAAGGGCAAGGACAAACGCTTTGGTCGCTCCATGGGCCGGCGCAAAGACTGGAAGAAGGCCTTCGTCTGCCTGAAGCCCGGACAGGAGATTAATTTCGCAGAAGGGGGAGGCGCGTAAATGGCACTCGTGAAAGTCAAGCCGACTTCTCCCGGCCGGCGCTCGGTCGTCAAGGTCGTCAATGCGGACCTGCATAAGGGCCGGCCGATTGCCTCGCTCGTGGAGAAGAAGAAGAGCACCGCCGGGCGCAACAACCATGGCCATATCACGACGCGCCACAAAGGCGGCGGGCACAAGCAGCACTATCGCGTTGTCGATTTCCGGCGCAACAAGGACGGCATTCCGGCAAAGGTGGAACGCCTTGAATACGACCCGAACCGCAGCGCGAGTCTGGCGTTGTTGTGCTATGCCGATGGCGAGCGGCGCTACATCATCGCGCCAAAAGGGCTGACGCCCGGTACGCAGCTCGTCAGCGGGTCCGAGGCGCCGATCAAGCCCGGCAACAGCCTGCCCCTGCGCAATATTCCGGTCGGCACGACCATTCACTGCGTCGAGATGGTGCCCGGCAAGGGCGCGCAACTGGCGCGGGCGGCGGGCACCTCGGTGCAGTTGCTGGCACGCGAGGGTAGTTATGCGCAGCTGCGGCTGCGTTCCGGCGAAATTCGCCGTGTGCATGTGGAATGCCGGGCAACCATCGGCGAGGTGGGCAACGAGGAGAACAATCTGCGTTCCATCGGCAAGGCCGGCGCCCAGCGTTGGCGCGGCATTCGGCCGACGGTGCGCGGCGTGGCCATGAACCCCATCGACCATCCGCACGGCGGTGGCGAAGGCAAGACGGCGGCGGGGCGCGATCCCTGCAGCCCGTGGGGCACCCCGACCAAAGGGTATCGGACTCGCCGCAACAAACGTACCGACAGCATGATCGTGCAACGTCGGCACGCGCGATAAGAGGTAGACCATGGCACGTTCAGTAAAGAAGGGCCCGTTCGTCGATGATCACCTGCTGAAGAAGGTGGACGCAGCCCGCGCCACCAACGACAAGCGGCCGATCAAGACTTGGTCGCGTCGTTCCACGATCCTGCCAGAGTTCGTTGGCCTGACGATCGCGGTCCACAACGGCAAGCAGCACATTCCGGTCTATGTGTCGGAGAACATGGTCGGCCACAAGCTCGGCGAGTTCGCGCTGACCCGTACCTTCAAGGGCCACACGGCGGGCAAGAAGGCTGCCGTGGTCAAGAAGTAGGAACATGACGATGGAAACCAATGCGAGTTTGCGCGGCGTGCGCTTGTCGGCGCAGAAGGGCCGGCTTGTCGCGGACCAGATCCGCGGTCTGCCCGTGGATAAGGCGCTCAACATTCTGAACTTCAGCCCGAAGAAAGGTGCCGCAATCATCAAGAAGGTGCTCGAATCGGCCATCGCCAACGCCGAGCACAATGACGGCGCGGACATCGACGCACTGAAAGTCACGCGCATCTTCGTCGAGAAGGGCACGGTGCTGAAGCGGTTCATGCCCCGGGCGAAGGGGCGCGGCTTTCGCATCCTGAAGCCGACTTGCCACATCTACGTCACGGTCGGCGACTGAGGAGAAGTAATGGGACAGAAGATCAATCCAACCGGCTTTCGCCTCTCGGTGTCGCGCGACTGGACGTCGCGCTGGTATGCCTCCAGCCGTGCCTTCCCAGGCATGCTCAACGAGGACATCAAGGTACGCGAGTACCTGAAGAAGAAGCTGGCCCACGCCTCCGTTGGCAGGGTAGTAATCGAGCGTCCTGCGAAGAATGCCCGCATCACCGTCTTCAGCGCCCGACCGGGCGTAGTCATCGGCAAGAAGGGTGAGGACATCGAGCATCTCAAGGCCGATCTGCAGCGGATCATGGGCGTGCAGGTGCACGTCAACATCGAAGAGATCCGCAAGCCTGAGCTGGATGCTCAGCTGATCGCGGACTCCATCGCCCAGCAGCTGGAGAAGCGCATAATGTTCCGCCGCGCCATGAAGCGCGCCATGCAGAACGCGATGCGCCTCGGCGCCCAGGGCATCAAGATCATGAGTGCCGGGCGCCTGAACGGCATCGAAATCGCGCGCACCGAGTGGTATCGCGAAGGCCGCGTGCCGTTGCATACCCTGCGCGCCGACATTGACTATGGCACGTCCGAAGCCAAAACCACGTACGGCGTCATAGGCATCAAAGTGTGGGTGTTCAAGGGCGAGATGATGGCGCGCAGCGAGGCGCCGGCGTCCGCCCCCGAGGCAGCGCCGGAGAGCGAGCCGGCGAAGCGGGTGCGCAAGGCTCCGGGCAGACCGGCCGCGACCAAGACCGAGGGCGAGGCCGAAGCCAAGCCGGCGGCGAAGCGGCCGCCCCGGGCAAAAGCGACAGTGGGCAAGGCCGATGAGGCAAAACCGGACGGCGAAACACCGGCGGCGACGGGCGAGACACCAGCCAAGGCCCCGGCAAAGCGTGTGCGCAAGGCCGCCGCGCCCAAGCCTGAGGGACAGGGCACGGAAGGTAAGGAGTAATCAGCCATGCTGCAACCTGCACGCAGGAAGTATCGCAAAGAGCAAAAAGGGCGCAACAAGGGTATCGCCACCCGTGGCACGAAGGTCAGCTTCGGCGAGTACGGTTTGAAAGCCACCGGCCGGGGCCGGCTGACGTCGCGCCAGATCGAGGCAGCGCGTCGGGCGATGACGCGCCACATCAAGCGCGGTGGTCGCATCTGGATCCGCATCTTTCCCGACAAGCCGATCTCCCAGAAGCCGGCGGAGGTGCGCATGGGCAACGGCAAGGGCAATCCGGAGTACTGGGTCGCCGAGATCCAGCCGGGCAAGGTTCTATACGAGATGGATGGCGTCGAAGAAAGTCTGGCCCGCGAGGC
The DNA here is from genome assembly GCA_036824005.1 of Rhodocyclaceae bacterium. Lineage (GTDB taxonomy): Bacteria > Pseudomonadota > Gammaproteobacteria > Burkholderiales > Rhodocyclaceae > DAITBA01. The sequence goes on from DAITBA010000018.1 coordinate 4,851, forward strand.
ATTCGCCTTGGCAGCGGCGAAACTGCCTATCGAGACAACGTTCGTCGTGCGCCAGCTGGGGTGATCATGAAAGCCAAGGAACTTAGAGCGAAAGATACCGCGGACCTGAACAAGGAATTGCTCGATCTGCTCAAGGCGCAATTCAGCCTGCGCATGCAATTGGCGACCCAGCAACTGAACAACACGAGCCAGTTGGGCAAAGTGCGCAAAGACATTGCGCGCGTGCGTACGATTCTGCGTGAAAGGGTAGCGGCGAAATGAGTGAAACAACCCAAAAGACCCGGCGTACGCTGAGCGGCCGCGTGGTCAGCGACAAAATGCAGAAGACCGTGACGGTGCTGGTCGAGCGACGGGTGAAGCATCCGGTGATCGGCAAGGTCCTGATGCGCTCGCGCAAGTACCACGCCCACGTCGAAGACGTTGAGGCGGCCGGCGGCGATCTGGTCGAAATCGAGGAGTGCGCCCCGATTTCCAAGACCAAGGCATGGCGGGTGACCCGTGTGCTGGAGAAGGCCAGGGTGATTTGAAAGCCCGGCGCCGACTTTACCGGATGCATCGAAGCCGGTAAAATAGCGCCTCTTTTGCCCTCGCCCGGTATGTTCTATCGGGCGGTCATACCCGAACGGGTTCCAAGACTGACTGCGGCGGCGGTCGCAGATTAAGTTGGAGAGAGAAAAAAATGATTCAAATGCAGACGTTGCTAAACGTCGCCGACAACACCGGTGCGCGCTCGCTCATGTGCATCAAGGTGCTTGGCGGCTCCAAGCGCCGCTACGCCGGCATCGGCGACATCATCAAGGTCAGCGTCAAGGATGCGGCACCGCGCGGCCGCGTTAAGAAAGGCGAGATTTACAACGCCGTGGTGGTGCGCACCGCCAAGGGCGTGCGCCGGGCGGATGGATCGCTGATCAAGTTCGACGGCAATGCCGCGGTGCTTCTGAACAACAAGCTGGAGCCGATCGGAACGCGCATTTTCGGCCCGGTTACCCGCGAGCTGCGCACCGAGCGCTTCATGAAGATCGTCTCGCTGGCGCCGGAAGTTCTCTGAGGAAAGACCATGGAAAAGATTCGCAAGGGCGATAGCGTGGTCGTCATCGCCGGCCGGGACAAGGGCAAGCGCGGCACCGTGCTTCAGCGTATCGATGCCGAACGCATCGTCGTCGAAGGCGTGAACCGCGTGAAGAAACACACCAAGCCCAATCCGCTAAAGAACCAGCCGGGCGGTATTCTGGACAAGGAAATGCCCATCCACGTTTCCAACGTGGCACTGTACAACCCGACCACGCAGAAGCCTGACCGCATCGGCTTCAAGACCCTGGACGACGGCCGCAAGGTGCGCGTGTTCAAGTCAAACGGCGAAAACGTGGAGGCATAAGGGGGCGAGATGGCACGCTTGCATGATTTTTACAGACAGACCGTAATGCCAGAGCTGAGCAAGCGCTTCGGTTACAAGTCGGTGATGGAAGTGCCGCGCATCAGCAAGATCACGCTCAACATGGGCGTCGGCGAGGCGGTCGGCGACAAGAAGGTGCTCGAGAACGCCACAGGTGATATGACCAAGATCGCGGGGCAGAAGCCCGTAATCACCAAGGCACGCAAGTCGATCGCCGGCTTCAAGATCCGCAACGGCTATCCAATCGGCTGCATGGTGACGCTGCGTGGCGCGCGCATGTACGAGTTTCTCGATCGGCTGGTGACAATCGCCATGCCGCGCATTCGCGATTTCCGCGGCGTCTCTGCCCGTGGTTTCGACGGCCGTGGCAACTATAACCTTGGCGTCAAGGAGCAGATCATTTTCCCTGAGATCGAGTACGACAAGATCGACGCCTTGCGCGGCATGAACATCAGTATCACCACTACTGCGAAGACCGACGAAGAAGCAAAGGCGCTTCTCGCGGCTTTCAAATTCCCATTCCGGAACTGAGGGTCCTATGGCGAAAACCGCATTGATCAACCGCGAACAGAAGCGGCGCAAGATTGTCGCAAAATTCGCCGCCAAACGAGCCGAACTGATCGCGCAGATCAACAACGCAAAACTCTCGGAGGACGACCGTGCCGAGGCGAGGCTGAAGCTGCAGCAGCTGCCGCGCAATGCCAGTCCAACACGTCTGCGCGCGCGCTGCACGCTGACCGGTCGTCCGCGCGGTGTTTTCCGCAAGTTCGGTCTGTGCCGCAACAAGCTGCGCGAAGTTGCCATGCGCGGCGAGGTGCCGGGCATGATCAAGGCGAGCTGGTAACGAGGAGATCGAGCATGAGCATGACTGATCCCATCGCCGACATGCTGACGCGCATTCGCAACGCGCAGCTTGCGCAAAAAACCTCCGTGGCGATGCCCTCGTCGAAACTGAAGGTTGCCATCGCCAACGTGTTGCGCGAAGAGGGGTACATTGACGATTTCACGGTGCGCGATGCAGACGGGCACACGCAACTGGATATCGCGCTCAAGTACTACGCCGGAAGGCCGGTGATCGAGCGCCTCGAGCGCGTCAGCCGTCCCGGGTTACGCGTCTACAAGGGTTCGGGCGATCTGCCCCGGGTAATGAACGGACTGGGTATTGCGATCGTGTCGACGCCCAAGGGTGTGATGACGGATCGCAAGGCACGTGCATCGAACGTCGGCGGCGAAGTGCTGTGCGTTGTGGCATGAGGACGAGGCTATGTCACGAATCGCAAAATATCCTGTAGTGCTTCCGAAGGGCGTGGAAGCAACCCTCAATTCCGACGCCATCATCATCAAGGGCCCGCTGGGAACACTGACGCAGGCGGTCAATCCGGCTGTCAAGGTGGAGCAGGAGGGCGACAAGCTGCGCTGCATCGCCGTCGACGGCGCGGCCAATGCGAATGCCATGTCCGGAACCATGCGTGCTTTGGTGAACAACATGGTCCAGGGCGTGAGCAAGGGTTTTGAGAGGAAGCTGACCCTCGTGGGCGTTGGCTATCGCGCCCAGGCGCAGGGTGACAAGCTCAACCTGACGTTGGGCTTCTCCCACCCGATCGTGCACCAGATGCCCGCGGGCATCAAGGTTGAAACACCGACGCAAACCGAGATCCTCATTAAGGGAATCGACAAGCAGAAGGTGGGGCAGGTGGCGGCCGAAGTTCGCGCCTACCGCTCTCCTGAGCCGTACAAGGGCAAGGGCGTGCGCTATGCCGACGAGGTCATCACATTGAAGGAAACGAAGAAGAAGTAAGGGCGCACATCATGGACAAGAAGCAGGCGCGTCTGCGCCGGGCACGTAAAGCCCGTGCCAAAATTGGTGAACTCAAGTCGGTGCGCCTAGCGGTGCATCGTTCCAACTGTCACATCTACGCCCAGATCATCTCCAGTTGCGGCACCAAGACGCTGGCCGCCGCATCGACGGCGGAGCCCGAGGTGCGCAAGCAGGTGCCGAATGGCGGCAACGCCAAGGCGGCGGCGCTCGTGGGCAAGCTGATCGCGGAACGTGCCAAGGCAAGCGGCGTCGAGGCGGTCGCCTTCGATCGCTCGGGATTTCAGTATCACGGTCGCGTCAAGGCGCTGGCCGAGGCGGCGCGTGAGGGCGGACTCAAGTTCTAGTCGAGGATAGCATGGCAAAACCGCAATCGAGAAAACCGCAGGCGGCCGAGGAACGCGACGATTCCCTGCGCGAGAAAATGGTGTCGATCAACCGCGTCACCAAGGTGGTGAAGGGGGGGCGTATCCTCGGCTTCGCAGCACTGACCGTGGTCGGCGACGGTGACGGCGGCATCGGAATGGGAAAGGGCAAGGCGCGCGAAGTGCCGGTTGCCGTGCAAAAGGCAATGGAAGAGGCACGGCGCAAGATGGTCAAGATCAGTCTCAAGGACGGGACATTGCATCATCCGGTCATCGGCCGCCATGGTGCGTCCACCGTGCTCATGCAGCCGGCATCAGCCGGGACAGGCATCATCGCCGGCGGGCCGATGCGTGCAGTATTCGAAGTCATGGGCATGACCGACGTGCTGGCGAAGTGCCTCGGGTCGACCAACCCGTACAACATCGTGCGCGCGACACTCAACGGTTTGCAGGCGATGAACACGCCAGCCGAGATCGCAGCTAAGCGCGGTAAGAGCGTCGCAGATATCCTGGGGTAGCGCCATGGCTGAGAAGAAACTCAAAGTGACCCTGGTCAAGAGTCTGATCGGCACCAAGCAGCCGCATCGTGCGACGGTGCGCGGTTTGGGGTTGCGCCGGCTGAACCAAAGGGTCGAGTTGCAGGACACGCCTGCGATTCGCGGCATGATCAACAAGGTCGCCTATCTGGTGAAGTGCGAGGACTAAATGCGACTGAACGACATCAAGCCCGCCGCCGGGGCCAAGCATGCGAAGCGGCGTGTCGGACGCGGCATCGGCAGCGGTCTGGGCAAGACGGCCGGTCGCGGCCACAAGGGACAGAAGTCCCGCACGGGCGGTTTCCACAAGGTCGGTTTCGAGGGCGGCCAGATGCCGCTGCAGCGACGGCTACCGAAGCGCGGCTTCACGTCGCTGACGCGCGAGGGAAACGTTGAAGTGCGGCTGTCCGATCTGGAAAGACTGCCGGTAGCGGACGTGGACCTGTTGGTGCTCAAGCAGGCGGGTGTTGTGCCCTCGCGGGCCCTGTCGGCGAAAGTGATCCTGTCCGGCAAGCTGACGAAGAAGATCACCCTGCGCGGCGTCGGCGCGACCAAGGGTGCCAGGGCCGCGATCGAGGCACTCGGCGGCACCGTCGCGACGGAACAAATCTGAGGGTAGGGCAAGTTGGCGACTCCTGCTGCAACGCTGGGCAAGACCGGAAAATTCGGGGATCTGAAGCGCCGGCTGCTGTTTCTGCTAGGTGCGCTGATCGTCTATCGCATTGGCGCCCACATCCCCGTGCCGGGCATCGATCCGGTGCGGCTGTCTGAGCTTTTCCAAGGTCAACAGGGCGGTATCCTGGGTGTGTTCAACTTGTTCTCGGGCGGTGCGCTGTCGCGCTTCACGATATTCGCCTTGGGTATCATGCCCTACATCTCCTCGTCGATCATAATGCAGCTGCTGACAGTGGCGATCCCGTCGCTCGAGGCGCTGAAGAAGGAGGGCGAGGCGGGCCGACGCAAGATCACGCAGTACACCCGCTATGGAACCGTGGGCTTGGCACTCTTTCAGGGGCTTGGCATCGCCGTGGCGCTGGAGTCGCAGCCGGGGCTGGTGCTCGATCCCGGCATCATGTTTCGGTTTGTCACCGTGTCCACCCTCCTCACCGGCACGATGTTTCTGATGTGGCTGGGCGAGCAGATCACCGAGCGGGGCCTGGGCAACGGCATCTCGATCATCATTTTTGCCGGCATTGCTGCGGGCCTGCCCAATGCCATCGGCGGCCTGTTAGAACTGGTACGCACCGGCGCGATGCATCCGCTTACAGCGATCTTCATCGTCGCGCTCGTAATCGTAGTCACCGGCGTGGTCGTGTTCGTCGAGCGCGGCCAGCGCAAGATTCTGGTCAATTACGCCAAACGCCAGATCGGCAACAAGATCTACGGCGGACAGAGCTCGCACCTGCCGCTCAAGCTGAACATGTCGGGCGTCATACCGCCGATCTTCGCCTCCTCGATCATCTTGTTCCCGGCCACTGTCGCCGGATGGTTCGGTGCCACCGAGGGAATGAACTGGCTCAAGGACATCGCCGCGACGCTGTCCCCCGGCCAGCCGATCTACGTTCTGCTTTATGCCGCGGCGATCGTCTTCTTCTGCTTTTTCTACACCGCGCTGGTGTTCAATTCCAAGGAGACGGCGGACAACCTGAAGAAGAGTGGCGCGTTCGTGCCCGGTATCCGGCCCGGGGAGCAGACGGCGCGCTACATCGACAAGATCCTCATGCGGCTGACCCTCGTCGGCGCGGTGTATGTGACGCTCGTGTGCCTGCTGCCGGAGTTCCTGATTCTGAAGTGGAATGTGCCGTTCTACTTCGGCGGCACCTCGCTGCTCATCATCGTAGTCGTGACGATGGACTTCATGGCGCAGGTGCAGGCGTACATCATGTCGCACCAGTACGAGAGCCTGCTCAAGAAGGCGAACTTCAAGGGCGCTGGCTTCCCGTCCCGCTAGGAGGCAGCGACGAAGGACTTATGGCGAAGGAAGACGTAATTGAAATGCAGGGCGAGGTGATGGAAACCCTGCCCAATGCAACCTTCCGGGTCAAGCTTGAGAACGGACATATCGTCCTCGGGCACATTTCGGGAAAGATGCGCATGCACTACATTCGCATACTGCCCGGGGACAAGGTGACCGTGCAACTCACGCCCTACGACCTGACCAAGGGGCGCATCGTCTTCCGTAGCAAGTAAGGCAGCAAGACCCTCTCTCGGGAGAACTCTATGAAAGTGCTCGCTTCAGTAAAGAAGATCTGCCGCAAATGCAAGATCATCCGCCGCAAGGGCGTTGTGCGTGTGATCTGTGCCGACCCGCGCCACAAGCAGCGCCAAGGTTGATGCGTACCAATCGATGCCGTATAATTTACTGTTTCGCTTTTGGGGTATCTGAATGGCCCGGATTGCTGGGGTAAACATTCCCAATCATCAACACGCCGAAGTCGCCCTTACGGCGATTTTTGGCATTGGTCGGCCGCGTGCGCAGAAGATTTGCGACGCCGCTGGCGTCAAGCGTTCGGCGAAGATCAAGGATCTGTCGGACGCCGACATGGAGCGCCTGCGTCAGGAAGTAGGCCGCTTTACCATCGAAGGCGACCTGCGGCGTGAGGTCACGATGAGCATCAAGCGCCTCATGGACCTCGGCTGCTACCGCGGTGTGCGCCACCGCAAGGGGCTGCCCGTCCGCGGCCAGCGAACCCGCACCAATGCGCGCACGCGCAAGGGTCCGCGCAAGGCGATCGCTGCTGCAAAGAAATAACCGGGTACTGCTGACATCATGGTCAAAGCCGCTGCGAAGGTTCGCAAGAAGGTCAAGAAGAATGTCGCCGAGGGCATCGCCCACGTGCACGCGTCATTCAACAATACCATCATCACGATTACCGACCGTCAAGGCAATGCCCTGTCATGGGCGACCGCCGGCGGGGCCGGGTTCAAGGGCTCGCGCAAGAGCACGCCATTCGCCGCGCAGGTCGCTGCGGAAGCTGCGGGCAAGGCGGCGCAGGAGTGCGGCGTCAAGAACCTGGAGGTACGCATCAAGGGTCCAGGTCCGGGTCGCGAGTCGGCGGTGCGCGCGCTCAATGCACTGGGCATGAAGATCACCAGCATCACGGATATCACCCCAATCCCGCACAACGGCTGCCGCCCGCCGAAACGGCGTCGCATCTGACAAGGAGTTGTAGAAGTGGCTCGCAACCTCGACGCTAAATGCCGTCAATGCCGCCGCGAGGGGGAAAAGCTCTTCCTCAAGGGGGAAAAGTGCTACACGGACAAGTGCTCCATTGAGCGGCGCTCCTACGCCCCCGGCCAACACGGACAAAAATCCGGACAGCGCCTGTCCGGCTACGGCGTGCAATTGCGCGAAAAGCAGAAAATGCGCCGCACCTACGGCGTGCTCGAGAACCAATTCCGTCGTATCTACGCGGAAGCCGAGCGGCGCAAGGGTCAAACGGGCGAGAATCTGCTCCAGCTTCTGGAAGGGCGTCTGGACAATGTCGCTTATCGCATGGGCTTCGGCGCGTCCCGCGCCGAGGCGCGCCAAGTGGTTCGTCACGGCGCGGTTCTGGTCAATGGCAGGCGGGTAAGCATACCGTCCTACCAGCTGCGCGTCGGCGACGTTGTACAGCTGACGGACCTTGCGCGCGGCCACCTGCGCGTCAAGGCTGCGCTCGAAGCGGCCGAGTCGAGAGGTTTCCCGGAATGGCTCGAAGTGGACGCGAAGGCAGGCAAGGGGACCTTCAAGGCGTTCCCGCAGCGCACTGACCTGCCGTCCACGATCAACGAGAGTCTGGTCGTCGAATTGTACTCGCGCTAATCGCGCATTCCGCCGTCAGAGCAAGACACCTGAGGACTGCCGATGCAAAGTCATGCACTTCTAAAACCCCGGAGTATTGACGTCCAGAATCTGTCGCCGGTCCACGCCCGTGTCGTCATGGAACCGTTCGAGCGCGGCTACGGGCATACGCTGGGCAACGCCCTACGGCGCATCCTTCTGTCATCGATGGAAGGCTATGCACCCACCGAGGTGACGATCGATGGTGTGCTGCATGAATACTCAACGCTCGATGGCGTGCGCGAGGACGTGGTCGACCTGCTGCTCAACCTCAAAGGCGTCGTGCTGAAGCTACACAGCCGCAGCGAAGCGAGCCTGCGCCTGAGCAAGTCTGGCGAGGGTGTCGTCACCGCCGGCGATATCGAAACCACCCATGACGTCGAGATCATCAATCCCGATCATGTCATTGCCCACCTCGCGCCCGGCGGCAAACTCGACATGCAGATCAAGGTCGAGAAGGGCCGCGGCTATGTGCCGGGAAACGTGCGGCCGACGAGCGGTGAGACCAAGGCGATCGGGCGCATCGTGCTCGACGCCTCATTCAGTCCGGTGCGTCGCGTGAGCTACACGGTCGAGAGCGCGCGCGTCGAGCAGCGTACCGACCTGGACAAGCTGGTCATGGACATCGAAACCAACGGTGCGGTGGATCCGGAGGAAGCAGTCCGCTACGCGGCGAGCGTGCTGATGGACCAGTTGTCCGTCTTCGCCAATCTGGAAGGCACAGGCCCCACGGTCGAACCGCAAAAGCCCAGCCAGGTGGATCCCATCCTCCTGCGCCCAGTCGATGATCTGGAACTGACGGTCCGCTCCGCCAACTGCCTGAAGGCGGAAAACATTTACTACATTGGCGACCTGATCCAGCGCACGGAAACCGAACTGCTCAAGACGCCCAATCTGGGCCGCAAGTCTCTCAATGAGATCAAGGAAGTACTCGCGTCCCGCGGCTTGACCCTGGGAATGAAACTGGAAAACTGGCCCCCCGCCGGCCTGGAGAAGCTGTAATCCGCGCTCCCCGACCGTGACCGGAGCGGTCGCGGCCTTTGTGGAGAGACGAACACCGAGGTAGAACAACATGCGCCACCGTCTGGGCTTACGCAAACTGAATCGCACCAGCAGCCATCGCTTGGCGATGCTGCGCAATATGACCAACTCGCTGCTGCGCCACGAAGTCATCAAGACGACGCTGCCCAAAGCGAAGGAACTGCGCCGTGTCGTCGAACCGATGATCACACTGGGCAAAAAGCCGAGCCTGGCCAATCGGCGGCTGGCCTTCGATCGCCTGCGCGACCGGGAGATGGTGGTGAAACTGTTCGACGTGCTCGGGCCTCGCTACGGCAGTCGCAACGGCGGTTACCTGCGCATCCTGAAGTACGGATTCAGGCAGGGCGACAATGCGCCCATGGCATTGGTGGAACTGCTGGACCGGCCCGAGCCGGTCGAGGCGACCGGCAGCGCCGCAGCACAGTAAGCGACCACTGCCCAGCACACGACGAGAAGCCGGAGTGGCCCCGGCTTTTTCGTTCAACCGGACCAGGTGCAGCGTGTGCCGTGGGTGTTGCCGCGGCACCCAGTGCCCGGTATGCTTCCGGTGATCATGCTCCCGGAATTGCCGGGCTAGACGCCGTCCGAACCGACTGCCCGCACCTGTACCGCCATGCGACTTTCCGCTTTCCAGCCTTCACGCTTGGCGCAGCTTCCTACACCGCTCGACCCGGCGCCGCGCCTGCAAAGCCACCTAGGCGGGCCACGCTTATTTGTGAAGCGCGACGACCTCACCGGCCTGGGACTCGGCGGCAACAAAGCGCGCAAGCTCGAATTCCTGCTGGGCGAGGCGCAGGCGCAAGGCGCCGACACGATCCTCACGGTGGGCGCCCTGCAGTCCAACCATGCACGGCAAACGGCCGCTGCCTGCGCCAAGCTGGGTCTGAAGTGCGAATTGATTTTGCGCCGCGGTCATCACGCCAGCGAGAGCTACCTCGGCAACGGCAACGTGCTGCTCGATCGCCTGTTTGGTGCGCGCTTAACCATCATCGAATCCGGCGCTAGCCGTGAGGAAACCATGCAAGAGCGCGCCGGCGAGTTGCGCGATGCTGGCGCACGGCCCTATCTCATTCCGGTGGGGGGCAGTTGCATTACCGGCAATCTCGGATACGTCGCATGCGCTGAGGAAATGTTGCGCCAGGCCGGCGAGGCCGGACTCACGCTCGATGCCGTTGTCCTCGCCACGGGCAGCGGCGGCACTCACGCCGGGCTGGTCGCCGGCTTTCTTGCGCTGAAGGCCCCGACCCGCGTCATCGGCATCGCCGTGGAGGGAACACGGGCAGATCAGGAGTCAGCGGTCTACGATCTCGCGGCGGATACTGCATTGCATCTGGGGATCACGCGGCCCTTACCGCGGGATGCCGTGGCGGTGCTGGACGAGTTCGTCGGCCAAGGTTACGCCAAGCCGACCATGGCGATGCGTGCGGCCCTCGGCATCGCCGCCCGTCTTGAAGGAATCGTGCTGGATCCGGTCTATACCGGCAAAGCAATGTCGGGGCTGATTGGCCTGGTGCAGCGGCGCTATTTCCGGCCCGATGAGAACGTCGTCTTTCTGCACACCGGCGGCGTGCCGGGTTTGTTCGCCTATCCGGAAACGGTCGCAACGATTTGATGCCGTCCCGCTTGCCCGGCAGGGCGAAAATGATCTACAGGATCATTCCGGCGCCGACCGTATTGTTCGTCGCCTCGTCGATGACGATGAAGGCGCCGGTGGCACGGTTCTCGGCGTAGGCGTCCACGAACAACGGCTGCGCGAACTTCAGCGACACCTTGCCAATGTCGTTCATGGCGAGCTTGCCGGCAGCGGCGCGCGTCAGCTCGTTGATGTCCAGCCGGTAGCCGATACCGGCAAGAAGGGCCTTGGTCTCCCTAGTCGTTTGGCGCACGATGTACTTGCGGTTGAGGTCCAGCGGCACATCGCCGAGCCAGCACATCATGGTTTCGACCTGCTTCGTGACACGCGGCGCTTCGTCTGCTTTGACGATCATGTCGCCGCGCGAGATGTCGATTTCGTCCTCGAGGAGAATGGTGACCGACTGCTCGCTCACCGCGCACGTTAGCGATCGGCCGTGGAGCTGGATGTCGGCGACGCGGGTGGTCAGGCCGGAGGGCAGGATCTGCACCGCGTCACCGATGGCGATCTCCCCCGATTCGACGCGGCCCATGAACCCGCGGTAGTCGTGCAGCGCCGGATCGTCGGAGGCCTGCGGCCGGCAGACGTACTGCACCGGAAAGCGGAATTTCTCCTCGTGCTCGGTGTGCGCCGCCGGTGCTGTCTCGAGCACTTCCATCAGCGTCGGCCCCTCGTACCACGCCAGCCGATCCCCGCGCTCGACCACCATGTCGCCGTTCAGGGCCGAGATGGGGATGAAGCGCACGTCCTCGATGCCGAGCTTGCCCGCGACCTCCAGGTAGTCAAACTTGATCCGCTCATAGACCTCCTCGGAGTAGTCCACCAGGTCCATCTTGTTGACGGCGATCAGCAGGTGCGGAATGCCCATGAGGTGCGCGATATAGGAGTGCCGCCGCGTTTGCGTCAACACACCCTTGCGTGCATCGACGAGGATGATGGCGAGGTTCGCCGTCGACGCCGCCGTAACCATGTTGCGCGTGTACTGTTCGTGGCCGGGGGCGTCGGCGATGATGTATTCACGCGTGCCGGTGGAAAAGTAGCGGTATGCCACGTCAATGGTAATGCCCTGCTCGCGTTCGGCCTGCAGCCCGTCCGTCAGCAGCGACAGGTCTACCGCCTCCAGGCCGCGCTTCTTCGACGTGCGCTCGATCGCCTGCAGCGCGTCCACCAGGATCGCCTTGCTGTCGTAGAGCAGGCGGCCGATGAGCGTGCTCTTGCCATCGTCCACGCTGCCACAGGTGAGCAGGCGCAGCAAACCGTTGTCTATTTCGGGCAGTTGTTCCATTGCCGACATGTTCGATACCCCAATCACGGCGTCACAGAGACGTGGTCCGCCCACCCTTCCGTGACGCTGCATCTCTGCGCTGAATCAAAAGTAACCTTCCTTTTTCCGCTGCTCCATCGACGCGTCGGAGGTCTGGTCGTCGAGCCTCGTGGCGCCGCGTTCCGTGATGGTGGTGGCGGCGGTTTCTTCGATGATCTTCTCCACGCTGTCGGCGGCGGACTCCACAGGCGCGGTGCAGGTGATGTCGCCCACGGTGCGGAAGCGCACCGACAACTCCTCCTCCACCTCACCGGGTTTGGCCGGCGTCAGGGCGGTGATCGGCACCAGCGCACCGCCGCGACGAACGACCTTGCGCCGGTGGGCGAAGTAGATCGACGGCAGCTCCAATCCTTCGCGGGCAATGTATTGCCAGACATCCAGCTCGGTCCAGTTGGAGATGGGGAAGGCGCGGATGTTCTCACCCTTGAAGGTTCGCGCGTTGTACAGATCCCAAAGCTCCGGGCGCTGGTTCTTCGGGTCCCACTGCCCGAACTCGTCGCGGAAGGAGAAGATGCGCTCCTTGGCCCGCGCCTTTTCCTCGTCGCGCCGCGCGCCGCCGATGCAGGCATCGAACTCGAATTCGGCGATCGCCTCGAGCAGCGTTACCGACTGATGCTTGTTGCGCGACTCGCCCGAATTGCGCAGCACGACGCTGCCGCGGGCGATGGAATCCTCGACGCTGCGCACAATCAGTCGCTCGCCCAGTTCCGCGGCGCGCCTGTCGCGGAACGCGATGACCTCCGGGTAGTTGTGTCCGGTGTCGATGTGCAGCAGCGGAAAGGGAAAACGCCCGGGGCGAAATGCCTTTTCGGCGATGCGCAGCAGGCAGATCGAATCCTTGCCGCCGGAGAACAGCAGCACCGGATTGGCGCACTGACCGGCCACCTCGCGCATGATGTAGATGGCTTCGGCCTCCAGCCAGTCCAGGTGGCTGAGTGCGCGCCCCCGTGTCGCCAGAACTTCGTCGCGTAGCAATTCCATGAGCTATCGTCCTGGCAAACTCAAACACTATGCAACTGGGGGCGCTTCGCCGGATGCAGGCCGCATTCCTTGTGCTCCGGCGCTTCCCACCACCAACGCCCGGCACGAATGTCCTCGCCAGGACTAAGCGCGCGTGTGCACGGCGCGCAGCCGATGCTGGGGAAACCCTTGTCGTGCAACTCGTTGTACGGCACCTGGAACTGATGAAGGTAGGCCCAGACCTCTGCTTCGCTCCAGTCGGCCAGGGGATTGAACTTCTCGATGCCGTGTGCGCCGTCGAGTTCGCGCACCGGCAGGTCGCGCCGTGTGACCGCCTGGGCACGCCGCAGCCCGGTGATCCAGGCGCGCTTGCCCGAGAGCGCCCGCGACAGCGGCTCGACCTTGCGCACCTGGCAGCAAGCCTTGCGCAGTTCGACGCTGCGGTAGAAGGCATTGATGCCGGACTCGGAGGCGTAGCGCTCCACCGCCGCAGCCCGGGGGTAGATCACGCGCACGCGCAGCTCGTAGTGATCGGCCACACGCTGCAGCAGCGCATAGGTTTCTTGATGCAGCCGGCCGGTGTCGAGGATGAAGACCTCAATGCCGCGGGCATGACGGGCGACCAGATCAGTCAGCACCATGTCCTCGGCGCCCAGGCTGTTGGCGAAGCTGGCCGGGGCGAACTCGCGTTCGATCTGGCGCAGCAGCGTCACCGCGGATTCGATCTTCGACGCCAGCGCCGACTGCAGTTGCGCGTCGTTGAGGTCAGGTCGCGTGGCAAGGTGCATGGTCGGCTTCCTAATCGTGAATGGCCGCTGCGCGCGCTTCGCGGCGGAACAGCGGCAACGGTTGGTCGATGGCGGCCTGGTAGCTGTCCGAAAAATCGGCGAGACCAGCCACGGCCTCCTCGATGTCCTTGTCGGCACGGACGGCAAAAGCATCGAAACCGCAGCGCTTCAGGTAAAAGAGCTGATCGCGCAGTACGTCGCCCACGGCGCGCAGTTCGCCGCGATAGCCGTAGCGGCTGCGCAGCAGGCGTGCCGCCGTGTAGCCGCGACCGTCGGTGAAACTGGGGAAGTGGACGGCGACGACGGAAAAGTCGTCCAGATCGTCGGCGATGTCCTCCGGGCCGTCGTCGGGCGCGAGCCAGACGCCAAGTGGCCAACCGTGTTCGTATTCGCGGTGGATGAGCTCGGCTTTGCGCGCGCGCCACACGGCGAGCGGCACCAGCAGCGGGCCGACGGGCAGGCGCAGGCTCTCAGGCGTCTCGTTCTCTGCCAGGGTGATGAGTTTCCAGACGTCGTCGTGGACGCCGGCGTTCTTAATGATCCTAGGCATTGGCTATCTTCCTCTCTCTGCGAATGACGCCGGATCGGGCATGGCGTTGGTAGACGCGCTGCTTGAACGGTTCGAGGCCGATCCGGCGGACGGTGTCGATGAAACGTTCGTCGGCGTAGCGCTGGTCGATGTAGGTCTCGATCAGCTTCTCGACGACATCGGGCATTTCGGCCGCGGCGAAGGATGGGCCGATGACCTCGCCGAGCGCGGCGTCGTTGCCCTGCGCACCGCCGACGGAAACCTGGTACCACTCCTCGCCGTTCTTATCGACGCCGAGGATGCCGATGTGGCCGACGTGATGGTGGCCGCAGGAATTCATGCAGCCGGAAATGTTCAGATCCAGCTCGCCGATGTCGTGCAGATAATCGAGACTGTCGAAACGGCGCTGGATGGCCTCGGCGACGGGAATCGACTTGGCATTGGCGAGCGAGCAGAAGTCCCCCCCGGGGCAGCAGACGATGTCGGCCAGCAGGCCGATGGTCGGCGAGGCCAGGCCGGCGGCGCGCGCCTGTTGCCACAGGGAGAACAGATCGCGCTGACGCACGTCGGCGAGGATCAGGTTCTGTTCGTGGGACACGCGCAGCTCGCCGAAGCTGTAGCGGTCGGCGAGATGAGCCACGAGTTGCATCTGCACCGCGGTGCAGTCGCCGGGGGCGGCGCCAACGCGCTTCAGCGATAGCGTGACAGCGGCATACCCCGGAGCTTTGTGGGCGCGCACGTTGCGTTTTACCCAGTTGGCGAAGGCGCGGTTTTCCTTCTTGTGCAGCTCGAACAGCAGGTCGGTGTCGGCCAGGGTTTCGTACTCCGGCGCCGTGAAGTGGCTGGTGACGCGATCGAGCTCCTCCTGGGTCAGGACGGAGGGGCTGTCTTTCAGATGCTGCCACTCCGCCTCCACGTCGCGTGCAAAGGCCTCGCCGCCGAGTTCCTTGACCAGGATCTTGATGCGCGCCTTCCACTTGTTGTCGCGCCGGCCGTAGCGGTTGTAGACGCGCAGTATGGCCTCGACGTAGGTGAGCAGATGCTGCCACGGCAGGAACGAACGGATCTCCACGCCCAGGATAGGGGTGCGGCCGAGCCCGCCGCCGACGACGACACGGAAGCCGACCTCGCCTGCCTCGTTGCGCACCGCGTGCAGACCGAGGTCGTGGATGGGCACCACGGCACGGTCCTCGGCGGCGCCGTTGATGGCGACCTTGAACTTGCGCGGCAGGTAGGCGAACTCGGGGTTCAGCGTGGACCACTGGCGCAGGAGTTCGGCATAGGGGCGCGGATCGACGATTTCGTCCGGTGCGACGCCGGAAAACTGGTCGGTGGTGATGTTGCGCACGCAATTGCCGCTGGTCTGGATGGCGTGCATCTGCACCGCCGCCAGCTCCTCCAGGATATCGGGCACGTCCTCGAGCTTCGGCCAGTTGAGCTGCAAATTCTGGCGCGTCGAGAAATGGCCGTAGCCGCGGTCGTAGCGGGTGACGATGGCGGCGAGCTTGCGCAGTTGCTCGCTCGACAGCAATCCGTAGGGAATGGCAACGCGCAGCATGGGCGCATGGCGCTGGATGTATAGGCCGTTTTGCAGTCGCAAGGGCCGGAACTCGTCCTCGCTCAGGGTGCCGGCCAGGTAGCGGCGCGTCTGATCGCGGTACTGAACGACCCGTTCATTCACGAGCGTCTGGTCGTAGTGGTCGTAGCGGTACATGCGGTCGAACCTCCTACCAGATGAGTTTGGCGCTCACAGCCACCAGCATCGTGGCGAGCGCCGGACGCAGGACTCGCTCGGGCACGCGCACGGCGAGATGGCTACCGAGATAGATGCCCGGCAGCGAGCCCAGCAGCAGGCTACCCAGCAGGGACCAGTCGACACTGCCGATCAGCCAATGTCCGAGTCCTGCCACGAACGTCAGCGGCACGGCGTGGGCCAGATCTGCGCCGACGATTCGTACCGCCGGCAGCCGGGGATACAAAAAGAAGAGCGCGGCGACGCCAAGCGCCCCCGCGCCCACAGAGGAGACGGTAACGAGCACGCCGAGAACAGCGCCGGTCAGCACCGTGGCGATGTCGGCATGGCGACCGGTCCAGGAGCGGGACTCGCGAGCGAGCGCCCACTGCTGAAGCCGCTGTTTGAAGATGATGGCCCCCGCTGTAAGCAGAAGCGCCATGCCCAGGGCGCTCGAGATCAGTTTTGCCATGGCACCGGTGTCGAGCTTGAGCGTATGCAGCGCAAGCAGCGTGGCGACCGCCGCCGGCAGGCTGCCGGCGGCGAGACGACCGGTAATGCGCCAGTCGACGGTGCGATTGAAGCCATGGACGACCGTGCCGCCGGACTTGGTGATGGCGGCGTAGAGCAGATCGGTGCCGACCGCCGTTGCCGGTGCGACGCCGAACAGCAGCACCAGCAGCGGCGTCATGAGCGAACCGCCGCCGACACCAGTCAGCCCGACGATTCCTCCGACGACAAATCCCGAAAGCGTGTATGCCCAGTCCATTGAGGGGGTCCCTTGTTCGAGACGAAGCGTATCAGCCCATTTATAGATCAGAAAAATACTTTTATGTTAGCCTGTAATAACTGATGGTTATTTGGGTGGCAAAATGAATGTCCAGCAATTGAGATATGTGTTCGAGGTCGCGCGACGGGGACTGAATGTGTCCGAAGCGGCTAACGCTCTGTTCACCTCCCAGCCAGGCGTGAGCAAGCAAATTCGCCTGTTGGAAGAAGAGCTTGGCGTGGATATCTTCGTCCGGCACGGCAAGCGCATGACCGGCATCACCGAACCGGGGCGGCAGGTGCTGGCGATCGCCGAGCGCATGCTGCGGGACATGGAGAACATGCGCCAGGTCGGGCAGGAGTTCAGCAACGAAGCGAGCGGCAGCCTGACCATCGCCACCACCCACACCCAGGCGCGCTACGCCCTGCCGCCGGTGATCCAGCGCTTCGTCGAGGCCTACCCCAATGTCCGGCTAAGCTTGCGCCAGGGCAGTCCGACCCAGATCAGCGAGCTGGTGCTCTCCGGTGAGGCCGATATCGCCATTGCCACGGAAGCCATCGACCAGTACGAGGATCTGGTCATGCTGCCCTGCTACCAGTGGAACCGCAGCGTCGTCGCCCCGCCCGGGCACCCCATCTTCAAGGCCTCGCCCCTGACGCTCGAGGAAATCGCCCGTCACCCCGTCATCACCTACGACTTCGCCTTTACCGGCCGCAGCGAGATCAACAAGGCGTTCGCCGCGCGGGGGCTCAGCCCCAACGTCGTGCTCACCGCCATCGATGCCGACATCATCAAGACCTATGTCGCGCTCGGCCTGGGGATCGGCATTGTCGCCACCATGGCCTACGACGAGCGCAGCGACACGGATCTGCGGGCGGTGGATGCCTCGCACCTGTTCCAGTCGAGCACCACGCGCATCGGCATCCGGCGCAACGACTATCTGCGCGGCTATACCTACCGCTTCATCGAACTGTTTGCGCCACACCTGACGCGCAAGGCGGTGGACGCCTGTCTGCACGGCGAGGGCAGCGATCCCGGACTGTGAGGCGGCTCGTCCCGTGCTATAGAGAATGGAGCGGCCGATTGTTGCGAAGGAAGGTGCCATGCTGAAACAAGTGGAGACCGGACGAACCGATCTGATCACGGCGGTGCTGCAACTGATCGGCGACAAGCTCCCGCCGGAACAGGCCGCCACGGTGCACTCCTTCGCCCGCCAGTATTACAGCCAGGTAGATCCGGAGGATCTGGCGGAGCGCGCGATCGCCGACCTCTACGGCGCCGTGCTGAGTCATTGGCACTTCGCCCGCGCCTTCGTCCCCGGGACGCCGAAAGTGCGGGTGTACAACCCCCGTCTGGAGGAGCACGGCTGGCAATCAACCCACACGGTGATCGAGATCGTGAACGACGACATGCCTTTCCTCGTCGACTCCATCACCATGGAAGTGAATCGTCAGGGCCTGACCCTGCACTTGATCATTCATCCCGTGATGAAGATGCGACGCGACGAACGCGGACAGCTTATCGCCGTGGCGGCGGAGCGTCAGGACAACGGCGGGCGGCTCGAATCGGTCATCCACGTGGAAGTGGACCGTCGTACCGAGCCTGGTCACCTCGACGCGCTCCGGGCCGGGCTGATGCAAGTCCTGACCGATGTGCGCGTCGCGGTCGAGGACTGGCGCAAGATGCAGCACCGCATCGTCGAGATTCTCGCTGACATCGAACAGAATCCGCCGCCCCAGGACGCCGCCGACACGGCGGAGGACCGGGCATTTCTGCAATGGATCGCCGACGGCAACTTCACGCTTCTCGGCTACCGCGACTACGAACTAGGCGCGCAGGACGGCGAGGACGTCTTGCGCATCGTTCCCGGCTCCGGCTTGGGCATCCTGCGCGAATCCGGGCGCGACGCGCCCTCCACCGCCTTTGCCGCGCTGCCGCCGGAAATGCGGGCGCAAGCCCGTCAACCGAAGCTGCTGCTGCTGACCAAGGCCAATGCCCGGGCGACGGTGCACCGGCCCGGCTATCTCGATTGCCTCGGCATCAAGCGCTTCGATACCGCCGGCCGCGTCGTCGGCGAGCGCCGCATTCTCGGGCTGTTCACCTCTACTGCCTACAACACCAACCCGGCGGAGATTCCGCTGCTCCGGCGCAAAGTCGCTGCAGTGATGGCCCGAGCCGGCTTTCTGCCTAGGAGCCACGCTGCCAAGGCGCTGATTGCCATCCTCGAGCAGTACCCGCGCGACGAACTGTTCCAGATCTCTGTCGAGGAGCTCTATGTCATCGCCACGGGCATCCTGCGCTTGGGCGAGCGGCAGCGCACCCGTCTGTTCGTGCGCCGCGACGCCTTCGAGCGTTTCGTCTCCTGTTTGATCTACGTGCCGCGCGAGAACTACGACACGGCTCTGCGTGAGCGCATGCAGCGGGTGCTCACCGAGGTGTTCCACGGGCTGTCTTCGGAGTTCAACGTGCAACTGTCGGACTCGCCCCTGGCGCGCATTCTGGTGGTGGTGCGCACACGCCCCGGCGGCATTCCCGAGCTCGATGTGCGCGATGTCGAGGCCCGTCTGGTGCGGGTCACCCGGCGCTGGCAGGACGATGTGCACGAGGCGCTGCTGGAACATTGCGGCGAGGAGCGCGGCAATCTCCTGTACAGCTGCTACCAGGGGGCCTTCCAGGCCGGTTACCGGGAGGAGTGTTCGGCGCGCGCCGCAGTGCGCGACATCGAATTGATCGAGTCGCTGGCCGGTGCCGACAGCCTCGCCATGAACCTCTACGTACCCCTGGAGGGGCGCCCCGGCAGCCTACGTCTGAAGATCGTGCACGCCGGCGAGCCGGTGCCGCTGTCGCAAAGTCTGCCGATGCTGGAACACATGGGCGTGCGCGTGCTGGAAGAGCGTCCCTACCGGATTGAGCGGCGTCACGGCGGCATCGCCTGGATTCATGACATAGGAATGATCGTGCCGGGGCGCGATGCGATCGACCTGGAACGCGTGCGCGAGCCGTTCCAGGACGCCTTTCTCCAGGTCTGGCGCGGCGGCATGGAGAACGACGACTTCAACAGGCTGGTCCTCCTCGCCGGCCTCACTTGGCGCGAAGTGACGGTGCTGCGCGCCTACGCAAAGTATCTAAAACAGGCGGCCTTCACCTTCAGCCAGGCGTACATGGAGCAGGCGCTGACGGCGCATCCGGACCTGGCTGCGCAGCTCATGCGGCTGTTCGTGGAACGCTTCGACCCGCTTGCGGCGTCAGAGTGCGAAAAACGAGTCGAGCGCACCATTGCCGGGATCGTCGCCGGGCTGGACAACGTCGCCAATCTGGACGAAGACCGCATCCTGCGCCAGTTTCTGGCGGTCATCTTGGCGACGCTGCGTACCAACTACTTCCAGCGCGATGCGGCCGGCGCGCCCAAAGCCTGTCTCGCCTTCAAGTTCGATCCCCGGCGCGTGCCCCAGCTTCCCGACCCGAAGCCGATGTTCGAGATCTTCGTCTACTCGCCCCGGGTCGAGGGTGTGCACCTGCGTGGCGGCAAGGTGGCCCGGGGTGGACTGCGCTGGTCGGACCGCATGGAGGATTTTCGCACCGAAGTGCTGGGCCTGATGAAGGCGCAGATGGTCAAGAACGCCGTCATCGTGCCGGTCGGCTCCAAGGGCGGCTTCATCGTCAAGAATCCGCCGCCCGGCAGCGATCGCGACGCGCTGCTCGCCGAGGGTATCGCCTGCTACCAGATCTACCTGCGCGGCCTGCTCGACGTCACCGACAACCTGGTGGCCGGAGGCGTCGTGCCGCCGCCGGACGTGGTACGCCATGACGAGGACGATCCCTATCTCGTCGTCGCCGCCGACAAGGGCACGGCGACGTTCTCGGACTACGCCAACGCCATTGCGCGCGAATACGGTTTCTGGCTCGGCGACGCCTTCGCCTCGGGCGGGTCGGCCGGCTACGATCACAAGAAGATGGCGATTACCGCCCGTGGCGCCTGGGAGTCGGTGAAGCGCCATTTCCGCCAGTTGGGTATCCACACGGACGAGCAGGACTTCACCGTGGTGGGCGTCGGCGACATGTCGGGCGACGTCTTCGGCAACGGCATGCTCCTGTCCCGGCGCATCCGGCTGGTCGCCGCCTTTGATCACCGGCACATCTTCATCGACCCGGATCCCGACGCGGCTGCCAGCTTCGACGAGCGTCAGCGCTTGTTTCGGCTGCCGCGCTCGAGTTGGGCTGACTATGATAGCAAACTGATCTCCGAAGGCGGCGGCGTCTGGCCGCGCAGCGCCAAATCCATTGTTCTGTCATCCCGTGCACGCGAGCGGCTGGCGGTGGACGCGGAGACGCTGACGCCGGCGGAGCTGATCCGTGCGATCCTCCGCGCACCGGTGGACCTGCTTTACAACGGCGGCATCGGCACCTACGTCAAGGCGAGCAGCGAATCCAACGCCGACGTCGGCGACCGGGCCAACGACGGCATCCGTGTCAACGGCAATGAATTGCGCTGCCGCGTCGTTGCCGAAGGCGGCAATCTCGGCTGCACCCAGCTCGGACGCATCGAGTTCGCCCTGCGCGGCGGGCTGATCAACACCGATGCCATCGACAATTCCGGCGGTGTGGATTGCTCGGACCACGAGGTAAACATCAAGATCCTGCTCGACGCGGTGGTCGCCGACGGCGAGCTGACCGAGAAGCAGCGCAACAAGCTGCTGGCGGACATGACCGACGAGGTGGCGGCACTGGTGCTGCGCGACAACTACTTCCAGAACCAGGTGCTGGCGGTGTCCCGGGTCCGCGGCGTGGCGCTGCTCGAAGAACAGTCGCGCTACATCCGACACCTGGGCAACACCGGACGGCTCAACCGCAAGCTGGAGTTTCTGCCCTACGACGAAGCCATCGCCGAACGCAAGGCCGCCAAGCAGGGCCTGACCACGCCGGAACTCGCCGTCCTGCTCGCCTACAGCAAGATGGAGCTGTTCGACGCGGTGCTCGGCTCCGACGTGCCCGAGGATCCGTTCATCGCCACCTGTCTGGCGCGCTACTTCCCGCAGCCGCTGCGTGAACGCCATGCCGAGGCAATCGAACGTCATCCGCTGCGGCGCGAAATCATCGCCACCTATGTCGTCAACAGCATGATCAACCGCGTCGGCAGCACCTTCGTGCATCGCCTGCAGGAGGAAACCGGTGCTGCGGCGCCGGAAATCGTCCGCGCCTACCTCGCCACGCGGGAAGTGTTCGACCTCGTCTCCCTGTGGCGGGCCAGTGAAGCGCTCGACAACCGCATCGCCGATGCCACGCAGATCCTCATCGTCGCCGAGTCCGTGCGGCTGGTCATGCGCGGTACCTTCTGGTTCCTGCGCCATCGCCAATACCTGGCGGATATGGTGAGGACGCTGCAGCGTTTTGCGCCCGGCGTCGCCGAGCTTGCCAGGAACATGGTGGGGTTGCTGTCGGAAGTCGATCGCACCGAGCTGGCGGCGGGCATCGACCGCCTGACCGAGCTCGCCGTGCCCGAGGCCCTGGCGCGCCGTGTCGCCGCCCTCGAGCCGCTGTTCTCGGCGCTGGACATCGTCGAGGTGGCTGCCCAGGCCGAGCGCAGTGTCGCCACCGTGGCGGCGGTGTATTTCGAGCTGGCCGGTCGCCTCGACCTGCACTGGCTCTATCGGCAGATCGGTGCGCTGCCGGCGGACACGCATTGGCAGGGCCTGGCCCGGGCGGCATTGCGCGACGACCTGCAGATCCTGGCGCGCAGCCTGACGGCCGAGGTGCTCAAAGCGAACGAGCCGGCAGCCTTGCCCGCGGCGATGATCGCGGCATGGGAGGCGCAGCGCCAGCATCCGCTGGCCCGGTGCCGTCAGCTGCTGGCGGATCTCAAGGCGCTGGGCGCGTTGGACATGCCTATGCTTTCCGTGGCGCTGCGCGAACTGCGGGCACTGGTGTGACGGGGGTGCTTACGTGTGGCGGTCGGTGTCGGCGTTTCCGGCATCGCTAATCTGCTCTTCGCTCAGCCCCTGGGCCTGGAGATAACTTCCCAGTTCCCGGTCCATCTGCAGGATGTGCTGCTGCAGCCAGTCGATGAGTAACTGCATGGTTTGTCCGGGCACGTCGGAATCGCCACGGCGGCGCCGGTCGATCAACTCGTCCACGCGGGCAATCAGTCGCTCGTGCTCGGCGGTATGCGCCGCCGCCTTGGGATAGGCATGCTGCTTCATCAGCAGCTCCTCGGTGCGGAAGTGGAATTGTGTGTATGAGGCGAGCCGCGGCAGGATCGTACGCGTGGTGATGCGCGGATCGTCGCCCTGAATGGCCTCGTGCATCTCATTGAGCAGGCGCACCAGGTATTTGTGCTGATTGTCGATCTGCGGCACGCCGACACCGAAACGCTCGTCAGTCCACTCGATGTAGGGCATGCTGCTTTTCCTCGCTCCCGCGCCGATTCAGAAAAAGCTCCAATCCGCAGATTGCACAGATCTGCACAGACGCGTCATACCGAAATCATTTTCCGCCGGCAGTGATCGTGCATGATGTTGCGACAGTATCCAGACCCAACCCAACGACATCTGTGTTCGGCTGTGCCATTTGCGGATTCACGATTCAATGGTGGAGGATCTTCGACAGGAACTGTTGCGCTCGCTCCGAGCGCGGCGTGCCGAAGAAATCCTCCTTCTTTGCATCCTCGACGATCCGGCCCTGGTCCATGAAAATGACCCGATGGGCGACTTTGCGCGCGAAGCCCATCTCATGGGTGACCACCATCATGGTCATGCCTTCATGGGCCAGTTGGACCATGACGTCGAGTACCTCGTTGATCATCTCCGGGTCCAGCGCCGAGGTCGGTTCGTCGAAGAGCATGCAGATCGGGTCCATCGACAGGGCCCGGGCGATCGCCACACGCTGCTGCTGGCCGCCGGAGAGCTGACCGGGAAACTTGTGTGCATGGGCCTTGAGGCCGACGCGGTCGAGCAGTTTCAGTCCCTTGGCTTCCGCCTCCGCCTTCGAGCGTCCGAGCACCTTCGTCTGGGCGATGGTCAGGTTCTCGGTGATCGACAGGTGCGGAAAAAGCTCGAAGTGCTGAAACACCATGCCCACCCGGGCGCGCAGCTTGGACAGATTGGTCTTCGAATCGCCGACCGAGGTGCCGTCCACGATCACCTCGCCCTGCTGGAACGGTTCCAGCGCGTTGACGCACTTGATCAGCGTGCTCTTGCCCGAGCCCGAAGGACCGCAGACCACGACCA
Source organism: Rhodocyclaceae bacterium (assembly GCA_036824005.1). Lineage (GTDB taxonomy): Bacteria > Pseudomonadota > Gammaproteobacteria > Burkholderiales > Rhodocyclaceae > DAITBA01. The sequence goes on from DAITBA010000018.1 coordinate 28,783, forward strand.
CCTCGCCCTTCTCGACCTGGGTGCTGCAATCCGCCAGTACCTGGAACTGGCCATACCACTTGCTCACGTTGCGCATTGCGATCATGGCCATGGCGTGGCGATCCTCAGCGGATGATGGCGATCTTCTTCTGCAACTGCTTGACCAGCGTCGACAGAGCAAAGCATATCGCGAAGTAAATGACCGCGGCGAAGACGTACATCTCCACCGGCCGGCCGTAGTTCTTGCCCGTCACTTCGGCGGCCTTGAGCAGGTCCTTGGCGCCGATGGCATAGACGAGCGAGGTGTCCTGGAACAGGATGATGGTCTGGGTAAGGAGCACCGGCAGCATGTTGCGGAAGGCCTGAGGCAGCACGATCAGTCGCATGGTCTGGGCATAGTTCATGCCCAGGGCGTAACCGGCGGCCACCTGTCCCTTGGGGATGCTCTGAATGCCGGCGCGCATGATCTCGCTGTAGTAGGCCGCCTCGAAGGCGGTGAAGGTGATCAAAGCCGAATTCTCGGCGCCCATGGGTTTGCCCGTGATCAGCGGGATGACGAGAAAGAACCACAGGATCACCATCACGAGCGGGATGGAGCGCATGGTGTTGACGTAGGCCGCCGCACCGGCGGACAGCGCTCCGATACTCGACAGGCGCGCCAGCGCCAGCAAGGTGCCGAAGACGATGCCGCCGGTCATGGCCACCAGGGTTAGCTTGACGCTGTATTGTAAGCCCTGCCAGACGAAGGGCAGGCTGGCCTGCACGACGCTCACGTCGAAACCGGCGAACATCGCTCAGTGCGCCTCGGCAATGAAACCCGGCACGCGGGTTCTTTTCTCGATCAATGCCATGACGCGGTTTGCGGTGAAGGCGCAGATGAAATACAGCAGCGTCACGGCCAGGTAGGTCTCGATGCCCTGCTCCGAGTCCTCCTGCATTTGGCGCGCCTGGAAGGTCAGCTCCAGCACGCCGATGGCGAACGCCACCGAGGAGTTCTTGAATACGTTCATGAACTCCGAGGTGAGCGGCGGAATGATAATGCGCAGCGCCATGGGCAGGATGACGTAGCGATAGGTCTGGGGCAGGGTGAAGCCCAAGGCCAGACCGGCGGCGCGTTGACCGCGCGGCAGGCTCTGGATGCCGGCGCGCACCTGCTCGGCGATGCGCGCCGAGGTGAAGAAACCGAGGCAGATGAAGGCAGTGACGAACTCCTTGGCCGGCATGTCCTGCTTGACCCACATGGCGAGATCGCGTGGCAGCAGCTCCGGCACGACGAAAAACCACAGGAACATCTGCACCAGCAGCGGTATGTTGCGGAACAACTCTACGTAGGCGTTGCCCAGCCGGACGAGCCAGTTGCTAGGGGTGGTGCGGATGGTGCCGACCATCGCGCCAAGGACCAGCGCCATGACCCAGGCGCAGAGGGAAACGGCGACGGTCCACCCCAGCCCGGTGATCAACCAGTCGAGATAGGTTTCATCCCCGGCTTTAATCTGCTGGAAATAGATGCTCCAGTTCCAGGTGTAATTCATCGGCCGCCGCTCAAATGCCCTTGTCGTTCGGGTTCTTGATGGCCTCCTTCGTTTCGGCGCTCATCGGAAAAGCGAGGTTCACGCCCTTGGGCGGGATGGGCTTGGTGAACCATTTCTCGTAAAGCTTCTCCAGTTCGCCGCTCTTCATCATGGCCATGATGGTGTCGTCGGCTACCTTCTTGAACGGCGCATCGTCCTTGCGCAGCATGATGGCGATCGGTTCCTGGCGCAGCGATTCGCCGACGATGGCGTAGTCGGCGGGATTCTTCGAGTTGACGATCAGGCCGGCGAGCAGGTTGTCGTCCATGACGAAGGCCACCGCTCGGTCGGTCTCCAGCATGAGGAAGGAATCGGCGTGATCCTTGCCGTAGACCTCCTTGAAGTCCAGGTTCTTGCCCTTTTCGTGGGCGCGCATGAGCTGGACGCTGGTGGTGCCCGTGGTAGTCGCCACCGGTTTGCCGCCGAGCTGGGCCAGGCTGGTGATTCCGGAAGCCTTTTTCACCGCCATGCGTACATTGGTGACGAAGGTGGTCACGGCGAAGGCCACCTGCTTCTGCCGGTCCAGGCTGTTGGTGGTGGAGCCGCATTCGATATCGATGGTGCCGTTGGTCATGAGGGGAATCCGGTTCTGGGAGGTGACCGGCTGGTGCTGCACCTTGAGGCTCTGCAGCTTGAGCTGTGCCTTCACCGCGTCGGCGATGCGGTTGCAGATTTCGATGTGGTAGCCGACCGGCTGCTGCTTGTCGTCCAGGTATGACAGCGGCAGTGACGACTCGCGGATGCCCATCACCAGGGTGGCGCTTTCCTTGACCTTCTTTAGCGTTCCGGTGAGTTCCTGAGCGGTTGCGGGGGCAGCAACACAAAGGCTGGCGATCAGCAGGGACAGCAGGCGGCGAATCGACATCGTTTCTCTCCTCACTTGGTGATTGACCGAGGTTAGTCGGAGTTATTGTTATGAATTGAAAGATAGCATGAAATGGCGCGCGCTTTGCTCCCTCGACACCCCCGGATTCGCTGCCGAAGAACCGTCGGTCATGCCGGTTTCACGGTTCAGGCTTATCATGGCAATCCCAAGCAGCGGGCGACAGTGCCATGAAGGACAACGACGACTGCGGCAGCAACGACAGCAGCAACATCGATCTTGCGGCGATCCTCGTCTGTGACCGGGTGCGCCGGCGCTTGTTGCAGGGCGGGCTGGGGGCCGCGGGCCTGGCGTTGTTCGGGGCGGTGGACACTCCGGCGCAGGCTGCGCCGGCCGTGTCGCGGCCGCGCATTTCCTTCGCGCCTATTGCGCCGTCTGCGGAGGATGCGGTCCGTGTTGCGCCGGGCTATTCGGTACAGGTGCTGTTCGCCTGGGGCGATCCCGTTTCGGATGGCCCGCCGTTCAAAGCGGACGCCGGCAATTCGGCCGAGGAGCAGGAGCAGCAGGCCGGCATGCACCACGATGGCATGCACTTCTTTCCCTTCCGGGAATCGGGCGCGTATTCCTCCGCCCACGGGCTACTGTGCATCAATCACGAGTACGTGGACGACGGCCTGCTTCACCCCGATGGCATGAGTAACTGGGACGCCGTGAAGGTTGCCAAATCCAAAGCTGCCCATGGTGTCTCGGTGATCGAAGTGCGCATGCGCAACGGCCGCTGGCAGGTGGTGCGTCCGTCGCAGTATGCCCGGCGGATCACGGCGGCAACGCCTATCCTGATCGGCGGCCCGGCCGCCGGGTCACCGTACATGGCCACGGCCGACGATCCGGCCGGCCACATGTGCCTGGGCACGCTGAACAACTGTGCCCACGGCGTGACGCCCTGGGGCACCTATCTGACCTGTGAGGAGAATTTCAACGGTTACTTCGCCGCTTCCGATCCGGCGCAGATCACTGCCGATCACAAGCGCTACGGTATATCCGCCAAGGGCTATGGCTATCGCTGGCACGAATCCGACAACCGGTTCGACGTGGCGCTGACGCCGACGGAGCCGAACCGTTTCGGCTGGGTCGTGGAGATCGATCCCTGGGATTCCGGGTCCCTGCCTGTCAAGCGCACGGCGCTGGGCCGGTTCAAGCACGAGGGCGCCAAGACGGTGCTCGCCGCCGATGGCCGCGTCGTGGTGTACATGGGCGATGACGAACGGTTCGAGTACATCTACAAGTTCGTCTCCCGCGGCCGCTACGACCCGGAGGACAAGGAGGCCAACCGCGACCTGCTCGACGAGGGCACGCTGTACGTGGCGCGCTTCAATGCCGACGGCAAGGGCAAATGGCTGGAGCTTACCCACGGCAGAGGCGGGCTGACGGTGGCGAATGGATTCCGCGATCAGGCCGAGGTGCTGGTGCGTACGCGCCAGGCGGCAGATCAGCTGGGCGCAACGAAGATGGACCGGCCCGAATGGATCGCCGTGCATCCGCGCTCCGGCGAGGTGTATTGCTCGCTAACTAACAACAGCCAGCGCGGTGCGGCGGGGATGCCCGGAACCGACGCTGCCAATCCGCGCGCCAACAACGTATTCGGCCATATCATCCGCTGGCGTGAAGCCGGCGGCAGTCCGGCGGCGCTCAGCTGCCGCTGGGAAATCTTCGTGCTTTGTGGCGATCCGGCCAATGCCGATCGCGACAAACGAGGCAACATCAAGGGCGACATCTTCGGCAGCCCGGACGGGCTGTGGTTCGATTCTGAAGGCCGGCTGTGGATCGCCACCGATGTCTCACCTGGCGCGCTGAACCGGGGCGACTACGCACCCGTGGGCAACAATCAGCTCCTGTGTGCCGATGTCGTCACCGGCGAGGTCAAGCGTTTTCTCACCGGTCCGGCGGGTTGCGAAATCACGGGCGTGATCGGCACCCCCGACCGGCGCACCCTGTTCGTTAATATCCAGCACCCGGGCGAGGTGCCGGGCGATCGCTCCGATCCGGCCAAGCCCAAGGCCGGCAGCAGTTGGCCGGACGGCGAGCGGGGCGGCCGGCCCCGCTCGGCCACCATCGCCATCCGGAGGAACGATGGCGGGGTGGTCGGGACCTGAGTATCCGAAGCTGCCGGTCGTTCAGGCTCGGAATCTCGTTCACGCGCAAAGCGCGTGCGCGACACGGAGGAAGTACGGGAACTCGCATTGCCTGGCAGGCTGATGTCCTCCGACTGCGGTCCTGCGCAATGAGTTCCCCTCGTCAGAGCAACGCGTGGGTGCGGTGCCGGGCGGCGATCTCCAGCACCTTCGCCGTGTCCGGCGGCGTGGTGGCGAAGCTGCGGTCCATCTCGGCAAAGAAATGTTCCGCGCCTGACGGCATTGCCCAGGACAGAAATCGGGCAGGATTCGCATTCCGATTGCGAAAGCCGTGGGGCGTGCCCCGCGGCACGAAGAAAAACTGCCCTGGGCCGGCGATCACGGTCTTGTCGCCAAGATACACTTCCAGTTCGCCCTCGAGCACATACAGCGCCTCGTCGTAGGCTTCATGGAAGTGCAGAGGCGGGCCGCTTTCGGTGGGCACTTCGACCTCGAACAGGGACCAGGCGTTGCCGGTCTCCTGGCCGCCGACGATGCAGGTGACCACGTCGCCCAGGACGTGGTAGGTCGTGCCGCTGCCGCGCGGGCGGGCGAGGGGTGTTGGCTCGTTCATTTGCAAAGCTCCGGATGTGATGAAGGAATCCCGGCCTGTCGCGCCGAAATCTCGTGCGCGGCTCCAGGTCACTGTCTATACGCGCCGAGTCGCCGATCGGATGCCGGCGGCGGAACGCCGAATCCAATCCAAAACCAGTTTGCGAATTGCTGCGTAGACGATTCGTGTGGTGCGGAGCCGGGAGGATGGGCGGGTGGAACACGCGATTCCGGGGTTGGCATTAGAGATTGCTATAATGGATCGGCTGGATCAGTCGGCGCGGTTACGGCGTTCCATAGACTTGCCAACAACAATCAAAGAGATGCCCTTGGCACCCAATAAGAAAAAGGAGGACCCGGACCAGCGGGACGCGAAACTGGAGGCGCGGCTTCGGCTGTTGTTGGAAGGCATCGTCATCCAGGACGAGTCTGCGCTGGCGGATTTTTACGACGCTACCGTGGGCAAGGCCTATGGATTGGCGCTGCGCATCACGCGCCAGCCCGAAGCGGCGGAGGAAGTCGTGGAAGACGTGTACTTCCAGGTATGGCGCGATGCCGCGCGCTTCGACCCCGCTCGCGGCAAGGTACTGACCTGGCTGCTGACGATCTGCCGCAGCCGGGCACTGGACTACCTGCGGCGCAAGGACGATGCCGAACTCCACCCAGATCCCGACGAGTTCCAGTCCGAATTGGCGGTGGAAGGCTCGGACCCCCTGGACATCCTCCAGGCCACGGAATGCGCCGGCGCGATCCACAAGGCGCTGGCGAGCCTGGGACCGTTGCCGCGGCAGTTGATTTCGTTGGCATTTTTCCGCGGCCTGAGCCACCAGGAGATCGCGGACCATTGCAAGATGCCCCTGGGCACGGTCAAGACGACCATGCGTCGGGCTTTCGAGCAGATGCGGGCCGGCCTGGCGGGCAGCGAGTGGGAGCCACGGCAATGAGCAAGGACAGAGTGATGGACGAAGAAGCGCTGCCGGACGATATTCGCGACCAGTTGCTGGCGGCGATCGAACCGGTGATGCCGGAAGCGGCCGCAGCGGCCGCCCTGCGCGAGCGGGTGCTCGCCCGGGTGCGTGCGGCGCCGGCGATGCTCACCATTCGCGCCGGCGAAGGCCGCTGGCAGCCGTTCCTGCCCAAGGTGCAGATCAAGGTGCTGCGCGAGGCGGATGGGTACTTGAACTACCTGATGCGGCTGGAAGCCGGCGCCCGTGTGCCGGCGCACGATCACCCCCTGGACGAGGAATGCCTCGTGCTGGAGGGCGAGATCAACATCGGCGATCTGGTGGTGCGCGCCGGCGATTACCACGTGGCGCCCAAAGGCGTGCACCACGGCGAACTGGAATCGCGCAGCGGCGCGCTGCTGTTCCTGCGCAGCGCCATCCCCGAGATGGCGCAGATGCTCTGACGCCGCGTCAGGCAGGCAGCAGGGCGCGCAGCGCCTGCAGTTCCTCCTCGACCAGGGTTTCCTTCGCCAGCAGTTTCCGGGCGCCATCCTCCAGCACCGCGCGCCGCTGCGTCAGCAGCGCCAGCGCCCGGTCGAAGGCGGCGGTGACGATCTTGCGCACCGCGCAGTCGATCTCGCGCGCCGTCTCCTCGCTGTAATCCTTCTCCACGCCGGTGGGCACGGGCTGGCCCAGGAAGTTCGGGCGCTCCGACTCATAGACCACGTGGCCGAGCTTGTCGTCCATGCCGAAGCGCATGACGATGGAGCGGGCGATGGCTGTGACCTTCTGCAGATCGTCGGCGGCGCCGGTGGAGATCTTGCCGAAGATCAGGTGTTCGGCGGCGCGCCCGCCGAGCAGCACCACCATCTTGTTTTCCAGTTCCTCGCGTGTCATCAGGAAACGGTCTTCCGTCGGCCGCTGGATGGTGTAGCCGAGCGCGCCGACGCCGCGCGGGATGATGGAGATCTTGTGCACCGGATCGGAGCCGGGCAGGGACATGGCGACCAGCGCATGCCCCATCTCGTGGTATGCCACCACCTCGCGCTCGTGGGGGTTGAGCACGCGGTTCTTCTTCTCCAGTCCGGCGACGATACGCTCCACGGCGACGGTGAAGTCCTCCAGGGTAACGGCCTGCGCGCCGCGCCGCGTGGCCACCAGCGCCGCCTCGTTGCACAGGTTGGCCAGTTCGGCGCCGGAGAAGCCCGGCGTCAGCTCGGCGATCTTCTCGCTACTTACCTCCGGGGCGAGCCGGATCTTCTTCATGTGCACGCCCAGGATCGCCACCCGGCCCTTCTTGTCCGGCCGGTCCACCAGTACCTGCCGGTCGAACCGGCCGGCCCGCAGCAGCGCCGGGTCCAGGATCTCGGGGCGGTTGGTGGCGGCGAGGATGACGATGCCCGCGCTCGGGTCGAAGCCGTCCATTTCCGCCAGCAACTGATTCAACGTCTGTTCCTTCTCGTCGTGGCCACCCAGTCCGAAGCCGCCGCGCGCGCGTCCAAGGGCATCCAGCTCGTCGATGAATATGATCGCCGGCGCCTTTTGCCGCGCCTGTTCGAACAGGTCGCGCACCCGTGCCGCGCCGACGCCGACGAACATCTCCACGAACTCCGAGCCGCCGATGGAGAAGAACGGTACGCCCGCCTCCCCCGCCACGGCGCGCGCCAGCAGCGTCTTGCCCGTTCCGGGCGGGCCGACCAGCAGCACGCCCTTGGGCATGCGCGCACCGAGCCGTGCGTAGTCCGATGGATTGCGCAGGAAGTTCACCACCTCCTGCAACTCTTCCTTCGCCTCGTCTACGCCGGCCACGTCGTCGAAGGTGACGCCGGTCTTGGCTTCGACATAGACCTTGGCTTTGCTCTTGCCGATGGCCATGAAGCCGCCGCCCAGTCCGCCCTTTTCGGCCACCCGGCGCATGAGGAACATCCAGATGGCGAAGAAAACCACCGCCGGCACGACCCAGCCGAGCAGGTCGCGCAGGAAAGTGCTCTCGACGACGCCGGTGAACTTGACATCGTACTGGGCCAGGTCCTTGGCCAGATCCTGCTCGACGCGGGTGGTGATGAACTTGCTGCGGCCGTCCGGCAGAGGATTCTTCAGCGTGCCCTGGATGTAATTGTCGGTGATGGCGATTTCCTGCACCTGGCCGTTCTTGAGCAGCGTCTGGAACTCGCTGTAGGGCAGCGGCTCGACGCTGCGCGCTTGAATGAAGAACTGCTGCAGCAGCAGCACGGCGAGCACGGCGAACAGAAAGTAGCCGACGCTGAACTGAGTGCGCTTTTCCATGATCGCGTTCCTGTTCTTTGAAAACTATAGGTCGGAAAGGACCGCTCACCACAGAGGACGCAGAGGTCGCAGAGGAAAACGACACTGAGAATCGACCGGCGACGAGCGGCGCACAGCATATGGGGCTCTTTACATTGCCCCTCTGTGCTGCCTCTGTGTCTCTGTGCCTCTGTGGTTCGCCTTCAGTTAACTTGGAGCCGGCGTTGCCAAACTCAAGCCGTCCGGCCGGAAGCGGCCGCCCGCTCGCGGCGCAGACTGAGTATCACCGACACGGTGATGATCGCCACGACCACGCCCAGAGACCAGAACACCGGCATCTTGCACAGATCGACGATCAGCATCTTAACGCCGATGAAGATCAACATCAGCGCCAGCCCGTACTTGAGCAGCGTGAAGCGGTCGGCATAGCCGGCGAGCGGGAAGTACATCGCCCGCAGGCCGAGGATGGCGAACACGTTCGAGGTCGGCACGATGAACGGATCGGCAGTGATGGCGAAGATCGCCGGAATGCTGTCCACCGCGAAGATGAGGTCGCTCACCTCCACCAGCACCAGCACCAGGAACAGCGGCGTGGCCCAGCGCAGCCTGTCCTTCCGGACGAAGGATTGCTCGTCGTGCAGTGTCTGCGTGATGCGCAGGTGGCCGCGCATCCAGCGCAGCACCGGGTTCTTTTCCAGGTCCGGCTGTTCCTCGGCGAACCAGTACATCTTGATGCCGGTGACGACGAGAAACGCGCCGAAGACGTAGAGCAGCCAGTGGAACTGGGCGATCAGCCAGGCGCCGACGAGGATCATGACCGTGCGCATGACGATGGCACCGACGACGCCGTAGACCAGCACGCGCCGCTGATACTCCATCGGGATGGCGAAGTAGCCGAACAGCATCAGCCAGACGAAGACGTTGTCCGCCGCCAGCGATTTCTCCGCCAGGTAGCCGGTGAGGAATTCCAGCGCCTTCTGGTCGGCGATCTCGCGGCCCATCGCGCCGTCCAGGCACCACCACAGCAGGGCGTTGAAGGCGAGCGCCACGCCCAACCATACCGCCGACGTGGCCGTGCTCCTGCATGGTCGCCCCGGCAAGTTCGTGGCAACGAAGCTGGCGATGGCCGACCTTGCCTACGACGTGTTGCTGGAAACCGGCATCCGCATCCAGCCGCTGCCGATCTGGGAAGAGGAATGGGAGCACCCGGAGTCATGCTCCAACCCGCGCCTGCTGCATAACATCGAGCGCGAAGGGATTCGGTTATGACAGCACAGACCCTGATGGCAAAGGCGATACAGGCAGCCGCATCCGCGAAAGTGCTGCTCGATATCGGGGATACCGACGGCGCCTGCAACCGAGCCTACTACGCGATGTTCGATGCGGCTCGCGCTGCCTTGTTGGCATCTGGCGCTCCGGTCGAACGCGAGATCGTCAGGACACACAACGGCCTGATATCGGCCTTCAGCCTGCATCGGGTCAAGACGGACCGCGTGCCGGTGGAACTTGGCAAGGCGCTCAATAGAGCTGAGGAACTGCGCTGGATCGCTGACTACAAGGGCGATCGCGTCGAGGAGGAAGATGCGGCCTGGGCGGTGCGCCAGGAACAGGCGTTCGTTGACACGATGCAGTCCAGCTTGCTGCCGATGGCGCCCGATCGAGAGTGAGCGAACCAGCGCGCCGGCGATCAGCAAGGGAATGGCCAAGCCATACCCGTAGCCGGTCCTGCCCACCGCGAAGGGCGAAGTCACGACGATCCGAACGACACCGAAGGGACTGGCTTTGTGCGGTTACGCCGCCAACCGCTCCCGGGCGTGGGCGATCTCGCCCTTTCGTATCGATCGCAGCTGACTGGATCGGAGAGTAAGTACGGCTGCGGTTTCGCCTTGGAGAGTCAGGAACTCGACCTCAAAGGCTTCGCCCTGGCGGTGTACATGCACGATCACTCCGACGTCGCCAGCCTGCAGCGCGTGCTCTGGAACGTCCTCCGCGAGAACGACCTGATCGTGTTCGCGAATCATGATGTCTCCTTGATCGGATGGGCAGTTATCAGTCGTGGCGCCCGCTTCCCGTGCTCGACGATCCAGACGGTTCTGATGAGCGGCGTGCGTCCGGAAGGTGTCGCGATCGGGCCGTCGACACTGTAGCGCGTGCCGTATTCGGATTCAACGCGGTTGGCTACGTGACAGGCGCGGCCATGCTCGATCAGCGCCGCAGCGAAGCGCTGCCACTCCACGCTGGAGAAGCCGAAACGGAGAAAGAACTCTGCTTTGCCCCGGCTCTTTGCCGGATTCAAGAGGTACTCGTCAATCTTCTCCCGATCGACATGTGCCAGGGCGGCGTAGGGCAAGCGCGCATTCGCGGTTGAGCTCACGCGGGGTCTTCCTGCTTTCCGGCGGCCGACTCCTCGACCACCGCAATCTCCTGCTCCGTCAGCCCGTACAGCTCATAGACCAGTCGGTCGATCTGCTTGTCGGTGGCGGCGATCTGGCGTTCGGCGAGGGTCTTGTCGTGGGCGGTCTTGGCGGCGGCGAGGTCGCGGTGGAGCGTCAACGTCTGCTCGACCAAGGCGACCATTTTGTCGTGGCGGGCGTGGTCCTGCTTGTCGGAGAAGCCGATGGTGCGGATAGGCAGCAGTTCGATGAAGCGCTTGCCGTAGGACCAGTAGCCGCCCCGGAAGGGCGTGCTGATCCCTTGCAGGAACCAGTCGAGCAGCCGCGAGTTGAGTAGCCCCTGAAGATAGTGCAGGGAATGCGGGTCGGCCGGATCGCGCCAGCGCACGCCGTAATACGGGCCGTTGCCGCCGCCGGTGAAATAGTTGCCGGCATCGTCGTAGGCGTATCGGCCGGTCTGCGAAATCACCTGGACGACCAGCTTGGACGCATCGAAAGAAGTCAGATTCTTTCGATACACGTAACCATACCAGCCGCTCCCAAGATCGCCTGCCCCACCTCTTTTCTTAAGCGTAGCTGCGTTAGCAGACAGGTAATCCCAGGTATTCGGACAGCGCCTGCGCAAGGTTTCGGTTTCGACCAGCTTCGCCTTTCCTTCGGCCAGCCGGTAGGGAAAGATCAGCCAGTGCGATGCCTGCGGACGTTCGTAGCGCCCGAGCGAGACATGGCTGAGGAAGGGCTTGAGCAGTTCCCGCTCCAGTTTCCACTCCGCGCCGTACGCATCGCGGACAAGAACATGGCCTTTCCCCGCTTCGCGAACATGCTCCAGCACATAAATCTTGTCGGCACTCGTCTGCAGGCCGACGAAAATGTGCGCTGCATCGCCCAGCTTGCAGGGCATCCCGGTCAGCCGCTCGCGCAAACCGCCATCGCCGCCGGCCGAGAAGTTCCATTCGCCCGACGAAAGCGACTTCGTGCCGATCTCGGCGCCAGCCGGCGGCCCGCCCTGCTGCCAGGCGGAAAGATCGGCCACGCTGTCGAAGCGGAAGGTCTTCGCCGGAGCGGCGTCGAGGAACATCAGGCAGGTATAGGTCGTCGCCCCGTCGAACACCTGCTGGTGGCCGAAGTGCACGACATGCTTCAGGTGCCTCCCTTCGGCGATGAGGCCGCGCAGCGGCTCGCCGTACTGGGCGTTGAAGAACTTGTGCGGCAGGATGAAGCCGAGCTTCCCCTTGCCGTTGAGCAGCTGCAGCCCGCGCTCGACGAACACCACGTAGATGTCGTAGTTGCCTTTGCTCGCCGCGGTGTAGCGTTGCTTGTAGAACTCGACCTCCAGCGGTGCCCATTCCTTCATGGTCTGGATGCGGATATAGGGCGGGTTGCCGATGACGGCATCGAAGCCGCTGCCCTCACCCCCTGCCCCTCTCCCGCGTGCGGGAGAGGGGGGAAAGACCTGCGGAAACTCCGCCTGCCAGTCGAAGGCGTTGATGCGGCGGCGCTCGTCCTCGTCGAGGTCGAGGCGGCCGTCGAAGAAGTCGGGGCCGATGAGGGAGTTGCCGCACTTGATGTTGCCGTCGAGGTCGGGCAGGGCGCGCTCGTGGAAGAGCTTCATCTGCGCGTTGAGCGACTCGTCGGTCTCGCCCTCCAGCACCTTCAGCAGCAGCGAAAGCTTGGTGACTTCCACCGCCTGGGCGTCGATGTCGACGCCGTAGATGTTGTTCACCAGGATGCGCTTGCGTTCCGAGGCGGTGAGGCGCCAGCCTTCCTTGGCGCGATAGAGCTTCGCGTCCTTGCCCTTGGCGTGCTTCTCCGGGTCGTTGGCGGTGTACCAGGCGAGGTGCCAGTCGAGGAGATGCTGGTAGGCGCCTATGAGGAAGGAGCCGGAGCCGCAGGCCGGGTCGAGGATCTTGAGCTTCGCGGCGTCCCGCGGAGACTGACTTTCCAGCAGCCGGCCGACGGTCTGCTTCACGATGTAGTCGACGATGGTGGTCGGCGTGTAATAGACGCCGCCGGCTTTCTTCACCTCGGGCTTTTCCTCGACTTTCGCCTGGCCGCCGGCGGTGAGGCGGATGACGCTGCCGAGGAAGCGCTCGTACACCTGGCCGAGGATGTCGGCCGGCAGCACCGAGAACTCGTAGGGGCTTTCGGGGTAGTAGAGCCCGTTGAGCAGGTCCTTGAGCAGCCTGTCGTCGACCTTCAGGCCGAGGGTGAATTCGTCCGCGCTGCCGGGCCGGCCCTTTTCGCTCCTGAAGTGGAACAGGCCGGAGTTGTAGCGCTCGTCGGCCTCGCGGAAGACCTGCGCCAGGCGCGGGTAGATGTTGGGCCCGTTGGCCAGCCCCTGCAGGCGGTTGAGCGGCTCGATGCCGCGGTCCTCGCAGATGCGCAGGAAGACGATGCGGTCGATGGTGGCCTGCACGGCGAAATTGAGCTCGCGCACGCCGATGCCGGGATTGCGCAGGGCGAGGTTCCTCGCCAGCAGGTCGCGCCATTGCTCGATCTGGGCGAGGAATTCGGCATCCACCGTGGCGGTGCCGCGCTTGCCTCCGGCCGCGCGCGTAGCGGTCGAAGCTGCCCTTGAGCACCGCCTCCTTCGAGAAGACGGCGGCGATCTCGTCCCAGCGTTCGAGGTAGTCGCGGTAGGTGAGGTAGAGCAGCCGCCCCTTGGACGGCTTGTCGTTGGGCGCCGGCTTGGCGCGACAGTCGTAGACGGCGAATTCCTCGAAGTCGGAGAGGATGGACAGCGGCAAGTTGGCCGACCAGGCGTAGCGGCGCAGCTGGTAGGCGGGCGCCACTTCCTCCTTGATGTAGACCGAGGGCTTCTTGGCTTCGAGGAAGAAGATGCGCCGGCCGCCGATGCGGAAGCTGTAGTCCGGCGCCTTGGTCGAGCCGCCGACCTTGATGGCGTCCTCGTGGATGACTTCGCGGAAGGCTTCGGCGTAGTCCTGCGAGTTGTCGATGTCCCAGCCGAGCGCCTTGAAGAAGGGATCGAGGAAGTCGCGCCGCAGCAGGGTTTCGTTGTAACCGCCGCCGCGATACGTGTCGAGATTGGCTTCGAAGCGCTCGACGAGCTGGCGGATAACGGCGGGAGCGGGCATGACGAAGTATTATGCACCAACTCCCGCGACAGCGGCGGGCGGCCAGAGGTGCGGTGGCGAGCCGATATCCCTTCCCCCGCCGTCACGACACCTGCCGCTCGACACTTCGAAAGTGTAAAGTTGAGCTCTCACCACGCACAGGCTCAGAGGAGATTGAAAGTGAATGTTCGTTTGAAGTATCTCGCGAGCGTGTCGGCTCTGACGATCCTTGCCGCGGTGCTGCTCGCAGCGCCGTCTTACGCCGGCTCCAACCTGCTCGACGGCAAGCGCTTCACCACCGAGGAGGGCGACGCGGGCAAACCGGCCAAGATTCGCGACAACATCCTCACCTTCGCCGACGGCAAGTTCCACTCCAAGGAATGCGACCAGTGGGGCTACGGCAAAGGCGAAGTGCAGGCAACGCAGGAGAGTGATGCGATCCGCTTCGAGACCGAGACGCGCAGCGAGAAGTACGGCACGCGCCAGGTGTGGAAGGGCGTGGTGAAGGGTGATGCGATCGAGGGCACGCGGGTGATGTACCCGAAATCCAGCTTCTTCCGTCCCAATCCCAGTCCGGTCGAGGGCTGGTTCAAGGGCACGCTCAAGACCGACTGAGCGCCGGTTCGGCTGTCGCCGCCGGCGCAGGGCTCAGGCGGGATTCGTTTCAACCAGCGCCACCGCTTCGCCCTGCTCCTCCTCCTGCTGTTGCAGCGCCCACATCTGCGCGTAGGCGCCCTCGCGCGCAAGGAGGCTGGCGTGGGTACCGCGCTCGACGATGCGGCCGGCATCGAGCACGAGTATCTCGTCGGCATTCATCACCGTGGACAGCCGGTGGGCGATGATGAGGGCGGTGCGGCCCATGGCCGCCTGCTCCAGCTCGGCCTGGATCGCCTTCTCGGTTTTGGAGTCCAGCGCCGACGTGGCCTCGTCGAAGATGAGGATGGGCGGATTCTTCAGCAGCGCCCGGGCGATGGCCACGCGCTGCTTCTCGCCGCCGGACAGTTTCAGCCCCCGCTCGCCGACCCGGGTCTCCCACTTGTCCGGCAGACTTTCGATGAAGCCGTGGATGTGCGCCGCGCGGGCGGCGGCGATCACCTCCTCGCGTGTGGCGTCCGGCCGGCCGTACTGGATGTTGTAGAAGATCGTGTCGTTGAACAGCACCGTGTCCTGGGGCACGATGCCGATGGCAGCGCGCAGGCTGGCCTGGGCCAGTGTGCGCATGTCATGGCCGTTGATGCGGATGGCGCCGTCGCGCACGTCGTAGAAGCGATAGAGCAGTCGTGCCAGCGTTGACTTGCCGGAGCCGCTGTGGCCGACCACCGCCACCGTGGCGCCGGCGGGAATGTCGAAGTCCACGTCGAACAGGATCTGCCGCCGCTCGTCATAGCCGAAGCCGACATGCTCGAAGCGTACCGAGCAGGGTCCCGGCGGCAGGGGCCGGGCGTCGGGGGCGTCCTGCACCTCGCGGTGCTCGCCGAGCAGGCCGAACATGCGCTCGATGTCCGTGAGCGCCTGGCGGATTTCGCGATAGAGCACACCCAGCCAGTTGAGCGGAATGTAGAGCTGAATCAGCAACCCGTTGACCAGCACGATGTCGCCCACGGTCATGGAGCCGTTGGTCACGCCCACCGCCGCGCGCCACATGATCAGCGACACGGCCACGGCGATGATGGCGGCCTGGCCGACGTTCAAAAACGACAGCGACCACTGGCTGCGCAACTGCGCCGATTCCCAGCGCTGCATCTGGTGGTCGTAGCGGCGCGCCTCGTACTCTTCGTTGTTGAAGTACTTTACCGTCTCGTAGTTGAGCAGGCTGTCGATGGCGCGCGAATTGGCGGCCGAGTCGATCTCGTTGGCCTCGCGCCGCAGGTGGGTGCGCCAGTTGGTGACGACAACCGTGAAGGCGATGTAGAGCACGAGCGCCGCGATCGTGATCAGGGCGAAGCTCGCCTCGTAGCGCACGGCGAGGATGCCCAGCACCAGCCCGACCTCCACCAGGGTGGGCAGGATGCTGTAGATGGTGTAGCTGATGAGCGAGCCGATGGAACGTGTCCCACGTTCGATGTCGCGCGTCAGGCCGCCGGTCTGCCGTTCCAGGTGGAAGCGCAGCGACAGCGCATGCAGATGGCGAAACACTTGCAGGGCGATGTTGCGCACGGCGCGCTGCGTGACCTTGGCGAACACCATCTCGCGCAGTTCGGTGAACAGCGACATGGACAGGCGCAGCAGACCGTAGGCGGCGAGCAGAGCCAGCGGTGCCGCCACCACCGCCTGCTGCAGCGTCAGGCGGTCCACGATCTCCTTGAACACCAAGGGCACGCCGACGTTGGCGGCCTTGGCGGCGATCAGGCAGGCGAGCGCGAACAGCACGCGGCCGCGATAAGCCCAGATGTAAGGAAAAAGGCTCTTGACCGTCTGCCAGTCATGGCGTTCGGTGGGCGGCGGGCCGGGCAGGGCGGCGGCGGAAGACGTGCGGCGCATAACCTAATTCTAATGGACTGGCCAGCCGGCGACGGGCTCGCCGCAGCGGTAATGAGCGTTTGAAGGAAATCTTCTAAATTCGTGATTGACTTGTCAGGAATTAAACGTATGATTCAAACAAACGTTTCATTGGCGGGCGCAATCCCATGACGGAACCGGACTCCAAGCAGAGCAACGACACCCGCGAGCGCATCCTAGACACCGCCGAGGCGCTGTTCACCCGGCACGGTTTCGAGGCTACGACCCTGCGCATGATCACGAGCGCCGCTCATGTCAATCTGGCGGCGGTGAACTACCACTTCGGCTCGAAGGAAGGCCTGATCCAGGAGGTTTTCCGGCGCCGCTTGGGCTGGCTCAATCAGGAGCGGTTGCGGGCGCTTAGCGAGCTGGAGGGGGCGGCCGGCGGCGCACCGCTCAAGCCGAGCCAGATTCTCGATGCCTTCTTCGGCGTGTCGCTGCGCATCGCCGCCGACACCCGGCATGGCGGCCACACCTTCATGCGGCTGCTCGGACGCACTTACACCGAACCGAGCGCGTTCATCCGCAGCTTCCTTGCCACCGAGTACGCCGACGTGCTGGAGCGGTTTAAAACGGCGCTATTCCGGGCACTGCCCGACGTGCCCCGGGAGGAGATCATCTGGCGCCTGCATTTCATGCTCGGCGCCGTCTCCTACGCCATGACCGGCACCGATGCCCTGCAGCTGGTCACCGGCATCGAGGCGGAAGACGAGAATCCGGCAGCGCTTGTGCCGCGCTTGATGTCCTTCCTGCTGGGCGGTTTGCGTGCGCCGCTGCCGGAGATCCCGGCTGCCCCCGCCCGCGACGATGCGACCCGGAGAGTCGCTTGAACATTGCCGCCACGGCAGTGCCCATGCTAACGGAGTATGCCGGCGCCAGCGAAGCGCCGACCATAAGGAGAGAAGAATGATCTGGTTGCTGCTTGCCTTGCCCGTCGCCGCGCTCGCGCTCGCCTGCCTGCGGGCACCTCTCGCACTGTGGACGCTGGCCGTTGCCGCCTGGCTGGGTGGGATCGCCTGGCTTGGTGCCTGGCCCGTTCCCATTGCCGCAGTAGTGATGCTGGCCTACCTCGGTGTGGCCGCGCTGTTGATCGTCAAACCGATGCGCCGTGCTCTGATCAGCAGGCCGCTGCTCGACGCCTATCGGCGCATCCTGCCGCCCATGTCCCAGACCGAGCGCGAGGCGCTGGAAGCGGGCACGGTGTGGTGGGAAGGCGATTTGTTCCGCGGCCGCCCGGACTGGAACAAGCTGCTTGCCCTGCCGCAGCCGAAGCTCGCGGCCGAGGAACAGTCGTTTCTTGACCACGAGACGGAGCAACTCTGCGCCATGGCCGATGAGTGGGAAACTACCCACCTGCTGCACGACCTGCCGCCCCACGTCTGGCAGTTCATCAAGGACAAGGGTTTCCTTGGCCTGATCATTCCGAAGAAGTACGGCGGCAAGCAATTCTCCGCCTATGCCCACTCCCAGGTGGTGATGAAACTGTCCACGCGCTGCAGCGCCGCCGCCGTGTCCGTCATGGTTCCCAACTCCCTTGGCCCGGCGGAGCTGCTGCTCCACTACGGCACCGAAGAGCAAAAAAACCATTACCTGCCGCGGCTGGCCAAGGGCCTGGAAATCCCCTGCTTCGCCCTGACCAGCCCCCACGCCGGCTCCGATGCTGCCGCGATCCCCGACACCGGCGTTGTCTGCAAGGGCATCTGGGAAGGCAGGGAAGTCATCGGCATGCGCGTGTCCTGGGACAAGCGCTACATCACGCTCGGCCCCGTGGCCACCCTCCTCGGCCTCGCCTTCCGCCTTTACGACCCGGAGCACCTGCTCGGCCCGAGCAAAGACATCGGCATCACCTGCGCGCTGGTGCCGACGAGCCACGCTGGCGTGCAGATCGGCCGCCGCCACCTGCCGCTCAACGCCGTATTCCAGAACGGCCCGACCTGGGGCAAGGACGTGTTCATGCCTCTGGACTGGATCATCGGCGGGCCGAAGATGGCCGGCCAGGGCTGGCGCATGCTCATGGAATGCCTTGCCGCGGGACGTTCGATCTCCCTGCCGTCCGGCGCCACGGGCATGTCGAAGCTGGTGGTGCGTGCTACCGGCGCCTATTCCCGGGTGCGCACCCAGTTCAAAATGCCCATCGGCCGGTTCGAAGGAATTCAGGAGCCGCTGGCGCGCATGGGTGGCAACCTGTACATGATGGATGCGGCGCGCACCATGACCGCCGGTGCCGTCGACCTGGGCGAGAAGCCGTCAGTGGTCTCGGCCGTCGTCAAGTACCACCTCACCGAGCGCTGCCGGCAGATCGTCAACGACGGCATGGACATCGTCGGCGGCAAGGGCATCTGCCTCGGGCCGAGCAACTTCATCGGCCGTGCCTACCAGCAGATGCCGGTGAGCATCACCGTCGAGGGCGCCAACATTCTTACGCGCAGCATGATCATCTTCGGTCAGGGCGCCATCCGCTGCCATCCTTATGTGCTGACCGAAATGCGCGCGGCTGCCGAGTCTGCCGACCCGGCGCGCCGGCGCCAGGCACTGGCAGCCTTCGACGAGGCGTTCTTCTCCCACGTCGGTTATGCCGTCAGCAACGCGGCGCGGACGCTCGTGCTCGGCCTGACCGGCTCCCACTACGTGCGCGTGCCCGCCCAGATCGCACCGGAAACACGCCGCTATTACCAGCAACTGACGCGCTTCTCGGCGGCGTTCGCTTATCTTGCCGACATTTCCATGGTCGTCATCGGCGGCGATCTCAAGCGCAAGGAGAAAATCTCCGCTCGCCTGGGCGACATCCTGTCCTGCATGTACCTGTGCTCGGCGACGCTCAAGCGCTACGAGGCGGAAGGTCGCCAGAAGGCCGACGCACCGCTGATGCACTGGGCCATCTGGGATGCCATGTTCAAGGCCCAGAACGCCCTCGAAGGCGCCATCTCGAACTTTCCCCAGGCGTGGTCACGCTGGTGGCTGAAGCGCGTTATCTTCCCGCTCGGCCGTCCCTACGTCGTGCCCTCCGACAAGCTGGGCGGCGAGGTGGCCGAACTGCTGATCGAGCCCTCGGCGACGCGCGATCGCCTGACCGCCGGCATGTATGTCCCGGCCGGACAGGAGGAGGACCCGATCGGTGTGCTGGAATTGGCGCTGCAAGCATCACTGCAGGCCGAGGCGATCGAAGCGAAGATCCGGCAGGCCCTGAAGGCTGGCAAGCTGACCGTGCGTGGCGAGGAAACGCCGGCCGCGGCTGCCCGCGACGCCGGCATCATCACCGCTGCCGAGCAGGCGCTGCTCCTCCGGCGCGACGAACTGCGCAACAAGGTAATCCGGGTCGACGATTTCCCGCCCGACTTCGGCCTGCAGCCGGCGCAGGACGACGAGCAGCCGCGCCAGCGTGCGGCGGCCTGACTATACGATGAACCACAAAGGCACAGAGACACAGAGAACTGCACAGAGCATGCAAATGAAATCTCTGTGGAACCTCTGTGTCTCTGTGCCCCTGTGGTGAGGCTATTCCAATGAACGTCTATGTAATCGATGGCGCGCGCACGCCTTTCCTCAAGGCGCGGAACGCTCCCGGACCTTTCACCGCCGCAGATCTCGCCACGGCGGCCGGGCGGGCGCTGCTGGCGCGCCAGGCGTTCGCGCCCGATCAGCTGGACGAAGTCATACTCGGCTGCGCCAGTCCATCGCCGGAAGAGGTGAACATCGGCCGCGTCGTTGCCCTGCGCATGGGCTGCGGTCAGAAGGTGCCGGGCTGGACAGTGATGCGCAATTGCGCCTCGGGCACGCAGGCTCTGGACTCGGCCCTGGTCAATATTCAGAACGGCCGCTCCCAGCTGGTGCTCGCCGGCGGCGTGGATGCGCTATCCCACGCGCCGCTGCTGTACTCCGAGGCCATGGTGCGCTGGCTTTCCGGCTGGTATGCGGCGAAGACTTTCGGCCAGCGGGCGCAAGCGCTGGCGGGGTTCAAGCTCGGCTATCTCGCGCCGGTGATCGGCATTCTCAAGGGCTTGACCGACCCGGTCGTCGGTTTGTCGATGGGCCAGACGGCGGAGAACCTCGCGTATCGCTTTGGCATTTCGCGCAGCCAGATGGATGCCTTCTCGGTGCGCAGTCACCAGCGCGTCAGCGCGGGCCAGGACGCCGGCCATTACGCCGAGATCGTGCCGCTGATCGATCGGGACGGCAGCGTTTACGCCGCCGACGATGGTGTGCGCCGCGACTCGAGTATGGAAAACCTGGCGAAACTAAAGCCCTATTTCGATCGCAAGTACGGCAACATCACGCCTGGCAACAGCTCCCAGATCACCGATGGCGCCTGCTGGCTGCTGCTGGCGTCCGAGCAGGCCGTCGAGCGATACAAGCTCGAGCCGCTCGGGTGCATCGTCGATTCCCAGTGGGCGGCGCTCGACCCGGCCCAGATGGGCCTCGGGCCAGTACATGCCGCGACTCCCATCCTGCGACGCCACGGTCTCGGACTGGACGATCTCGATGCCTGGGAGATCAACGAGGCCTTCGCCGCCCAGGTGCTCGCCTGCCTCGCCGCCTGGGAGGACGATGGCTACTGCCGCGATCATCTCGGTGTCGGCGGCGCCTTGGGCGAACTGGACCCGGACAAGCTCAATGTGGACGGCGGCGCCATCGCTTTGGGTCATCCCGTGGGCGCCTCGGGCGCGCGCATTGTGCTGCATCTGCTGCATGCGTTGAAGCGCAACAGCGGCAATCGCGGCATGGCTGCCATCTGCATCGGCGGCGGCCAGGGCGGCGCGATGCTGGTGGAAACGTGTTGAACCACAGAGACACAGAGGCACAGAGGTTACTCAGAGGGCCTCTGTGCTTCCTCTGTGTCTCTGTGCCTCTGTGGTGAGGTTTTCATGAACCTGACGAACTGGAAACTGCATCATGATGCCGATGGCATCGCCTGGGCAACGCTGGATCGCGACGGCGCCAGCACCAATACCCTGTCCCGCGCGGTGATGGACGAGCTGGCGTACCTGCTCGACGAACTGGACCAACACCCACCCCTGGGCCTGGTCATCCGCTCAGGCAAGGATGCCGGTTTCGTCGCCGGCGCCGACATCGAAGAATTCACCCGCATCGACTCTGCCGCCGGCGCGCGCGAGCTGGTGAGCCGCGGCTGGGATCTGTTCAACCGGCTCGCCGCGGTGAGCTATCCGACGCTGGCGTTGATCCGCGGCCATTGTCTTGGCGGCGGCCTGGAGCTGGCACTTGGTTGCCGCTATCGCGTGGTGGTGGATGAGCCGGGCACACGGCTGGCGCTGCCCGAGGTCATGCTCGGCATCGTCCCCGGCTGGGGCGGCATGCTGCGCCTGCCGCGACTGGTGGGACCGGCGGCGGCACTGGACATGATGCTCACTGGCAGGAGTATCGATGCCCGCCGCGCGAAGCGCATGGGCCTGGCAGACGAGTGCGTGCCGCCGCGTGTCATGGACAATGCCGCGCGCATGGTCGTGCTGTCGGGCCGGCCGCCGCGCACACTGTCCTTCGTCCAACGCCTCATGAACGGCTCGCTGCGCGGACTCGTCGCTTCCCGGGCGCGCGCCCAGGTCGCCAGGCGCGCCCGGCCCGAACACTATCCTGCGCCCTACGCCATCCTCGATATGTGGGCGAACCACGGCGGCAACGCGCTCGCCGTGCCGGCGGACAAGCCCACGTCGCTCGATGCGATCATCGCATCGCCAACGACCAGAAACCTGATCCGTGTATTCTTCCTGCAGGAACGGCTGAAGGGCTTCGGCAAGGAGTCAGACTTCGACGCCCGTCACGTCCATGTCGTTGGTGCCGGCACGATGGGCGGCGACATCGCCGCCTGGTGCGCGCTGCGCGGGCTAACCGTGACGCTGCAGGACCAGGGCGTCGAGCGCACCGCACCGGCAATCAAACGCGCCGCCATGCTTTATGAGAAGAAGTTCCGCGGCGATCGCAAGCAGGTGCGCATGACTCTGGACCGGTTGATCCCGGACCCGGATGGTCGCGGCGTGCGCCAGGCTGACGTAGTGATCGAGGCGATTTTCGAGAATCTCGAAGCGAAGCGCGCGCTGTTTGCCAGTATGGAGCCGCTGCTCAAGCCCGGCGCCGTGCTGGCCACCAACACATCCAGCCTCAAGCTGGAGGACATCGGCGCGGTCCTCGCCAACCCCGCCAGACTGGTCGGCATCCATTTCTTCAACCCGGTGGCGAAGATGCCCCTGGTGGAGGTCGTCACTGCCGCCGGCAACGATGCCGAAACGGCCCGGCGCGCGGCCGCCTTCGTGCGCCAGATCGACAAGCTGCCGTTGCCGGTGAAGAGCGCGCCGGGATTCCTGGTCAATGCCGTGCTCGGACCCTACCTGCTGGAGGCGATGCGCTGCGTGGATGAAGGTATCCGGCCGGAAGCGGTGGACCAGGCGGCCCTGGCCTTCGGCATGCCCATGGGCCCGATCGAGCTGGCCGATGCCGTCGGCCTGGATGTCGCGGTGGCGGCGGGCAAGCAGATCGCGGCTGCCGGGGCGCCGGCGCCGCGCAGACTGATCGAGCTGGTCGAGGCCGGCCACCTCGGCAAGAAGACCGGGCGCGGGTTTTACACGTGGACTCAGGGCAAACAACAGAAGGGCGAGCCCGGGGCTGTGCCGGTGGGTCTCGCCGATCGCATTCTCACGCCGCTGCTGCGGGCAGCGCAACGCTGCGTTGCCGAAGGCGTCGTGGCGGATGCCGATCTCGCCGACGCCGGCGTGATATTCGGCACCGGCTTCGCCCCGTTCACCGGCGGGCCGTTAAACTACATGGCGGCACGGGGCGGCGCCTCCGGTGCAGCGACGTCAACGGCGCCGACCGCGCCAACAGCGACGCTGGCCAGGGCCGCCTGAGCGGCTGTGACGGAGCGATTGCCCATGTCGAATCACCCGGTACGCCTTCCCGACAAAGAGCCGACGCTGCGGGTCGTGCCCATGCCGGCGGACTTGAATCCTGCCGGCGACGTATTCGGGGGCTGGATCATGGCGCAGGTGGACCTCGCTGGCGGCGCGCTCGCCCACAAGCGTGCCCGCGGTCGGGTTGCCACCGTAGCCGTCAACGCTTTCCAGTTCAAGGAGCCGGTTTCGGTCGGCGATATCGTCAGTTTCTACGCCACGATCGTCGGTGTCGGCCGCAGCTCCATCACCATCGACGTCGAGGTCTATGCCGAACGCAATCCGTCGAACCCGATCACGGTCAAGGTGACGGAGGCCACGTTGACCTATGTTGCCCTGAGTTCCGACGGCACCAAGCGCGAGGTTCCGCCTGGTGTTGCATAAAAGCTACAGCGGCGTCCGGCCAAGCTTTCACGCGCTTGGCCGAAGCGTAGAATCCATCGTCAAGACGGCGCTCGGCACCCCGTGCGCATGATTGCCGTCCCGACCTGTTCATGAGAGAGGAGATGTCAATGAAAGCAAGAACGCATCTGGTCATACGCACGCTGCCCCTGCTCCTTGCAGGGCTGTTTTCCGGCACTGCCTCGGCGGCAGGGTTCGGCCTGTTGGAGCAGAATGCCAGCGGCATCGGCAATGCCTACGCCGGGTCGGCGGCGCTGGCCGAGGACGCCAGCACCATCTTTTTCAACCCGGCTGGCATGACGCGGCTGGCGGGGCGTAGCTTCGCGGTCGGTGCCGACGCGGTACGGCCGTCGAACAAATTCCGCAACAATGGCTCGATCGGTGCCCTGGGCCGGCCGGCCGGTGGTGACGGCGGCGATGCCGGCGACTGGGCCGGTATTCCGTTTGGCTACCTGTCGTGGCAACTGAGCCCCAGCCTGTTCGTCGGCCTTGGCCTGAGCGCCCCCTTCGGCTTGAAAACGGAGTACGACCCGAGCTGGATCGGCCGCTTCCAGGCGACCAAGTCGGAGATCGTCAGCATCAACGTCAACCCCTCGGTGGCGTGGAAGGTCAATGACATGGTCTCCCTCGGCTTCGGTGTCAGCTACATGCGCTTCGAGGCGGAGCTGGGTAACAAGGTGAGCCTGGGGGCCGCCGGCGAGATCGACGCCAAGGTCCAGGGCGACGACGATGCCTGGGGCTGGAACGTCGGCGCACTGTTCCAAGTCTCGCCCAGCACGCGTATCGGCGCGGCCTATCGCGCCTCGATCAAGCAGCATCTCGAAGGCGACGTCAGCTTCGGCCGCACCGGCGTGGCGCTTGTGGACGCCGGCATTGCCGCCAACCCCGCTCTAGCCAATGTCGGCATCCGCGCCGACATCGAACTACCCGACAGCTTCACCTTGAGCGTCGTGCAGCAACTGACCGACAGGTGGGAAATGGTGGGCGATCTGTCCTGGACCGGCTGGTCGAAGATCCCGCGGCTGCAAATCTACCGTACCAGCGGCGCACTCAGTGGCACGCTGCTGTCCCAGGAAGAGCTGCAGTGGCGTGACACCTACCGCGTCGCGCTGGGCGGCAACTACAAGTACAACGACCAGTGGAAGGTGCGCTTCGGCATCGCCTACGACCAGTCGCCGGTGGGCGATACCTATCGCTTGCCGCGGCTGCCGGACAACGATCGCACCTGGCTTTCCATCGGCGCGCAGTACAAGCCGAACAAGGATGCCGCCATCGACTTCGGCTATACGTATATCTTCGTCAAGGACGCGCCGATCAACAACAACCAGGGCGCGCAGGCGGCGAAGGGCCTGCTTCGCGGCGAATACGAGTCCAATGTTCACGTCCTGGGGGCGCAATACTCCCAGACCTTCTAAGCAGCAATCCGGCGCAGCGGACCACGCGGTCCGCTGCGTTCCTGCTTCACGATTCCCGGTCCCTGTCCACGTTTTCATGGTGAAGTCATGAGTCAGCATAATTTTCTCGTCCGCAAGGTCGCCGTGCTCGGCGCCGGCGTCATGGGCGCGCAGATCGCCGCCCACTGCGCCAATGCCAATGTGCCCGTGGTTCTGTTCGATCTGCCGGCCAAGGAGGGCGCGAAAAACGGCATTGTCATGAAGGCGCTGGACGGCCTGAGGAAGCTCGAGCCATCACCTCTCGCGACGAAGGACCGCGCCGGCTTCATCGAAGCGGCCAACTACGACGAGCATCTCGAACTGCTCAGAGGTTGCGATCTGGTGATCGAAGCCATCGCCGAACGCATGGACTGGAAGCGGAACCTGTATGCCAAGGTCGCGCCCTTCATCGCGGAGCACGCGATCTTCGCCAGCAACACCTCGGGCCTGTCCATCAACAGGCTCGCCGAGGCCCTGCCAGTGGCCATACGTGGGCGCTTCTGTGGCGTGCATTTCTTCAACCCGCCGCGCTACATGCAATTGGTGGAACTGATCGCGGCCAAGGACACCGATCCCGCCCTGCTCGATCATCTCGAAGCCTTTCTCACGACGACCCTGGGCAAGGGTGTGGTGCGGGCGCTGGACACACCCAACTTCGTTGCCAACCGCGTCGGCGTCTTTTCCATTCTTGCCGTCATGCACCACACCGAGCGCCTTGGTCTGGGCTTCGACGTGGTGGACGCACTGACGGGCCCGAGCATCGGCAGGCCGAAGAGTGCCTCCTACCGCACCTGCGACGTCGTCGGGCTGGACACCATGGCCCATGTCATCAAGACCATGCAAGACACGCTGCCCGACGATCCTTGGCACAAGTACTACGCCGCGCCGGCGTGGTTGTCGTCGCTCATCTCGAAGGGCGCGCTCGGACAAAAGACGCGCGCCGGTATCTACCGCAAGGATGGCAAGGAGATCAGGGTGCTTGACCTCGCGGCCCAGGACTACCGCGCATCGACGGGGGCCGTCGATGACGAGGTCCAGGCGATCCTCAAGACCAAGAACCCGGCCGAGAAATTCGCCAAGCTGCGCACGAGCGGAAATGTCCAGGCCCAGTTCCTGTGGGCCATCTTTCGCGACGTGTTCCACTATTGCGCCTATCACCTGGCCGAGATCGCCGACAACGCCCGCGATGTGGATTTCGCCATGCGCTGGGGCTTCGGCTGGCAGCAGGGCCCGTTCGAGACGTGGCAGGCCGCGGGCTGGGAGGCGATCGCGGCCGCCGTGCAGGCGGACATCGAAGCCGGCAAGGCGATGACGGCGGCGTCGCTGCCTGCCTGGGTGTTCGACGGGCGCCGCGAAGCACATGCGCCCCAGGGCTCTTACTCGGCCGGCGCCGACGCGCTCACGCCGCGTTCGTCACTGCCTGTGTATCGACGTCAGTACTTCCCCGAGCGCGTGCTCGGCGAGGCGCAGGACGCCGGCGCGACGGTGTTTGAAAACGACGCCGTACGCTTCTGGACGGTCGCCGATGTCGATGACGTGGCCATACTGTCGTTCAAGAGCAAGATGTGCGCAGTCGGTCCTGACGTGGTCGAGGGCGTGATCGAGGCCGTGGCGCGCGCCGAGGCCGACTACAAGGGCCTCGTCATCTGGCAGCCGAAGCCGCCGTTTTCCGTCGGCGCCAACCTCGCGGCACTGGGCACGGTACTGCAGGCCGGCGACTATGCCACGGTCGGCAAGGTGGTCGAGCGCTTCCAGCAGATGTCGCAGCGGCTGAAGTACGCTTTGGTGCCGACGATTGCAGCAGTCAACGGCATGGCCCTGGGTGGTGGCTGCGAGATCATGATGCATTGCGCGCGCACCGTGGCGGCGCTGGAGTCCTATGTCGGTCTGGTAGAGGCGGGTGTCGGCCTGATTCCGGCGGGCGGTGGCTGCAAGGAACTGGCCCTGCGCGCGAGCCGCGCCGCGCAGAGAACGACCACCAACGATCCCTTCGCCTTTCTCACCAATGCGTTCCAGACCGTTGCCATGGCCACGGTATCGAAGAGCGCGCTGGAAGCGAAAGAGCTCGGTTTCCTGCGCGAGTCCGATCCCGTGGTGTTCAATGTCCACGAGCTGCTTTACGTTGCCATTCACACCGCCCGGGCCATGCACGAGGCCGGCTACCGGCCGAAACTCGCGCCCCGGTCGATCAAGGTCGCCGGGCGCAGTGGCATCGCCACGCTGGAGATGATGCTGGTGAACATGAAGGAAGGCGGCATGATCTCGGCCCACGATTACCGGGTCGCCAAGGCTGCGGCCACCGCCCTGTGCGGTGGTGATGTCGAAACCGGGACGCTGGTGGATGAGGCCTGGCTGCTTGCCGTCGAACGCCAGCTATTCCTGGATCTGCTCAAGACCGAACGGACCCAGGCGCGGATCAAACACATGCTCGAAACCGGCAAGCCGCTGCGCAACTGATGATGAACAAACCACAGAGGCACAGAGACACAGAGGGTTGCACAGAGCCACGAGAAAATTCTCTGTGAATATCTCTGTGCCCCTGGGTTTTCATGATTGAACGTTGAAGGAACGCCCATGACCAAACAAATTCAGGACGCCTATATCGTCGCCGCCACCCGCACCGCGGTGGGCAAGGCACGGGGCGCATTTCGCACTACCCGCCCCGATGATCTGCTCGCCCATGCGCTGAAGGCAGCCGTTGCGAAGGCGCCGAAACTGGATCCGGCCGCGATCAGCGACGTCATCGTCGGCTGCGCCATTCCCGAGGCCGAGCAGGGCATCAACGTGGCTCGGGTCGGCCTGCTTCTGGCCGGCTTGCCCAACAGCGTGCCGGGCATGACCATCAACCGCTTCTGCTCTTCGGGACTGCAGGCCGTGGCGCTGGCCGCCGACCGCATCCGTCTCGGCGAAGCCGATGTCATGCTGGCCGGCGGCACGGAGACCATGAGCCTGATGCCGCAGATGATGGGCCACAAGGTTTCCATCAACCCGGCGATCTTCGAGCACGACGAGAACTACGGCATCGCCTTCGGCATGGGGCTGACGGCGGAAAAAGTGGCGAGCCAGTACCAGGTCAGCCGCGCGGATCAGGATGCGTTTGCGCTTGGCAGCCACCAGAAGGCGGTCGCTGCCATCCAGGCAGGCAAGTTTGCGGCCGAGATCGCACCCTACACGGTGCGTACCCACATGCCCGATCCCGCGACGGGCGTGGTGAAGATTGTCGAAAAGGCGGTAGCGACCGACGAAGGACCGCGGCCTGACAGCAGCCTGGAAGGACTGGCAAAGCTCAGGCCGGTCTTTGCCGCGAAAGGTTCCGTCACCGCCGGCAATTCCTCGCAGATGTCCGACGGCGCCGGCGCCGTTCTCCTTGCGAGCGAACGGGCGCTCAAGCAGTTCGACTTGCAGCCGATTGCCCGCTTCGCGGGTTATTCCGTGGCCGGCGTGCCGCCGGAGGTGATGGGCATCGGTCCGGTGGAGGCAATTCCTCGCGTGCTCAAGCAGGCCGGCGTGGCCTTGGACCAGGTGGACTGGATCGAGCTCAACGAGGCCTTCGCCGCCCAGGCCCTGGCGGTGATGCGTACGCTGGGGCTCGATCCGGCGAAGGTCAACCCGCTCGGCGGTGCCATTGCCCTCGGTCATCCGCTCGGTGCGACCGGCGCCATCCGCACCGCGACCCTGATGAGTGCCATGCAGCGCGAGAAGTTCAAGTACGGCATGATCAGCATGTGCATCGGCACCGGCATGGGCGCGGCCGGCCTGTTCGAACGCGTCTGAGGCGGCGTATCATGACCGTCTGTCCGGTCGCCCTGGCCGTGGGCTGCGCACGATGCCCGGCGGTGCGCATCTGCCCGCTGAAGAGCGTTGTCGGCGACTACCGACCGTCTGCGCCGGCCACGGCGCAGCAGGAATCCCCGGCGCCCGGCAGCAAGGTACAGCGGCCGCGCAAGCCTGCGGCCGGGAAGAAGAAGCCCGCCGCGAATGCGGCGGCTGGCAAGTCCGGTCGGAGCGGCAGGAGGAAACAGCCGTGAATGACAATGTTTTGGTCGATGTGCGCGAGGGCATCGCCGTTCTCACCCTCAATCGCCCGCAGCAGCTCAATGCGCTGTCGGTCGAAATGATGCAGTCGCTGCGGCAGGCGGTGAAGCGTATCGCCGCCGACGAATCGGCGCAGGTGGTCATCGTCAAGGGTGCCGGCGAGCATTTCATGGCCGGCGGCGACATCAAGGACTTCCACTCCCATCTCCATCTCTCGCCGCCAGCGCGGCTATCCACCTTCAAGGCGATGATCGAGCAGTGGATCAATCCCACAGTGGAGACGTTGCGCGGCATGCACCAGCCCGTGATCGCGCAGGTGCGTGGCGCCTGCGCCGGCTTCGGCGTGTCGCTGGCACTGTGCTGCGATCTCATCGTTGCCGCCGACAACGCCTACTTCACCACGGCCTATGCGCACATCGCCCTGTCGCCGGACGGCGGCCAGAGCTATTTCCTGCCCAGGGCGGTGGGGCAGAAGAGAGCCGCGGAGCTGTTGCTGTTGGCGGAGCGGGTCGATGCTGCCGGCGCCCTGGAGCTGGGCCTAATCAACCGCGTCGTGCCGGCGCAGGCGCTCGATGCCGAAACGCTCAAACTGGCCGAGCGACTCAAGGCCGGTCCGCGGCATGCCTACGGCGAAATCAAGCGTCTGCTCAACGGCGCCAGCCACGCATCGCTGACCCAACAACTCATGTCCGAGGCCGACGCCTTCGCCCGATGCAGCGCGACCATGGATTTCGAGGAGGGCATCCGCGGCTTCGTGGAAAAGCGCAAGCCGGACTTCCGCGGCAAGTAGCGGGCGCGAAGGCGCCGTCGCTGCCCGCCAGTCAGACGACAAACCGCTCACTACAGGGGACGCGGAGGACACAGGGGGAAAGCGACAACCCGCGGCACAATCGATCACTTGCCCCACGGTTGAATGACCAAGAATGTTCCTTCCGTATTTCGTCTTTCCTCAGAGTCCTCTGCGTCCTCCGCGGTGAGTCGTTTTTCGGGTCAGAACAGACGTAACCGCTGCGCTGCTCTGCCGAGTAGCTCATGCAGCGCCCACCAGCTGCGCTCGAAGCCCTCGGGGTTGGGCAGGTATTCGAGCGTGCCCGGCCAATCCCGTGAAAAGGTGGCATACACCGTTGGCGCGGGAATCACTTCCAGACCCACTCGCTGGAACTCCCCAATCGAGCGCTGCATGTGATAGGCGCTGGTCACCAGCACTATCCGCTTGATGCCCTCGCGCTCCAGGATGATGGCGCTGTTGATGGCGTTCTCGCGCGTGTCCGCGGACGCGCCCTCGACCCAGCGCACCGGCACGCCGAAATCGCGCACCAGCGCGTCGCGCATCGACTCGGCATCGGACTTGTGGCCGGGCGCGCCACCGCCGGTCACCAGCAGTGGCAGTCCCGTCTGGCGCGCCAGAACGGCGGCATAGCGGGTGCGCTCCAGCGTGTCGCTGCGGATGGTGTCGCCGCCATACTCGGGGGCCAGATAGTAGGAGCCGCCGCTGAGCACGACGATCGCTTGCGCCTTCTTCGCTTCCTTCAGATCCAGCGCCGGCCAGTAATCCACGTGGGCACGCAGCCAGGTGCCGACCAGCGGCACGGTCAGCAGCAACGTCAGGCCCAGCCCGAGCCAGGCCAGGGTGCGTCCCAGGCGCGGACGACGCGCTGACAACCAGACGCCATAGGCCGCCAGCAGTAGCGTGCTCACCGGCGGGAGCACGAGGGTGGCGAGCATCTTCTTCAGGATGAGCAGCATATCGGCACAGGTGGCGACGAAAATGCGCCGGTGATAAGGCGCTGATGATAAGGATTTACGACGGCCGTGACGGCGTTTATTATCGCAGACGCGAAGGCCCGTATTCGGACAAGCAGAACAACCAGCTCCCACGCCATGCCAGATCGCAAGTTCGGCATCGAGACTCTGTGCCTGCATGCCGGTCAGCAGCCCGACCCCGCGACCGGGGCGCGGGCGGTGCCCATCTACCAGACCACCTCCTTCGTCTTCGATTCCGCCGATCATGCCGCCAGCCTGTTCAATTTGCAGACTTTCGGCAACGTTTACTCGCGCATCTCCAATCCGACCGTGGCGGTGCTCGAAGAGCGCATGGCGGCACTGGAGGGCGGCCGCGCCGCGGTGGCGGCCGCGACCGGCCAGTCGGCGCAGATGGTCGCGTTGCTGACCCTGTGCGAGGCGGGCGATCACATCGTCGCGGCGAGCACGCTCTACGGCGGCACCTACTCCCAGCTCGATTTCAACTTCCGCAAGCTGGGCATCGAGACGACTTTCGTCGACCCGGACGAGCCAGAGAATTTCCGCCGCGCCATCACCGCGCGGACCAAGTGCCTCTATGCCGAAACCATAGGCAATCCGCGCGGCAACGTGCTCGACATCGAAGCGGTGGCGGCGATCGCCCGCGAAGCCGGCGTGCCCCTGATGATCGATAACACCTTCGCTTCGCCCTACCTGTGCCGGCCGATCGAGCATGGCGCCGACATCGTCGTCCATTCCGCCACCAAGTTCATCGGCGGCCACGGCACGACCATGGGCGGGGTGGTCGTAGAGTCCGGCAAATTCCCGTGGAACAACGGCAAGTTTCCCGGCATGACCGAGCCGTCCCGGGGTTATCATGGCGTCATCTTCTTCGAAACCTTCGGCGACTTCGGCTACACCATGCGCTGCCGGATGGAAACCTTGCGCACCCTCGGCCCGGCGCTCTCGCCCCTCAATGCCTGGCTGCTGCTCCAGGGGCTGGAAACGCTGCCCGTGCGCATGGAGCGGCATGTGGCCAATGCCATCGGCGTGGCGGAGTTTCTCGCTTCCCATCCGCGCGTGGCCTGGGTCAGCTATCCCGGTCTGGCGTCGAACCCCTATTCAGCCCTGGCGCGCAAGTACCTGCCAAAGGGTGCCGGTTCGATCTTCACCTTCGGCATCAAGGGCGGGCAGACGGCTGGCGAGAAGTTCATCGAATCGGTGCAGTTTCTCTCCCACCTGGCCAACGTCGGCGACGCGCGCACCCTGGTTATCCATCCGGCATCGACGACCCATCGCCAACTGACCGAGGCGCAGCAGCTCACGGCCGGCGTCACGCCGGATATGATCCGCTTGTCGGTGGGCATCGAGACACTCGATGATATCCTCTGGGATATCGATCAGGCCCTGGCCAGGAGCGCGGGCTGACATGGAATTTTCGGGCATCGGCTGGCGGGAGGCGGCGCTGGTGGCGGTCGTTATCGTCGCCGCCTACCTCGGCTATGCCCTCATGCGCCTGTCGCAGATCAAGCCCAGGCCGGCGCCGCCGTCGGAGGCTGCGGCGCAGGATTTCGCCGTCAAGCAGTTCGTCGCCGGCGTCGAGGCGGAGCTCAAGCAGATGCGCAGCGAGCTCGCCAGCCTGCGCGCCGAAGTGGAACGGCTGAAGACGGCGCGGGCGGTGTCGCCGCAATACAGCGAGGCGGTGACGCTGGCGGAAAAGGGCGCCGATGCCCAGAGCATTGCCGCGCGCTGCGGCATTTCGGTGGGCGAGGCGGAGCTGGTGCTGGCGCTGACCCAGAAGCAGGAGTCCTAGTCCTGCGCCGTACCCGGGGTACGATGCGCGGGCTGACAGGGAGAGAACATGGCAGAAGAACAGAAGTCGGCGCCCGAGGCGAGCACGCTCAAGAAACGTCTGCTCGCGCGCATTGGCGTCGCCGGTGCGGTGATCGTCGCCTTGCTCGCGACGCTGGCCTTGTTCGAAACCTACACCCACGAGGAGGAACCGGCGCCCTCCGCGCCGGCGCCGATCGCTCCGCCACCCGCGCCCGAGGCGCAGCCGGCTCCGCCGCCTGCCCCCGAAAAGCCCGCCGAGGCCCCGGCCGAAGAGAAGAAGGCACCGGAACCGGTTGCCGAACCGGAACGGACAGCGCAGCCGGTCGGTCCGCAGCGGCCGGTGGAGCCACACCGCGAGGCGCCGAAGACAACGGAGCCGGCGGCGCCGAAGACGACTGAAGCCCCGCCGCCGGTGGCGAAGAAAGTGGAGGAAAGACCGCGCCCAGCCTTGGCTCCCGCCATCGAGGCGGCCAAACCCGCGTCCGGCGCGCCGGCCGGCTATGTCGTGCAGCTAGGCGTATTCACCAACGTCACCAACGCCGAGGAATTGCGCGCCAAGCTCACGCTGAACAGCATTCCGTCTCAGCTCGAAACCCGGGTTCTGGCCGGACCGTTCAAGACGAAGCAAGAAGCGGAAGCGGCCCAGGCCAAACTCAAGGCTCTGGGCCTGGACGCAGGGATGCTGATCCCCTTTCCGGCGCGGAAGTGACGCGATAGCCGGCGGCAGCAGCACGCGGCAAGCGAGGCAGCCTGCGCTCGCGAGCCGTGGTTCATAATCGCTGCGCTGCGGATTTCACCTCGATTCGAGAGAACCTCGTGCGCCCTTTCTGCCGTCCGCTGACGGGCCCGCGCGCAATGCCGGGCCGCCGGTTCGCCTGAGCCATCTCCCGCTGCAATTCGACGTTACCGACGTGTGAACCAATCGCGCCGGCCACGCGACCCATGTGAGGACGGGTCGATGGCTACACCGGCGCCTGACGCCTGGGATGCATCCGTCCGTCGCGCTAGCGCCAACACCCTGCGTCATGGTGTTCGGTCCGCTGCGACGGTCGTGCTGCATCGGTATAGGCCCAGGCCATCGCGCTTTGCCCAACAGCTCAAGAGTTTCCTCTAGGGATCAGTGGGTTACGGGTATCGTCGCGAAGCATGAGGAACTCTGGTACGGCGCATGCTGAGTAGCTTGCGCAATGCATACCGAGGCTCACGCCCCCGACCAGTTCGTTCGATGACTTTGCCAGGAGAACATCATGACGATTTGCGAATTGCCCGTTGTCGCTCGTGTCTGCTCACGCGCTCAAGGCGCCGCCGGCAGGATCCGGTTCCTCTTCCGGCTGCGTTGCGCACTCATGGCGCTAACGGTGCCGGTTTCGCTGTTTGCTTCCAGTCCCGTCTTCGCACACCCCTCCTATGACGAAGCCATGGAACTGATCGGCGAGTACCGATATGTCGCGGCCATGCCGCTGTTGCGTGAAGCAGCAGAATCGAATCATCAGGCCGCCCAGCGCACGCTCGGTTTCATGTTGCTTGCAGGCGAGGCCGAGTATGGTCCGGGCGTGCATGCCGATCGGGATGAGGCGATGAGATGGTTCTCGCGGGCCGCGGCAAGCGGCTGCGACGTTTCGGCGCGCATGGTCGGTCGTCTCGCCGCGGGCAACGCGGCACCGATCGCGGCGGCGCCGCGCGACCAGTGAGGCCGATGGCTGCAGGGGTGCGACGCCGCGAGCGCGCGTGATCGGCGACAGCGGAGGGCGCAGTCATGGATATGGCAGAGGTGTTGGATACCTTGGCCGGTGTGATGGTGCTGGCGGCTTGCGCCGGGCTGATGTACGGTGCGCTCCTCAGCCTGCGCGCGCATCTTGCCGGCGACGACATCGCGCGCCAGCCAAAAACCGAGCGGGACATCGGGTACCGTATCGAGGGTGAACCCAACCACGCGCCGCACCGGCCGAAGGCGAGCTGACGCCGCGCAGGTGCGGCGGGCACGGTGCCTTCCGAACGAGCAGGCGATCGTCCGCCAAGAATATCGTCATTTATCATCCCCCGTCGCGGCCTGTCTGGATCTCTCCAGCCGTCGCGCGAATACTTTCATCTCCTTGGCCGCCTGGATGTCGCCTTTCTTGTCGGCGACGGCAATGCCCTCCCGGTAGGCGGCGAGCGCTTCATCGGTACGGCCATCGTCGGTGAGG
The DNA here is from genome assembly GCA_036824005.1 of Rhodocyclaceae bacterium. Taxonomy (GTDB): domain Bacteria; phylum Pseudomonadota; class Gammaproteobacteria; order Burkholderiales; family Rhodocyclaceae; genus DAITBA01. The sequence goes on from DAITBA010000018.1 coordinate 63,579, forward strand.
GCCTTGCCCAGCAGCTTCCACGCCGCGGAGTAGGCGGGATCGCGCCGCACTGCCTCGCGCAGGTGTTCGATGGCGTGCGCGGCATCGCCCGCCTTCAGGAACTCGTTGCCAAGCGAATAGCGCAGCAGGGCACCGTCGCGCGGGCCGCCGAGCAGCTTGAGCAGATTGGCGAGGGCGGGGGTGGTCATTTAAGATTCGGGGCTCTCCCAGTCCATTCTATAGGATAGCCATGAGCCGAAGGATCATCTCCACCCCCGATGCGCCAGCCGCCATCGGCACCTACTCCCAGGCGGTGCAGGCCGGCGACACGATTTATCTCTCCGGGCAGATCGGCCTCGACCCGGCGACCATGCAAATGTCGGAAGGCATCGACGCGCAGATCGGACGCGTCTTCGACAACCTCAAGGCGGTGGCGGAGGCGGCCGGCGCGTCGCTGGCCGATGCCGTGAAGCTCAACGTGTACCTGACCGATCTCGGCAACTTCGCCAAGGTCAATGAAACCATGGCCCGCTATTTCAAGGAACCCTACCCGGCGCGGGCGGCCGTCGGTGTCGCGGCGTTGCCGCGCGGGGCGCTGGTGGAGGTGGACGCCGTCCTGGTCCTCGGCTGAGGGCAGACGTTGCCTGCGGCACCGTCCCGGGCGGTTCCTTCGAGCAAGCGTGCGACCAGCGCCACGCTAACTGCCAAGCTCGCCAAACTCGGCGTCCGCGGCGATGCCGATCTCATACTGCATCTGCCCCTGCGCTACGAGGACGAGACGGCGCTCACCGCCATCGCCGCCGCCTCACCCGGCGTGCCGTGCCAGATCGAGGCCGAGGTCGTCGACAGCAGCGTGCATTATCGGCCGCGCCGCCAACTGGTATGTCGCGTTGCCGACGCCAGCGGCGAATTGGTGCTGCGCTTCTTCAGCTTCTATCCCAGCCAACAGAAGCAGCTCCGGCCGGGCACGCGCGTGCGCCTGTTCGGCGAGATCCGCGACGGCTTCTGGGGCGCCGAGATGGTACACCCGCGGCTTCGCGTCGTGCGCGAGGGCGAGCCGCTGCCCGCGGCGCTCACCCCCATCTATCCGACCACGGCGGGCCTGTCCCAGGCTGCCCTGCGCAAGTTGATCGATGCGGCGCTGGCCCGCACCGATCTCGCCGATACCCTGCCCGACGCGCTGCGGCTGCGCCATGGCCTGCTGCCCTTCGCCGACAGCGTCACGACGCTGCATCATCCCGCGCCTGCGGAATCGCCGTCCGCCTTCGCGGCGCGCAGCCAGGAGGCGTGGCGGCGCATCAAGTTCGACGAACTGCTGGCGCAGCAGTTGAGCCTGCGCCTGGCCTACCTGGCGCGACGGGCGCGTACGGCACCCGTCCTTGCCGGCGACGGCAGCCTCACCGGGAGGCTGCTGCAGCGCCTGCCGTTCCATTTGACCCAGGCCCAGCAGCGCGCCTGGCGCGAGATCCGCGTCGATCTGGCGCTACGCCATCCGATGCAGCGGCTGTTGCAGGGCGACGTGGGCAGCGGCAAGACCATCATTGCCACACTGGCCATGTTGCAGGCGGTGGAATCGGGCTGTCAGGCGGCGCTGATGGCGCCGACCGAGATCCTCGCCGAACAGCACTACCGCAAGCTCGCCGCCTGGCTGGAACCGATGGGCATGGCAGTGGCATGGCTTTCCGGCGGATTGAAGAAGGCCGAGAAGGCGGCGATGGCGCAAGCCCTGGCCGCAGGCCGGCTGCGCCTGGCCGTCGGCACCCACGCCTTGATCGAGGAGCAGGTCGTGTTTCAGCACCTCGGCCTGGTCATCGTGGACGAGCAGCATCGCTTCGGCGTGCGCCAGCGGCTGGCCCTGCGCAAGAAGGGCGGCGCCGCGCCCGGCAACGACGGCCAGAGCGAGATGCCGCACCAACTCATGATGTCGGCCACCCCCATCCCGCGCACCCTGGCCATGAGCTACTACGCCGATCTCGACGTCTCTGTCCTCGACGAACTGCCGCCCGGGCGCACGCCGGTGCTGACCAAGCTCGCCTCGGATGCCCGGCGCGACGAGGTGATCGCGCGCGTGCGCGATGCCTGCGCGGCCGGCCGGCAAGCCTACTGGGTCTGCCCGTTGATCGAGGAATCGGAGGCGCTGCAATTGCAGACGGCGATTGCCACCTTCGAGCGCCTCAAGAGTGAGCTGCCGGATCTGGCCGTCGGACTGGTGCACGGGCGCCTGGGCGCGGCGGAGAAAAGCGAGGTGATGGGGGCATTCGCCGCCGGTCGCGTCCAGTTGCTGGTGGCCACCACCGTCATCGAAGTGGGTGTCGACGTGCCCAATGCCTCGCTCATGGTCATCGAGCATGCCGAACGCTTCGGCCTGGCACAGTTGCACCAGTTGCGCGGCCGCGTCGGGCGGGGCATCGCCGAATCGGTATGCATCCTGCTTTACCAGAATCCCCTGTCGGAGACGGCGCGGGCGCGGCTCAAGGTCATCTATGAGCATGCTGACGGTTTCGAAGTGGCGCGGCGCGACCTGGAGCTGCGTGGTCCGGGTGAATTCATCGGCAGTCGCCAGAGCGGGGTGCCCCTGCTGCGCTTCGCCGACCTTGGCGCCGACGAGGACTTGCTGGCGCTGGCGCGGGGAACTGCGGAGATTCTGCTGCGCGAGCACCCGCAGCAGGTGCAGGCGCACGTCGCCCGCTGGCTCGCATCGCGCCAGGAACTGCTACGCGCCTGATGCTTGCCGCTATACTGGCGGCTGGACGAGCGAAAGGCATGGCCGCGGGAGAAGTTCGTGGGCCGGTGCGCAAGATATTCAGGCGCCACGAATTGTCGGCAATCGCGACCGGAACCGGCAACCGCTATACTACAAAGGTGCCTGAAAGCAAGTCTGGCCCCTGGGGAGGAAATGCCGGCCGGGATTCAAGAATGGCAGTGATGCCCGGCGCGCGGTAATTGGGAACGTAGTGGGTAGACGCACAAAATCCAAGCAGCGGGTACAGGTCCTGGAGAAGGCGAGCGAGCGCTGCATTGCCTGCGGCGTGGACTGCCTGCCGGGGCTGGAGCGCTGCTGGAACTGTGGTACGGCGTTACCTGCCGTATGGGCCGGCGCCTCCGCGTCGCCATCGCCGTCTGAGACTGCTCGGCACGGGCCGGGACTCGCGCCCGACCCTGTGTCCGGCCTGGATGGTTTCGTCCCTGGCGCACCGCCCCTCAACGATGATGTCTGCGCTACTTCCCTCGATGCCGCGCCGCCTTCCCCCGCCGACGCTCCGGCGGCCGGAGGGCCGCTGCGGCTCAGCCGCGAGTGGTACGCGCAGGACGTCGGCGCGCAGCTTGCACGGCGCCTGGAGCGCGAGGGCCACGGTGGCTGGCGCGCTCGTCTCGCCGCCGTGCCGGCGATTGCGTGGCTGGCATTGGCGGTCGTAGTTGTGGCCGTGGCCGGCGCGGTAGGCTACTGGGTTGGCACTCCGGCGCCGGGTGCGGACGGTGCAGGCATCGCGAATATCGGTAACGTCGACGACGTCCGCCGCGACGCGTGGCGGCCGGACCGGGACCCCGCGCTACTGCCGACCCCGGCCGTGCCGTCGTCATCGTCGGCGCCGGTTTCTGCGGCAGGACAACCGCCCGCTGCGAAATTGGGAGAACCGGAACAGAAAGCCCGCACCCGGCGCGACTCGGCGCCGACAAAGCTTGGTGCGGCGGTATACAAGGAAACCTGCAGCGCCTGCCATGATCCGGGCCGGGGCACCGGGCCGGCGGTGGATCGCCCCGAACTGTGGATGGAGCGCTTCGCCCGGGGCAAGGAAACCCTTTATGCCAGCGTGCGCGACGGCAAGGGCGAGATGAAGCCTAGAGCGGGCAATCCGACCCTGGGCAACGAGGATCTCGAAGCCGCGGTGGATTACATGACCGACCGTATCATCCGCCTCAGCGTGGAGCGGGCCGTGGCGCGGATGCCTTTCGCCGGCAACGGTGAGCTATCACTGTCGAATTCGGCGCTGCCGGCGCGGGAGGAGGGGGCGGGCGGACGCTGATGGGGACGATGACGCTCGTTGAACGGCTGAATCACTACGAGAAGCTGATGCGGCTGGACAAGCCCATCGGCATACTGCTGCTGCTCTGGCCGACCCTGTGGGGACTGTGGTTCGCCGCCGATGGCCCGCCGCACTGGATGCTGATCTGGATCTTCGTGCTCGGCACGGTGCTGATGCGCTCCGCCGGGTGTGTCATCAACGACTACGCCGACCGCGGTTTCGATCCCCACGTGGAGCGCACCAAGAACCGGCCTCTTGCGACCGGCGCCGTGTCGGAGCGCGAGGCACTGATGCTGGCGGCGCTGCTGGCGTTGCTGGCTTTCCTGCTCATCCTGCCCCTGCATCCGCTCGTGTGGGTGTATGCCTGCGTGGCACTGTTCCTCGCCGCAAGCTATCCGTTCACCAAACGCTTCTTCGCCATTCCGCAAGCCTACCTCGGCATTGCCTTCGGTTTCGGCATTCCGATGGCCTTTGCCGCCGTGCGCCAGGAGGTTCCGCCGTTGGCCTGGACGCTGCTGCTTGGGAACATATTCTGGGCCATCGCCTACGATACCGAGTACGCGATGGTGGATCGCGACGACGACATCCGCATCGGTATCAGAACCTCGGCGCTGACCTTCGGGCGCTACGACGTGTTGGCGGTCATGCTCTGTTACGGCGCGACACTCGCCATCCTCGGCGCGGTCGGCTGGTCAGCGGGTCGCGGCCCGGCTTTCTACGCCGGCCTGGTTGGCGCGGCCGCGCTGATGGTTTATCACTTCACTCTGATCCGCGGCCGCGAGCGCATGCGCTGCTTCCGGGCGTTCCTGCACAATAACTGGGTGGGGGCGGTGATTTTCGCCGGTCTGGCCTCGGACTTCTGGCTTCAGCCTGGCGGCCAGTGAGGCGGCGCGTCCGTTCGCACCGCCTTCTACTGCGACGTTACAGCGTCTCGCACTTCAGCGAGGCGATCCGGTCGGTGATATTGCGCCGGCGATCCTTCAGATATTCGAGATAGCTCGGGGCGTTGGGCTGGCGTGCCTGGGTGTCGATGTATTTCACTTCGTCGTTCAGATCCCGGCAGCGCGCCTGCCTGCCCGCGTCCTGGACTTGGGCGGTGCGCAAGGCCACCGCGTCGGCGGTGGTGCCGGCAACCTGCAATGATTCGCGCTGCGCTTGGGGACGGGTAGCGGCAGCGCCTCTGTTGATGCCCGATTCGCATGGCTGATCGCTGAACACGGTCCTGCCTTCATGCTGGCACCGATAAATGGCGCCGGCGGCGGCGGACGAGGAGACGAGCACGAGGGCGAGTGCGGCGACGAAGTTGGTGGTTTTCATGGCTCTTTGAGGCTTGATGGGATGGGAGAAATCTGCGACTCATCACGGTAACGGCGCCTCGCGGTGAAACTTAAGGTGCCGCTGCCGCCTTTGTTACGCCTCGTCGCGACAAATTCTCACCAACGCTTCCCCGTAGCGCTCCAGCTTCTTCGCCCCGACGCCCGACACGCCGTGCAGCGCGGCGAGGTTTTGCGGGCGTCGCCGCGCCACTTCCGCGAGGGTGCCGTCGTGGAAGATGATGTAGGCCGGCACGCCGTGGGCCTTGGCAGTCTCGGCGCGCCAGGCGCGCAGGCGCTCGAAGAGGCTGCGGTCCACATCCGCCGTCACCGTGACCGCGGCCGGCACACGGCGTTCCTTGATCCGCTCGCGCTGCGGCTTGCGAAGCCACAGCCGCGTCTCGCCCTTCAGCACGGGGCGGGCCGCCTCGGTGAGGCGCAGGGCGCCGTAGTGGTCCGTCTCCAGCAGTCCCGTGGCGACGAGTTGGCGGAACACGGCGCGCCATTCCTTGTCGGCAAGTTCCTTGCCGATGCCCCAGGTGGACAGCCGCTGGTGGTCCCACTGGCGCGTGCGTTCGGTTTCGTGGCCGAGCAGGATGTCGATGAGCTGGCCGGCGCCGAAGCGCTGGCCGCTGCGGAAGACGCAGGAGAGCGCCTTCTGCGCTGCTTCGGTGCCGTCCCAGGTTTGCGGAGGGTCGAGGCAGACGTCGCAGTTGCCGCAGGCGCCGCTGTCCTCGCCGAAGTAGGCCAGCAGCCGCTGGCGGCGGCAGGTGGCGGATTCGCACAGGGCGAGCAGGGCGTTGAGCCTGGCGTGGGAGAGACGTTTGTGCGCTTCGTCGGCCTCGGACTCGTCGATCATGCGCCGTTGCTGCACGGCGTCCTGCAGGCCGTAGGCCATCCAGGCGTCGGCGGGCAGGCCGTCGCGCCCGGCGCGCCCGGTCTCCTGGTAGTAGCCCTCGACGCTCTTGGGCAGGTCCAGGTGGGCGACGAAGCGCACGTCGGGCTTGTCGATGCCCATGCCGAAGGCGATGGTGGCCACCATGACGATGCCATCCTCGCGCAGGAAGGCGTCCTGGTGGCGCCGGCGCGCCACCGCATCCATGCCGGCATGGTAGGGCAGGGCGCGCACGTCGTGTTCCACGAGCCAGGCGGCGGTCTCGTCCACCTTGTTGCGCGACAGGCAGTAGACGATGCCGGCCTCGCCCGGATGTTCGCGCCGGATGAAATCCAGCAATTGCGTGCGGGGGCTGGCCTTGTCCACGATGCGGTAGCGGATGTTGGGCCGGTCGAAGCTGGCGACGAAGACGCGAGCCTCCTGCAGCTGCAGGCGCTGGACGATCTCCGCGCGGGTGGCGGCGTCGGCGGTGGCGGTCAGCGCGATGCGCGGCACGGCGGGGAAGCGTTCGTGCAACACCGAGAGCTGGATATACTCGGGTCGGAAGTCGTGGCCCCACTGGGAGACGCAGTGGGCCTCGTCGATGGCGAACAGCGCGACGCCGGGTCCGGCGATGGCGCGCTCGACGAGTCCCAGGCAGCGCGGAGTCAGCAGGCGCTCCGGCGCCACGTAAAGCAGGTTCAGCTCGCCCTGAAGCAGTTGGTACTCGACGGCTGCGGCCTCGCCCTCCGTCAGTGTGGAGTTGAGGAATGCGGCGCGGACCCCCAGCTCCTGCAGGGCCGCCACCTGATCGTGCATGAGGGCGATGAGGGGCGAAATGACGATGCCCACGCCTGGGCGCATCAAGGCGGGAATCTGGTAGCACAGCGATTTGCCGCCGCCCGTGGGCATGAGCACCAGGGCGTCGCCGCCGCCGGTGACGTGGGCGACGATGTCCGCCTGGGCGCCGCGGAAGGCGGCATAGCCAAAGACGTCGTTCAGGGTCGACAGGGGTGTCGGGGAGGAAGCGGCCATGGCGCCGCATTGTAGCCGCCCGCCGGCAAACGTGTCCGTGCCCGCAGCGGGGTCGATCCACGCCGCGCGTGTGACAGTGCTTCGCAAACGTAGCATTGTCACTGGCCGGCCGTGTGGCATCGGTGCCGGTAGGAGCGGCGAACGGCCCGCACTTCAGGTCACCTTGGTTCGCGCGGCACAAAACGCGCAGGCGCGAAACCCGAGGACGTGGGGACCGGCGGATTTGAGGCATCGGTTGGCGGCGCTGCGACAGCACAAAACTTCCCCATGGCCGGGCCGCCTGCGTGCCCTGGCTCGTGGCACGGCTCCTCAAAGGGCGTTGTGCCGCCCTCGACGGCGATACCGCCCGGGGGCGATTGGCACTAATATTGCTGCCATCCTGAGTCCGACACTGCAATCCATTGGTCCCGTCACCATGCCGCGCGAAAGCAGCCGCATCAAAAACCCCGTGGCGCCGCAGCTACGCGCCGAAGTCCGACGCCTGCTCGGTGCGCCGCCGCTGCGGCGCGACCTGCTCATTGAATATCTGCATTGCATACAGGACCATTACGGCCACCTGTCCTCCGCCCACCTCGCCGCCCTGGCAGTGGAAATGGGTCTGGCGCGTGCCGAGGTGTTCGAAGTCGCGACCTTCTACCACCACTTCGATGTCGTGCGCGACGGCGAGGACGCACCGCCACGGCTGACGGTCCGTGTGTGCGATTCGCTTGCCTGCGAGATGGCCGGCGCGCACGAGTTGATCGCACAACTGAAGGCGGCGCTCGAGCCGTCGGTGCGCGTGCAGGCAGTGCCCTGCGTCGGCCGCTGCGACAGCGCGCCGGCGGCGGTGGTCGGCTGGAATCCCCTTGGCGCAGCCACCGCGGACCAGGTGTGCGAGGCGGTGGCCGCCGGCGCCACGGTGGCGCCCTTGCCCGATGTGATCGACCTCGACGCCTACCGCGACACCGGCGGCTATCGGGTCTACGAGGTGTGTCGTTCCGGTCGGCGCACGGCCGAGTCGATCATCAGTGAGCTGGAGAAATCCAGCCTGCGCGGCCTTGGCGGGGCTGGCTTTCCCGCCGGGCGAAAGTGGCGCATCGTGCGCGACATGCCGGCGCCGAAGCTCATGGCGGTCAACATCGACGAGGGCGAGCCGGGTACCTTCAAGGACCGTCACTACCTGGAGCGCGATCCCCACCGCTTTCTCGAAGGAATGCTCATTGCCGCCTGGGCGGTGGGCATCGAGGATGTCTACATTTACATCCGCGACGAATACGCCGGCTGTCGCGCCGCGCTCGCTGCCGAGCTGGAGAAACTGCGCGTCGCCTATCCTGCCTCGGAAAACCTGCTCCCCCGCATCGAACTGCGCCGCGGCGCCGGCGCCTACATCTGCGGCGAGGAGTCGGCCATGATCGAATCCATCGAGGGCAAGCGCGGCATGCCGCGGCTGCGCCCGCCCTATGTTGCCGAGGTCGGCTTGTTCGGCCGCCCGACCCTGGAGCACAACATGGAGACCCTGTACTGGGTGCGCGACATCATCGAGCGCGGTGCCGACTGGTTCGCCGCGCAGGGCCGGCGCGGCCGCAAGGGTCTGCGTTCGTTCTCCGTCAGCGGCCGGGTGGCCAAGCCGGGTGTGCATCTAGCGCCCGCGGGCATCAGCCTGCGCGAGCTGGTGGACGAATATTGTGGTGGCATGGCGCCGGGTCACGACTTGTACGGCTATTTCCCCGGCGGTGCCTCGGGCGGCATCCTGCCGGCAGCGCTGGCCGATCTGCCTCTAGACTTCGACACCCTGCAATCCCAAGGCTGTTTCATCGGCTCGGCGGCGATCATCGTGCTTTCCCAGCACGATAGCGCGCGCCGCGCCGCGCTCAATGCCATGCGCTTTTTCGCCCACGAATCCTGCGGCAAATGCACGCCGTGCCGGGTCGGTACCGCAAAGGCGACGGCACTGATGGAGCAGGGGCAATGGGACGTGCCGTTGCTACAGGAGCTCGCCCAGGTGATGATGGATGCCTCGATCTGCGGCCTTGGACAGGCGGCGCCCAACCCGCTGCTGTCGGTGCTGAAATTCTTTCCCCACGAATTGCAGGAGCGCGGCAAATGAGCGCGGTTATGACGGAACGGTCAGTGACCTTTACTCTCGATGGCAGGCCGATCGAGGCGCGGCCGGGCGAAACGGTTCTGCAGGTGGCGCGGCGTCACGGCATCGAGATCCCGCACCTATGCTATACCCCTGGCATGCGTGCCGACGGCAACTGCCGCGCCTGCGTGGTCGAGATCGAAGGCGAGCGCGTGCTTGCTCCGTCGTGCTGCCGCCGCCCGACGCCGGGCATGAGAGTCAAAGCGGAGAGTCCGCGGGCGCTGGCGGCGCAGCGCATGGTGCTTGAGCTGCTGCAGTCTGACATGCCGGCCGAGCCGCTGCGCAGCGATTCGGAGCTGGAGTACTGGAGCCGCAAGTTGGCGGTCGGCACTCCCCGCTTCGCCGCGCGAACGCGCCTGGAAATGGACGTCAGCCATCCGGCCATTGCCGTCAATCTCGATGCCTGCATTCAGTGCACTCGCTGCCTGCGCGCCTGCCGCGAGCTGCAAGCGAACGATGTCATCGGCTATGCGCGGCGCGGCGCCCACGCCGAGATCGTGTTCGATTTTGCCGACCCGATGGGCGAGAGCTCCTGTGTCGGCTGCGGCGAGTGCGTGCAGGCATGCCCGACCGGGGCGCTGCTGGAAAAGACCCTGGTCGGCAAGCCCGTTGCCGAGAGGGAAGTGGACTCGCTGTGCCCCTACTGCGGTGTCGGCTGCCAGGTGACCTATCGTGTCCATGACGATAGAATCGTTGCCGCCGAAGGGCGCGACGGTCCCGCCAATCACGGCCGGTTGTGCGTCAAGGGACGATTCGGCTACGACTATGCACGCCATGCCCATCGCCTCACCAGACCGCTGATCCGCCGTCCGGACATGCCGAAAAACATGGCGGTAGATCCCGCGCGACCGCTCGACGTGTTCCGCGAGGCGAGCTGGGACGAGGCGCTCGACTTCGCCGCTGGAGGCCTGGTACGCATTCGCGATACCTACGGCAAGCAGGCGCTCGCTGGCTTCGGCTCGGCCAAGGGCAGCAACGAGGAAGCCTACCTGTTTCAGAAGCTGGTACGTACCGGATTCGGCACCAACAATGTCGATCATTGCACGCGCCTATGCCATGCGTCCAGCGTCGCGGCGCTGCTGGAGTGCATCGGCTCGGGCGCGGTGTCCAATCCGGTGAGCGATGTTCAGTACGCCGACGTCATCGTCGTGGTCGGCGCCAATCCGACGGTCAATCATCCGGTGGCGGCCACCTTCATGAAGAACGCGGTGGAGCGCGGGGCGAAACTGATCGTCATGGATCCGCGCGAGACGGACCTGGCGCGCCATGCCACGCACTTTCTCCAGTTCCGTCCCGACACCGACGTGGCGCTGCTCAACGCCATCATGCACGTCATCGTTGCCGAGGGGCTGACCAACGAGGACTACATCGCCAATCACACCGAAGGTTTCGAGGCATTCCGCGAAAACCTCAAGTACTTCCCGCCGGAGGAAATGGCCGCCATCTGCGGCATCGACGCTGCCACCATCCGCCAGGTGGCGCGGCTGTACGCGAAGTCGAAGGGCTCGATGATCTTTTGGGGCATGGGCGTGTCCCAGCATGTGCATGGCACCGACAATGCGCGCTGCCTGATTGCGCTGGCGCTGATGACCGGCCAGATCGGCCGGCGCGGCACGGGCCTGCATCCGCTGCGCGGTCAGAACAACGTCCAGGGCGCTTCCGACTCGGGGCTTATCCCGATGGTATTCCCCGACTATCAGCGGGTGGACAACGCCGTGGCACGTGCCCGCTTCGAGTCCCTGTGGGGCACGACGCTGGATGCGAAACCCGGCCTGACCGTGGTCGAGATCATGCATGCGGCGCAGCGCGGCGACATCCGTGGTATGTACGTCGAGGGCGAGAATCCGGCCATGTCGGACCCCGATCTCAACCACGCGCGGGCCGCGCTGGCGGGGCTCGACCATTTGGTCGTTCAAGACATTTTTCTGACCGAGACCGCAATGTTTGCCGATGTCGTTCTGCCGGCGGGCGCCTTTGCTGAGAAGGTCGGCAGCTTCACCAATACCGATCGCACCGTGCAGATGGCGCGCGCCGTGCTGCCGCTGCCTGGCGAGGCGCGCCAAGACCTGTGGATCATCCAGGAGATGGCGCGCCGCATGGGCCTGAACTGGAACTACGCCGGGCCGGCCGAGGTGTATGCCGAAATGCGCAAGGCCATGGACTCCATTGCCGGCATTACCTGGGAGCGGCTGGAGCGCGAGCATGCCGTGACCTACCCCTGCCTGCGCGAGGGCGATGCCGGCGAGGAAGTGATCTTTAGGGACCGTTTCCCCACGGCATCGGGCCGGGGCAAGTTCGTGCCGGCGCGGCTGCTCACCGCCGACGAGCAACCCGACGATGCCTATCCCGCCGTCCTGATCACAGGACGCACGCTTGAGCATTGGCATACCGGCTCGATGACGCGGCGGTCGCGGACGCTCGATGCGCTGGAGCCCGAAGCCTATGCTGCTGTCAATCCAATGGATCTGGCGGAACTGGGCATCGCGCCCGGCGCGCCCGTGGCACTGACGACGCGCCGCGGCACGATCACGGCGCGGGCGCGTCCAGATGCCGGTCTGGCCCGCGGCACGGTGTTCGTGCCCTTCTGCTTCGTCGAAGCGGCGGCCAACATCCTTACCAATCCAGCGCTCGATCCCTTCGGCAAGATTCCCGAGTTCAAGTACTGCGCGGTGCGCGTCAGCCGGGCGACGGAGCAGGGTGTTGCGCAGGGCGAGGCGCCGCTGCTGTCGTGACCGCCGCGCCGCGCGCTTGACGGCGGAATGGAGTTCCCCGGCCCGCTCATCGCAGGGCGGCTGATCCGCCGCTATCAGCGTTTTCTTGCCGACGTGCGCGTTGGCGATGAAGTCGTCACCGCGCACTGTCCCAACACTGGATCCATGCTCGGCTGCGCCCAGCCCGGCAGCCCTGTCTGGCTGAGCGTGTCGCACAAGCCCGGGCGGAAACACCCGCTTACCTGGGAGCTGGTGGCCGCGGCCGGCGGCACCATGGTCGGCATCAATACCGTGCGCAGCAATGCCCTCGTCGCGGAAGCGATCGGTGGGGGGCTGGTGCCGGAGTTCGACGGCTACGACGATTTGCGCCACGAAGTGCGTTACGGGCGCGAGTCGAGCCGCATCGACATGCTGCTCATTGCCGCCGACGGTCGGCGCTGCTACGTGGAGGTCAAGAACGTTACCGCCGCAGTTGCCGATGGCATTGCCCTGTTTCCCGATGCCGTGAGTGCCCGGGGCACAAAGCACCTGCGCGAACTCATGGCTATGGTGGGCGACGGGCACCGTGCCGTGGTCTGCTTCTGCGCCCAGCGCGAGGACGTGCGCGAGGTTCGCCCCGCCGACGCCATCGACGCCGAGTATGGTCGGACGCTGCGCGCAGCGATTGCCGCCGGCGTCGAGGCCATCGCCCTGCGCGCCCAGGTGACACCGCACGCGATCCGGCTGTGCGAGCGTGTCCCTGTCGTCTGTCCCTGAGTGTGCACCACCGTCGCCCGGCGCCTGCCCGTATAATGCCCCGGTCTATCGCAGCGGCTTGACGTCTTCATGAAGTATCAGGACTTGCGCGACTTCCTTGCGCAACTGGAACGCCTCGGCGAGTTGAAGCGCATCGGCATCGAAGTCGATCCACGGCTGGAGATGACCGAGATCTGCGACCGCGTGCTGCGCGCCGGCGGGCCGGCGCTCCTGTTCGAGAAGCCGAAGGGATTCGACATGCCGGTGCTCGGCAACCTCTTCGGCACGCCGCGGCGCGTGGCGCTGGGCATGGGGGCGGAGGAACCGTCGCCGGGCCGCCCCAAGACGGTTGCTCACCCCCTCGGGGGGTTGCCGCGCAGCGGCGGGGGCACATGCAATGGCGAGTGGCAGAGCGCGCTGCGCGAGGTCGGCAGGCTCCTGGCCTATCTCAAGGAGCCTGAGCCGCCGAAGGGTTTGAAGGATGCCTGGGAAAAGCTGCCGGTGCTCAAGCAGGTCCTGCACATGGCGCCCAAGCAGGTGTCCGCCGCGCCCTGCCAGGAGGTGGTGTGGGAGGGCGGCGAGGTGGACCTGTCGCGCCTGCCGGTGCAGACCTGCTGGCCGGGGGATGCGGCGCCGCTCATCACCTGGGGGCTGACCGTCACCCGCGGCCCCAACAAGCCGCGGCAGAATCTCGGCATCTATCGCCAGCAGGTCATCGGCGCCGACAAGCTGATCATGCGCTGGCTGCCCCATCGCGGCGGCGCCCTGGATTTTCGGGACCACTGCGAACGCAACCCCGGCCAGCCCTTCCCGGTGGCGGTGGCGCTGGGCGCGGACCCGGCCACCATCCTCGCCGCGGTGACGCCGGTGCCGGATACGCTATCGGAATATCAGTTCGCGGGGTTGCTGCGCGGCGCGAAGACGGAAGTGGTGAACTGCCTGGGCTCGGATCTGCAGGTGCCGGCATCAAGCGAGATTGTGCTCGAAGGCGTCATCCACCCCGGCGAGACAGCGCTTGAAGGACCCTTCGGCGACCACACCGGCTACTACAACGAGCAGGCCGAGTTTCCGGTGTTCACCGTCGAGCGCATGTGTCTGCGCCGCGATCCCATCTATCACAGCACCTACACCGGCAAGCCGCCGGACGAGCCGGCCATGCTCGGCGCGGCGCTGAACGAAGTGTTCGTGCCGCTGCTGCAGAAGCAGTTTCCCGAGATCGTCGACTTCTACCTGCCGCCGGAAGGCTGCTCTTATCGCTTGGCGGTCGTTAGCATGCGCAAACAGTATCCGGGCCATGCCAAGCGGGTGATGTTCGGCATCTGGAGCTTCCTGCGTCAGTTCATGTACACCAAGTTCATCATCGTCACCGACGACGACGTGGACGTGCGCGACTGGAAGGAGGTGGTTTGGGCGCTGACCACGCGCGTGGATGCGGCGCGCGACACGTTCATCGCCGAGAACACGCCCATCGACTATCTCGACTTCGCCAGCCCGGTGGCGGGGTTGGGGTCCAAGATGGGTATCGACGCTACCAACAAGTGGCTGGCGGAGACCGCGCGCGTGTGGGGCCGGCCCATCGTTATGGACGAAGCGGTGAAGCGGCGGGTGGACGATGTCTGGGATCGACTCGGACTCTGACAGGAGAATCGCATGGCAGGGGGAATCTTCGGCGCGGACGGACGCTTGGAACCGGCGGAGTCGCTGGTCCGCCTTGCCCACATCATGTATCTGCTCCATGCCATTGGGCTAGGCATCGGCGCGTTCAGCCAGGCGGCGACCATGGTCGGTGCGTTCGTGTTCGGCTGGACGTCCATCATCGCCATCATCATCAACTACGTGAAGCGCGGCGAGACGGCGGGCACGTTTCTGGAAAGCCACTTCCATTGGCAGGCGCGCACGTTCTGGTGGTGCCTGCTGTGGCTGGTGATCGCCGCGCTGCTATATGTGCTGCTGGTCGGCTTTCTGCTCAACTGGCTGCTCTTCGCCCTCGTCGGCCTGTGGGCAGTCTATCGCATTCTGCGCGGCTGGCTGGCGCTGAAGGACCGACGCGCTGTCCCTGTCTGAGTGTCTGCTCACGCCGCCGCACGACCCCAGGAAACGCCTCGTGTGCCGGGGAGTGCGGACACCCGGGCGTGCTACGCCTGCCGGGCATGACCCCGGAGCCAACCACCGTCGGTCGCGGGCGTGGCCCGCTCCTACAGATGTCACCCATCCTGTAGGAGCGCCCCACGGGCGCGACCAGCCACTGGTCAGGTCTGCCGTGTTCGGCGTTAATTGCCGCCACGCAGTCGCTCGGCACCCGGTGGGTTCGCCTGTGCCGACTGGTCCGGCGCCTTGCCCCACAGTGCTTCGAGCCGTGCGTCGCGGCCGCAGCGCATGCGGTAGAAGCCATAGCGGATGGGGTTCTTGATGTAGAAGTCCTGATGATAGTCCTCTGCCGGGTAGAAGGTCGTCGCCATCGCGATCCGGGTGACCACCGGCTCCGGGAAGCTCTTCGCGCGTTCCAGCGCCGCCTTCGACGCCTCGGCCGCGCGCAACTGCTCGGCATCGTGATAGAAGATCGCTGAGCGGTAGGCGGGCCCGTCGTCGCAGAACTGCCTGTCATCGGTGGTGGGATCGACGTTGTGCCAGAACACCTCGAGCAGTTGCTCGTAGCTGATCCGCTTCGGGTCGTAGAGCACCTGCACTGCCTCCACATGGCCGGTGAAACCCATCGCCACGTCGAAATAGGTCGGGTTGGACGTGTGGCCGCCGGTGTAGCCGGAGATGGTGGCGGCCACCCCCGGCAGCGCATCGAAGGGCGGCTCCATGCACCAGAAGCAGCCGCCGGCGAAGGTGGCCTTGGCCAGATTCGGATCGTCCGGCACTACCTGGGCGGCGGGCGTCTTATCGGGCATGGCGCAGGACGACAGGGCGGCCGCCAGCGCGATTGCCAACACGGCGCCGATGCGCCGTAAGAGTCCTGCCGTCGGGCCCGAGTTGTCCATGTCGTGTCGCCGCCTGCGAAAGAGAATCCGTGTCGATGCGTTCGATTCCGCTCATGAGACCAGCGTCCCGGCCGATTCCTTACATGTGCCATCCGGTCCGGGCGCCGCGACATCGCCCGAGCCTGCGGCATACAATTGTTTGCCGTCTCTTAGCAACGACGCAAGATGAAGGATTCCATTGCGCAATTCCGGATAATCGCCGGCTCAACCGGTTCGCGATCGATATCGCCGTCCGCCGTGTCATCGGCGAGTGACCCATGACCGACACGGGGATGCCGCCGGGCGAGACGTTCTGTCTTTACGACTCGGCGCAGCTCAACGCGGTCCTCGATGGCATGGCGCGGCAGGCGGCGGGGCTGCTCATCGGCCGCAGCGAGGTGGCGATGATCGGCATCCTGCGCCGCGGCGAGCCTCTGGCGCGGATGCTCCAGGAGCGGCTGACCAGGCAGTTCGGATTGGACTCGCTGCCGCTCTATAGCCTGCGTCTGAAGCGCTATGCCGACGACCTGACGCTGCTGCATCCGCAGACCGAGCTCACCGAGAACCCGCAGCTCGCGGCCCTGAACGTGGCACACACGACGTTGCTGGTGGTGGACGACGTGCTCTACCACGGCCACTCGCTTCTGCGCACGATTGCCTACCTTGCCCGCCTGGGCGCCACGGAGATCCGCACCGCCGTGCTCGTGGATCGGGGCGCGGAGAAGCTGCCGGTGCGCGCCGACATCATCGGCGTGCGTCTGGACGTGGCGCCGACGGACATTATCGAATGTCATGTCCCGCCCTACGAGGCCGAACTGAGGATCGACGTGCTCAGGCGCCGGCAGGCTTGACTATTCCTGCTTGCGTTTGCCAGGTTCCTCCGGCAGCAGACACTGCCCCCGGCCCTTGCCGAAGGGCGACAGGTAGCGCCACCAGATCAAGGCGAGCACGGGCAGCGCGGCGATCAGCAGCCACTCGGTGAGACCGAAGGATTCGATCTCACCGTGGTACCAGGCGTTGGCGGTGCGCAACGCTTCGATGAGCAGCACGGCGTAGCCGAAGCCGATCAGTATCATCCCTGTGCGCCGCATCAGCTCCCCCGCGTGTAGACCCACTGCAGCAACGCGTCCTGGGCGGGCTGGGCACCGCCGGCGTTGGCGTGGTTGACGAAGAAGACGACGATCTGGCGCCGGCCCTTGGCATCGAGCACGTAGCCGGCGATGGACTTGACGCCTTCCAGCGTGCCGGTCTTGACGTGGGCACGGCCGGCCACGCCGCGTTCCTTGAGCCGTTTTTGCATCGTGCCGTCGACGGCAGTGAGCGGCAGGGAGGAGATGAACTCCGGCATCACCGGGCTTTTGAATGCCGCCTGCAACAGACGCGCGAGCCCCTCGGCGCTGATGCGCTCCCTGCGCGACAGGCCGGCGCCGTTTTCCAGCACCAGTTCCGGCAGGTTCAAACCCTTCTGTGCCAGCCAGGCGCGGATGGCCGCGTCAGCATCTTCAGCGCGCGCCGGTCGTCGGCCGGTTTCCGCGCCCAGGGTCAGGAAAACCTGGCGTGCCATGACGTTGTTGCTGAACTTGTTGATGTCGCGCGCCACTTCCGCCAGCGCCGGCGATTCGCTTGCCGCCAACAGACGTGCTCCCGGCGGCACGGCACCGTCGCGCAGCCCTCCGCCCAGGCTACCGCCCAGCTCCTGCCAAAGCTGCCGGAACACGCCGTGGACATACTGGGGGTGATCGAGCAATCCGAAGTGCCAGGTCTTTTCGCCGCAGGCGGCGGGATAAATGCCGGTGAACACCAGCCGCGCGTTGCCGTCGTGACTGAAGAACTCGGGTCGCAGCGCGGCGCGCCAGTCGTTGCACGGACCGGCGCCCAGCTTGACCAGGTTGACGACGTCGAGCTGTACCGGCTGCGGCTCGGCGAGCAGCGCTACCGTCTGCCTGTCGGCGTCGGGCACGAACTGGAACCGCACCGATTTGAAGTTGAGCAGCAGCGCATCCGGACCGACGTTGTAGGGCCGCAGCGGTTCCTGATCGAAGCCGCCGGGGTCGTGATCGACCCGCTCGAAGTGGCTGCGGTCCAGAACCAGATCGCCTTGGATGTCGCGCAGGCCCCGCGCCCGCAGCTGTCGCAGCAGCAGCCAGAAGCTTTCCAGGTTCAGCTTCGGGTCACCATGGCCCTTGAGGACGAGATCGCCCGCCAATATGCCGTTGTCGATGGCGCCGGTGGCGTAGGCTTCCGTGCGCCAGGTGTAGGCCGGGCCGAGCAGTTCCAGCGCGGCGTAGGTGGTCAGGAGCTTCATCACCGAGGCCGGGTTCATGCTCCGGCCGGCATTGACGCTCACGCGCGGCAGATTCACGCCCACTTCCTGCACCAGGACCGCCACACTGGCCTGGGAGATGCCGGCGGCATTGAGCGCGGCGGCAACGGGCGCGGGCAGGCGTTCGTCATAGGCGACCGGCGACTGGGCTGCCGCCGGGGCGGTGACGGCAAGGCCGACATAACACAGGAGCATGGCGCACGTCTGCCGGGCCCATGCCGGCAGGGTCAGCCGGCTAGTCGATCGGCCGCCCCTCGCCAGCCTCCTCGTAGGTTCTGCCGTCGCGGATGTGATAGAGACGCCGGAATGTCGGAATGATCTTTTCGTCATGGGTGACAACTATAATCGCTGTCCGATATTCCTGCGCCAGCCGGTTGAGGATCTTGATTACCGTCAGCGCCCGCTGACTGTCCAGGGGGGCGGTGGGCTCGTCGGCGAGGATGATCGGCGGCCGGTTCACCAGCGCCCGGGCAATGGCGACGCGCTGCTGTTCGCCGCCGGAGAGCTCTGCCACCTGCGCGCCGGCGCGGTGCGCCACGTCCAGGGCATCGAGCATCTGCCGCGCCCGCTGGCGCGACACCGCGTTGGCGGTGCCGGCGAGCATCGGCAGCAAGGCGACGTTGTCGGTGGCATTCAGGAAAGGGATCAGGTAGGGCGCCTGGAACACGAAGCCGATCCGGTCCCGGCGCAGCGCCCGCAGGTCCCGGCAGCACCAGCCGCCGTCCGCGCCGTCGTAGATGACCTGATCGCCCAGGGTGATGCGCCCGGACGTGGGTTCGATCACGGCGCCCAGGCACTTCAGCAAGGTGGTCTTGCCCGATCCGCTCGGCCCGATGAGGCCGATCACTTCACCGGGATGCACGATCATGTCCACACCCTTCAGCGCATCCACTGCGGTATCGCCGCTGCCATAGCGTTTGGTCAGTCTTTCGACCCGGATCGCCGGGGTGATGACGTCGTTTGCGCCCACGCCCGTGTTCCTCAGCCGCCGATGGCCGTTGCCGGATCCACGCGCAGGGCGGCGCGGATGCCGAGCAGGCTGGCGATCGCACACACTGCCAGCGTCATGCCGAAGGCACGCACCGCATCCTCAGTCAGCAACAACACGTATTTCGGAAAGGCGGGCGCCCAGAGCGTTGCCGCGATCTTGCCGAAAAAGAAACCGATCAAACCCAGGCCGAGTGCCTGCTGCAGGATCATGCCGGCGATGGTGCGGTTGCGCGTGCCGATCAGCTTCAGCACGGCGATCTCCTTCAGCTTGCCCATGGTCATGGTGTAGATGATGAAGGCGACGATGGCCGCACTCACGACCGAGAGGATTACCAGGAACAGGCCGATCTGTCGTGCAGCGGTGGCGATGAGTTTCTCCACCAAAACGACCTCCATGTCCTCGCGCGGGTAGGCCTGGAGGTGCTTCCACCGCCGGATGTCATCGGCGATCCGGCGCGCGTCCCAACCGTCGGCAACCCGAACCAGGATGGCGTTGACGCTGCGGCTTGAGATCTGGCTCGCCTGTACTGCGTCGAGCAGGCCCGGGACGCCGGGGCGGTTCAGCGCCGGGTTGGCGGCGATGCGGTTGCGCTCGTTGCGGATCGCCTCGTTGTCCTTGAGGAACTGCGCCTCCTGAGCGTCCCGGAGGGGAACGAAGAGCATCGGATCGCCGTTCGAGGACACCATGCGCCGCGTCAGTCCCACGACGGTGTAATCGTGGCGACGTACCCGTACCACGTCGCCAAGCTTGAAGCCGGTCTTGAGGTCGGCGACAGCCTCGTAATGAGCGCGGGCCACCGGCCGCCCGGCGACAAGGAAGGGCGGCTCGCCCGGCTGGCCGGGCTCGAAGCCGGCAACCATGACGCGCACATCGCGTCCCTCGTGCCGCACCTGCATGGTCAGGAAGACGGCGTTGGCCGCCTGGGATACACCGGGCAGTCCCCGTATCGTGCGGTAGGCGTCGTCACGCACGCTCGAGGGTTCGGCGAAGGGCCCCAGGGTGTACTGCTGCACCACCCAGATGTCGGCCTGGGTGGCGCGTAGCAGGACTTGGGCATCGTCTACCATGCCGCGATAGACGCCGGCCATGGTGAGGGTGACGCCGATCAACAGTCCCAGCCCCATGCCGGTCAGCACGTAGCGGCCGAGGTGGTGCGCGACGTCATGACGGGCGAGGTTAATCATGGGCGGCCCGTACCTTCATGCCGTCGTGCAGTTGGGCACTGCTGTGAGCGATGATCTGCTCGCCTTCCTTCAGGCCTTTCAGGATCTGCGTCCTGCCCTCGGCGGTTTGCACGCCCGTCTCGACGGCGACGAAGCGGACCCGGCCGTCGGCAATCTGCCACACGCCGCGCTGCTCACCCTGCCGCTTCACCGCTGCACTCGGCACGGCCAGTACCCCAGCCAGCGGCGGCAGCGTTACCGTGACTTCCGCCAGCTCACCGAGATGAAGGACGGCGGGCGGACTGCCGAACTCCACTGCCACCAGCCGTTCCTCGGTGACGGCATCGCTCTGCAAGTCGATGCGAGCGACCTTGCCGGGCAGGCCCGTGCCGGCACCGGAGCGCAACACGATCTCCGCCGGCTGGCCGAGGTGCAAGCCGTTGGCTCGCGCCTGATCGATGCGCGTCTTGACCCACAGGCTTCGCGGGGCGATGACGCGCACCACAGTCTGGCCGGCCACCAGCGTGCTTCCGGGTTCGGCGTCGCGGGCGATGACGATGCCGTCCACGGGGCTGAGCAGTTGCGTGTTGGCGAGCTGCTTGCGCGCTGCCTCCAGTTCCTGCCTCGCCCTTGTCGTGTCGCCTTGTGCCGCCGACACGGCCGCCTCCGCGGCGATGCGGGCATTGGTCGCCACATCGGCTTCGTTGCGCCGGTTGTCCGCCAGTTCCAGACTGACGAACTTGCGTTGCGCCAAGTCGTGGTAGCGCGCGTGGTTGACCAATGCCACCTTTTCCCGGCTACGCGCTTCCTGCGCCTGCGCCTCGGCGATCGCAGTGCCCTGGTGCGCCCGCTGCAGCGCTGCCTCGGCGCCGGCTACGCGCGCACGCAAATCGACCGGGTCCATTTCCGCCACGAGCTGTCCCGCCTTCACCGTGTCGCCATGGTCCACATGGACCGCCAGCACGCGGCCGGCCTGGGTCGGCCCGATGGCGTAGGACAGGCGGGCTTCCACTGTGCCGATGCCGAAGATCGAGGGCTTGAGGTCAGTGCGGTGCGCGATCGCGGTCGTCACCTCTACTGGCGCCATCGGTCCCCGGGTGGCGAACAGCCAGCCGATGACGGCCAGGGCAGCGACGGCCCCGATGGCAAGTAGAATCGTCTTCGGCCGCGTTGTCATGGTGTCGCGCCTTCCTCGGGCGGGGCAAACGGCGACGTTTCTGCGCCGATGGCCCGAAGCAGCATGGGCAGCAAGCGTTCCGCTTGCTGCGGGATGGACCGCTCGCTGCCGAACACGGCGTTTTGCAGCGCGAGTCCCTGGAGCGTGCTGAGGAACAGCGTTGCCGCGGCGCCCTCGTCCAGTTCGCCAGCAACCAGACCCCGCGTCTTGGCGGCGCCGAAGATGGCGCGCAGCCGCCCTTCGTAGCCCTTCATCATGGTCTGGACCGCGGTGCGGATGTCGGCGTTGTCGGATTGGCTCAGCTCGGCGAAGATGAGGCGCGGGATCGATGCATGACCAGCGACGAATCGGGCATGGGCACGGAACAACTCCCGCAAGCGCTCGATCGGCTCGGGGTAGGCCGATTCGATGCCGGCCATCATCTCGCCGACCTGGGCGCGTACCCAGTCGATCACCGCCAGCCAGATGGCATCCTTGTTCGGGAAATGGCGGAAGATCGCGCCCTGGCTGAGATTCATCGCCGCGGCGATGCCGTGGGTCGTGGTGCCTCGGGCGCCATGCTTGGCGGCGAGCTCCAGGGCGACCTTCACGATTTCCTCCTGGCGCAGCTCCGAGGGCAGGCGGCGCTGCAGCGGTTTTGGATGCGCGCCCATGATTCAGTGACCGAGTGGCTTCCATCCCGGATGCTGGAAGAATTTGCCGTAGTCATCCAGCGCCTTGGCGACCTTGAGCAGCCCATCCCGCGGGCTCTGGCCCGGCTGCGGCTGCTTGAGCGTTTCGGCGCCGGCGAGCAGGTCGGCGATGACCAGATGCAACATGGCGTCGGCCCGCGGCTCCAGCTTGCATTCGGCGATTACCTTCGCCGTCTCGGCCTCGATCCTCGCCCCCAGTGCCGCATAGGCCTCGGGTTTGCCGGCGCCGTCATGGAGGGCGTGGGGCGCCTTGTCGACCAGAGTGCGGATGGCACCCATGCCGCGGCGCAGCGGGGCGTCGGTGTTCCATTTCCTGCCGTTGTCGAGCTGCAGTTGCGTTCCGGCGCTGCCGCCGTGCTCGTGCTGGTGGGGCTGTGCGGCGTAAATCGCAGGCGTGGTCAGGAACGCGCTCAATACCAGTGCTGCAATACCGGGTTTGGATATCTTCATTTGCTGTCTCCTCTGGATGGAAGCTCTACTCCGTAAGTAAGTAATCAAATACTAACCTTCAATTCTGGCGAAGTCAATGGACCGTCCCCGATCCGCTTACTGAAGCCTGAAAACGACCGGAAGAATCATTTCCCGGACGCCTGCACCGGGTAGGCGGCCCATGGCGTAGGCGGCCTTGACGGCGGCCTGATCGAGAATCCGGTGGCCGCTGCTGCTGGCGATCTCGGCGTCCTGCACGTTGCCGTTCGCGTCCAGGGTGAGGAGCAGGCGGGTTTCGCCTTCAAGGCCGCGGGCCACCGCTTCCGGTGGGTAGAACAGATGCTCAGCGAGCTTGCGCTGCGCGGCCCGCTGGACAACGGGTGAGCCCGACGCCCGCGGCGCGGGCGAGCGCTGGGCGCGGGGCGGCGGACTCGGCTGCCGGGGCTTCGTATCGGCATCGGACAGCGTGTCTTTCAGTACCGGTTCGGGAACCGGTTTTCGTCGCTCCGGGCTTACGTCGGCCGGCGGTGGCAGCAGGCGAGCGTAGAGCGCTGCCGGAGTAGCGACCTCGCCGCGCCGGAGGGTGCGCGACCAGCCCTCCAGGGCACCGACCAGCGCTCCATGGAATATCAGGGACAGCGCCAGCGAGAACAGCAAACGCTGGTACGGCGGCTGGGCTCGCACACTCGGAGGCGGTGGAAGATTCAAATCACGGCTGGGGTCGTTGGCGCGGAACGCGACCCGGTATGAATTTGCCCGGTATTCTGATACAAGGGGGCGGTGACCGAAACCACTGTGACAAGTCCTGCCACGGTCGGCGGGAGATCGTCGAACTTGACTGCAATCCTTTTGCCCCGTCGCCTCGCCGCTATTCTGGTGCTGCTGTGGCTGCCATGGGTGCTTCCTGCCTGGGCGGTGCTGCCCGATTCAACGCGCTTCGGCATCGTGATCGAGCTGGGCGATACCGGCGCGGCGGCGCAGTGGTTGGACGAAGGCCTCGATCCGAACTTCGAGGCGGACCGCATCGGCACCGGCCTGATGATTGGCGCATGGGAGGGCAACGTCGCCATGATGGAGCTGTTTCACAGCCGCGGTGCCGACATCAACTACACCAATCGCATTGGCGAGCAGGCACTGCAGCTCGCGGCGTGGAACGGACGCGTGGAAGCGGTGAAATGGCTGCTCGAGCGCGGCGCGTCGGTGGTGCGGGGGGACAAGCAGTGGAGTGCCTTGCACTATGCCGCCTTTGCCGGCCACAAGGAGATCGCCGACCTGCTGCTCGAGCGCGGCGCCGACATCAACGCCCGGACACCCAACGGCTCCACGGCGCTAATGATGGCTGTGCGCGAAGGGCGCGAAGAGCTGGCCCGCGCGTTACTCGCTGCCGGCGCGGACACCCGGCCGGTGAACGACTGGGGCGACAATGCCCTGGCCTGGGCCATGCGCTACGGCCATCTGCGCATCGCCAAGCTCGTCGTCCCGCCGGAAGAGTTCGCGCAGGCGGTGCGGGCGCCGGCGGAAAGCTTTGGCGAGCCGATCCGATCGGAGCCCGCCCCGCCCGAACTGACGGAGATCCTGCGCCAGTTGCGGCTTGCCCAGGCGGAAGGACGTCCCGTGGAAGAATTGCGCAAGGCCCTGTTCGACGCCGTGGCGCGCATCAAGGCGAAAAGCCCGCCTGTGACCGTCGCCGGCAAGCCGGCGAGAAAAGCTGCCTCGCCCAAGGCGCTCGTCATCACGGCCAAACGCAAGCAGGCGGGGCGTGAGCGTGCCGAGCTGGTCTATGACGGCGGTAAAGCCGACGCCCCGCCCCGGACCAAGCCAGCGGACGTGGCGGACATCGTGCACCAACTGCGGCTTGCCCAGGCGGAAGGACGACCGGTGGAGGAGTTGCGCAGCGCCCTGTTCGAAGCCGTCGACCGGATGAAAAAGGAGAACCCGGGCGGCCCCGCCAAGGCAGCAAAGTGAGCCAGTGACGGTGTTGCGAGCTGGGGTTTGCGTCGTCCGCCGTGAGCGCTGACTTCGATCTCATTGTCGTCGGAGCCGGGATCAACGGCGCAGGCATCGCCCGGGACGCCCAGGGCCGCGGATTGCGCGTCCTGCTCGTCGAGCAGGACGATCTGGCCCGGCACACGTCTTCCTCCAGCACCAAGTTGATCCACGGCGGTCTGCGCTACCTGGAACACTTCCATTTCGGTCTGGTGCGCAAGGCGCTTCAGGAACGGGAGGTCCTGCTGCGCCTCGCGCCGCACATCATTCGGCCGCTGCGTCTGGTGATGCCCCACGATCCGTCGATGCGGCCGCCCTGGATGATCCGCGCCGGTCTGTTTCTCTACGATCACCTGGCCAGGCGGGAACGGCTGCCGGCGTCGTCGACGGTGGACCTCGCCGCCCATCCGTTGGGCGGGCCACTGCGGGGCGGATTTCGAACCGGCTACGTCTTTTCCGATGCCTGGGTCGATGACGCGCGGTTGGTGGTGCTCAACGCCCTCGACGCCCACGAGCGCGGCGCGACGGTGCTCGTGCGCACACGCTGCGTCGGCGCCGAGCGCAGTGCCCGGCACTGGAAGGTGCGCCTGCAGCCGCGCGGCGGCGCAGGCGAGTGCACAGTCACAGCACGCGCCCTGATTAACGCCTCCGGACCCTGGGCGGCGCGGCTGCTCGAACAGCAGTTGCACCTGCCCGCCGCCCATGCCCTGCGCCTGGTCAAAGGCAGCCATATCATCGTGCCGCGGCTGTTCGAGCATGATCACGCGTATGTCCTGCAAAACCCCGACCGGCGCATCGTCTTCGCCATCCCCTACGAGCGCGACTACACGCTCATCGGTACGACCGAGCTGGATTACGCCGGCGATCCGGCGCACGCGGCCATCGAGGCGGGTGAAATTGACTATCTCTGCCAAGCCGTGAACCGCTACTTCAGCCGGAGCATCACACCCCCCGACGTGGTGCATGCATATGCCGGCGTCAGGCCACTGCTGGAAGACGCCGGCGCCGCCGCCCGCGTCACCCGCGACTACCGGCTGGAGCTGAACACGGCCGGTGCGCCGCTGCTGTCCGTGTTCGGCGGCAAGCTCACGACCTACCGGCGGCTGGCGGAGGAGGCGCTGGCCCGGCTGTTGCCGGCCTTGGGCGTGGCGCCCACGCGGCAGTGGACTGCCGGCACACCCTTGCCCGGCGGGGACATTCCCGGCGCGGACTTGGCGCAATTCTGCGCCGCGCTGCGCACGCGCTTTCCGTGGCTGCCCGAAGCCACCGTGTTACGGCTGGCGCGCGCCTACGGCACGCGCGCCGACGCCGTGCTGCGCCAGGCCCGATCGCCCGCCGAGCTGGGCCGGGAGATCCTCCCGGGGTTTTTCGAGTCGGAATTGGATTACCTGCGCCAGACGGAGTGGGCACTCACGGCGGAAGACATCCTCTGGCGGCGTACCAAGCTCGGTCTACATGTGTCCGCAGCACAGGCCGCCGAACTGGCTCGCGCCCTCACGGCTGCGCCCGCGCCGCCTCCTGCCGCCGCTGGGCCATGACGGCGCGGCGATAAAGCGCGCCAGCCGCCAGCGCCGCCAGGCCGCAGGCGGTCAGCGTCGCGCGAATCCCCACGGCATGGGCGAGGCTGCCCACGGCCAGGCTGCCCAGCGGCGCGATGCCGAGGAAGGCGGTGGAAAAGATCGACATGACGCGGCCGCGGAATGCCTCGTCCACCTGGGTCTGGATCAGCGTGTTGCTGCCGGCGATGGTGACGATGACCGAAAGGCCCAGCGCAGTCAGGACGGGATAAGCCAGCCACTGCTCGGGCGAGCGGGCGAACAGGGCGAGACAGGCACCCACTGCCGGCGCGGCCAGACTCACCCAGTGGCCAAGCCGCTGCGTGTCCTCGCGCGTGGCCAGGAACAGGCTCCCCGCGAGCGAGCCGGCGCCGGCGCTCGCCACCAGCAGGCCGTAGGTGCTGGCGTCGCCGCCGAATATCTCCCGGGCATAGAGCGGCAGCATTACTGCGTAAGGCGTGGCGAAAAAGCTGATGGCGCTGACCAGCAAAAGCGAGCGGCGGATCGCCGGCTGACCGATCGCGTAGCGGTAGCCCTCGCGCAGCGCCTGGAAGGCGGGCGATGGCCGGCCGCCCCGAAAGGACATGCGCATTGCGCCCAGCGCCAGGAGCACGGCCAGGTAGGAGCCGGCGTTGAGGAGGAAGCACAACGCCTCACCCAGCATGGCGACGACGAATCCCGCCAGGGCCGGGCCGACGAACCGCCCGGCGTTCATGAGGAAAGAGTTCAGCGCAATGGCATTGGGCAGATCCTCCGGGCGGTCCACCAGCCGCGCCGCGATGGACTGACGGGCGGGCACATCCACGGCATTGATGCAGCCGAGCAGAAAGGCCATGAGGATCAGGATCCCGGGCGAAACCCATTCCCGCCAAGCCAGTGCCGCCAGAACCAGCGCCTGAATCATCGCCAGAGTCTGGGTCCAAATCATGACGCGCCGGCGGTCGAAACGGTCGAGCCACACCCCGCCCAGGGACGCGAAAATCAGGATCGGAATCTGGCTGGCGAAGCCGACCGCGCCCAGCACGAAGGCCGAGTTGGACAGGCGGTAAGCCAGCCAGACCATGGCGATCTGCTGCATCCACGTCCCGGCCATGGAGACGAGCTGACCGACGAAATACAGTCGATAGTTACGGGAATTGAGGGCACGGAGGAACGCGGGCACGGGCCTATCGTACCAGCGCGGCACGCCTCGCCGGATTGTTCGCTCTCTACCCCCTTGAAAACGTAAGGCCCCGGCCCTATCATTAGCACTCGCTAGTCCTGAGTGCTAACAGAGATCAGCGCCAATTCCCTGTCGCGGAAGCTCTTCCGCTACATCCAGTAAGTCGAAATGAGGAGATAAGTCTATGAAAATTCGTCCTTTGCATGACCGTGTGATCGTCAAGCGCCTGGAAGAGGAGCGCAAGACGGCCTCCGGCATCGTCATTCCTGACACGGCCGCCGAGAAGCCCGATCAAGGCGAAGTGAAGGCAGTCGGCAACGGCAAGATTCTCGACGATGGCAAGGTCCGTCCGCTCGCTGTGAAGGTGGGTGACCGCGTGCTGTTCGGGAAGTACGCCGGGCAAACGGTGAAGGTCGAAGGCGAGGAACTGCTCGTCATGCGCGAAGAAGACATCATGGGTGTCATCGAGGGTTGACCCAGGCATTAACTGAGGAGAAACGAATATGCCAGCAAAAGAAGTTAGATTCAGCGATTCCGCCCGCCATCGCATGATTGCGGGTGTCAATATCCTGGCCGACGCGGTCAAGGTTACTCTCGGTCCCAAGGGTCGCAACGTGGTGCTGGAGCGCTCCTTCGGTGCGCCCACCGTGACCAAGGACGGCGTCTCGGTGGCCAAGGAGATCGAACTGAAGGACAAGTTCGAGAACATGGGTGCACAGATGCTGAAGGAAGTGGCGTCGAAGACTTCCGACGTCGCCGGCGACGGCACGACGACAGCAACGGTGCTGGCCCAAGCCATCATCCGCGAAGGCATGAAGTTCGTTGCCGCCGGTATGAACCCGATGGATCTCAAGCGCGGCATCGACAAGGCGGTCACCGCCACCGTGGAAGAGCTGAAAAAGCTGTCCAAGCCGTGCACCACCAGTACCGAGATTGCGCAAGTCGGTTCGATTTCCGCCAACGCCGACGAGTCGATCGGCAAGCGCATCGCCGAGGCGATGGAGAAGGTGGGCAAGGAAGGCGTGATCACCGTCGAGGACGGCAAGAGCCTGGCCGACGAACTCGAGGTGGTCGAGGGCATGCAGTTCGACCGCGGCTATCTGTCGCCCTACTTCATCAACAACCCGGACAAGCAGATCGCGATCCTGGAGAATCCCTACATCCTGCTGCACGACAAGAAGATCAGCAACATCCGCGATCTTCTGCCGGTGCTCGAGCAGGTTGCCAAGGCCAGCCGTCCGTTGCTGATCGTGTCGGAAGATCTCGAGGGCGAGGCGCTGGCCACGCTGGTGGTTAACAACATCCGCGGCATTCTCAAAACCTGTGCCGTCAAGGCCCCGGGTTTCGGCGATCGGCGCAAGGCCATGCTCGAGGACATCGCCATTCTCACCGGCGGCACCGTCATTGCCGAGGAAGTCGGTCTGTCTCTGGAGAAGGCGTCGCTCAAGGATCTGGGCCAAGCCAAGCGCATCGAGATCGGCAAGGAAAACACCACGATCATCGACGGCGCCGGCGACGAGAAGAGCATCAAGGGCCGGGTCGATGCCATCCGCAAGCAGATCGACGAAGCCACCTCCGACTATGACAAGGAGAAGCTGCAGGAGCGCGTCGCCAAGCTCGCCGGCGGCGTGGCGCTGATCAAGGTCGGCGCCGCCACGGAAGTGGAGATGAAAGAGAAGAAGGCCCGCGTCGAGGATGCGCTGCATGCCACGCGCGCGGCGGTCGAGGAAGGCATCGTCGCCGGCGGCGGCGTGGCCCTGATTCGCGCCCGGCAGGCGATCGGCAACCTTAAGGGCGACAACCACGACCAGGACGCCGGCATCAAGATCGTGCTGCGCGCCCTGGAGCAGCCGATGCGCGAGATCGCGGCCAACGCCGGCGACGAGCCGTCGGTGGTGGTGAACAAGGTCGCCGAGGGCAAGGGCAACTTCGGCTACAACGCCCAGACGGGCGAGTTCGGCGATCTGGTGCAGATGGGCGTGCTCGATCCGACCAAGGTCACCCGCACGGCACTGCAGAACGCCGCTTCGGTCGCCGGCCTCATGCTCACCACGGACGCCATGGTGGCCGAGCTGGTGGAAGAGAAACCCGCCGCGGGCGGCATGCCCGGTGGCATGGGCGGTATGGGTGGCATGGGCGGCATGGACATGTAAGTTGCGTTTGTCCGCGAGTTGCGTCCCGCTTCGGCGGGACGAGAAAGGAAACCCCGCGCAAGCGGGGTTTTCCGTTTCTGCGCCCGAATGTGCGCATGTCATGCTTTGACGCCCCTTCAGCGCGCCGGTATAATCCGCCGCTCTTCACGGCCGCAGACATGATCCTTGTCGGCGGTTGCCGTTGCAGGACATGGCCAAGTAGCTCAGTTGGTAGAGCAGAGGACTGAAAATCCTTGTGTCGGTGGTTCGATTCCGCCCTTGGCCACCAA
>DAITBA010000037.1:0-15618 GCA_036824005.1 Rhodocyclaceae bacterium
GCCCCGCGGCGCCGAGCCGCCGGCCGCAGCGGGCGGCGCGCCGGGAACACCACACGCACCTTGGCTAGGCCGCGTGCCCCACCCGGGAGCCGGAGAACGGCGCGGCGACGCGACTCAACCCATGCCGTTGCCCCAGGCGACCATGCCGCAGAGCCCCGCCGCCGCGACGCCTGCACCGGCGCCTCACGCCCTGCCCGCGCCGGCACCGGCGCCCCAGCCCGGAATGGTGCGTGGCGCTCCGCCTGCGGCACCACCGGCAACGGCGACGGACCGTGGTGGTTCCGAACCGTCGGCGCGGACGGGGGGGCGCCCGCCTTTCAGTCCCGGGTCAGCCATGCCGGCACCGTCCGAGCGCATGCCGGCGCCGCAGGTGCGACCCGACCCGCGCCCTGTTCAGCCGCCGCAGGCAGTGCGTGAAGACGCACCCTGGCAACGCCGCGAGATGCGCCCACCCTCGCCCGTGGAGCGGGAGCGCGCGCCAGAACCGCGGGTCATGCGCGAGATGCCGCGCGAGATGGTGGCCGTGCCCAGGCGCGAAGAGCGCCCGGCAACACCTCCGCCGCAGTTCGAGCGACGCGAGGCACGGCAAGAGCAGCGGGCGGCTCACGGCGGTGAGTCCCCGGTGCGGATGCAGCGGCCCGAGGCGCCGCCCGTCATGCGCCACGAACCGCCCGCGCCCCGGGCGGAGGTTCATCGCCCGCATCGCCCCGAGGTGCGCATGGAGCCACCGCAGGGACCGCGCGATGGCGGCCGAGGGCCGGATCCGCGTCAGCGTGGCGACGGCGATCAACGCAGACGCAGTCCGCAGCAGTAGGCTCGACCGGCGGCCGGCTACGATCCCGGCATACAATAGACACTCGGCCCGCGGCTGTCCCGCGGGCCTTCGTGTTCAATCGTAGCAGACTGCCATCATGGATGATGCCGCCCGTCCCGCCACACGATACGACATCGCTGCCTGGCTCATCGCCGCCGCGTCACTGGGGACGGTGCTCTGGCTGCACCTGCTGCCGGCTCTGCTCGCCGGGTTGCTGGTCTATGAGTTGGTGCACATCCTGGCACCGCTGTTGCAGCGGCGCCTGTCCAGCGAGCGGGCAAAGCTCGTCGCCGTCGCACTGCTCTCGGCGTTGATCGTCACCCTGGTGGCGCTGGCACTCTTCGGCGCCGTCGCGTTCTTCCGCAGCGAAGCGGGCAGTCTCTCCACGCTGCTGCACAAGATGGCTGAAATCCTGGATAACTCCCGTGCCACGCTGCCAGCCTGGCTCGCCGAGCATCTGCCCACCGACGCGGAAGCGCTCAAGGCCGCCATGGCGCGCTGGCTGCGCGAGCATACCGGCGAGGTGCAGTTGGCAGGCAAGGAGGCCGGGCGCGCCGCGGCGCATATCCTCATCGGCCTGGTCATCGGCGCCATGGTGGCGCTGCGTGAAGTCACGCCCATCGAAGCCTATCGTCCCTTGGCGCGGGCCCTGGCAGAGCGGGCGAGACGGCTGGCGGAAGCATTTCGCCGCGTCGTCTTCGCCCAGGTACGCATTTCGGCGCTCAATACCGTGTTCACCGCGCTGTATCTGGCGCTGCTGCTGCCCATGCTCGGGATCCATCTGCCGCTGACCAAGACGATGATCGCGATCACTTTCATCGCCGGACTGCTGCCGGTCATCGGCAACCTGA
This sequence comes from Rhodocyclaceae bacterium, assembly GCA_036824005.1. Lineage (GTDB taxonomy): Bacteria > Pseudomonadota > Gammaproteobacteria > Burkholderiales > Rhodocyclaceae > DAITBA01. The sequence goes on from DAITBA010000037.1 coordinate 1,666, forward strand.
TTTCCAACACGGTCATCGTCGTCGTCAGCCTGAGCCATTCGCTGCCGGTGGCGCTGGGCTCGCTCGCCTTCCTCGTGGTGATCCACAAGCTGGAGTATTTCCTCAACGCCCGCATCGTCGGCGCGCAGATCAGTGCGCGCGCCTGGGAGCTGCTGCTGGCGATGCTGGTGTTCGAGGCGGCCTTCGGCCTGCCGGGACTCGTCGCGGCGCCGATCTATTACGCCTATCTCAAGGACGAGTTGACGGAGCGCGGGCTGATTTGAGCCTGGAAACATCGTCCGCACGTGACGCAGATGTGCACGGACAGACCAGAACATTGCCCGTGCTCCTCGACCGCCAATCCGGCCCCCAGGCATTTGCCGCCTTCCTGAGCTGACGCGAAGAGACCTGTGCTCATCGGCGTCATCTGCGGATTCGACGTTAACCGACCTCCGCTGCCAGGCGGTGCAAGGCACCCGAAACGGCGACCAAACCGAACGTCGCGGTGACGCACATGCTGGAGCCGAAGCCGGCGCAGCCAAGCCCGTCGAGCCTTGTCATCGCCGGCTTCTCCTGGCATACCTCGCCCCCCTCTGCGGGATAGGTAAGCGGCTCGGTGGAGAAAACAGCTTCGACGCCGAATTTCTTCTTCGGCTCCCGGGGGAAACCGTAGCGTCGGCGCAGCAGGTAGCGCACCTTGGCCAGTACGGGATCGTGCACGGTGCGCGACAGATCGGCAAGCTGGATGCGCGTCGGGTCCGTCTGCCCGCCGGCGCCACCGGCGGTGATGAGCGGGATCTTCCTTCGCCGGCAAAAGGCGATGATCGCCGCCTTGGTGCGCACATGGTCGATGGCGTCGATGACGTGATCGTAGCCGCCGCCGAGCATGGCATCGACATTGTCTTCGGTAACGAACTCCTCGATGGCGGCGACGTCGCACTCCGGATTGATCGCCTGGATGCGCTCGGCCATCGCCAACACCTTCGCCTTGCCGAAGGCCTCGCCCAGCGCATGGACCTGGCGATTGACGTTGGATTCGGCGATGTGGTCGAGGTCGATCAGCGTCATACGCCCCACCGCGCTGCGCGCCAGGGCCTCCGCCGCCCACGAGCCGACACCGCCGATGCCGATGACACAGACGTGGGAACGCCGGAATCGCTCCAGCGCTGCCCGCCCGTAGAGCCGGGCGATGCCGCCGAAGCGGCGCGCGAAATCGGGCGCATCACTTGCGTCAGCGCCGCCTGCCAGCGCATGCGCTGCAGCATCGACCGAGCTTGCCTTCTGATAGGTCATGTCCGTTCGCACTCGGAGCATTCGGAACGAGCCGAGGATTCATCGACCGATTGCGCCGGCTCCGGTATGTCGATGGTAACCCGAAGCGGCTGACCCCGCCGAGCGCAGCGTCACTGCCGCAAATCTGCTCCCGGTCGGCGTTGGAGCCAATCACTGGCGCCGAGCCCTGCGTGAGGCTAAACTTCGCACCCAAACGAGCGGGTAGCCGCGCAACCCAAGCACCCATGGAGAATACCGCACCGACCGTGCCCCACCGCGCCGCGCTGTGCCTGGGGGTCGTCCAGTTCTTCCTCGCCGCGAGCTGGGTGGTATATGCCATCTACCTGCCGCAGATGGCGGGCCAGGCAGGGATCGCGCCGCAGTACGTCGCCTGGATTCTGCTCGCGGATCAGATCGTGTTCGTGTTCGCCGACTTCGCGGCCGGCGCCTACGTCGATCGAACGCTGGCCGCCATGCGCCGCATTGCGCCGCTGCTCGTCGTCGCGACCGTGGTTTCCTGCGCCGCCTTCCTGCTCTTGCCGTTCATCAGCCCGCGCGGTGCCGACATGCGGTGGGCGTTCCTGCTGCTGACCTTCGTCTGGGCCGTGTCCTCCGCGGCGCTGCGGGCACCGCTGTTCGGGCTGCTCGGCCGGTACGCGTCGGACCGTGACGTGCCCTGGCTCTCAAGCCTGGTGCTCCTCGGCATCGGTGTTGCCGCGGCCATCGCGCCCTACCTCGCCGTCGCCTTGAAGGGCGCCGACCCGCGCATCCCCTTCGTCCTGTCCAGCGCGGCGCTGCTGCTGGCAACGGCCAGCATTTTCTGGGCGGAACGCAATCTGGTCGGCGCGGGCGGCGCGAGCAGTGGCGGCGCCAAGGCCAATGTAGGGATGCCGGTTCTCGGTTCGTCCGGTGCCGCCTTCCTATTCGGCACGCTGGTCGTGGCGGTCGGCTTCCAGGTACATTGGAACATGAACACGGCCAAGCTGTTCCTGCGCTTTGCCCAGCCGCAAGAACTTGAACATCTGCTGCCCATATTCTGGGTCGGGTTCAATCTGATCATGCTGCCGGCTACCGTGCTCACGCGCCGCCACGGCGGCTTGGCGCTGGCCGGTGCCGCCGCCGTGCTCGGCAGCGCCGCCCTCTATCTCGCCGCGCGCGCCACTGCCCTGAACGTCCTGCTCGTCGCCCAGTTCGTCTGTGGCGCCGCCTGGGGCTGCATTCTCATGAGCGCCATCACGGCGGCGATTTCCCTCGGGCGCACGGGACGGGAAGGCACGCTGAGCGGCGCCTTCATGGCCGTTATCGCGCTGGCCTCGGCGGCCCGCATCGGCCTCGGTGCCTCAGGGCTGAATGTCGCCCCGGGTGTGGCGGACAAGCTTGGCGTGCTGCCGGCCGCGGCCTGGCTGCTGGGGGGCGCGCTGCTGGTGGCGCTGTCGGTAGCGCGCGCTCGGCCGGCCACGACCTGAGCGCGTGCGGCGCCCGGCACCGCCGCGCACAACGAAACACCGGTGCACCCCAACTCGTCATGCGCCGTGGGCAGGCGGGGACAGCGATGCCGTTTCCGCCGGGTCCTCAGTAGGTCGGCTTGGTGCGCAGATACTCGACGCGATCGATCGAGTGCACGCTTAGCTCGTTGAGCGTCGCTCCCTGCAGAACCTTTAGTGGCACATCGGTACCCGCCGATCCCAGCGCCCAGACTCTTCGATAGAAATCGCCGTGGCTGCCGACCGCCTCGCCGGCGACGGCGACGACAACGTCGCCCGTGCGCACACCCGCCTTGTCCGCCGGTCCGCCGGGGGAGACGCGGGACACGAACAGATGTCCCTGCACCTCCTCCGTGGCCAGCCCCAACCAGGGCCGCGCCGGACCCTTGGCGCGACCCTTGTCGATGAGGTCGGGCAGAATCGGCTTCAACAAATCGATGGGGACGAACATGTTGCCGGGAATGGGCCGTTCCGCTTCCAGGGAATTGCGCACGAACAGCGACCCCACCCCGACCAGCTTGCCCTGCCGGTCGATCAGCGCCGAACCGGCCCAGTTGAGGATGGGTGGCGTTGTAAAGATGGCGGAGTCGAGCAGATACTCCCAATTGCCCGTGAATTCCCGGCGCGAGGCGACGATCGCGAGCTTCGCCTCGTCACGGCCGCCGTAGGGAACGATGAGCACGGGATCGCGCTCGCCGACGTCGGCCGACGTGCCCAGGCTCACCGGCTTGACGTCGATCGGCATCGCCGGACGCAGCAACGCGAAGCCGGTCGCGTGGTCATAACCTGCCAGCGTCCCCGGCACCGTCTTGCCTTCGACAGTGGTGATCTCGATGGAATCGGCTTCGATGACGACGTAGCCGATGGTCAGCACATGACCCCGGTTGTCGATGACGATGCCCGTCCCCTCGCGCTCGCCGCCGAGAAAGGGACGTGTGCGTGCATCGACCAGGGCCTTCATCTTGACCTTGACCACCGCAGCGAGGATGTCTTCGGCATCCTTGCCCGTCGTTCGCTCCTCGGCACGGGCCTGACCGTTGGTCAGCGCGAGCGCAGCGGAGAACAGCATCAACACCAATCCACGGACAAACAGCCGCGCCGGTTCCATGACCTCCTCCGTGCCTATCTGTCAGGCGAACGCCCGGGAGACTTCCATTGTGGTATGCCGCGAAGGACATTTCCACCCAAATTTTTCTGTCATCGTCGGGCGACGGACGCCGCGACCCCGAGCCCGCTATGAGCCGCCCGGTTTCTTGCCGAAGCGCGCCTGCCATTCCTCTTCCAGTTCCTTGTCGTTCTTGTAGTGCGGCACGCGGAAGGTGTAGCGCTTGAAGTTCTGCCAGCGAAACGGCATGTCCTTGGTTTCCTCTTCCCAGTAGCGGTCGCCGATCTCGATGTTGCGCTTCTCGTCCATCTCCCAGTGGCGGCGTGCCCGCTCGCTGCCAAACAGGTAGAGACGGTCGTCCACGACCTTGAAGTGCTCGGCGTCGATGTTGGCCTTGAGCGCGTAGGGCGCGCCGCTGGCGCAGAAGCCGGCATAGCGGGGCACGTAGCGCTCGGGATTGGCGCGGAACATGTCGCGATGGGCCTCGCTGACGAAGCGATAGGTCAGACCGTCGTGCTCAGCCTTGATCTCGCGCGCCCCTTTGATCGGCTTGCGATCGGTGAAGTAGGCAACGGGGTCGTTGCCACGCAGCATAAGGTTGGTGTCGCCGCCTTCGGAGACAACGTTGCGCGTCGTGCCACAGCCCGCGAGCAGGGCAAACAGACACGCCAGGGCAAACAGGGAGACGATTCGTGCCAGCCGGGTTTGGTCGTTAATGCTCATCGTGTGCACCTCCTTCGTCTGCCAAGTACGCAATACTGGCAGACTTGGATGCATGCGTGTCGCTGGCGCATGGGAGCCGTTCGGTCCGACGAAGAACGGCTCACCACCAAGGACACCAAGAACACGAAGAAAACTCGATAGTTGCTTAGAAGGATGCCCCCACCCGGAGGGTGAGCACCACTTGCCCTCCCAGGGCCTAAGTTTCCTTGGTGTTCTTGGTGTCCTTGGTGGTGTAAACAGGTTTCAGGCAAGCGAAAAAAGGCCGCACACGAGCGGCGCCGCGTGCGGCCTGACAGGGCTTTCATCCGCAGGTAGGGGCTGCGGACGAAAGTCGGACGGATCAGTGGGCGAGCATTTCCCCGACCTGAGCAAAGCTGCGCGCGATTTCGATGGTCTCGATCGCGGCGCCGAGTTGCTGCTCGACCTGGGAGGCGGACAGCAGGCCGCGCACGGTCTGGCCGGCGTGACCGTCGCCGTCGGTGACCAGCGCGTGGCGGCGGCCGACGGCCTTGAGCGTGGCGACGACGTGGCCCACGCGGGCATGCAGCAGCACGTCCATGCCGACGACTTCCAGCTTGTCGCGCGGCGTCATGATGTCGCCCACCAGCACCTCGTTGCGACCGACGCGCCGCTCCTGGATGACGCGCAGCGGTTTCTCCCCTTCGATGTCGGTCGAGGTGATCAAGCCGATGACGGTGTTGCGGGCATCGACGACGAGCAGCAGGCGCACGCCGTTGGTAATCATCTTGTCCAGCGCATCCTGCATCGAGGCGTTGGCACGGATGGTCAGTGCCCGCACCTGACGGAAGTCCGTCATCACTGCGACGGCGGGGTCCTCCAGCCCGACGGCCATCGCGCCGGGCACCTGGGGCTTGTGGAAGCCGGCGCCGGCTTGCAGTCGCGACGCGGGCAGCGCTGAATACTGTCTTTGCATGGTCTCCTCCTTTTGTCTCGCGAACGCTCGGCGAGCAGCGCGTTCAGTGCACCGGCGGTGCGCGCCTGTGGCCAATATATCGCCCGCATAGATTCGGGCGAGCGAATGTTTTGAGCGCGAAATAAGGCGGCCCTATGATGCGTGCACAACGCGCACCGTGCAGTCGGCCGGAAGTCCGCGCGGATGCTGCGTCGTCGTCTTGCCGCAGGTGCACCGCAGAGCGCGAAGGGCAGAAAGCGAATTTTTCCATCGCACCATACGTGGGAATAATCGGCGTGCGAAAATGGGCCGCACGCCCGAATGGCACAGACGGAGCCGCATCATGATCGACCTGTATTTCTGGACCACGCCCAACGGCTACAAGGCGCTGATGTTCCTCGAGGAAACCGGCATCGACCATCGCCTCCTGCCGATCAATATCAGCAAGGGCGAGCAGTTTGCTCCCGAGTTCCTGAAGGTGTCGCCGAACAACCGCATCCCGGCCATCGTCGATCACGCGCCGGCCGGCGGCGGCACGCCGATCTCCGTGTTCGAGTCCGGCGCCATCCTGCTCTACCTCGCCGAGAAGACGGGGAGCTTCATTCCGGCGCAGCTGCGCGGACGCGTCGAGGTATTGCAGTGGCTGTTCTGGCAGATGGGCGGATTGGGGCCGATGGCAGGCCAGAATCATCACTTCGCGCTCTATGCGCCCGAGAAAATTCCCTACGCCATCAAGCGCTACGTGGACGAGACCAACCGTCTTTACGGCGTGCTCAACAAGCGGCTTGCCGATCGCGAGTTCATCGCCGGCGAGTATTCCATCGCCGACATGGCCTGCTATCCGTGGATCGTGCCATGGAAGCGCCAGGGCCAGAACCTGGACGCCTTCCCGCACATCAAGCGCTGGTTCGAAGCCATCCGCGCACGACCCGCCACCCAGCGCGCCTACGAGCGGGGCATGGCAATCAATGACACCCGGGTCGTGACGGAGGAGGCGGCGAAAATCCTCTTCGGCCAGACGGCCGAGACGGTGCGCCGAACCTGAAAACGGCGCTCCAGCGCCGAGGGCGCGGAGGACACAGAGGAGACACAATACACCGACGTGCGTCTACAGCCCCTTCGTCCTCGGCGTCCGCTGTGCCCTGCGCGGCAAAGTAAGCTTCCTTGCGCTGACCGGATGCCAGTCCGCTCCGATCTTGCCGTTTGGCGTGTCACGGCACCTTGGCAAGGATCTGGCCCATCTCCGCCGCCGAGAAACCGCGCAGCGTCTGGAATCGCACGTTGCCCTGTGCCGCGAGGCTCAAACCGAAGGCGCTGACCGCCGCATCGTCGGTAGCTTCGAGTATGGCAACGATGTCGTGTTGGCCGATTGTCCAGTAGATCTCTTTCATCGTCACCCCGAACCGTCCGGCCACCTCCTTGGCGGCTGCCGCTCGTAGGGTGGTTTCTTTCACGCCGCGAATTCCCTGATCGGTGAAACTGCCCAGCGCTATGTAAATGGCCATGGTGAGCCTCCTTTTGCGGATGCGGGATCGGCTGCCGGAGCATCGGAAGATACGACGACATCCGGCAGACTCCGGGGGAACGGGCGAGGCGCCATGGAACGAAGCGACGGCATCGCCTTCTGTCTTTGTAGCACGCCCGGCAGCGCTGTCCAGCAGAAGTTGCGTGCGGCGCGAAAACTTCAGCTACTGCGCGCCGCGTCTTGCCACCAGGGCGCCGACGTAAAGCACGACCGCCAGCATCACCACCACGGTGAATCCAAAGTGAATCGCCAGCAACGTGGCGAGCACCGCGCCCACCACCGAGGCGCAGCCGTTCACCGCCCAGGCCCAAGGGACGAGCATCTGCCGGTCGGCGCTGACCCAGGCGATACCGGATGGAAACGGCACACCCATGCACACCGCCAGCGGGGCGATGAGCGCCAGCGCGATGGCGATACGCACCGGATCGGGCAGGTGCATCAATACCTGGAACAGCGGCGGCAGGACGAAAGCGTAGGCTGCCGCCAGCACGGCGATGCCGCCAACGGCCCAGGTGACCGGCCGCGCCGCCATGCGCGCGTTTCGGCTCACCAGCCAGCCCGACAGCCGGCTGCCGATACCGGCAAAGACGAGGAAGGCGCACAGCACCACCGCCACCGCGTACAGCGGATGCGCAAGGAACAACACGAACTTTTGGATAAAGGCAATCTCCACGAACATGAAGGCCAGCCCGATGGCGAGGAAGTACAGGCCGACGCGCCCACGGCCGGCGGCGGCATCGGATGTGCGCAAGCGCGCCCGCAGCGGCAGCAGGATCAGCACGACACTCGCCACCAGCGCCTGCACGAGCGTGATGACGAGCACCGGATAGCCCCACTCCAGCAGCGGCAGTCCGCCCTGCTCCTTCAGCGCCAGCAGTTCGGCCGCCGCGCCCCACTTGAAGAAACGGAAGAAATAGGGTCGATCGTCGGTCGCCGGCTCGATGAAAAACTTGTAGCGCTCGATGAACGCCTTGCCCCCGGCACCGAGCAGCGCCATGGCGCCGTCGAAGAAGTGCGGCGCGTCGAGCACGTTGTAGCGGTTCGCCTCCTCCCGCTTCATGCGGGGGTAATAGGCGGGGTCGAAGGAGCGCGCCCGGCAGAATTCGCGCAGCGCCGCCAGTTCCGCCTCGTTGAGCGCGCCGTTCTTGACCAGCAGGGTGCTCGTCTTCCAGCCGCGGATCAGTGCAAGCTGTGCGGCCGGCTCGGCAACGCCGCTGCGCTCCAGCGCCACCGCAGCGGTAGCGACGAGCTTCAGGGCATCGCGCGGCGGCAGCGTAACCCAGCGCGTGATGGCGAGCAGCCCCCCGGGGCGCAGACGGCGCAGGTAGCCCTGGAACGCTTCCACCGTGTACAGCGTGTTCTCGCTCAGGGCGTAGAGCCCGGCGGCTGCGGTGCTGAAGGAGTCCAGCAGCGCCACCTGGATCAGGTCGTAGCGCTCGGCAGTCGCGGCCACGAAGCCGCGCGCCTCCTTGGCATGCACGCGCACCTCGGGCCGGGCGTAGATGCCGCCGGCGAACTCGGCGTAGGTGTCGCCCACGAGCGCGATGGTTTGCGGATTCAGCTCGACGGCGTCGATGGCGGCGGCACCGTGGAAAATCCCCTGCAGCACGTCGGCGCCGGTGCCGGCGCCGAGCACCAGCACGCGCGGCCGATCGAGCAGATGATAGGGCAGCGCCGAGGTGAGGTAATCGAGGTAGGCGATGGACTCGCGCCGCCCGTCGAAGCGCGTGATCGCGCTCAGTCCGTCGCCGTCGCCGAACACGCCGAGCTGCTGCGGCGGCTCACCGAGCGCATTGAGACTCAAGCCCGGCGCATGACGGAAGGGCACCGCCGGGCTGTCGACGACCGTCAGCGCGCCCAGGGGGCTCGATCGTTCGGCGACGACGCGCGTGCCGCTCACGAGCAGCGCCTGGCTCAGATCCTTGTACGGCGACGGACGCAGGCCCGCCCAGTCCGCGCCCATGACGAATGGCAGGGCCGCCGCGGCAACGGCCAGCGCACCCGCGAGCCGGCGCAGACGCAGCCGCAGCTCGACGCAGGCCACGGCGGCCGCGCCCAGCCCGAGTGCCGCCAGTGCCTTGAGCACGCCGAGCGCTGGCAACGCGAGCAGCGCCAGCACCACGCCGATGCTGCCCGCCCCGGCGCCGAGGATGTCGAAGCTGTACACCCGGTGCGCCTGCCTGCCGAAGCGCGAGATGACCAGGCAGACGCAGGTGGCCGCGCAGAAGAAGGGCAGGAACAGCAGCAGGTAGATGCCAAGCAGGTACGCCGGTTGCGCCGCGTCCCATAGCAGTTCCAGCGGGTTGAAGGGCACGCGCTGAGCGAGCAGGAAGCACGACGGCATGGCCAGACCAAACAGCGCCGCCGCGCCGACGAACCAGGCGTCGAAGCGCCGCTCGATGCGCTCCGCGGCGAGTGCCAGGAAAGTGCCGGCGGCGCCGTAGCCGAGCAGCGCCGCGCTGATGATCATGTAGGCGAAGTGGTGCCAAAGCACGATCGAGAACAGCCGCGTGAGCAGCACCTCGTAGGCGAGCGCCGCAGCCGAGACCAGGAACAGGGAAATGAGCGGCGGACGCTCCCGGGTCGATGCAACCGCCATAGCGACGGGCACTACCTGGTGTCCGGCTTGCGCACCGCCACCTTGCGCGGCCCGAGCAGTTCCTCCTCGACGCTCAGTTTCTTGGCGAGGAAGATGGCGGCGTCGAGCTTATAGAAATTGCGTTTGCGATAGAACTTCAGCGCCTGCTCGTTGTTCTCCGCCACGTCGAGCACGATGTGCGTGCAGCCGCGCAACCGCGCCGCGTGCTCGATCTGCTCGAAGATGAACGCGCCGATGCCCATGCCATGGTAATCGGGATGCACGGCCAGCTCCTCGACGAACAGCGGCCGCATGCCGCGCCTTTCGAAGTAGCGGTAGTTCATCCAGTTGTCGGAACCGGCAATCTCGTACGTGTACTGGGCGTAGCCGACCAGCTCGTACTTGGCGCCCTTCTTCAGCTCGAACACCAGCTGCTCGATGCCTTCCTCCTGGTAGATCTCGAAGAAGTGCTGTTTCAGCCGGGGACGCTGGTACTCGACCGTCTCGCGGTTGACGTCGCGGAAGACGCGCTTGAGAAATTCCCAGACGCGGTTCAGATCGCGGCGGTGGATGCGCCGCACGCGCAGCTCGTGCTCCGCCGTCTCCTCGGACCGGTCGTTCGGTGTCGGTGTGCTTTCAGGCATGGCAAATGATCGCGGCTTCCATCGCCGCCGGCCGACGACCGGGGACGAACGGTGCGCAGATAGCCGAGGATACACCAAGACATGCCGATCGCGTCGCTGCCGCGGGACGCTGCTCCGGCAGCCGCCGCCACAGCGCCGGCTACTCGATGCTCAGGCGCGGCAGCCAGTGGGAATCCTCATCGGCTGCGATCAGATGCTCGCTGCGTATCGGCCGGCGCCGGTCGCCCTGGGGAACGACGATGGGATCCATGTCCACGTCGTAGAGTTTGCCTTCGATCGCGCCCGGCGCGCCGCTCCCCTTCCAGCGCAGGCGGTAGTACACACCGTTGCGCGCATCGACGTTCACCGCCGCCGGCTTGGTGTGCAGGAACATCAGGGCATATTCGAGCGGCACCAGATCGTCGGCGGCGACGACCTGCTCGCTCGCGTAGGGGAAGTGGCACAGCTGCTGGCGCGCGCCGGTCAGGCACTTGAACGGCCGCATGGCGAGAAAGTGTTCGCCGAAGCGACTCTCGTCCAACTGCAGCGTGAAGCGCCAGCGTCCCGCGCCCGCGGGTTCGAAGGCGACAGTGGCGATGGGCACGCGCTCGCCCTGGGCGTTGCTGAGAATGACCTGGCGCGTCCCGGAAAGCTCCGCCGCCTGCAGCGGGAAAATGAGCGCAAGCGCACCCGCCAGCACCGCCGCCATACCCCATCCCCTCGCACCCGCCATGATGTCGCTCCTCCTGTGCCGTTCCTCGACCGATCCATTGCAGTGTAGACCATGACGCCGCTCTTGAAAGACTCGCTACATGCGCAGGCGCGCCGAGTTGGACGCGGCTAACGCAGCCGCGGCGCGCCGGCGTCGGTCGCCGCCTCGCCGTGGTACATGCGTGCGATGCGCGCCCAGTAAGCGGCGGCTTCGCACATCGGGCAGGCGCGCGAGGAGCCGTAAAGCTCGCAGCCCGACAGGTCCGGGGTGCCGAGGCGCTTTGCGGCGTCCCGCAGCGCCTGGATCTCCGCGTGGGCGGTCGGATCGGGGGTCGTGAGCACGGCGCTGACGCCTTCGCCGACGATGCGCCCATCCTTGACGACCACCGCGCCGTAGGCCTGGTCGCCGCGCTCGACCGCCAGCCGGCGCATCTCGAACGCCCGCTCCGCGAATCCCGGTGCTCCCGCGCGACGCGGCTGCACGATGTCCGGCAGCGCCTCGCGCGCAAGAACGAAACCGCTCGCGCCGCCGGCCAGGACACCGGCCGCGCGCCGCAAGACGTGGCGTCGGTTGCATGCGCCGTGCCCGGATGTCAGGTCGTCCGCCATCGCTGCCTCCTTTCGCGCTGACCGGGTGGCGCCATCGGCCGACGGTCGCGTTCGCATGGTACGACCTCGCAGGACGCGCAAGACGTCGCTCGCAAATGTCGCATCGGTTCCGACAGTTGGCGCGAAAGATGTTGGCGACCAACCACCAGTTCGCGCCCGGCCCCTGCGCCATGTCCTGCACGCTTCCCGCCGCCGGCAACAAAATTATATCGACTTTTCAGTTTGTTACACGTCTGCAGCGGTCGCGTCTGCGCACCTGGCACGGCCCGTGCTGAATAGGTCTCCGAGCGCAGCAAACGATGCTCACCCAAACCAAACCACCTAACTTTGAAAGGAGAATTACCATGAGCGCACTGATGATCAAAGACCTGGCCCGTACCGAAGAACTCGACCGCGCCGCGATGGCGGAAGTCAAAGGCGGCACGCTGTACTTCCCGTGGCTGCCCGTGTATGGCTACGGCTACAGCGAAGTCGAGAACGTTTCCTTCGCCGCTTCCCAGTCCATCGGCCAACTGCAAAACGTGCAGAACAACAACGGCAACAACGTCGCCTTCGCCCACGGCATCACCTCCACGGTGATCCCGACGCAGACGGCCAACAACAACATCAACTTCGGCGGCCTGTAATTCGGGAGTTGCTGACCTGCAAGGGCCGGGTCTGGACTGTGCAGCATCGGTCCGAGCCCGGCCCTTGTGTTTCGCGCCGCGTAATCGCGTGACGCAAACGTCGAGCGACATTCCGATCAGACAAGACGAACAAAAGGGAGCAGCCGTGAGAAAAGGGAAAACCCTGCTGCTGGGGTCAGTGTGCGTGCTATTGGCGATCTTTCGCGGGCCTGCCGCGAAGGCCGCCGATGTCCCTATGCACAACGCTGGCAATACCTTCGCCGTCGCGGTGGTAGCGGCGCGCTAGGCGCGCGCATCGCCACGCGGACGCCGGTATCCGCGCCCGGCGATACCTCTGCGGCACCTTGCCGGACGTCAACCTGCGCGTGCCCCCCTGCGCGCAACTGCCAGCACCGGCGGATGCGCCAGCGTCTGGTAGACGACGCAATACCTCTCCGTCAGGCGCAGCAGCGTCGCGATCTGTTCCTCGGACGCATCGGTGTCGAGCGTGATCTGCAGTCGAATACGCTGGAAGCCGACCGGGGCATCCTTGGCCAGCCCGAGCGTGCCGCGGAAATCGAGATCGCCCTCGGCTTCGAGCGTCGCGTCGCGCAGCGCGATGCCCAGCGACGTCGCCACCGCATTCAACGTCACCCCGGCGCAGGCCACGAGCGCTTCGAGCAGCATGTCGCCGGAGCAGGCGCTCAAGCCGTTGCCGCCCGTGCCCGGATGCAGCCCCGCGACGGCGAGCGCCTTGCCGGTTTCGATGCGGCACGTCACGCCCTCGCCCACGCGACCACGCGCACGCAGCGTAATCTGCGCCGTCTCCGGCGCGCCGCGGTAGCGATCCTTCAGCGGCGCCTGAATGGCGCGCAGTTCATCGGCGTTCATGACAGGTTCTCCTCGGGACTGGGAAATGATGCGCGCCCCCGCCTTGGGCACCATCGTGCCATGATCGAGTCCGTGGTGGGCTGGCGCGAGACCGACCGGGAAGCGCCCGAGATGAATGCTACGACCGTTGCCGTTGCTGTCGCCACGACTGTATCGCCGCACGGATTGACGCCGAAAACCCTTCCGGCAGCCTCATGCTTGCCGCTTGCAACGATTGGCGCACCGTGAGCAGATTCCATGTCGGCACGGGCCACCCAGAGCCCACTCACGATGCCGGATATACGACTGCATGCGTTTCCCCACGGCCATCCCTATCGGTCGGTTTCTTGCGTTGGGGGAGGAGTCCATATACGACGGGTTAGGCGGCGGCGCATTCGTGGGCGTACAACCACCGGCGACTGACTCGACTACCATGCGGTTAAGTAAACCAGCGCATTTGAGGGAATAAGTATGGCGCGATACGTGATTGAGCCGATAGTTGCTTTGACCCTGGCCGAGCGCAATGCAAAGGTTCCCGCGCATCACCGATTGTTTGCGCCTACGCTGCTGAGGTCGCAGATGCTCGCGCGACTGTATGAAGCAGTGCGGCACGGAGAAACGACGCGCAAAGAGGCGAACGCGCGCCTGGACTACCTGCGTGCGCTGCAAGTGCGCTTGCTTGGTGACCGTGTACTCCAGCGAGTGGCATGGGACATTGCAGACCAGCTTGGCTGGGAAGACACGTTTGTGGCCGAGTACTTGGCGCTGACAAAGCTGCAAGCGGACGCGTTGATCACGTGCAGCGAGGAAGTGGCGGCCGCCGCGCGAAACGTCGTACCGGTGGCGACGCTCGAAGATCTGCTCAGCTGAACGGTCCGCACGCGTGTCGAGCATTTCCGCCGCCTAACGACGCTGTAGAAAAAGTCTGTTCATCCGCGCATCGTGCCGTGAACCGA
>DAITBA010000038.1:0-15408 GCA_036824005.1 Rhodocyclaceae bacterium
CGGCGTACGCCCGGGGTGCGCAATATGTGCCACGGCGTGGGCCATAGATGATTGGTAAGCAGCAGGGCAATAGCTCAACTGGCAGAGCGTCGGTCTCCAAAACCGAAGGTTGGGGGTTCGATTCCCTCTTGCCCTGCCACCTGCACTGACGACTAGTTTAGATGGCCGACAAAATCAAGTTCGCGCTGGCGCTGTTGTTGTTGGCCGCCGGCGTGGCCGGTTTTTACGTGCTTGCCGAGCAGGCGCTGATTTTCCGTGTCCTGTCCGTGCTTGCCGGCATGGCCGCCGGCGTGGCCGTAGCCTGGTTTACCGAACCCGGCCAGCGCTTTTTTGTGTTCGCCCGGGAAGCGATGGGCGAGGCAAAAAAGGTTGCCTGGCCCGGCCGGAAAGAGACGATGCAGACGACCGGAGTCGTCTTCGCATTTGTCGTTGTCATGGCGGTTTTTCTCTGGCTGACTGACAAAGGCCTCGAGTGGGTGCTATACGACCTTATCCTGGGCTGGAAGAAATCATGACGAAACGCTGGTACGTGGTGCATGCCTACTCGGGATTCGAGAAATCCGTCCAGCGTGCGCTGGTGGAACGGATCGCCCGTTCGGGCATGCAGGACCGCTTTGGCCAGATTCTGGTGCCCGTGGAAGAAGTCGTTGAAATGAAGTCGGGCCAGAAGAGCATTTCCGAACGAAAGTTCTTCCCCGGATACGTACTCGTCGAAATGGAAATGGACGACGAGACCTGGCACCTCGTGAAGAGCACGTCGAAGGTCACGGGCTTTGTCGGCGGTACCGCCACTAAACCGACGCCGATCTCGGAGTCTGAAGTCCAGAAGATCATGCAGCAAATGCAGGAGGGCGTGGAAAAGCCCAAGCCGAAGGTGCTGTTCGAAATTGGCGAAATGGTGCGGGTCAAGGAGGGGCCTTTCACCGATTTCCACGGCTCCGTCGAGGACGTCAACTACGAGAAAAGCAAGCTGCGTGTTTCGGTAACCATTTTCGGCCGTGCTACGCCGGTCGAGCTGGAGTTTGCCCAGGTCGAGAAAGCATAGGGCGTTCGCATACGGCGCACGACCCTGAATCGCCGGGCAACGATGTCATGTCGTTGCCTCGGGCGCAACGAGGAGCGCGAGTAGGCGCCAAGCCGATCGCGCGTTATCACTCACCTTTGAGGAACCATCATGGCGAAGAAGATCGTCGGCTTCATCAAGTTGCAAGTGCCGGCGGGCAAAGCCAATCCCAGCCCGCCCATTGGTCCCGCGCTCGGTCAGCGCGGCCTGAACATCATGGAGTTCTGCAAGGCGTTCAACGCGCAGACCCAAGGTATGGAACCTGGTCTGCCGGTGCCGGTGGTGATCACCGCCTTCGCCGACAAGAGCTTCACCTTCATCATGAAGACGCCGCCGGCGTCGGTGCTCATCAAAAAAGCGGCGAAGCTGGACAAGGGCAGCGCCAAGCCCCACACCGACAAGGTTGGCAAGCTGACGCGCGCCCAGGTTGAAGAGATCGCGAAGACGAAGATGAAGGATCTCACCGCAGCCGATCTGGAAGCCGCCATGCGCACCATCGCGGGCAGTGCCCGCAGTATGGGCGTCACCGTGGAGGGGATGTGATATGGCCAGGCTCTCCAAACGCACCAAGGCGCTGCGTGCGAAGGTGGACCGCAGCAAGTTCTACGCGCTGGCGGACGCACTGACATTGGTGAAAGGCTGCGCCAATGCCAAGTTCGATGAGTCCATCGACCTGGCGGTCAACCTGGGCATCGACGCGAAGAAATCCGATCAGCTCGTGCGCGGCTCCGTCGTGCTGCCGGCCGGTACCGGAAAGAAGGTGCGCGTGGCCGTGTTTGCACAGGGTGACAAGGCAGCCGCGGCGAAGGATGCCGGTGCGGACATCGTCGGCTTCGACGATCTGGCCGCGAAGGTGAAGGAAGGTGTCATCGAATTCGACATCGCCATTGCCACGCCGGATGCCATGAAGGTGGTTGGTCAGCTCGGCCAGATCCTCGGTCCACGGGGGCTCATGCCGAACCCGAAGGTGGGGACCGTGACCATGGATGTCGCCACCGCGGTGAAGAACGCCAAGGCCGGTCAGGTGCAGTACCGCACCGACAAGGGCGGCATCATCCAATGCACCGTCGGCCGTGCCTCATTTTCCGTGGATGCGCTGCAGCAAAACGTGCGCGCGCTGATCGATGCGCTGAACAAGGCGAAACCGGCGACGAGCAAGGGTGTCTACCTGCGCAAGATTTCCGTCTCCAGCACCATGGGTGTGGGTGTGCGGGTCGACCAGTCGAGTCTGATGGCATAGAAAGGATCGAACTCCCCGCGGTCGCGGGGGCAGAGCTTTGGGCTGCCGGCGTGCGCAAGTGCGTCGGCAGGTTATCAAAGACCGCAGGCGTCGGGCATCTGATGTCAGGGACCAGATACCGGGCATTGATGCCGGACTTAATTGAGGGGCGATGGCATTTTGGGCGTGGAATCGTTGCTCAGATTCCTGATCCAGCTTCCTGGTTCCCGAAGCCGGCGCAGATGGCGCTACCCGAAATGACGGACAACAGATGTGCGACGACCGACACCTTTCCGGCGCCGGTCGTCGCGGATCTCCTGAATGAAGGTCGCCGCATTGGTTCCGGCCGGACGGCAACGATGTCGGGTGCGGAACGGTTTTCTTAGGAGCTGACCTTGGGTCTCAATCTTGATGAAAAGAAGGCGGTTGTCGCTTCGGTGTCGGCGCAGGTTGCGGACGCTCAGGCGATCGTCGTCGCCGAGAACCGCGGTCTGGAAGTAGGCGACATCACGCGCCTGCGCTTGGAAGCGCGCAAGGCGGGGGTGTATCTGCGAGTACTGAAAAACACCTTGGCACGGCGTGCGGTTGCTGACACGCCGTTCGATGGGTTGAAGGAGCACCTGGTTGGGCCGCTTATGTATGGGATCTCCAACGATCCCGTCGCCGGCGCCAAGGTGCTCAACGACTTCGCCAAGGGCAACGACAAGCTCGTCATCAAGGCGGGCGCGATGGCCAATTACGTCATGGACGCCGCCGGCGTCAAGGCGCTGGCCACGATGCCCAGCCGCGACGAACTGCTGGCCAGCTTGTTGGGTACGATGCAGGCGCCGGTTGTCCAGTTCGTGCGCACGCTCAATGAAGTACCGAGCAAATTCGTGCGCACGCTGGCGGCCGTGCGTGACGCCAAGGAACAGACTGCTTGACATTCAGATCGGTTACTCGCGCCGGCATCCGGTGCGTCGACCAAATCACTATTCAGGAGCAATAAATGGGTGCTGTAACCAAAGAACAGATTCTCGATGCCATCGCCAACATGACGGTTCTTGAACTGTCCGGCCTGATCAAGGACATGGAAGAGAAGTTTGGAGTCTCGGCGGCCGCTGCTGCGGTGGCCGTGGCGGCGCCGGCCGGCGGCGGCGCGGCTGCGCCGGTGGTGGAAGAGAAAACCGAGTTCGACGTCATTCTGACTGCGGCCGGGGACAACAAGGTGAACGTGATCAAGGTCGTTCGCGCCGTCACCAGTCTGGGCCTGAAGGAAGCCAAGGATCTGGTGGATGGTGCGCCGAAAGCCGTCAAGGAAGGCGTCGCCAAAGCCGAGGCGGAAGCGGTCAAGAAGCAACTGGAAGAGGCGGGTGGCAAAGCCGAGATCAAGTAAGGCTGGTGAACACAGCGGGCTGGCGGTTTCCCCCGCCGGCCCTTTTGCCTTTGGAGAAGCTGGCACAAAGCAAGCGAGCCACGGGCGGGCGGTTGGAACTCCCGCGCGGGAACTTCTCGTACCGTTTCGCTTTCTTTGTTCTGTCTTCTGAATCCCGTCGCCTGACACGTCTGGAGCTGCTATGACGTATACCTATACCGAGAAGAAGCGCATCCGCAAGAGCTTTGCCAAACGGGCAAGCGTCCTCGATGTGCCGTTCCTGCTGGCGACCCAGCTCGAATCCTATCTAGCCTTTCTGCAGACGGACATCCCGCCGGTGCAGCGCCGCAACCAGGGGCTGCAGGCGGCGTTCACGTCCATCTTCCCGATCTCGAGCCATTCCGGAAATGCGCGCCTGGAATTCGTCCACTACATGCTGGGCGAGCCGGCGTTCGACGTGAAGGAATGTCAGCAGCGTGGATTGACCTTCGCTTCGCCCTTGCGGGCCCGCGTGAGGCTGGTCATTCTCGACAAGGAGGCGGCGAAGGAAACGATCAAGGAAGTGAAGGAGCAGGAGGTCTACATGGGCGAGATTCCGCTCATGACCTCGACCGGCTCGTTCATCATCAACGGTACTGAGCGCGTCATCGTCTCACAGTTGCATCGGTCCCCCGGCGTCTTTTTCGAGCACGACCGTGGCAAGACCCATTCGTCGGGCAAACTGCTTTTCTCGGCGCGCATCATTCCCTACCGTGGCTCTTGGTTGGACTTCGAGTTCGACCCGAAAGACTATCTGTACTTCCGCGTCGACCGGCGGCGGAAGATGCCCGTGACCATACTGCTCAAGGCCATCGGCATGACGCCGGAGCAGATCCTGGCCACGTTCTTCGACAGCGACACCTTTCATCTGGCCAAGCGCGGCGTGCAGTTCGAACTCGTGCCCGAGCGACTGCGCGGCGAAGTGGCGCGATTCGACATTGCCGACAAGGCCGGCCACACTATCGTTGCCAAGGACAAGCGCATCACCGCCAAGCACATCCGCGAGTTATCCGAAGCCGGGATCAAGAAGATCAATGTGCCGGAGGAGTTTCTCTACGGCCGGATCATCGCGCACAACATCGTGGACAAGGAGACCGGCGAAATCCTGGCCCAGGCCAACGAGGAGCTTACCGATACGCTGCTGTCCAAACTTCAGGAGGCGGGTGTCGAGAGCCTGCAAACGCTGTATGTAAACGACCTGGACAGCGGTCCCTACATTTCCCAGACCCTTCGCATCGACGAAACTGCGGACCAGTGGGCGGCCAAGGTTGCCATCTACCGCATGATGCGCCCCGGTGAGCCGCCCACCGAAGATGCGGTGGAAACGCTGTTCAACGGTTTGTTCTATTCGGAAGACCGCTACGATCTTTCCGCTGTCGGCCGGATGAAATTCAACCGCCGTGTCGGCCGCGACGAGTTGGACGGTACGGGCACGCTGTCGAACCAGGACATCATCGACGTCATTCGCATCCTCGTCGAGCTGCGCAACGGCCGCGGCGAGATCGACGACATCGACCACCTGGGCAACCGCCGCGTGCGCTCCGTCGGCGAGCTGGCGGAGAACCAGTTCCGCGCTGGCCTCGTGCGCGTCGAGCGCGCCGTGAAGGAGCGTCTGTCCCAGGCAGAAAGCGAAAACCTGATGCCCCACGACCTGATCAACGCCAAGCCGATCAGCGCTGCCATCAAGGAATTCTTCGGGTCCAGCCAGCTTTCCCAGTTCATGGACCAGACCAATCCGCTGTCGGAGATCACCCACAAGCGCCGTGTGTCGGCCCTTGGCCCGGGCGGTCTGACGCGCGAGCGCGCCGGCTTCGAAGTGCGCGACGTGCATCCGACGCACTACGGCCGCGTCTGCCCGATCGAGACGCCGGAAGGTCCGAACATCGGTCTCATCAACTCGCTGGCGCTTTATGCGCGTACCAACCAGTTCGGCTTCCTCGAAACGCCATACCGCAAGGTGGTCGACGGCCGGGTCACCGACCAGATCGAATTCCTGTCGGCAATCGAGGAGGGGCACTACGTCATCGCCCAGGCCAACGCACGTCTCGACAAGAAGGGCAAGCTGATCGACGAGCTCGTGTCCTGCCGTTTCAAGAGCGAGTTCGAACTCAAGTCGCCCGAGGAAGTGCAGTACATGGACGTAGCGCCGTCGCAGATCGTCTCAGTCGCGGCCTCGCTCATTCCCTTCCTTGAGCACGACGACGCCAACCGCGCGCTGATGGGATCAAACATGCAGCGCCAAGCGGTGCCGTGTCTGCGAGCCGAGAAGCCTCTCGTGGGCACCGGCATCGAGCGCACCGTGGCAGTCGACTCCGGCACGGCGGTGCAGGCCTTGCGCGGTGGGGTGGTCGACTACATCGATGCCAACCGCATCGTCGTGCGTGTGCACGACGAGGAAACGGTGCCCGGCGAGGTCGGCGTCGACATCTACAACCTCATCAAGTACACGCGTTCCAATCAAAACACGAACATCAACCAGCGGCCGCTGGTGAAAGTTGGCGACGTCATCGCCAAGGGCGACGTGATTGCCGACGGTGCCTCGACCGACATGGGCGAGCTGGCGCTGGGCCAGAACATGCTGGTGGCGTTCATGCCCTGGAACGGCTACAACTTCGAGGACTCGATCCTCATCTCCGAGAGGGTGGTGTCCGACGATCGCTTCACCTCGATCCACATCGAGGAGCTGACGGTGGTCGCCCGCGATACCAAGCTGGGCGCCGAGGAAATCACCCGCGACATCGCCTCGTTGGGCGAGGCTCAGCTGTCTCGCCTGGACGAGTCGGGCATCGTCTACATCGGCGCCGAGGTGGAGGCCGGTGACGTGCTGGTGGGCAAGGTCACGCCGAAGGGCGAGACCCAACTCACGCCGGAAGAAAAGCTGCTGCGCGCCATCTTCGGCGAGAAGGCTTCCGACGTGAAGGACACCAGCCTGCGCGTGCCCTCCGGCATGAGCGGCACAGTGATCGACGTGCAGGTGTTTACGCGCGAAGGCATCGAGCGCGACAAGCGCGCCCAGCAGATCATCGATGACGAATTGCGTCGCTACAAGACGGACCTCGCCGATCAGATGCGCATCGTCGAGCGCGACACCTTCGCCCGTATCGAGCGGCTGATCGTCGGTAAGGTCGCCAATGGCGGACCGAAGAAGCTCGCCAAGGGCACGAAGATCAGCAAACAATACTTGGAGTCGCTCGATCCCCACCATTGGTTCGACATCCGCCTTGCCGACGAGGATGCGGCCCAGCAACTGGAGAGCCTGCGCGATGGTCTGGAACACACGCGCAAGGACTTCGATCTTGCCTTCGAAGCGAAGAAGAAGAAGCTGACCCAGGGCGACGAGCTGGCGCCGGGCGTGCAAAAGATGGTCAAAGTGTATCTGGCCGTCAAGCGGCGCCTGCAGCCGGGCGACAAGATGGCCGGCCGCCACGGCAACAAAGGTGTCGTGTCGAGGATCGTGCCGGTGGAAGATATGCCCCACATGGCCGACGGCACGACGGTGGACATCGTGCTCAATCCGCTCGGGGTGCCGTCGCGGATGAACATCGGCCAGATCCTGGAAACCCACTTGGGTTGGGCGGCCAAGGGATTGGGTCTGAAGATCGGAGAGATGCTCCGGGCGGCCTCCGGAATCGCCGAACTGCGCAAGTACCTGAACAAGATCTACAACACCAGCGGCAAGCCCGAGGAGATCGACAGCCTCGCCGATTCAGAGGTGCTGGAGCTGGCGCGCAATCTCAGCACGGGCGTGCCATTCGCGACCCCGGTGTTCGATGGCGCGCACGAGTCGGAAATCAAAGACATGCTGGACGTAGCTGGACTGCCCCGCTCCGGCCAGGTGACGCTCTACGACGGCCGCACCGGTGAGGCATTCGAGCGCGCCGTCACGGTCGGCTACATGCACGTGCTGAAGCTGCATCACCTGGTGGACGACAAGATGCACGCCCGCTCAACCGGTCCGTATTCGCTCGTCACGCAGCAGCCCCTGGGTGGCAAGGCCCAATTCGGCGGCCAGCGCTTTGGCGAGATGGAGGTATGGGCGTTGGAGGCCTACGGCGCGTCTTACACGCTGCAGGAGATGCTGACCGTCAAGTCCGACGACGTTTCGGGCCGCACTAAGGTCTATGAGAACATCGTCAAGGGCGAGCACAAGATCGACGCCGGCATGCCGGAGTCGTTCAACGTGCTGGTGAAGGAAATCCGCTCGCTTGCGATCGACATCGATCTCGAGCGTTTTTGATCGGATTCAAGGAGCAAAGCGACCATGAAAGCACTGCTCGATCTGTTCAAGCAGGTCACTCAGGAAGAGGAGTTCGACGCGATCACCATCGGGCTCGCGTCACCGGACAAGATCCGCTCCTGGTCCTACGGTGAAGTCAAGAAGCCGGAGACCATCAACTACCGCACCTTCAAGCCCGAGCGCGACGGTCTGTTCTGCGCCAAGATCTTCGGTCCGGTGAAGGACTATGAGTGCCTGTGCGGCAAGTACAAGCGCCTGAAGCATCGCGGCGTGATCTGCGAGAAGTGCGGCGTGGAAGTAACGTTGTCCAAGGTGCGCCGCGAGCGCATGGGCCACATCGAGCTGGCCTCGCCGGTGGCGCACATCTGGTTCCTAAAGAGTTTGCCCTCGCGTCTGGGTATGGTGCTCGACATGACGCTGCGCGACATCGAACGCGTGCTCTACTTCGAAGGTTATGTCGTCGTCGATCCGGGCATGACGCCGCTCAACCGCGGCCAGCTTCTGACCGAGGACGACTACCTTGCCAAGGTGGAGGAGTACGGCGACGATTTCACCGCCCAGATGGGTGCTGAGGGCATTCGCGAGCTGCTACGCACCCTGGATATCAACCGCGACATCGAACAGCTGCGCAGCGAGCTGGAGACGACCGGCTCTGAGGCGAAGATCAAGAAGATCGCCAAGCGGCTGAAGGTCCTCGAGGCATTCCAGCACTCCGGCATCAAACCCGAATGGATGATTCTCGAGGTGCTGCCGGTGTTGCCGCCCGACCTGCGCCCGCTGGTGCCGCTGGACGGCGGCCGCTTCGCGACCTCGGACCTCAATGACCTCTATCGCCGCGTCATCAATCGCAACAACCGCCTGAAGCGCCTGTTGGAGCTGAAGGCTCCGGAAATCATCGTGCGCAACGAAAAGCGCATGCTGCAGGAAGCGGTCGACTCGCTGCTCGACAACGGCCGCCGCGGCAAAGCCATGACCGGCGCCAACAAGCGTCCGCTCAAGTCGCTCGCGGACATGATCAAGGGCAAGGGCGGTCGCTTCCGCCAGAACCTGCTGGGGAAGCGTGTCGACTATTCTGGTCGCTCGGTCATCGTGGTCGGTCCGCAACTCAAACTCCATCAGTGCGGCCTGCCTAAGAAGATGGCGCTGGAGCTGTTCAAGCCTTTCATCTTCAACAAGCTGGAGCTGATGGGCTTGGCCACCACCATCAAAGCAGCGAAGAAGCTGGTCGAGCAGGAAGTGCCCGAGGTCTGGGATATCCTGGAAGAGGTGATCCGCGAGCATCCGGTGCTGCTCAACCGGGCGCCGACGCTGCACCGGCTCGGCATCCAGGCGTTCGAGCCGACGCTGATCGAAGGCAAGGCCATCCAACTGCATCCGTTGGTGTGCGTGGCTTTCAACGCCGACTTCGACGGCGACCAGATGGCCGTGCACGTGCCGCTGTCGCTCGAAGCGCAAATGGAGGCGCGCACGCTGATGCTGGCCTCCAACAACATTCTGTCGCCGGCTAACGGCGAGCCGATCATCGTGCCCTCCCAGGACATCGTCCTGGGCTTGTACTACGCGACCAGGGATCGGATCAACGCCCGGGGAGAAGGCATCTCGTTCTCCGACATCGGCGAGGTGAAGCGCGCCTATGACAGCGGA
Source organism: Rhodocyclaceae bacterium (assembly GCA_036824005.1). Lineage (GTDB taxonomy): Bacteria > Pseudomonadota > Gammaproteobacteria > Burkholderiales > Rhodocyclaceae > DAITBA01. The sequence goes on from DAITBA010000038.1 coordinate 9,557, forward strand.
CAGGTCGAGCTGCACGCGCGCATCACGGCGCGAATCCGGGACGTGGACATCGGGCCCGACGGGGAGCGGCGGGAAACCGTCAATCGCTACGAAACGACGGTGGGCCGTGCTCTGCTGTCGGAGATTTTGCCAGCCGGCCTGCCCTTCAGCTTCATCAACAAGCCGCTGAAGAAGAAGGAGATCTCGAAGCTGATCAACGCCTGCTTCCGGCGCTGCGGGCTGAAGGAGACGGTGGTCTTCGCCGACCGTCTGATGCAATCGGGATTCGGGCTGGCGACGCGGGCAGGGATCTCCATCTGCGTCGACGACATGCTGGTGCCGGCGCAGAAGAACGAAATCATCACCGCCGCCGAGCACGAGGTAAAGGAAATCGAAACCCAGTACACCTCCGGTCTGGTTACCGTGGGCGAGCGCTACAACAAGGTCGTCGATATCTGGGGACGCGCCGGCGATCAGGTGGCGAAGGCGATGATGGATCAGCTGGGCGTGCAACAGGTTTCGGATCGCCATGGCAAGCACGTGCCGCAGGAATCGTTCAACTCCATTTACATGATGGCCGATTCCGGCGCGCGGGGTTCGGCGGCGCAGATCAAACAGCTGGCCGGCATGCGCGGACTCATGGCCAAGCCGGATGGCTCGATCATCGAGACGCCGATCACCGCCAACTTCCGTGAGGGGCTAAACGTTCTCCAATACTTCATCTCCACCCACGGCGCCCGAAAAGGTCTGGCCGATACGGCGCTGAAGACGGCCAACTCGGGTTATCTCACGCGCCGGCTGGTGGACGTGACCCAGGATCTGGTCGTGACCGAAGAGGACTGCGGCACGCAGGATGGCTTTGTCATGAAGGCTCTGATTCAGGGTGGCGAGATCGTCGAGGCGCTGCGCGAGCGCATTCTCGGCCGGGTCGTGGCAACGGACGTGGTCAACCCTGAGACCCAGGAAACGCTCTACGAAGCAGGGTACCTGCTTGACGAGGATGCAGTGGAGATGATCGAAAATCTCGGCATCGACGAGGTGCGCGTGCGCACGCCTCTGACCTGCGAAACTCGCTATGGCCTGTGCGCCAAGTGCTACGGCCGTGATCTTGGGCGCGGTTCGCTGGTGAATGTCGGCGAGGCCATTGGAGTGATCGCTGCCCAGTCGATCGGTGAGCCCGGCACCCAGCTGACCATGCGTACCTTCCACGTTGGCGGCGCCGCGTCGCGTGCGGCGATTGCCAGTTCCGTCGAGGCGAAGTCGGCCGGAACCGTGCGCTTCACCCAGAACATGCGCTACGTCACCAACGCCAAGGGGGAGAAAGTCGTCATCGCCCGCAGCGCCGAGGTGATGATCACCGACGATCACGGCCGGGAACGCGAGCGTCACAAGGTTCCCTACGGCGCGACGCTGCTGGTGGATGACGGCAAGGTGGGGAAGGCCGGCGCCCAACTCGCGACCTGGGACCCGCATACGCGGCCGATCGTCACCGAGTATGGCGGCATCGTAAAGTTCGAGAACGTCGAGGAAGGCGTCACGGTTGCCAAGCAGATCGACGAGGTGACGGGGTTGTCGACCCTGGTCGTCATCGATCCGAAGCGGCGCGGCACCAGCCAGTCCAAAGGCCTGCGGCCGCAGGTCAAGCTCCTTTCCGAAGCCGGCGAGGAGGTCAAGATCCACGGCACGGACCACGCCGTGACGATCACCTTCCAGGTGGGCTCACTCATTACCGTGAAGGACGGCCAGCAGGTGAGCATCGGCGACATCCTGGCCCGTATTCCGCAGGAGTCGGCCAAGGCGCGCGACATTACCGGCGGTCTGCCGCGAGTGGCTGAGTTGTTCGAAGCGCGTGCGCCCAAGGATGCAGGCATCCTGGCCGAGGTGACCGGGACCGTGTCGTTCGGAAAGGACACGAAGGGCAAGCAGCGCCTGGTAATCACCGAGCCCGACGGTACCGCCCACGAATACCTCATTCCGAAGGACAAGCATGTCATGGCCCACGACGGCCAGGTGGTGAACCGTGGCGAGATGATCGTGGATGGCGCCGCCGAGCCCCACGACATCCTGCGCCTGCTCGGCGTAGAGGCGCTCGCCCGCTACATCATCGACGAGGTGCAGGACGTTTATCGCCTGCAGGGCGTCAAGATCAACGACAAGCACATCGAAGTGATCGTGCGCCAGATGCTGCGCCGCGTCGTGATCACGGATCCTGGCGACACCCACTTCATCCGCGAAGAGCAAGTCGAGCGGGCCGAGGTGCTCGATGAGAACGACAAGGCGGTCGCCGAAGGCAAACGTCCGGCCGAGTACCAGTACATGCTGCTCGGCATTACCAAGGCGTCGCTGTCCACCGATTCGTTCATTTCCGCGGCTTCGTTCCAGGAGACCACCCGCGTGCTTACCGAGGCGGCGATCATGGGCAAGCGCGACGAACTCCGTGGCCTGAAGGAGAACGTGATCGTCGGTCGCCTGATTCCGGCCGGCACGGGCTTGGCATATCACCGGACGAGACGGCAGCAGGCCGCCGGAGAGGACATTGCCGCCGATCGGGGGCTCGAGGAGGCGGAAACGTCCGAGGGTGTCGCATCCGAGGAGAACGTCCAGGCAACTTGACGTACCAGGCGGGCAGTCAATATAATCCGGCCTCTTTGCTCATGGCGCGCCGATGAACGCGCGCCGGGCCCGAAACACATCGAACGAGGCGGCGCAGTCGTCACAGCGAGCCGCCTCGGTTTTTTGGGAACCTGGAAAACATGCCAACGATTAGTCAGCTGATTCGCAAGCCGCGCCAGGCGCCGCGAACGAAGAGCAAGGTGCCGGCGCTGGACAGCTGTCCGCAGAAGCGTGGGGTGTGCACCCGTGTCTATACGACGACGCCCAAGAAGCCGAACTCGGCCCTGCGCAAGGTAGCGAAGGTGCGTCTGACCAACGGCTTCGAGGTCATCAGTTACATCGGTGGCGAGGGGCACAATCTTCAGGAGCACTCGGTAGTGCTGATTCGGGGCGGCCGTGTCAAGGATCTGCCTGGTGTGCGCTACCACATAGTCCGCGGCAGCCTCGACACGCAAGGCGTCAAGGACCGCAAGCAGGGCCGGTCGAAGTACGGCGCTAAGCGGCCGAAGCAGTCGTAGCGCGGCGCGTACGGAATACGAGAGGTTGCAATGCCACGACGCAGAGAAGTACCCAAGCGCGACATCCTGCCGGATCCGAAGTTCGGCAACACGGACGTTTCCAAATTCGTCAATGTGCTGATGACCAGCGGCAAGAAGTCCGTGGCCGAGCGCATCCTGTACGGTGCTTTCGATCAAATCAAGTCGAAGAGCGGAAAAGATCCACTGGAGGTGTTCACGCAGGCGGTGAACAACGTCAAACCTGTGGTCGAGGTCAAGAGCCGCCGCGTCGGCGGGGCGAACTATCAGGTGCCCGTCGAGGTGCGGCCAGTTCGTCGTGCTGCGCTTGCCATGCGCTGGATCCGCGAGTCGGCGCGCAAGCGTTCGGAGAAGTCCATGGGCACTCGCCTCGCGGGCGAGCTGCTCGAGGCGGCGGAAGGTCGCGGCGGAGCAATGAAGAAGCGCGACGAAGTTCACCGCATGGCGGAGGCGAACAAGGCCTTCGCGCACTACAGGTTCTAGATCGGGCCGTTACCGACCCAGTGGGTGCAGCCCCATGCGGCACTCCACAAGGTTGAACGGTTTGAACATGGCAGGTTGACAAAGTGGCACGAAAAACACCAATCGAGCGCTACCGCAACATCGGCATCAGCGCGCACATCGACGCCGGCAAGACGACGACGACCGAGCGCATCCTCTTCTATACGGGGGTGTCGCACAAGATTGGCGAGGTGCACGACGGCGCCGCCACCATGGACTGGATGGAGCAGGAGCAGGAGCGCGGCATCACCATCACCTCCGCGGCAACGACCTGCTTCTGGAAGGGCATGGAGGGCAAGTACCCCGAGCATCGCATCAACATCATCGACACGCCCGGCCACGTGGACTTCACCATCGAGGTGGAGCGGTCGATGCGGGTGCTCGATGGCGCTTGCATGGTCTATTGTGCCGTCGGCGGCGTGCAGCCGCAGTCGGAAACGGTCTGGCGCCAGGCGAACAAATACGGCGTGCCCCGTCTCGCCTTCGTCAACAAGATGGACCGCCAGGGGGCGAACTTCTTCAAGGTCTATGACCAGATGAAGCAGCGTCTGAAGGCCAACCCAGTGCCGATCCAGATCCCGATTGGGGCGGAGGAGAAGTTTCAGGGGGTGGTCGACCTCATGCGCATGAAGGCCATCTTCTGGGATGAAGCCAGCCAGGGCACGAAGTTCGAGCTGAGAGACATCCCGGGTGATCTCGCCGTCGAGGCCAAGGAGTGGCGCGAGAAGATGGTCGAGAGCGCCGCTGAGGCGTCCGAGGAACTGATGAACAAATACCTCGAAGAGGGCGACCTTTCCGAGGAAGAGCTCAGGCTCGGCCTTCGCATCCGCACCATTTCCGGTGAGATCGTGCCCATGCTGTGTGGCTCGGCGTTCAAGAACAAGGGCGTGCAGGCGATGCTGGATGCGGTCATCGACTATATGCCGGCACCAACGGACATACCGCCGGTGCAGGGCGAGCTGGAAAACGGCACGGAGGCGAGCCGCAAGGCCGACGACAGCGAACCGTTTTCGGCGCTCGCGTTCAAGATCATGACCGATCCGTTCGTCGGTCAGCTGATCTTTTTCCGCGTCTATTCCGGCGTCGTGAATTCGGGGGACACGGTCTACAACCCGATCAAGGGCAAGAAGGAGCGCATCGGCCGCATCCTGCAGATGCATGCCAATCAGCGCGAAGAGATCAAGGAAGTACGCGCGGGCGACATCGCTGCCGCCGTGGGATTGAAGGAAGCGACCACTGGCGACACGCTATGCGATCCGGCCAAGGTCATCACGCTCGAGAAGATGGAATTCCCCGAGCCGGTGATCCACGTTGCCGTAGAGCCCAAGACGAAGGCCGACCAAGAGAAGATGGGTATCGCCCTGAATCGCCTGGCCCAAGAGGACCCGTCGTTCCGCGTGCGTACCGACGAGGAGTCCGGCCAGACGATCATCTCGGGCATGGGCGAGCTACACCTCGAAATCATCGTCGATCGCATGAAGCGGGAATTCGGCGTCGAAGCCAATGTTGGCGCGCCGCAGGTAGCGTACCGCGAAGCGATCAAGAAGCAGGTGGAAATCGAGGGTAAGTTCGTCAAGCAATCTGGCGGCCGCGGCCAGTATGGCCACGTCTGGTTGCGGATGGAACCGAACGAAGCCGGCAAGGGTTACGAATTCGTCGACGCTATCAAAGGCGGGGTCGTGCCGCGCGAGTATATCCCCGCCGTGGACAAGGGCTTGCAGGAAACATTGCCCAACGGCGTGCTTGCTGGATTCCCGGTGGTGGACGTGAAAGTGACCTTGTTCGACGGCTCGTACCACGACGTGGATTCGAATGAGAACGCCTTCAAGATGGCGGCGTCGATTGCCTTCAAGGACGGCATGCGCAAGGCCAGTCCAGTGCTACTGGAGCCCATGATGGCCGTCGAGGTGGAAACGCCGGCGGAGTTCATGGGCAATGTCGTCGGCGATCTCTCCTCGCGCCGGGGCATGGTGCAGGGCATGGATGATCTGCATGGCGGCATCAAGATCGTCCGCGCCGAAGTGCCGCTGGCGGAGATGTTCGGCTATTCCACGACGTTGCGCTCGGCGACACAAGGTCGCGCGACATACTCGATGGAGTTCAAGCACTATTCCGAGGCGCCGAAAAACGTTGCCGAGGCGATCATCAACAAGAAGTGACGTTTCTGGGGAACCATCATGGCAAAGGGAAAGTTTGAGCGCACGAAGCCGCACGTGAATGTAG
>DAITBA010000019.1:0-72166 GCA_036824005.1 Rhodocyclaceae bacterium
AACTGCCAGCAGTATAGTCCATCAATGCGGCATTACATATGTCGCTATGTTTAGCAGACCTGGCTCGGAGGTCAAGACCTACGTCGATGGTGTGCCCTTCTACATGGGCGTGTGGAATCACCCATTGCTCGATCTACTGCCCCTCAACGGCATGCAGTCGATCACCGTGTACAAGAGTCCGCAACCGCAGATCAGCGGCGACAACTTCGCTTCCATAGACCTCACCAGCAAGCGTGCGACCGAGGATGGTGTGCATGGCGGGGGTCGGGTCTCGAGCGGTTCCTTTGGCACTTTCATAGAGCAAGTCGATCTGGTCGGGCGCAGCGGAAACTTGGACTACATGCTAGCGCAGGGCTACGCACGTTCCCACGGCCACCGCGCCAATGCTGACGGCGAGCTGTTGAGCATCATGGGTCGCATCGACTTGCGGCTCACGGAGAACTGGTCGGTCGGCGCAAGTTTCCTCCACACCGACAACAAGGCGCGCGATCCTGGCAACGTACGTGTCCCGGCGCCCGCGACCGCCCCGCGCTATGACACCGAGGGCTCGATCCTTTCCGCGTCGTTATACCATCGACACGGCGACTGGCGCGGCGACCTGCGCGTCTACAGCAACAGCGCCGACGGCGACTGGCTGAACCAGCCCGGTGATACGCGCACACGCTCGCGCCTGTCCGGCGTACGCTGGCGCGAGGAGTTCTCGCCCTGGCGCGGCGGCGCGTTGGTGGCCGGCATCGACCACGATCGCATTAGTGGCGATGTCGATTTCGTCTTCGGTGGCGGCACGAGCCGCTTCGACGGACCGAGCGTCCGCATCACCTCTCCCTATGCGGCGTTGAGCCAGAACATTCCGCTCGGCGGCAATTGGGCACTGGTGCCCTCCGCCGGCGTGCGTTCCTACAAGCACAGCGAGTTCGACTCGAAGACGGCACCCCATGCCGGCCTTTCTCTGGTGTCGGAGCGGCTGACGTTGTTTGCCAATGTTTCCCGCGGCATCAATTACCCGGGGTTGGAGGTGGCAGTGCTGTCGAGCTTGATTCCGCCGCTGGGTACGACTTGGCGTCAGCTTGATGCAGAAGAACTCAAACACGCTGAAATCGGCGTCAAGCTGGCGCCGACCGGCTCGACGAGCATCGACCTGAGCTTGTTTGAGGACAAGGTCAAAAACCGTTACATCTTCGGATTTCCACCCGACGTGCCGCCGCCGCCCCAGTTCATCAACCTAGGCAGCTATCGGATGCGTGGCGCCGAGCTTGCCGTCAGGCAGGACATCGGCCGCGACTGGAGCATATTCGCCGGCCTGACGCTGCTCGATCCGAGCATCGACAACCTGCCCTACGCACCGGACCGGGCGCTCACGGTGGGAATCAACGGCAGGATTGGGCCGGTACGCATCGCCCTCGACGGCCAGCATCAGTCCGAGATCTTCGCGCTGAACCGCTCGCGCGCAGCCGGCGCCGCCAACACCGAGAGGGTCGCTGCCTTCACCGTGGTCAATGGGCGGCTGGGCTACGATTTGCCCGTGCTCGGCAGGAAGGGCGAGGTCTTTTTGGCCGTGGAGAACCTGTTCGACCGCGACTATCAGTATCGGCCCGGCTACCCCATGCCGGGGCGCGGGGTGCAGATCGGCATCGCAGCTAGCTTCTGATGAACATACACCGCGCTGTGCTCGGGTCGCTGTTCGCGGCGTGCGTGGCGGTAATCCTGTCCGGGGCGGCGGCTGCGGCGGACGATGGCTCGCGCCCCCCGACGCCCACAGTCGAACAGTGGATCGACTGGGGCAGCCGCGTGCATGGTGGTTTCGGCGTCCTGATTGCGATGGGCATACGCGTCGGCGTTGACGCACTTGCGCGCCTGGGCGCGGCACGGCGCGAGGTGGATGTCACCTATTTCGATAGCCCGTCGACCCCCTGTCCTTGTGTGGTCGATGGTGTGATGGTAGCGGTGTCTGCCAGCCCGGGACAGAAGAACCTTCGGATTGCTACCGAGCCCGCCGCGCCTGGGTATTTCGGTGAGGTCCTGGTGCGCCACCGCAGGTCGGGCGACGCGGTGCGCTACTGCTTGAGGGCGGAGACCCTGTCGAGGCTGCTCGAGGGACAGGCACTCAAGGATCTTCGGGCGCGCTACGACCTTGTGAACAACATGGCTGCTGCCTCTCTCTACGAGATTGTCGCCGGCGATGGCAGGTGCGTACGCGATGCGGGCGCGGATGGAGCGGACACGAGTACCGACGCGGCACGGGCAGCGCCGAACTGATGAGTCATAACGACCGCAACTCGCATCTACGGCCAGACTGGCGTGATCGATCGAAGCGCGACCGACGGGGGATGGAACAGCTGGGTGAGAAGGGAGGCCGAGTACCCAAGGCGGCAGGATTTCCCCGTGTCGACTATTGTATGAGTGCATTCGACGCCGTCGCGGACTGGTCGGGGGCATATCCTTCATCGGCTGCGGACGCGGTCGTCGAGCAAACGTCACAACCTCATCAGGGGCCCTTCCATGAGAACCATCAAAAACACCGACATGAGCAGGCGTGACCTGCTTGCCGCGAGCGCCGGGGGTGTACTGCTCGCTGTGGCCGGCGGCGTGGCCGCTGCCCAGAAGGACCATGAGCACCACCATGGCGCCGCCAAGTCGCCCGTGGTGGATGCCGCCGAGAAATGTGTGAGCACCGGACGGGCTTGCATTAGTCACTGCCTGGACAGTTTCAAGGCCGGCGACACTTCACTCGCCGATTGCGCGCGATCTGTGGAAAACATGATGCCCGTGTGCGACGCCATGGCCCAGCTCGCCACCTCCGGCTCGCGGCATCGCAAGGCGCTCGGCCAGACCTGCGTCGCAATCTGCGAGGATTGCGAAAAGGCCTGCCGCACGCACGAGGACAAGCACGCCGTCTGCAAGCAGTGCGCCGACGCCTGCGCCGCGCTGGTCAAGGCATTGAAGTCAGCTTGAGTGTGCTCCTGTCGGCGCCTGCGGTGCGGGTGCGGCAGCTGTTTGCGCCTTTGCGCGCCCGGCACACAGGCGCGCTCGACCCTTCGTTTCGGCCCCGAGTCGCGCTCTCCAGGGGAGACGGTGTCGCCGCGCCTTGCCCCACCGGGGTGCGACGATTTGTCTCATGGTTGCGCCGACGCCGTTGGCTAGAATCCGTTGCCGGGCAGATGCGCGCGGGTCGGAGTATGATTTCGAACTTTCCTCGAGGAGGCAGCAGATGGCAAAGCACAGGCACACGGCATGGGCGGCGTTGGTCGGCATCGCCGTGGTCACGGCGAACGTGTCGGCCCAGGAAGTCACCGTCAAGGAGCCTTGGGTGCGCGGCACGGTCAAGGCGCAGAAGGCGACCGGCGCGTTCATGGAGCTGACGAGCAAGGATTCTGCGACGTTGCTCGGCGCCAGCAGTCCGGTGGCCGGTGTGGTCGAGGTGCACGAGATGGCGATGGAGAACAATGTCATGAAGATGCGAGCCATCCCGAAGCTGGACCTCCCCGCCGGCAAGGCCGTGGCGTTGAAACCCGGCGGCTACCACATTATGCTCATGGATTTGAAGCAACAACTGAAGAAGGGCGACTCGGTGCCGATCACCCTCAAGTTGGAGGGCAAGGACAAGGCGGTGAAGACGGTGGATGTGAAGGCCGAGGTGCGCGATCTGGCGAGCGGTGGCGAGTCCGCGCACAAACACTGAATCGGTTAGCGCGTGCCGAACGAAAGCCGCCGAGAGGCGGCTTTGCTTATTCTCCCGCCGTGAGCAGTGCCGCGCCGTCGATGTCAGAACCGCCCGGCGTCGAGGCGTTCGAGCAGGTCGCCGGTCACCTCGTCGAAGCGCAGTATCCGCTTTCCCTTGTGGTCCTTCAGGAACTCGTCGGCGTCTTCACGGTTGGCCACGGGAATCAGTTCATGCCCCATCGGCCCGAGTACGTCGGTGCCGATGACGTAGAGCGCCTTGCGTGCGTCCATGCGCTGCAGATTGTAGAAATCGGTCACCCACAGCCCGACCATGTCCTCGCGCCGGTGTCCGGCGGCGTACCTGGCCGGGTCGAGGTAGAACTTAAAGAAGTCCTTGGCACCGTCAAAGAAATGGGCATGGCCGTCCTTGTAGATGATCGTCGCCACCCAATTCGGATACTTTGCCACCAACATGCCGCACACCGGGCACAAGTCCTTTGCGCCCGGTTTCGGCGGCGCGGGCTGGGCCGCAGCTCCGGCGAGCCAGCCCGCGACGAGGATCGCAAGGAGGAAGCGGGCGATCAACCTCACCCCTGCGCCTTCCGGCGCCGCTCTTCGCGCAGCTTGCGGATCATCGCCACGTCATCGGCCATGTCGAGGTACGACTGTTTCAATGCCTCGTTGAAGTCGCCGAAAGTGCCACCGTGCTTGTCCTGAAACTGCTTGGCGACGTCCTTCGAGGCGAAGGAATGCTTGCTGCGTTTGGTCATGGCGTGCTTGAGATCGGCACCGATGAGATAGGTAAGCTTCTCGACCGGCACGAGCGGGCGCGGTTCCGACGCAGCGCCATAGTCGGTACCCCAGATCTGCTTCGGCTCACGGTCGATGTTCAGGCCGAGGCTGAGCGCAAGGCAGTGAATCGAACAGATCCCGTCGGCCAGGTCATCCGCATATTGCACCAGCATGCGAGCGCGGTGATGTTCGCGACGGTCCATGCCGCAGTAGGGGCACTTCGGATACTTGTCCAGCTCGCCTTCGAGCGGATTTGGATCGGCCTGCTTCTTCGGCACGAACTGCAGCGGCGTGCCGTCGGTTTCGCATTTTTGTTGGGCCTGGGCGCCGGTGGCGGCGAAGCCGGCGGCCAGAGCGGAAATCTTGAGCATATCGCGACGTTTCATGACGCACCTCCCTTTGGATACTGTGCGGTGCAATATTAGCGTCAGTCGATATGCTATTGTTGCGGCAAATCGTCGCATGCCGCGATGGGATGTCGAACCGCTAGCCCACGAGCCGATGCATGACCACAAAATACCGAACGCCCTGCCAAACGGTGGACATGCCCAGCGCCATGACGAACAGGGCAGCGCCTTTGAGCAGCCAGCCGCGCAGGCGCGGGCCAAGTTTGCCGAACAGCACGCTGGCGGCAAACATCGAAGGCAGCGTGCCAGCGCCGAAGGCGAGCATGAGCAGCAGACCTTCAGGGGGAGTGGTGGCCGTGGTGGCCTTGACTGCCATGGCCATGGTCATCGAGCAGGGCATTAGTCCGTTGAGGGTGCCGCCGATGACCGCGCCGACAACGGGACCGCGCCGCGTTGCCGAGACCCACTGTCCACGCACCCAGGCAAGCGGCGCGAACCCGATCGAGTGGCGCCACGGCGACAGGCCTAGAAGGTCCAGCGCGAGAAGTATGACGACGGCACCGGCGACAATCTGCAGCAGACCCTGGGCCAGGCCGAACTGTCCGGTCTGAACCAGCACCGTTCCCACCACGGCCGCGATCAGGCCAATGACCGCGTAGACCGAGATGCGGGCGCCGTGATAGGCGAGGTAAGGCGTCGCGCCCTTTGCGCCCAGCTTCATGAAGAAGCCGGAAACCAGGCTGCCACACATGCCCAGGCAATGGCCGCTGCCGAGCAGCCCGGTCATGAACGCCAGGCCGTAGGAAAGCTCGGTAATCGACTGGTGATCATGCACGGCGGTCTTCACGCTGCAGCCGCAGCGAATTCTTCACCACCGAAATCGATGACATCGCCATGGCGGCGGAGGCGATCATCGGCGTCAGCCGCCCGGCTGCCGCAAACGGAATCGCCACGGTGTTGTAACCGAGCGCCCAGAAGAGGTTCTGGCGGATGACGCGCATCGTGCGCCGCGACAGGTCGATCGCCGCGGCGACCCGTGTGATGTCGCCGCCGACCAGCGTGACGTCCGCCGACTCGAGCGCGATGTCGGCGCCGCCGCCGATGGCGAAGCCGACGTCGGCGGCCGACAGTGCCGGGGCGTCGTTGATGCCATCGCCGACCATGCCGACCTTTCGCCCCTGCGCCTGCAGCGCCCTCACCAGTTCGAGCTTCTGCGCCGGGGCCGCGCGCGCCACGACATGGTCGATGCCCAGTTCGCGGGCGATGCGCTTCGCGGCCGCCTCGACGTCGCCCGTGGCCATTACGGTTTCGAGTCCCAGGCGGTGCAGCAGGGCGATCGCTTCGCGCCCGCCCGCCCGGGGGCGGTCGGCGATCGCGAGCAATCCTGCAAGATGGCCGTTGACAGCCAGGAACACGGGCGTCTTGCCTTGCTCGGCGAATGCATCGGCTTGTGCTTGCAGCGCGGAGGATGGGATGCAAGCCGATTCCATGAGCGAGGCGTTTCCAACGAGCACCCATATGTCATCGCACTTTGCGCGCACACCCTGCCCGGGAATTGCCTCGAATCCGTCCGACGCACTGGCGCGAATGCCGCGCAGTGTCCCATAGGCGACGACGGCGCGTGCCAGGAAGTGCTCGGAAGGCAGCTCGGCTGCAACAGCCAGGGCGAGCAAGCCACTATCAGTCATGCTCGAAGCATTGATGAAATCGGTGACGGCGGGCTTGCCTTCAGTGACGGTGCCGGTCTTGTCGAACACCAGGGTCGTGAGCTTGGCCGAGGTTTCCAGGGCGGCGCCGTTGCGGATGTATATGCCGCGCCGCGCCGCCTGGCCGGTGCCAACCATGATTGCTGTCGGCGTGGCAAGACCCAGCGCGCAGGGGCAGGCGATCAGCAGCACCGCTACGGCATGGGCGAGCGCGCGCGAGGCGGGGTGCCCGGCCGCCAGCCAGCCGGCGAAGGTCAGGCCGGCGATACCGCCCACCGCCGGCACGAAACGCGCTGAAATGCGGTCGGCCATCTTCTGTACCGGCAGGCGGGTGCTCTGGGCGTGGTCGACGAGGCGCACGATGCCTGCCAGCACGGTCTCGCCATTGACCACGGTGGCGCGCATGAGGAAGCCGCCGTTGCCGTTGATGCAACCGCCGATCACCTTCTCGCCGGCGCGTCGGGTTACCGGCAGGGATTCGCCGGTGACCAGGGCCTCATCGATGTCGGACGTACCTTCGATGATGACGCCATCGATCGGCACGCGCTCGCCGGGCCGCACGCGCAGCACATCGCCGACTGCAATCTCGTCGATCGGCACGGTCATTTCGACGCCGTCGCGCACGACCTGAGCCGTCTGCGGCTGCAGTTCGATCAGCTTGCGGATCGCCGCGGAGGCGCGGCCCTTGGCGCGCTCCTCGAGCCAGCGGCCGAGCAGCACGAAGGTGACGATGCCGGCAGCGGATTCGAAGTACACGTGGTGGTGGCGCCGCAGCAATCCCGGCAGACTGTAGAAATACGCCGCACCGGCACCCAGGGCGATGAGGGAATCCATGTTGGCAGAGCGCTGCTTCGCCAACGCCCAGGCCTTCCTGAATATCTCGCTGCCGCTGCCGAACACGACCTGTGTCGTAAGCAGCCACTCCACCAAGCGTAACAGCGGCTGGCGGTGCATGAGCATGCCCAGTGCCATCACCGGTGCAGACAAGGCCGCCGCGGTCAGGAAGCGGCGGCGGGCACGTTCCAGCTCCATTCTCTCGCGCTCGACCACCATGCGCCGCTGCGCGATGGTGTCCATGGGTGCCGCGCGATAGCCGAGCGCGTCGATGAGGCGAAACACCTCTTCACGCGTGACATGGCCGATGACGCTGGCAGTGCCCGACGCGTAGTTGACGCGGGCTTCGCGGACGCGCGGGTCGCGCTTGAGCCGCATCTCGATGAGCAAGGCGCAAGAGGCGCAGGTCATGCCTTCGACAGCCGCCTGGCATTCCCGCAGCGGCTGATTTGCATCGACGGCTGCCGGCTGCGGCCGCGGTGCGGGTGCCGCGGCGACGTGGCCGAGCAGCGTGTCGAGCTGCGCGAGCAGTTGCGCTTCGGGCAGAGCGGCGGGATCGTAGTGGATGGTGAACGAGCCGATCTCCGGCGCGCTCTTCACTGCCTTCACCGGCGGCCGTTTGCGCAGCAGGATTTCGACGATGTAACAGCGCTCCGTCTCGCCGGCCAGCGCAGGCGCGACGATACGCAGCCGCCGCTCCAGCCGGTGCGCGACGCGAAATCGGACAGGAGCGATCACGGCTTCTTCATGATCTGCTTGCGATAGCGCACGAGCAGGAATAACAGATAGAAAGTGGTGAGCCAGGCGTAGCGGTACTTCAGCGGCTCTTTGAGCCAGCGCCCGGTGATCAGATCCCAGTGCACCTTGATGAGATAGAAGGCGGTGACGTCGTTGAGGAAATTGATGACGGCCTTTTCGGTGAATGCCGATTTCATCACCGGGTCGGTCTTTGCCTTGGCCATCGCCAAGCCGGCGAGCACCTCAGCCTTGATCCGCCATTGCCTGACCTTTTCGCGCAGGTGTACGGTTTGCGACTCGACCCACCGGCGGGCCTCGCCGTGCTTTCCCTCGACCGCTGCCGCGGGTGGCGCGGCGGGGGGCTCGGCGCGCAGCGCGACCGGCAGAAGATCCCGCAGTGCGAGCGCCACGTCGCGCGCGGTGCAGGCATGCGGCTCGAAATACACGGACAGCTTGCCCTGGCTGCGCCAGACGGTGACGCGATAGACCCCAGGCACGCGGCGCAGGCCCGATTCCAACGCCATGGCTGCCGCTTGGCCGCACAGCGCGGCGGGCAGCGCGAAGCGCAGATGGCCATCCTCGCGATGGCGGACGACGATGCTGCGGGCGAGTGCGTGAAGTTCGGATGCGCTCACGGGCCCTCCAACGCGCGCGTCATGATTGGGCAGGCGTCTCCGCAGAGCCTTCCTTGGCTTCCTGCTCCTTCGCCTCGGCGATCAGGTCCTCGATGTTCTCCTTCTGGTGCAGCAGGAAATCCTTGCCCATGCCCGTGGCCTTGGTCAGCGCCAGGATGATTTCCTTCTGGTGCTTGTGAATGAGGTAGCCCGCCGCGATGCCGGCCGCCAGCACGACCAGCGGATTGCGCAGCAGCACGCCGCCAAGCAGGCCGCGGCCGGCGGCGAAGCCGGTGGCCGCCAGCATGGCGCCGTGGGTGACGGGACTACTCATCATGTGGCCAGCTTGGCCCATCATGTGCGGCATGTTTTCCATCATATGATTCATGCATCACCTCCGTGACGAGTGGTGGTTGGTTCGGGTACTTCCTCGATGTTGTTCAGCATCTGGTAGATGCCCTTGCAGCCTTCGCAGCAAAAGCGCAGTGTCTTCTCCCCCGTGCGCAGGGTGAACGGCTGCGCGCCGACGTCCAGTCCGCACAGGTCGCAGGCGCGCGGCTCTTTCCCGTCGTCGCTCACTGGAGCAGCTCCGCGGCATGCCGATCAAATGTCACCTCGTCCGCTTCGCCCACGATCTTGGCACGCACGATGCCCTTGCGGTCGACAAAGAACGTGGTCGGCAGGCCGACGACGCCATACTGCTTGGCGATGACCGCCCTTTCGTCGAGCAGCGCCGGATAGGTTACGCCGATCCTGGCGACGAAGGACTTTACCGTATTCAGATCCTGGCCCGCATTGACGGCGATTACTTGCAACCCCTCCGCCCGACGGTGCTGATAGACCCGTTCAATGGCCTGCATCTCGGGTTCGCAGTAGCGGCACCAGTCGGCCCAGAAGCGGATGACGACGGGCTTGCCGGCATAGGCGGCGGGGAAATGGGCAGCGGTCCCGTCGCTACGATAGGTTTGAAATGTCGGCGCCATGTCCCCGACATTCAGCTTGACCGGCTCCGGGCCGCTGCAGGCGGCGAGCGCGAGGACGGAGAAGGCAAGGGCGGCGATCCGGCTCATGTCTCGATCAGCTTCAGATTCGATGTCCAAACCATCACCGCGGCGACAAGCGCGAAGGCGGCATAGAGCAATGCCGCTGCCATGGCCAGTTGCCGGGTCAGTCTCGGCAGCACGGTGCGCAGGCTGGCGATGCGGGCATAGGGCTGCAGCGCACCCGCGCCCAGTCCGGCAGCGGTGGCAGCGAACAGGGGCACGTACAGCCAGTAGCCTCGGTAGTCGTACTCCGCCTTGAGGGCGCAGAACGGGCAGTGATGATGCGGGTGCTCGTAGATGTAGAGGGACAGGAAGGACAGGATGCCCGCAATACCAACGACAAAGGCTACCGCCGCCGCGCCCGCCACGGCATAGCCAAGCCAACGGCCGCCGGAGCGCAGCGCACGCAGGTAGCCCGTGCCGGCGGCCAGCGCGGTCGAGGCGAAGAACGCAGCCATCGCCGGTTGCGGCGGCAGGCCGGAGGTTTCCGAGGCGAGAGTATTGCCCTCACCGGAAAACAGGCTGCCGCAGCAGGAGGTGATGACATCGGCCCTGAGGCCGAGGAAGTACTTCAACTGCAGCGCGAAGCTCGCAGCGGCAACAGGCAGAATCGCGAGCAGGAAGGCGTACTTTGCACGCAGCAGCGGATAGTCGCGCGCCCGATTGTCAGCATGGTTGATTATCAGCCACGTGGAAGCGAGGAAGAAAACGGCGATCTGCACGAGCAGCGCCGGGAAGCCGTAGGCATTGACGTTGAGCGTGCCGACCGCGCACATGGCGCCGACGAACATCACCGCCATCCGGTCGGCATTGAAGACGAACAGCAGCAGCGCCAGTAGCTGCACCGCGAACATCACGGTCAGCAGCGTAGACACCAAGTAGGTGCGTCGTTCCAGACGGAGCTGGCGCTCCGAGCCGCTGCGGATGTCCCAGTGGCGCAGCGTTTCAATGGCGAAGGGCGCCGCGGTCGCGAGCATCAGCACACCCATGCCCGAGGCCATGAGCAGAGCGATGATCGCCGGCTGGAACAGCATCAATGCTCCCCCGCCACGCGGCCGTCGCGCAGGGAGACGACGCGATCCACCGTTGCAGATTCCGTCACCAGGGGATCGTGGCTGGTGAGCAGCAGCGTCTTGCCGCGCGCCTTGAGCGACTCGAGGATGGTCATGAACTCGCAGGACAATGCCGTGTCCAGATTGGCTGTCGGCTCGTCGGCGATGACGACTTCCGGGTCGTTGATCAGGGCGCGGCAGATGGCCACGCGTTGCTGCTCGCCGCCGGACAGCCATTCGACGCGGGCATTGCGCCGGTGTGCAAGCTTCAACTCCGCCAGCAACTCTTCCGCCCGCTCGCGCAGCGACGGCCAGTCCCGGCCGAGCGGGAAAGCGGGCAGCACGATGTTTTCCAGCGCCGTGAGCCCGCGAATGAGGTTGAACTGCTGGAACACGAAACCGAAGGTGCTGCGGCGAATTTCGGTCAGGAAACGTTCCGGCAGGCTCGATATGTCTTCGTTCTTGAGACGCACGCGTCCGCTGGTGGGGCGGGACAGACAGCCGATGATGGACAACAGCGTCGTCTTGCCCGAGCCGCTGGGGCCGCGCAGCACGGTCGTGTAGTTGGCCGGGATGCTCAGATCGATGCCGTGCAGGGCCCAGAACTCGTTGTCCTGGCCTTGGTTGAAGGCCTTGCGCACGGCCGAGAGTTCGATCATGTCAGCTCCGCATCACCGAGTCCGGGTCCACCGTGGCGGCGCGCCAGATCGGCACGATCGTGGCCGCGGTGTAGGGAAAGACGGTGAAGAAGAACAGGGTGGCCACCTGCAGGCCATCGATATGGGGCTGCAGTTCGAAGCGGGGGTAGAGTACGGCCCAGCCCTTCAGTACCGGCTCGAACAGCAGCGACTGGAAGTGAAAGACGTGCGCATAGGCGCCCAGGTATGCAAGCAGGAATGCCGTGACGGAAATCAGCGCACCCTCCCAGAATTTCATCCCGATGACATCGCCCGACTCCCAGCCGATTGCCTTGAGGATGCCGATCTCCCGCTTCTCCTCGGCCGACAGCCCGGCGGCCTTGTCCCAGGCAAAGATGGCGAAGGCGAGAATGGCGCCCGTGAGCAGGGTCAGGACCATGCCTTCGCGCCAGTTGAAGATGGATTCGTAAGTGCGCAGAATTTCCTCGCGCAGGATGGGGCGCGAATCGGGCAGCGCTGAGGCGATCTTGGTCGCGACGGTGCGCACTTCCAGAGGATTGGCAACCCACAGCGCGATGTCGGTGTAATGGCCGTCCGGGATGCCGAAGAAGGCGCGGAAACCGGCCTCTCCCATGAGCAGCAAGTCGGCGCTCACCATCTCGGAGCTGTGACTGAGTATGCGCTCGACGGTGAAGGAAAACAGCTTGCCGGAGTAGGCGCGGAAGGAAATCACATTGCCCGGAGCCAGTCCGCGTGCCGCGGCGATACGATTGCCGACAACGATGCGACCTGGCGCGAGCGTTTCGCCAGCCGGTACCATGAGGGTGTAATTGGCCTTTACCACCGGGTCGTAGTAGTAGCCCCACAGCCGTCCCTCCTTTGCTTGCACGCCCCGGATGCGCCCAATCCGGTCGATGTATCCGGGTGGAATGAGGTCGTGGCGCCCGGCGACCATGCGCTGGACGATGACCTCCGGCGCTTGCGCCAACACAGCCGCCGCCTCGCGCCGCACCGAGTGCGTGAACAGCATCACCGAGGCGAGCAGAAAGACCAACGTTGCATATACGGCCAGCAGCCCCAGGTTTCTGGCCTTGCGCCGCGCCAACGAGGCGAGCGTGTAGTCAATCAGGTAGCGCTGCTTCTCGATCCAGGGCTTCATGGTGGCGAATCAGCGCGCCTGGCGGCGGCAGCAGCGAGCCGGAGGGGAAATGCTCCAGCGCGAGCGGGTGGTCCTGAAAGGCCGTGAAAAGATCCGCCTGCGAGGGATGGCGGGTGTAGCGCGCCTCGGTAAACAGGCACAGATCGGTGAGCCGCCAGCGCGCTACCAAGGACTGGCGCTCGGCGAGCGCCGGCGCACCGTGGCTGCGCAACCGCGCGGCGTCCGCGAACGTCGTCATGAAGGCCAATGTCAGCGCTGCGACACACCAAAGCAAACCGGACGGGCGCCGCGTCCTCATGCGGATGCCAGGAGCTTGCGCACGGCGCCGAGCAGGTCTTCGGCCCTAGCGCCATAGGGCAGAATTGCCTGCAGCCTACCGGTGGGCGCCACAAGATACGTTGCCACCGAATGGTCCACCGCATAGCTGCCGTCTGGATTAGCGGGCTGCTTGACGTAGATGGCGCCGTAGCGTTTTGCGACGGTCTCGGTCTCTTCCGACGTGCCGGCCAGACCCACGAGGTTGGGATGGAAATAGGCGGTGTATTCACGCAGCCGTTCGGGTGTATCGCGCTCGGGATCCACCGATATGAACAGGGCAACGACGCGTTCCAGCTCGGCCGGCGTCATGGCTGCCAGCGCTTGCGAGGTGGCGGCCACCGACACGGGGCAGACGTCCGGGCAGTTGGTGTAGCCGAAGTGAACAAGTACGACCTTGCCACGCAGATCCTGCAATGAAACCGGTCCGGCGTAGGAGCGCAGGGTGAAGTCGCCACCTGACGGAAGCCCGGCCGCAGGTTGAAGCGCGCCGCCGTTCCGGAACAGCAGATACACGCCTGCGGCGACCGCCAAGACGAGAAGCGACAGAGCAACGGAAGTGATTCGGACAGGGGAAGTCATGGTGGTCACGCTCCCCGTGAGGGTACTTTCAGTATGTGCAGATACTTCGATTCGGCTAAGCTACTCGTGGCGTGGCAGGCATCGCTGACGAGACGGGTGGATTTAGATCTTGCTGGAAGCGCGCATGAGCGCACCGCGCAGGGCGATCGTCAGGCTCGAGCCGATGCCGACGCGTTGCGCGACGGCGGGAAGCAGAATCATCGCCGCGAGCGCGAAGCCGGCGCCCAGCAGAAGTGACGAGAGCTCACCGTCGTTCTCGGCTTGCTTATCCTGTCTGGTCTCGTTCATCGCCATGGCCTCCCCGGTCCAAGCTTGTGCGTGGTGCCAATGTTAGGACAAGGGATATCCGCAGAACATGCGACATGTTGTCGCACCTCCCGTACCGACAACGCCAAAGGACGTGCCCCGCGTTTCGAACAAGAACCGCCCCGCCGGAGCGAGGCGCGCTGCGTGGAAACGCGCATGGTGCGACCGGTTACCGGAGTCTGCGTCGCTGTGGCGCCGGCGGGACTCCGGCCAGGCGTCGGCGCTAGAACGAATACGGCGACTTGACGCCCACCGAGAGGTTGGCTGCGTGCAGCGAAAGTCCGATGCCTACCATGGAGATACGTTCCGGCAGGGCACGGGTCAGGCAAGCGGTGAGCGTCGCGGCGTTGGCTTCGCTGATCACCTCTTGCCAGCCTTGGCCGTCAGGGCGCATACGGCTTGCGTTCGACAGCAGTTGCGAGAGGAACAAACTCATGGAGGCGGGCTCGCTCAATGCCAGTACCATCCCTCCACCCCATTGGAAGGAGTCGCCCAGCTTGATTTCGCCCGGCTGAGTGACGCCGGGTGTCGACGTGATGTCGCTGAAATGGAGCTTGAAATTGCGGTTGCGGCGCGAGCTCAAGACGCCTGCCGCCATCGCCAGCCGTGCGTGTTACGCTTCTTCCCGGCGCGCTATTCTCGACTGCTGCTCTGCCGTCCCGTCGTCTGAACGCAGCGACGGGCCCGTCGTGTTTGTGACTTGCTTGTCGGCACGCAGGAAAAGGGCGGAGAGGCCGGCTCCTTTTTGTGGTTGTCCGCCGGCCTCTTCGCAAGCAATGAACAGGCTGAAGGAAGCTGCGACGATGCTCAGTGCGAGCGTGGCTTCCCCGGAAAGACTCGGCTTTCGGTTCTTCTCGATGTTTGTGCCGGGCCTGCTCATTGTCGTCATCGATGGTCTACTTTCAGTGCACAGTGGGTCGCTTTGCTTTGCCTCGCCCCCGTGCTCAGCAGCAATCGTGCCATGGCCTCACTCTCTTGATTTGATTGACATTGCGCGCAGCGCGCCGCACCGGGCTCGGCAACGACTGTACATGCTGCTTTACAACGACCTTCGTATTAGTCCGAACGACAAGTACGAAGTCATAAGCACTTGTTTCCAGCGAACTCGTGTTCTGGCATGCGTGGGTTCCAGCGGTCGCAACAGGAAGTATGAAACGGTACCACCGTGATCGATGCCACACAGCCACTGGCCGGGGATGGCTACGGATGTGTTTCAGTGAAGAAACGCCTCACGACTTGGCGTGACGTTTTCGCGTGTGCTGCTCGTCTGCATTGGCGTAGGTGGGTGGTGCTTCATCGAAGTCGGGAATGCAGCGCACGAAGCCGTGGCCTGACTCCTTACCGGCAACGGCACTCCGGTGCAGACGAACGGCGTGAGCGACGTGGCACATGCCGCCAGCCCGGCAGGCAATCACGCGTCATCACAGCCTGGGCATTCGCAACCGGATTCGGGAATGCACTATTGGGGGTGGTGCGCGGCACGGCGGACTTCGATGAGGGAGTAAACCGCCGGCACGACGACCAGCGTGAGGAGCGTGGACGAGATCATGCCGCCGATGACGGCGATCGACAACGGCTGGTTCGTTTCGGCGCCGGCGCCGAAACCGAGCGCGGCCGGGGTCAGCGCGAGAATGATGGTGGCCGAGGTCATGAGCACGGGACGCATGCGGATCGGGCAGGCGTCGCGCAGGGCAGCGTCCACCTCCATACCCGCGGCGCGGCGCTGATTGGTGAGGTCCACCAACAGGATGGAGTTCTTCGCCACGAGGCCGATGAGCAGAACCAATCCGATCATGGAATAGATGTTTAACGTCTGGTTGAACAGCCACAGGGCTAGCAGTCCGCCGACGATGGCGAGCGGCTGCGCCAGCATGATGATGAGTGGCTGAAGGAAGGAGTTGAACTGGCTCGCCAGCACCATGTAGAGCAGGATCAGCGCCAGGCCAAAGGCGAACGCCATATACTTTACTGTCTTGCCGAACTCCTCGGCTTGGCCGATGAACTTGATCTGATAGCCGATGGGCAGCAGTGCACCGGCTTGCGCGCGCACCGTATTCACTGCGTCGCCCAGCGGCATGGTCGGCGAGGCGAAGAACGTGGCCGAATACTGCAGGTCAAACCGGCCGATCACGGCCGGCCCGAGCGTCTCCCGGAAGCGGGATACGGAATCGAGCCGCACCAACTGGCCGTTCTTGGCACGCAGGAAGATCTTCGACAGATCCGATGGCTGGCGGAATGTGCCGTCCTTGGCCTTTACCCGGATGTCGTAACGCTGGCCGTCGCCTGGCTCGTCGTTGAACTTGGCAATGTCGACACCGCCGGTGAGCATGTTTATTGCCAGGGCGACGTCGGAGGACGTTAGACCCGCGGCGGCGATGCGCGTGCGATCGGGCTGAAAAACGAGTTGCGGCAGGTCAAGCTGCAGGTCCGTGTCCACGCGACCGATGCCGTCGGTGGCGGACAGCCGCTGCTGCAGTTCGCGGCTGAGGCGCCCGACTTCCTGCATGTTCTCGCCCACGAGCACAAACTGCAGCGGCTCGCCGCGTTGTCCTTGCACGAGCGGGTAGGGCGCAGCGAACACACGGGCTCCCGGGATGAGTGCCAGTTCCTGGCGCAGTTTTGCCAGCACCACCTGCTGCGAGAGTGCGCGCTCCGCGCGCGGGGCCATGCGCACGACAACCGTTCCCTGATTAACCTGTCCTGCGCTGCCCAGGCCGATCAACGCGAACTCGGTGCGGATCTCGGTGTGCTGGTTGAGAATGTCCTCGACCATGCGCAGGCGGGTGTCGGTATAGTCGATGCTGGAACCCAGCGGCGTGCGCAAATAGACCAGGAAGCGGCCCTCATCCTGATCCGGCGCGAACGTTTTGCCGATGTTGTCGAAGAACCACACGCTGGAAGCCACGACGGCGAGCGTCAGCGCCACGACCTGCCAACGCCGGTGCAGTGCCCAGTCGAGCAGCGCGCGATAGGTCCGATCGAGCCAAGCAAAGAAGCGGTCGAAGGCACGATAGATCGGACCATGTTGTCGCGATACCTGAAGGTAGCGTGAGCAGAGCATCGGTGTCAGCGTCAGGGAAACAAACAGCGACACCAACACTCCGAAAGTGACGACGACAGCGAAGGAGCGGAAGAACTGGCCGATGATGCCTGATATGAAGATCACCGGCGCAAAGATCGATACCAGCGCCAGCGTCGCGGCGATGACCGCAAACACCACCTCGTTCGAACCATTGACTGCCGCGGCGATCGGATCCGGGGTGATCTCCTCGCGATGGCGGAAAATGTTTTCGAGCACAACGATGGCGTCGTCCACGACCACACCGATGAGTAGCAGCAGCGCCAACATGGTTAGCGAATTGAGGGTGAAGCCGAAGAAGTAGATGACAGCGATCGCGCCCATCAAGGACACGGGGATAGCCAGGGAGATGATCAGGGTCGAGCGTAGCGAGCGCAAGAACACCCAGACGACAAGCGCCGCCAGCAGCGTGCCCTCGATTAGGTGCTCCTTGAGGGAATCGACGATCTCCAGGATGAACAGTGCATCGTTGGATACGTACGATATCGTCATTCCTGGTGGAAGCTGGGGCCGGATCTCGCTGTCGACGCGCTCCTTAATCTTGTCGACAATGGCGACGGTGTTGGTATTGGCGACCTTGACCATGCCCAGGCCGATGGTGGTCTTGCCGTTGAAGCGGGCGAGTTGGCGGTAGTCGGTCAGGCCGTCCTCCAGTTCGGCGATGTCCCTGAGCCGGATAGCGGCACCGTCGCGGTAACCGATGATCAGTTGCGCCAGATCGTCGAGCCGGTGGAATTCCAGATCGAGCTTCACCAGGTTCTCCGTGGTCCGGCCGACGACAAAGCCGCCGGCAAGCTGAACGTGTTCCTTGCTGAATGCTTCGCTGACGTTCTGGGCCGTGACGCCGAAGGCTGCCATGCGATCGACGAGTAGGTTGACGCGAATGGTGCGATCGCGGCGCCCGCCGAGCCGAACTTCGCCGACGCCGTCTATGGTTTCCAGCTTCTTCTTGACCACGTTGGCGGCATATTGGTTTAGCTGCTGCTGGGTGCGGTCGCCCTGCAAGGCGAGCCACATGATTGGCTGGGCGTTGGTCTCGACCTTGGCCACGACGGGCGGGTCGGCGTCGTCCGGCAGGCGGCGCAGCACCTGGTTAACCTTTGCCTGCACTTCGTTGAAGGCGATATCGATCCGCTTTTCCAGCGCGAAAGTGATGTTGATCACCGAGACACCAGGCGAGGAGGTGGACTGGATGTGCTCGATGCCAGGAACGCCGTTCACCGAGGTCTCGATGACGTTGGTGATGCTGGCGTCGACGATGTCCGGGTTTGCGCCCTTGAGCGTGGTCGAGACTGAGATAACGGGAAACTCGATGTACGGATACCTATCCATGCCGATGCGCTGGTAGCTGATGATGCCGAAGAGCACCAGCACGGCACTGAGCATCCAGGCCAGGACGTGACGCTTGATGGAGAGTTCGGGCAGGGTCATGGCAGCTCGGGCACCGTCCGCTCACGTATGAGCGGCCCCATCGTCTAGCCTTGCGGTCGGGGTGGCGTCGCCGCGGGTGCCGCCTTGCCGCGATCCTGGACACTCACCGCCGCACCGTGGGTGAGAAAGCCTGCCCCGTCCAGGGCCACGGTTTCACCGTCCGTGAGGCCGTTCAGGATCTCGATCATGCCGGCCTGCTTGGCACCGGTCTCGACCACCCTTTGTTGTGCCTTGCCGTCGACGACCACATAGGCAACCTTGCCTGCCGGCCGCAAGACGACGCTTTGTTCGGGCACGACGATGACATTCTGCTTGCGCTCGACGACGACGGAGCCGTTGATCGTTCCGCCGCTAAGCAGACTTTGCGTGTTGTCGAAGCGTGCGATGACGTCCAGCGCACGGCTGGTTTCCGTTACGCTCGGCCGGATGTCGTCGATTTCGCCCTCGACGACCTTTCCCGGCGCCTGCGGTGAAGTGATGCGCACCGGCAGGCCGCGGCGCATCTTCACCGCGGCCGTCTCCGGAAAGGGAAGGTGGGCGCGCAGGCGCTTGTTGGATACAAGCTTGAACAGCGGGTCGCCGACTTTTACGTAGTCGCCAGGCGCGACGATCTGCGTTTCGATTTCGCCGTCTACGGGGGCGAGGACGCGGGTCTTGCCGAGATTGCTTTGGCCCGCGTCGGCACGCGCACGCGCCGCCGCAAGCTGGGCGCGCAAGGCATTGCGTTGCGCAATCGCATCATCCAGGGCGTTCTGCGAGATGAAGCCGCGGCCGACCAGGTTCTGCTGGCGGCCGACGAGCCTCTCCTGCTGGGCGAGGAGCGACTCGAGACGCTGGATCTCCGCGACATCCGAGCGCGTTTGGATGGTGAAGTCGGCATCGTCGAGCAGGCAGATCAACTGCCCCTTCTTCACCTTGTCGCCCGGACGAGCCAGTACCTTGACGACGCGCCCGGCGACTTCCGCGCCGATCTTCGGGTCGATGACCGCCTCGAGGGTGCCGAGCGTGTCTTCGGTGACGTCCAGCGTCACGGTCCTGGCTTGGATGACGGTGATCAGCGTCGCCGGTGGCCCCGACGACTTCTTCTCTTCTGCCTTTGGCGCGCAGCCGACGAGCGTGCCCATGACGACCAGACTCATAACCACGGACGAGATCAGCGGCCTCGCCCCGCACGCCTGCATACAAAGCGCTGCCGGCGCTTCGCTCTGCGTTGTGCTCATGGCAGTAGCGATTCGCAGGCGTAGAGTTCTTCCACTGTCTCGCGCCGGCGCACGAGATGGATTGCCGCGCCGTCGACGACGACCTCCGCCGCCCGGGGCCGCGAGTTGTAGTTGGAACTCATGGTCATGCCGTAGGCGCCGGCACTCAACACCGCCAACAAGTCGTTCTCCGTTACCGACAATGCGCGCGCCTGGCCGAGAAAGTCGCCGCTTTCGCACACCGGTCCGACAACGTCATAAACCTCCGAGGCAGTCGCGCGCGGCGTGACCGGCACGATGTCGTGCCAGGCGTCGTAGAGGGCCGGGCGCATCAGGTCGTTCATGGCGGCGTCGACGATCGCGAAGTTCTTTTCCTGCCCATGCTTGAGATACTCGATTCGCGTGAGCAGCACTCCGGCATTGCCGATCAGGGATCGACCCGGCTCGACGAGTATGCGCTCGCAACGCGAACCGAGCCGCGCGAGAATGGGCGCGAAGTACTGTTCGATGCTGGGCGGCATTTCGTCGCGGTAACGAATACCGAGTCCGCCGCCGATGTCCAGGTGGCGCAAGCGGATGCTCGCGGCATCCAGTTCTTGCGCAAGTTCGACGATCCTGTCGGCGGCCTCGACGATAGGACCGGATTCGAGCAATTGCGAACCGATGTGGCAGGCTATGCCGATCAATTCCAGATGCGGCAGGCCGGCGGCGCGACGGTAAAGCGACAGCGCCTCGTCGATGGCGACGCCGAACTTGTTGCCGCGCAGGCCGGTCGATATGTAGGGATGGGTCTTCGGGTCGACATCCGGATTGACGCGCAATGCGACGGGCGCGCGTTTGCCGCATTCGCCGGCGACGCGGTTGAGGCGATCCAACTCGGCGCTGGATTCGACGTTGAAGCAGTAGATGCCCGCGTCGAGCGCGCGCCGCATGTCATCTGCCGACTTGCCGACGCCAGAGAACACGACCTTGCCGGCATCACCGCCCGCAGCCAGCACGCGCGCCAGTTCGCCTGCGGAGACGATATCGAAACCGGCACCCAGGCGCGCCAGGAGATTGAGTATAGCGAGGTTCGAATTTGCCTTGACGGCGTAGCAGATCAGCGCATCCCGGCTTGCCAGCGCTTGCTTGAAAGCCGCGAACGCCTGCTGCAGCGCCGCGCGGGAATAGACGAAGCACGGCGTACCGTGCCGGCGGGCGATTTCTTCGAGCGGCACTGACTCGATGTGCAACGTACCGTTGCGCAACGCAAGCGCGCTCATTGTGCGGGCCTGGCACGCTCGGCTTTGCTATCATCGGCCGTCGGTGCGGGCGTCGCGGCGGTTGCCGGCTTGGTGGCCGAGGCCGGTGGCGGCAGGTAAAGTGGGCCCTTCGTGCCGCAGCCCGACAGCAGTACGGCGAGGCCGATGGCAAGGCAGAGGCGTTGCATGTTTCCGTTGGAAAAATTTAGAGATTAGCAGAAATGATGGATGAAGCGCGGTTTAACGCTCTGGCCGAGGCGACCATGGCCAAGCTCGAGTCGGCGCTCGAATCCTGCGCCGACGGGTTCGACTACGAAGTTCAGCCGGGCGGTGTACTTGAGCTCGAATTCGACGATGGCAGCAAGATCATCGTCAATCGCCACAGCGCCGCGCGCGAAATTTGGGTGGCGTCGAAGGCGGGTGGATTTCACTTCCGGTATGAAGACGGACGCTGGGTCGGTACCCGCGACGGGGTCGAGTTGTTCGAGGCGCTTAGCCGCCTGATCGGCGCCCAGGCGGGGGGCGCGGTGCGCTTGTCGGAGTCCTAAGCAGGGGCGCTCGCCGGGGTCGGTGCGCCGCGCTGCTCGAAGTGCGGCGGCAGGTCTCTTTCCCTCGGCGGTGCCGGTGGCGGTGCCGATACCGGCGGCACGGCAGGGGCTGCTGGCGTCACGGGTGCGACCGGCGCGTGGATTTCCGTGTTCTCCGGCGCTACCGGCGGTGGCGGCGGCACATGTTCCTGGTAGATGAGTTCAGATCTGCCCTCGTCCTGGGTCGTGATGGCCACCAGTCCGGGCGGCGCATCCATGTAGGTTTCGGCAACGCCCTTCAGCGCCTTTTCCATGTAACCGATCCAGATGGGCAGGGCGGCGAATCCGCCGGTTTCCTTGTCGCCGAGCTTCCTCGGCTGGTCGAATCCGACCCAGGCAATGCCGACGACGGATGGCTGGTAGCCGCAGAACCAGGCGTCGACGAAATCGTTGGTTGTGCCGGTCTTACCCGACAGGTCACCGCGTTTGAGCGACAGCGCCCGGGTAGCCGTGCCGCGCTTGACGACGTCACGCATCATACTGTCCATGAGAAAGGCATTGCGCGGATCAATCACCCGGGGCGCATCGCTGCCGGCCGAGATAGGCGCCATGCGCGCGATGACGTTGTCCTTTTCGTCGCGGATCTCGCGCACGATGTGCGGCTCGATCCGATAGCCGCCGTTGGCAAAGACCGCGTACGCAGAGAGCATCTGCCATGGCGTTACCGAGCCGGCGCCGAGCGCCATAGTGAGGTAGGGGGGGTGTTTCTCCGCCTCGAACCCGAAGCGGGTGACATAGTCCTGGGCGTAGCGCGGCGTGATCGATTGCAGCAGGCGTATCGACACCATGTTCTTCGACTTTGCCAGCGCCTGTCGTAGCGGCATGAATCCTTCATATTTGCCGTCGTAGTTCTTTGGCTCCCACGCCTGGCTACCGGTTTCCGCCGCCGATACGACTATGGGGGCATCTTCGAAAACGCTCGCCGGTGAGTAACCTCGTTCAAGGGCGGCAGAGTAAATGAAGGGCTTGAAGCTCGACCCAGGCTGGCGCCATGCCTGGGTCACATGGTTGAATTTGTTGCGGGTGAAATCGAAACCACCGACCAGCGCCTGTATCGCACCGTCTGCCGGGCTGGCCGCGACAAAAGCCGCTTCGACGTCTGGCATCTGGCTTATTTGCCAGCCGGTCTTTTCGTCCTTGATCACATGGATGATGGCGCCTCGGCGAATGCGGCGATTGGACGGCGCCTTGTCATCGAGCATTCTCTGCGCGAACTTCAAGCCGTCGCCGGAAATCGTGATGACCTCGCCACCACGGCGGTACGCACGTACCGATTTCGGGTTTGCGTCCAGGACCACGGCTGCGACCAACTCGTCGGAGTCCGGCACGTCCTGCAAGGCATCGTCAAGTTCTTCGTCTTGTTCGGATCTGACGTTGGTCATGTCAACGTAGGCTTCCGCCCCACGGTAGCCGTGGCGGCGATCGTAGTCAAGGACACCGCGGCGCAAGCTGGCGTACGCTGCTTGCTGTTGATCGCGGTTGATAGTGGTAATCACGCGCAGGCCACGGGAGTAGGCGTCCTCCTGGAACTGCTCGTAGGCGATTTGTCTTGCCATCTCCGCAACAAAGTCCGCCTTTACGGTGAAATCATTGACATCGCGCCGAATCACCGTCTCCTGCTGCTGGGCTTGTGCCAGCTGGCGATCGTCGATGAAGGTCAAATCGTGCATTCGGCGCAGGACATAGAGCTGACGTTGCCGCGCGCGCTTTGGATTTGACACCGGGTTGTAGCTCGAGGGCGCCTTTGGCAGTCCGGCGAGCATCGCCGCTTCGGCAACGCTAAGGTTTTGCAGCGGTTTGCCGTAATAGATCTGCGCCGCGGCGGCGAAACCATAAGCGCGCTGACCGAGATAGATCTGATTGACGTAAAGCTCGAGTATCTGGTCTTTTGTCAGGCTATTCTCGATTTTGAATGCCAGCAGGGCCTCATAGACTTTGCGGCTGAGGGTCTTCTCGCTGGACAGGAAAAAGTTGCGTGCCACCTGCATGGTGATGGTGCTGGCACCTTGCCGCTTGCCGCCGCTGACGAAGTTGGCGTATGCGGCACGCAGCACGCCGAGCGTGTCTACGCCGGAATGCTCGTAGAAGCGCTCATCCTCTGCGGCGAGGATCGCGTGCTTCATCACAGAGGGAACTTCGTCGATGCGGACGAACGAGCGCCGTTGTTCGCCAAACTCGCCGATTAGATGTCCGTCACTGGTGTAGACTCGAAGGGGAATCTTCGGACGGTAATCGGTGATAACTTCTAGTGAGGGAAGGTTGGGATACGCAAAGATTACCGCCAGCCCGGCGACGGCCGAGGCGACAAGAAATATGCCAATCAGTACGAGAAGCGGATAGACTATCCAGCGCAGGGGGGCGGGCAAAGAACAACTCGATGGCGGTTGGTTAATCGATAATTATATGTATAGTTGCGGAGAAAACCAACGTGCACAAATACCTTTACAGGCACCGTCAGTTATTGCTAGCATTTCATGTAATTTGTTCGTAGTCCGTCTAACATACGATAATTAAAAAGGATTTCCCTTGCCGCTCGATCTGTCAATATTCAATCCGAAAGCGCGGCCGCTTGTCGGTCTCGACGTGTCGTCATCGTCGGTGAAGATGGTGGAGCTGACTGATGCGGGCAAGGGGAGCTTCCGCATCGAGCGCTACGCGATCGAGGCGCTGCCCCGGGACGCGGTCGTCGATGGCAACATCACAAATCTGGAAGCCGTTGCGGACGCGGTCAAGAAGGCTTGGAAACGGCTTGCGACAGCGACGAAGTTCGTTGCCATGGCGCTGCCGTCGGCAGCCGTGATCTCCAAGAAGATTATCGTGCCTGCCGGTCAACGTGAGCAGGAACTGGAACTGCTGGTCGAGTCGGAAGCAAACCAGTACATCCCATTTGCGCTCGATGAGGTGAACCTTGACTTTCAGGTCCTCGGTCCAGCGCCGACGGGGCCCGACGAGGTGGAGGTTTTGATAGCGGCCTCTCGCAAGGAAAAGGTCGAGGATCGCGTCGCCGTGGCCGAGGCCGCGGGTTTGCGGCCGCTGGTGATGGATGTCGAGTCCTACGCGGCGCAGTCGGCGTTCGAACTCGTCGAGCGTCAGCTTCCCGACGGAGGGCGGAACAAGATCATCGCGTTGGTAGATGTTGGCGCCAATGTCATGAATGTGACCGTGTTTCGCAATGATCAGCCGGTCTATGCGCGCGAACAGGCGTTCGGCGGCTACCAACTGACGCTCGAAATCATGCGCCACTATGGCATGAGTGCCGAAGAGGCGGAAGTCGCCAAACGCAGCGGCAGTCTGCCGGAAAACTACGAAAGCGAGCTGCTGCGCCCGTTCATGGACAACCTGGCTCTGGAGATCTCCCGGGCGTTGCAGTTCTTCTTCACGTCGACGCAGTACAACCAAGTCGACCATATCGTACTGGCTGGTGGCTGCTCTGTGATTCCTCGTCTTGATGAGGTCGTTGCCGGGCGTACCCAGGTGAGCACGATCGTCGCCAATCCTTTTGCCGACATGGCTTTGTCCCAGCGCGTCAAACCGAAAAACCTCGCCGCAGATTCGCCTTCGTTATTGGTGGCGTGCGGCCTTGCCATGCGGAGGTTCGACCAATGATCCGCATCAACCTGCTTCCGCATCGGGAGGAGAAGCGCAAGGCGCGCAGGCAGCAGTTTTTCGTGCTGGCCGCGCTGGTGATTGCCGCCGGCGCCGCGCTTGCGTTCCTGGTACACGGCATAATTTCCGGGTACATCGGCTCGCAAGAGGAGAAGAACGCGTTCCTCAAGCAAGAAATCGCCAAACTCGACAAGGAGATCGAAGAAATCAAGAGGCTGAAGGAGCAAACGGAGGCGCTCCTGTCTCGCAAGCAAGTGATCGAATCGCTCCAGGCGAACCGCGCCGAAGCCGTCATGCTCTTCAACGAGCTCGCCCGACAGGTGCCGGAGGGCATCTATCTAAAGTCGCTTAAGCAGACAGGCCAGAGAGTCAGCCTTACTGGATATGCGCAGTCGAATGCCCGCGTGTCCACGCTCATGCGAAATCTCGATGCATCGCCATTGCTTGAACGCCCAGAGCTAGTGGAAATTCAAGCCGCCACGGTGAACAACCGTCGCTTGAATCAGTTCAATCTGAATGTGTATATCAGTCGCGGAACGGGTGAAGGCGGTGGCCAGGCGGGCGCGAAACCATCGGCCCAGGCGAACCCAGTGTCCAAGAAGGATGCGAACGCATGAAGTCCCCAGCCGCGGCCAGCCCCGCCCAGTTTGACTGGAAAGCCATCGCAAGTGACTTCAAGTCACTCGATCCCAAGGACATCGGGGCTTGGCCCCTCGCCCCACGACTCGCTCTCCTCGTGGGGATACTGGTTGCAATCCTGTTCGCCGCGTGGTGGTTCGATTGGCGCGAACAACTTGACATGCTGGACCAGAAGAAGCAGGAAGAAGCGAGGCTGAAGGAGGAATACCTGGGCAAGAAGAAGCAGGCTGTGAACCTCGACGAGTACCGCAAGCAATTGGTAGAGATCGACCGTTCGTTTGGCGCATTGCTCAAGCAGTTGCCGAACAAGGCGGAAATGGAATCGCTGCTCATCGATATCAACCAGTCGGGGCTCGGACGCGGGTTGCAGTTCGACCTGTTCAAACCGGGCACCGAAACAGTCAAGGACTTCTATGCCGAACTGCCGATTTCTGTTCGGGTCACCGGGGGCTATCACGATTTCGGTGCATTCTCGGGTGATGTGGCCAAGCTCGCACGAATCGTAACGTTGAACGAACTGGCGGTCGAAGCATTGCCTACCGGGCAACTCAAGATGGAAGCGATTGCAACGACATACCGCTACCTGGACGATGACGAACTGGCCAGGCAGCGGCGAGACAAGGCAGCCAAGGCCAAGGCTGCGGCGAAATAGTGGGTGCTCAAATAATGGTAAGCATGCGCAAAGCCAGCATCCTGCTTGTCGGTTTGACGCTCGCTGCGTGCGGCGGAGAGCAACACCAGGATCTCAAGGAATGGATGAGGGAATCGACCAAGGATTTGGCGGGCAAGGTACCGCCACTGCCGCAGATCAAGCCGTTTCCCGTAGTTGCCTACGAGACAGTCGATCTGGTCGACCCGTTTAAGCCGAGCAAGGTGGAGCCGGAGAAGAAGTCAGGCGGTGGCGGGGGAACCAGGCCCGATCTCGATCGTAGGAAGGAGCCGCTTGAAAACTATGCGCTGGAAAGCTTGAAAATGGTCGGCACTCTTGTGCGTGGCAGAGCGGTGAACGCCATCATCCAGGCCGACAAGGGCCTGCATCAAGTCAAAGTTGGCAATTACATGGGTCAGAACTACGGCATCATCACCGCCATCTCCGAATCCGAGGTAATGCTCAAGGAATTGGTTGAGGATGCGAACGGCGACTGGATTGAGAGAACTAGCTCACTGCAGCTGCAAGAAAAGCAGCAGGAGGCTAAGAAATGAAAAAGGATATGACGATGATGCGGCTTTTTCTGGGAGTGCTCGGGTTATTGCTTAGTGTCGGTGCGGCTTGGGCACAGGTACCGTCACAGAACGCGATTGAGACTCTGCAGGTAAGTCAGCAAGGGGGTAGTGTCATCGTCAAGCTTGGCATGCGCCAGCCGCTTGCCCAGCCGCCCGCTGCGTTCAGCGTTGCCAACCCGGCACGTATTGCCCTTGATTTTCCCGCAACAGCCAATGCACTCGGACGCAGCGCGCAGACCTTCAACGAAGGAGACCTGCGGAGCGCGAATATCGTCCAGGTCGGTGACCGGACGCGCGTGGTACTGAATCTCGCGAAGATGGCTGCCTTCGAAACGCGCGTGGATGGCAAATCTCTTCTGATTACTTTGGCTCCCCAGGCGGGTACCGCCGCGGCGGCGGGTGCCCCGGTCGTGTCCCATTTTGCTGAGTCTCGGCCCACCGATGTCGCGCACAGCATCCGCAACATCAACTTCAGGCGCGGCAAGGACGGCGAGGCCCGTATCATCGTTGATCTTTCCGACAGCAGTACCGGTATCGACATCCGTCAGCAGGGGCAGAACCTGATCGTCGATTTCATCAAAACGACGTTGCCCGATGCTCTCCGCAAGCGTCTCGACGTTACCGATTTCGCGACCCCTGTCACCACCGTGAATACCCTCACGCAAGGGGAGAACGTGCGCATGGTTGTCATGCCGCGTGGTCTCTGGGAACACAATGCGTACCAGAGCGACAATCAGTTCGTTCTCGAGGTAAAGCGGGTCATCGAGGATCCCAACAAGTTGGTGCAGGGAAGCCGTGGTCGGTTCCAGGGCGAGAAACTCTCGCTCAATTTCCAGGACGTCGACGTACGCGCGGTACTTCAAGTCATCGCCGATTTCACGAACTTCAATATCATCACCAGTGACACCGTCGGGGGGCGGCTGACCCTGCGTTTGAAGGATGTGCCGTGGGATCAGGCGCTCGACATTATCCTGCAAGCCAAAGGTCTGGACATGCGCAAGAACGGCAACGTGATCTGGATTGCGCCGCGGGATGAACTCGCCGCGAAGGAAAAACTCGAGCTCGAATCGAGACAGCAGATCACCGATCTCGAACCGACGCGCACAGAAAGTTTCCAACTCAACTACCAGCGTGCCGAGGCTGTTCAGAAGCTGATCAACGACAAGTCTCAGCCTCTCCTGTCCAAGCGTGGCAGCGCAGTCGTGGATCCACGGACGAACAAGCTATTCGTTCAGGACGCTCCGAGCCGTCTTGAAGACGTACGGCGCCTGTTGGTCGAGATTGACGTTCCGGTGCGCCAAGTCCTGATAGAGGCGCGCATAGTCGAAGCAGAGGATACGTTCAGTAGAAACCTCGGTGCGCGTTTCGGCATTCACGACACCAAATCCACCGGTCACCCGTTCGGCAACGCCAACGCGCGTTACCTGCTTGGTGCAAGCACTGCGGACGTCGCATTCCATAGCGGTCAGGGATTCCCGAACCCAACGGTGCCGGCCGACGTATCGAACGTGAATCTGCCGGCCACTGCTATTGCCAGCAAACAGCCCGGACAGTTCGCTTTCACGCTTTTCAACAAGGCGGCGACGACCTTCCTTAACCTGGAGATCAGCGCGCTGGAGGCCGACGGACGTGGCAAGGTGGTTTCGAGTCCTCGCGTCATGACTGCCGATCAGATTGAAGCATTGATCGAGCAAGGCGTGGAAATCCCATATCAGCAAGCAACTAGCTCGGGTGCCACCAGCATATCGTTCCGTAAGGCCAACCTGGCGCTGAAAGTCAAGCCCCAGATCACGCCTGATGGCCGGATCCTGATGCAGCTCGACGTAAACAAGGACACGCCGAATACCCGTATATCCACCGGTGCGGGGGTCGCCATCGATACCAAGCACGTGAAGACTGAGGTTCTGGTCGAGAACGGCGGTACCGTGGTGATTGGCGGCATCTATACCCAGGACGAAGGACAGGTCGTCAGCAAAGTGCCCTTCTTCGGTGACCTTCCGTACGTTGGCTTTCTGTTCAAGAATACCGAGCGGCGCGACAACAAGACCGAGCTCCTGGTGTTCATCACGCCGAAGATCCTAAGCGACGCATTGACGCTGCGCTGAGCGTCGGCGCATACGATCACCAAGGCCGGCGCAAGCCGGCCTTTTCGCTTGGGCCCTGGATCCGGGGGCGGACTGCTACAATCCCGGGCGTGAAGTCCTGCGACAACATCTACTTGATCGGCATGATGGGCGCCGGAAAGACCACCATTGGCCGGCAAATCGCGCGGCGCCTCAAAAAGCGGTTTGCAGATAGCGATCACGAAGTCGAGGCGCGAACCGGGGTCAAGATTCCGCTCATCTTCGAGATCGAAGGGGAGCAGGGATTTCGGCGCCGCGAGTCGCATGTTCTCCAGGAGCTAACGAAGGAACATGGGCTGGTTCTCGCGACGGGTGGTGGTGCCGTCCTGGATGTTGCCAACCGACGATGTCTTGCCGAAAGCGGCTTGGTGATCTACCTTCGTATTGCCCCCGAGCTTCTGTGGGAACGAACCCGGCACGACAAGAACCGCCCGTTGCTGCAGGTTGTCGATCCAAAGGCGCGTATCGACGAATTGTTTGCCCAACGCGATCCCATCTACAGAGAGATCGCGGATATCGTGGTAGAGGGCGGGCGATCAGCGCCTAACGCGGTCGCGAAGTTCCTGGTGCAGGAGATCAGGCAGAGATGCGCAGCATGAAGGTTGAACTCGGGGAGCGATCCTATCCCATTCACATTGGCGCGGGGATCCTGGACCGGAGCGATCTGCTCCTGCCGCGGCTCAAGGTACCCTCAGCAGCCATCGTTACGAACGAGATTGTTGCGCCGCTTTATTTGCAGCGGCTGGTAGCCACGCTGCGGCGTGGCGGCGTGGTGGTCACGGAAATCGTGGTACCGGACGGAGAACGATACAAGGACTGGCAGACCCTGAACATGATTTACGATGCGCTCCTCGAGTCGAAGTGTGAGCGCTCGACGACAGTCATTGCCCTGGGTGGCGGTGTCATCGGTGATCTGGCTGGATTTGCCGCGGCGACGTACCAACGCGGCGTTCCCTTCATCCAGGTTCCCACGACGCTTCTCGCGCAGGTGGATTCTTCCGTGGGCGGCAAGACAGGTATCAACCATCCGCGCGGTAAGAACATGATCGGCGCATTCTACCAGCCGCGCGCAGTCATCGCCGACACCGAGACACTCAATACGCTGCCGGACCGGGAACTGCGCGCCGGTCTGGCGGAAGTGATCAAGTACGGGTTGATCCGCGACCTGCCCCTTTTCGAGTGGTTAGAGCACAATATCGACGCCCTCTTGGCGCGTGACGCCGTGGCTCTTACCCATGCGATCGAGCGTTCATGTGCCAACAAGGCCGAGATCGTAGCCGAAGACGAGACAGAGAGTGGCGTTCGGGCTCTGTTGAACCTGGGGCATACATTTGGGCATGCGATCGAAGCGGGTCTCGGCTTCGGGGTCTGGCTGCATGGTGAGGCCGTGGCGGCGGGCACGGTGATGGCGGCGGACCTTTCCCGACGTCTTGGCTCGCTGTCCGGCGGCGATGTCACGCGGATCCGCGCCCTGCTCGAGCGTACCGGCCTTCCGACATGCGGCGCCGCGATGCCGACGGACCGATACCTCGAGTTGATGAGCGCGGACAAGAAAGTCGTGGCTGGGAGGCTACGCCTGGTCTTGCTGGAACGTATCGGTCTGGGCCGCATCGCATCGGACGTGCCGTTGTCAGAAATCCGCGCGACCATCGCGCAATATAGTGGAACCTGATTACCAATGAGGCTCAGTTGGTGAGCCAGTAGGGTGCGCATACTGGCATCGCTTGATTTTCCAAGGAGATAAGCGATGCCGAAGAACAAGGTGCAATTTCAGCGGAGCATGAGTTTGCGCGAATTCATGGCGAGATACGGAACGGCCGAGCAGTGCGAGCAGGCGCTGTTTGCCTGGCGCTGGCCGCAGGGCTTCGTCTGCCCCGAGTGCGGCCACAGGGGCTACTGCGCGATCAACACCCGTCGCTTGTTCCAGTGCAACGCTTGCGGGCGGCAGACTTCCGTGAGCGCCGGCACCGTTTTCGCTGGCTCCAAGCTCGCGCTCAACGTCTGGTTCCTGGCCATGCATCTCATCACCCAGGCCAAGAACGGCATCTCGTCCTTGGAACTGTCGCGCCAATTGGGCATCTCCCAGAACAGCGCCTGGCTCATGAAGCACAAGCTCATGCAGGCGATGTTGGAACGCGAGAGCGCCCGGCAGTTGGCCGGCCTGGTGCAGATCGACGACGCCTACTGGGGCGGTCGGCGCCGCGGCTACAAGCGTGGGCGCGGCACGCGTGGCAAGACGCCGTTCGTGGCGGCGGTGCAAACCGACGACGAAGGGCGCCCGCACACGATGAGCCTCAATCGGATCAAGGGCTTTCGCTCGAAGGAGATCGCCCGCTGGAGCCGCGCCAAGCTTGCCGCCGGCACGGCGGTGCACTCTGACGGTCTGGCTTGCTTTAGCGCCGTAGCCGCAGCCGGTTGCCAGCACGCGCCCACCGTCATGAGCGGGCCGGGCATCGCCCGGCGCCGGCAGGTGCTCAACTGGGTCGATACCGTGCTCGGCAATGTGAAGAACGCGATCCACGGCACTTACCACGCGATCCAGGGGAAGCATCTGCCGCGCTACCTGGCTGAGTTCAGCTATCGCTTCAACCGACGATACGACCTGGCGGGCATGCTCGCGCGGCTGGCCACCGCCGCCGCGCACACCCCGCCTATGCCCTACCGGCTCGTAAAGTTGGCTGAGGTTCATTGGTAATCAGGTAGTGGAAATGCCTGAACTCGCACCATACGCGGTTACGCCGGAAAACTCGCGGGGACGCATCCATCCCGAGCCGACCCCAGCCGAGCGGAGCGACTTCCAGCGCGACCGCGACCGTATCGTTCATTCGACCGCCTTTCGACGCCTCGAGTACAAGACACAGGTCTTCGTCAATCACGAAGGGGATCTGTTCCGAACGCGGCTCACCCACACCATAGAGGTGGCGCAACTCGCACGCTCGATCGCCCGCGCACTGCGCGTCAACGAAGACCTTGCGGAGGCGATCGCGCTTGCCCACGATCTTGGTCACACGCCCTTCGGTCATGCAGGCCAGGACGCCCTCAACGCGTGCATGAAGGATTTCGGCGGGTTCGAGCACAATCTCCAGTCGCTGCGCATCGTTGATCTACTCGAGGAACGTTACGCGGCGTTCGACGGGTTGAACCTGTGCTTCGAGACTCGGGAAGGAATCCTCAAGCACTGCTCGCCCCAGAACGCGCGATCGCTGGGCGAACTGGGCAAGCGGTTTCAAGAAAGGACTCAGCCCTCCCTGGAGGCGCAGATCTGCAATCTCGCCGACGAGATCGCCTACAACAATCACGACGTGGACGACGGTCTGCGTTCGGGGCTGATTGATCTCGAACAACTTGCAGCAATCGATATGTTCGCCCAGCACAGCGACCAGGCGAGTGCCGAGTTCCCAGGCCTGCAGGGGCGGCGTCTCATCCACGAAACCGTCAGGCGCATGATCAATGCCCTCATGCTCGACGTAATCAGGCAGACCCGGCGCAATATCGCAACAGCCTCCCCTGCGACCGTAGAGGATGTGCGCAATGCGCCGATCCTCGTTGCCTTCAGCGAGCCAATGGAGCGGGCGCAACTACAGTTGAAGCAGTTCCTGCGTGCCAATCTCTATCGGCACTATCAAGTGTGCCGGATGACCAACAAGGCCCGGCGTATCGTCAGCGAACTGTTCGACGCATTGAGCGCCGACATCGAACTTCTTCCACCTCAACATCGTGACAGGGCGCGTGAGGACCGGCCACGCGCGATTGCAGACTACATTGCCGGCATGACAGACCGCTACGCCATGCGGGAGCACCGGCGGTTATTCGCCGTCGGAGAGATCTAGGCGGTGTTGGCGGCGTCGTCGCCGGCGATGATGGCCCGAATCGATGTCATTCCCGCCAAGTCCTCTGCTCGCGCGGCTTCACCCCTCGCGTAGCCGCGGCGTCGCAGGCGAGCTTGGGCTGGATTGGCGTGTTTCTTGAGTCGCATTCCGTTTGCCGGTATATTTACAAGTTCGCCCTGAGATTTTGTCGAGACGGCTGGTCGCGCGCTGGCGCGCCTTCGGCACCGTAGTGTTGGTAATCAGTCCTTCACGTGTGCCGGCAGGCGAGCGCGGGCTCCGGCAACCCCAGGCGGCAATTCGGTCGTTTCTGTAACCCCAAGGAAGCAAACATGGTCCTCCCTTTGAGCAGGGGTCTCTATGACCCGGCAAACGAGCATGACGCCTGCGGCGTCGGATTTGTTGCCCACATCCGGGGTGTCAAGAGCCACGACATCGTCGAGCAGGGGCTGCTGATCCTGAAGAACCTCGACCACCGTGGGGCGGTGGGTGCCGATCCGCTGATGGGTGACGGGGCGGGCCTGCTTATGCAGATTCCCGATCGCCTGTATCGCGAAGACTTGGCGGCATCCGGCGTCACGCTTCCGCCGCCGGGGGAGTACGGCGTTGGCATGGCATTCCTGCCCAAGGAAGCGGCGTCGCGCCTTGCCTGCCAGGAAGAGATCGAGCGCGCCGTGCGCGCCGAGGGACAGGTGGTGCTCGGCTGGCGCGATGTACCAGTCGATCACTCCATGCCCATGTCGCCCTACGTCAAGACCAAGGAACCCGTGATCCGCCAGATCTTCATCGGTCGCGGCCGCGACATCATGACCACCGATGCCCTGGAGCGCAAGCTGTACATCATCCGCAAGCGCTCCGGTCACGCGATTCAGGCACTGCGCCTCAAGCACGGGAAGGAGATCTACGTTCCGTCCCTGTCGGCGCGCACCGTCGTCTACAAGGGCATGTTGCTGGCGCCGCAGGTGGGCGTGTACTACAAGGATTTGCAAGATCCCCGCGCGACCTCTGCGCTGGCATTGGTGCATCAGCGCTTCTCCACAAACACCTTCCCGACGTGGGATCTCGCTCACCCATTCCGTTTCATCGCTCACAATGGCGAGATCAACACCCTGCGCGGCAACGTCAACTGGATCAAGGCGCGCCAGAAAGCGATCTCTTCGCCAGTCCTCGGGCGCGACCTGGACAAGGTGTGGCCACTGATCTACGAAGGACAGTCCGACTCGGCCTCTTTCGACAATGCGCTCGAACTGCTCTACATGGCGGGCTACTCTCTTGCCCACGCGGTGATGCTCATGATTCCAGAGGCGTGGGAGAAGCACACGCTGATGGACGAGCACCGGCGCGCATTTTATGAGTATCACGCTGCCATGATGGAACCCTGGGACGGACCGGCCGCCGTGGCGTTTACCGACGGACGCCAGATCGGCGCGACGCTCGACCGCAACGGCCTGCGCCCTGCACGCTATGTCGTCACGGACGATGATCTCGTGATCATGGCCTCGGAAGTGGGCGTGCTGCCGGTGCCGGAGTCCAAGATCGTCAAGAAGTGGCGATTGCAGCCAGGCAAGATGTTTCTCATCGACACCGAGGAAGGGCGCATCATCGATGACAAAGAGCTAAAGGATGCGCTCGCCAATGCCAAGCCGTACCGCGAGTGGATTCGGCGCATTGGCATCAAGCTGGACGCGCTGCCCAAGCCCTCCGAGCGCGTGGAAGCCGCGCGCGAGTCGCTGCTCGACCGCCAGCAAGCATTCGGCTATACCCAGGAAGATCTGAAGTTTCTCATGCAACCCATGGCGATTAACGGCGAGGAGCCGATCGGCTCAATGGGCAACGACTCGCCGCTCGCTGTGCTCTCGGACCGGGCGAAGCCGTTTTACGGTTACTTCAAGCAGCTTTTCGCCCAGGTGACCAATCCCGCTATCGACCCGATCAGAGAAGAGTTGGTCATGTCCCTGGTGTCGTTCATCGGGCCGAAGCCGAATCTTCTCGATGTCACCGACATCAATCCGCCCATGCGCCTGGAGGTGTCTCAGCCGGTGCTCTCCGAAGCGGACATGCAGAAGATCCGCCACATCGAGAAGTATGCGGACGGCAAGTTCCGCTCCTACGAGCTCGATATCTGCTATCCAGTCGGCTGGGACAAGGAAGGGGTCGAGGCGCGACTGGCCTCACTGTGCGCAGAGGCGGAGGAGGCGGTCAACTCCGGCTACAACATTCTGATCGTGTCTGATCGCCAGCTGGATCGCAACTGCGTTGCTATTCCCGCCTTGCTGGCGTTATCCGCCATCCACCAGCACCTCGTGACGCGGGGATTGCGCACGAGCGCCGGTCTGGTCGTCGAAACCGGTTCGGCGCGAGAGGTGCACCACTTCGCGCTGCTGGGCGGATACGGCGCCGAGGCGATCTATCCGTACCTGGCGCTGGAAACCGTGGCGGAGATCGCGACGGGATTGCCCGGTCAGATCGACGAAGAGCAGGCGATCAAGAACTACATCAAGGCGATCGGCAAGGGCTTGCTGAAGGTCATGTCCAAGATGGGCATCTCCACTTACATGTCCTACACCGGCGCCCAGATCTTCGAGGCGGTTGGGCTGCGCAAGGCGTTTGTGGACAAGTACTTCACCGGCACGCCGACGCAGGTGGAGGGGGTCGGTATCTTCGAGGTCGCCGAGGAGGCCATTCGCCTGCATCGCAGTGCCTTTGGCAACGACCCGCTGCTGGCGAACATGCTGGATGCCGGCGGTGAATACGCCTGGCGCACGCGCGGCGACGAGCATATGTGGACGCCCGATGCCATCGCCAAGTTGCAGCACTCCACGCGCTCGGGCAATTTTCAGACGTACAAGGAGTACGCTCGCATCATCAACGATCAGAGCAAGCGCCACATGACGTTGCGTGGCCTGTTCGAATTCAGACCGGCCGGCGCCGCCGTTCCGATCGAGGAAGTCGAACCAGCCCGGGAAATCGTCAAGCGCTTCGCAACTGGCGCGATGTCGCTCGGCTCCATCTCCACCGAAGCCCATACGACGCTGGCGATTGCCATGAACCGAATCGGCGGCAAGTCGAATACCGGCGAAGGCGGTGAGGATCCGCGGCGCTACAAGCCGATCAAGGAGGGTGACACCCTCGCCGGCCTGCTCGGTAAGGACCGCATCGAGCGCGACTTGGTGCTCAAGGCGGGTGACTCCCTGCGCTCCAAGATCAAGCAGGTCGCGTCAGGGCGCTTTGGTGTTACGACGGAATACTTGGTAAGTGCGGACCAGATTCAGATCAAGGTTGCCCAGGGCGCGAAACCGGGTGAGGGTGGCCAACTGCCCGGACACAAGGTCTCCGAATACATCGCGGAACTGCGCTTCTCCGTGCCGGGCGTCGGGCTTATTTCTCCGCCTCCGCATCACGACATTTACTCGATCGAGGATCTGGCGCAGCTCATCCATGATCTGAAGAACGCCAATCCGAGTGCTTCAATTTCTGTGAAGCTCGTCTCCGAGGTCGGCGTGGGGACCATTGCCGCGGGCGTGGCCAAGGCGAAATCCGATCACGTGACCATCGCTGGCCACGATGGCGGCACCGGCGCGTCGCCTTGGAGTTCGATAAAGCACGCCGGCACGCCCTGGGAACTCGGGCTCGCCGAAACCCAGCAGACACTGGTCATCAATCGGCTGCGCGGCCGCATTGCCGTTCAGGTGGACGGCCAGATGAAGACCGGCCGCGATGTCGTCATTGGTGCCCTGCTCGGTGCCGATGAGTTTGGGTTTGCGACGGCGCCGCTCGTAGTCGAAGGCTGCATCATGATGCGCAAATGCCACCTCAACACCTGTCCTGTGGGCGTCGCCACCCAGGACCCGGTCCTGCGCAAGCGCTTTTCCGGTCAGCCAGAGCACGTGGTGAACTATTTCTTCTTCGTCGCCGAGGAAGTGCGAGAAATCATGGCGCAGCTGGGGGTGAGGAGATTCGCCGATCTTATCGGTCGGGCGGTTTTGCTCGACACGCGCAAGGGCGTCGAGCACTGGAAGGCGAAAGGGCTCGATTTCAGCCGACTGTTTTTTCAGCCCCAGGTTCCGGCCGACGTCGCCCGCTACAACTGCGAAGAGCAAGATCACGGCCTGGCAAGAGCGCTCGATCACAAACTGATCGAGCTGGCGTTTCCTGCCTTGGAGCGCGGCGAGAAAGTGCGCATCGACATGCCGATCCGCAATGTCAATCGCACGGTCGGCACCATGCTGTCGAGCCGGATCGCGGCCAAGCAGGGTCACGCCGGATTGCCGGATGACACGATTCACATCACCTTCACGGGCAGTGCCGGGCAAAGCTTCGGTGCGTTCCTCGCTCGCGGCGTGACGTTGGAGCTGATCGGCGATGCCAACGATTACACAGGCAAGGGGCTCTCGGGCGGACGGCTGATCGTTCGACCCCACGCCGAATTCCGCGGCAACCCGCAGGAGAACATCATCATCGGCAACACCGTGATGTATGGAGCCATCGACGGCGAGGCGTACTTCAGGGGTGTGGCGGGCGAGCGCTTCCTGGTGCGCAACTCGGGGGGCACGGCCGTCGTGGAAGGCGTCGGCGACCACGGATGCGAATACATGACAGGTGGAACCTGTGTCGTGCTTGGCAGCACCGGGCGCAACTTCGCCGGCGGCATGAGCGGTGGCATTGCCTACGTTTACGATCCAGGTGGGGCGTTCAAGGACCGCTGCAATCTGTCAATGGTCGACCTGGAGGCGCTTGCCGCGCCGGGCACGACTCCAAAGGATCTGCGCCATCACGGCGAGGATGACGACGCGCTGCTGCGGCGGCTGATCGACAGCCATGCCCGCTTTACCGGATCCGATGTGGCAAAGGCGATTCTGGGAAACTGGCAGGTGGCACGGACCTTGTTCGTCAAAGTATTTCCGAAGGAATACCGTCGGGCCTTGAAGGAGCTTGCAGGGAAGGCCGCAACACAACCGGTAAAGTGAAAGTTTTGGTTGGCGGCGT
Organism: Rhodocyclaceae bacterium; assembly: GCA_036824005.1. Classification (GTDB taxonomy): domain Bacteria; phylum Pseudomonadota; class Gammaproteobacteria; order Burkholderiales; family Rhodocyclaceae; genus DAITBA01. Next base: position 37,729 of record DAITBA010000019.1, read on the forward strand.
GAGGGAACGATGCGACAAGGGCATGCGCAGCGTAGGTGTGTCCTGGCGGTTGGTTGTTTGAGATTTTTTTGGAGTCGGTTGGATGGGCAAGCCCACGGGATTTCTTGAACTGCAGCGTCTGAGCGAGACGTACGAACCGGTTGCGCAACGGCTGACGCACTATCGCGAGTTCGTGTTCGCGTTGTCCGATGATGACGCCGTCAAGCAAGGGGCGCGCTGCATGGATTGCGGCATTCCCTATTGCAACAACGGTTGTCCGGTCAACAACGTCATACCCGATTGGAATGATCTGGTCTATCGCGGGCGATTTCGCGAGGCGATCGAGGTACTGCACTCGACCAACAACTTTCCGGAGTTTACCGGCCGCATTTGTCCGGCGCCGTGCGAGGCGGCGTGCACGCTCAATATCAACAATGATCCGGTTGGCATCAAGTCCATCGAGCATTTCATCATCGACAAGGCGTGGCAAGATGGTTGGGTGAAGCCGCAGCCAGCGGAGCACAAGACCGGCAAGCGCGTAGCGGTGGTGGGCTCGGGCCCGTCGGGACTGGCATGCGCGCAGCAGTTGGCGCGAGCGGGCCATGACGTAGTGGTGTTCGAGAAGGCCGATCGGATCGGCGGCCTGCTGCGTTATGGCATTCCGGACTTCAAGCTTGAGAAAGGCACTATCGATCGCCGTCTGGAGCAGATGCGCGCCGAGGGGGTCGAATTCCGGACCAATCAGAATGTCGGTGTGAATGTACCGGCCCGGCAGCTCGCGGACCAGTTCGACGCCGTCGTGCTCGCCGGGGGCGCGGAACAGCCACGGGACCTGCCGGTCCCAGGACGTGATCTCGATGGCGTGCATTTCGCAATGGAATTTCTGCCGCAGCAGAACCGGGCCGTTGCCGGCGACAAGTTGCCTGCCCAGATTCTGGCGACTGGGAAGCACGTGGTGGTCATCGGCGGCGGCGACACGGGGTCGGACTGCGTTGGCACGTCGAATCGACAAGGCGCCGCGACGGTGGTCCAGTTCGAGCTGCTGCCACAGCCGCCGGAGCGGGAAAACACCCCTCTGGTCTGGCCGTACTGGCCGCTCAAGCTGCGCACCTCCAGTTCCCATGAGGAAGGTTGTGCCCGCGACTGGTCCGTGGCGACGAAGGAGTTCCTCGGCAAAGACGGCAAGGTGGAGGCTCTTCGCGCCGTCCGGGTCGAGTGGAAGGACGGCAGGATGACCGAGATTCCCGGCACGGAGTTCGAGATCAAAGCCGACCTGGTGTTCCTGGCGATGGGGTTCCTCGGTCCGGTGCAGAAAGGTTTGCTCGATGAACTCGGCGTCGAACGGGACGCGCGCAGCAACGTCAAGGCGGATACCGATGGCTGCAGCGCCTATCAGACGTCCTTACCCAAGGTATTTGCTGCGGGCGACATGCGACGCGGCCAATCGCTGGTCGTGTGGGCGATCCGGGAAGGCCGGCAGTGCGCGCGGGCCGTGGACGAGTTCCTGACGGGTTGCTCGACGCTACCGCGCTGAGGTCGACCGCGTCTCCGTGTCGCGGACGTGGGTCCCGGCTGTCGATCGGGGTTTCTCGGTGCGTAGGCTGCGCGGCGCTCCGGGAGTAACGCTCACAGGATTGAGAGGTGGCCGGACTTGAGCCCGATAGGGATACCGGCTTTGCGGGACTACCACCACAGTGTCGTAGCGCGCGCCGTAGGGGTCGGAATCACAGTCGACTCGACGTTCGCGTTCGCACGCTGCGCGTAGCCGGGCCAGGCGCGCGGCTTCAGCGTCGCTCTGGGCTTGTGCGGCATTCGCACGGGCGCGCTTTTCCTCCTCCAGCTCTTGCTCTGCCCGCGCCAGACGCCTCTCCAACTCCCGATCGCGCGCGTCCGCCCTGGGCGCGGAGGCGGGCCCGGAAATGATCGTGACCGTCGACGCCTCGGGCGGCAAAGCCTTCGCCGCGGCCCGTTTGGGCGGTTCGCTGCCGTAATTGACGACACCTTTCTCGTCTACCCACTTGTAGACCTGCCCGTGTGCTGCGCTCGCGGCAGTCAGTGAACACAACACCAGCGAACAGACAAACCATGGTGTGGCAGCGAAATTCATTATTGGATCGCGGCACGCTTCGTCGGGAACGCACATTTGAACATTTTCGAGCGAAATCGTTCCGGGGGCAATCGGCGCGGATAGCGTGGTCTAAGAAGCCTTCATCCATAGGATGCCGCCATGAAACCTGACGTGTTCCGCGACACTGCTATTCCAGGCGCGCGACATGCTGCCTGGGCGTGCCAAACTGCGCAAAAGCGAGAAAATCGAGCGTGCTAGAATCGGCTGGCCCCGGCAGTCAGCAGAGCAACCAGTATGGAAGTCATAGTCCTCGCAGCGGGTCAGGGAAAGCGGATGCGCTCACACCTACCCAAAGTTCTTCAGCCGTTGGCCGGCAAACCAATCCTGGCCCACGTCATCGCGACGGCTCGCGCATTGTCAGCCCGGCGAATTTGCGTCGTTTACGGCCATGGTGGCGATCGGGTGCCGGCGTCATTCGCTGGACAAGACCTTGATTGGGTCAAGCAGGAACCGCAACTCGGCACGGGGCACGCTGTCCAGCAGGCGCTGCCGCTTCTCGACGACGGCGAGGTTGCTCTTGTCCTTTACGGCGATGTGCCGTTGATCGCGGCCGAAACCCTGCAACGCCTGATCAAGGAAGCCGAGGGCGGCAAGCTGGCGCTGCTCACGGTCGAACTGGACGAGCCAACCGGCTACGGACGAATCATCCGCGACGCGAGCGGACGCGTCGTCTTCATTGTCGAAGAAAAGGACGCGACGCCCGAGCAGCGACGCATCCGGGAGATCAACACCGGCATTCTCGTTGCGCCTGTTGCAGCGCTCCGGCGCTGGCTGAGCCGGGTCGGAAACAACAATGCCCAAGCCGAATACTACCTAACGGACATCGTTGCGCTGGCGGTGGGCGAGGGCATCGACGTCAGGACGGCGCAGCCACGGTCCACCTGGGAAACGCTGGGGGTGAATAGCAAGATCCAGCTCGCGGAACTCGAGCGCACGCTGCAGCGTGAGATTGCAATGCGTCTGCTCGAGCAGGGGGTGACCCTGGCCGACCCCGCCCGGTTCGACGTGCGCGGTGAGCTCGTTTGCGGGCGCGATGTCGAGATCGACGTCGGTTGCGTATTCGAAGGCCAGGTCAAACTGGGCGACGGCGTTCGTGTCGGGCCGAACTGTGTCCTGCGCAATGTCAGTGTCGCGGCGGGAACGCACATCGCCGCGTTTTCCCTGCTCGAAGATTCGCGCGTCGGACCAGACTGTCGTATCGGGCCATACGCGCGTCTGCGGCCTGGCACCGTTCTGGGCGAAGATGTCCACATCGGCAACTTCGTCGAGGTCAAGAATAGCCAGATCGCGGACCACTCCAAGGCCAACCACCTGGCATACGTCGGCGACGCGACGGTGGGACGCAACGTCAATGTCGGCGCCGGAACGATAACTTGCAATTACGACGGGGCGAACAAGCACCGCACGGTCATAGAGGATGATGTGTTCATCGGTTCCGACACTCAGTTGGTTGCCCCAGTAATCGTCGGCCGTGGTGCGACACTCGGCGCCGGTACAACGCTTACCCGCGATGCGCCTGCGGAGCAGCTCACCATTTCGCGGGTCAAGCAACAGTCGATCGCTGGCTGGAAGCGGCCGGTCAAGCCGAAGAAGGATTAGCAAGCGCGCGGTGCGCGCGCGCATCCAGCAAGGATCCAGGAGGTCATATGTGCGGCATCGTGGCGGCAGTCGCCAGCAGGAATATCGTTCCCGTGCTCATTGAAGGGCTGCGCAAGCTCGAGTATCGCGGCTATGACTCGGCGGGTATCGCGGTGCTCAACGGCGGCCTGCGGCGGATTCGTTCAGTCGGGCGTGTCGCCGAACTGGCGCAGCAGGCCGATCAGTCCGCCTTCGACGCGCCGGTAGGCATCGCCCATACGCGCTGGGCAACCCACGGCGTGCCCTCCGAACGCAACGCCCACCCCCACGTCAGCGAAGGTTTGGCAGTCGTCCATAACGGCATCGTCGAGAACTTCGAGGAACTGCGCGCCGAGCTGACTGCCGACGGCTATGTGTTCACCTCTGAAACCGACACGGAGGTCATTGCCCACCTCGTGCAGCGCGAACTCGCGAGCCATGGCAATCTGCTCGACGCAGCGCGAGCCGCGTGCGCGCGGCTGGTGGGCGCCTACGCCATCGCCGTCGTGTCGCAAAGCGATCCGCAACGCATCATCGTTGCTCGCCACGGCTCGCCGCTGGTGCTTGGCGTGTCCGGCAGCGGCAACTATGCAGCCTCCGACGCCTCCGCGTTGCTACAGGTGACGCGCGACATGATCTATCTCGAGGACGGTGACGTTGCCGACATCCGGCGCGATGCGTATCGCATTATGCGTGTGGATGGCACGGAGGTTTCGCGGCCGGTCCAACAGAGCGCGCTGTCGGCCGACGCCGTGGAACTGGGTCAGTACCGGCACTACATGCAGAAGGAGATCTTCGAGCAGCCTCGCGCGCTTGGCGACACGTTGGAGATGATCAGCGGCGCCGGACGCATTGCGCCTCAGCTCTTCGGCGCCCAGGCGCAGGAGGTGTTCTCCGGTGTAGGCGGGGTGCTCATCCTTGCCTGCGGCACCAGCTATCACGCCGGACTGGTGGCCCGCTACTGGATGGAGTCGGTGGCAAAACTGCCCTGCTCCGTGGAGATTGCCAGCGAGTACCGATACCGGGTTTCGGTGCCCGGTGCCGACACCCTCGTCGTTGCGATCTCGCAGTCGGGCGAAACGGCGGACACGCTGGCGGCATTGAAGCATGCCAAATCACTGGGCATGACGCGCACGCTGGCAATCTGCAATGTGCCCGAATCGGCCCTCGTGCGTGAGACGGCGCTGCGCTTTCTCACGCGCGCCGGTCCAGAGATCGGCGTGGCGTCCACCAAAGCATTCACGACACAGCTTGCGGCCTTGTTTCTGCTGGTGGCGGCCTTGGCAAAGCTGCGCGGCATGCTCACCCCAGAGGAGGAAACGCAACACATCCACGCGTTGCGTCACCTGCCGGCGGCAGTCGCAAAGGTGCTTGACCTGGAGCCCCAGATCGAGCGCTGGGCGGAGCGATTCGCAATGAAACAGCACGCACTATTTCTCGGCCGCGGCCGGCATTATCCGATCGCTCTCGAGGGCGCGCTCAAGTTGAAGGAGATCTCCTACCTCCATGCCGAAGCCTATCCTGCAGGAGAGCTCAAGCACGGGCCGCTGGCGCTGATCGACAAGGAGATGCCGGTGATCGCCGTCGCACCGCGCGATGACCTGCTGGAGAAGCTCAAATCCAACCTGCAGGAGGTGCGGGCGCGCGGCGGCGAACTCTACGTGTTCGCCGATGCCGAGAGCGAGATCCCGGAGTCCGAGGGCGTACATATCATCCGTATGCCCGAGCACTATGGCCTGCTGTCACCTGTGCTCCATGTCGTGTCCCTGCAGCTGCTGGCCTATCACGCTGCCCTGGTGAAAGGCACCGACGTAGACAAGCCCCGCAACCTGGCCAAATCCGTCACTGTGGAATAACGCCTGGGCGCCGCAAGCACTCGTCGCCCACGGCGTCGTTGTTTCATGGCGGTGGTGCGTACGCGGTCGAGCTGAGAGCGGCTTCATATGTCATAACAATGCCTTGCGCCGGCTCAAAGTTGACGTTTACGTCAACGTAAGTTAGATTCGGCCGCCTTATGATCCAGCTTCCGCCGTTATGGGGGACGGCCGGACCACCGCGGAGGCGTCGATGACTGACCTGAGCGTGAGCGCGAAGCTTGTGGCGTACAAGCCGAAGCACAAGGTGCGTGTGGTGACCGCGGCATCGCTTTTCGACGGCCATGATGCGTCGATCAATATCATGCGCCGCATCCTCCAGGCCTCCGGCGCGGAGGTCATCCATCTCGGACACAATCGCTCGGTCGAGGAGATCGTCTCCGCCGCCCTGCAGGAGGATGTCCAGGGCATTGCCGTCAGCTCCTACCAGGGTGGTCACGTCGAATTCTTTAAATACATGGTGGACCTGCTGCGCCAGCGCGGCGGCGAGGAGATCAAGGTCTTTGGCGGTGGCGGCGGCGTGATCGTGCCGGCGGAAGTCCGGGAACTGCACGACTATGGCGTCGCCCGCATCTACTCCGTCGAAGACGGCCAGAAGATGGGGCTGCAGGGCATGATCAACGACCTGATCCAGCGTTGCGACGTGGACCCCGCGCAGCAGGCGCCGGCCGAGCTGACCGGCATCATGGCCGGCGACCGACGGGCCCTGGCGCGGCTGATCACGGCGCTGGAAAACGGACGCACCGCGCCGAAGCTGCGCGAGCTGATCGCCGACAAGGCGAAAGGGGCGAAGGTCCCGACCCTCGGTATCACCGGCACCGGCGGATCGGGCAAGTCGTCGCTGACCGACGAGTTGATCCGCCGTTTGCGCCTCGACCAGAAGGATCGCCTCAGGATCGCGGTGATCGCTGTGGACCCCTCGCGGCGCAAGTCCGGGGGGGCGCTACTCGGCGACCGCATCCGCATGAACGCGATTGCGCATCCGAACATTTACATGCGTTCGCTTGCCACGCGCGACACCGGCACGGAGATCTCGGCAGCGCTGCCCGACGTGGTTGCAGCGACGAAGCTCGCCGGCTTCGATCTGATCATCGTCGAAACCTCCGGCATCGGACAGGGCGACGCGGCCATCGTTCCGCACGTCGATGTCTCGCTCTACGTCATGACGCCCGAGTTCGGTGCAGCGAGCCAGCTCGAGAAGATCGACATGCTCGACTTTGCCGATTTCGTCGCCGTCAATAAGTTTGATCGCCGTGGCGCCGAAGATGCCCTGCGCGACGTGCGCAAGCAGTATCAACGCAATCGCGAGCGGTTCAAGGCGGCACCGGAGGAGATGCCAGTATTCGGGACGATCGCTGCGCGTTTCAATGACGACGGCGTGACCGGGCTCTATCAGGCGCTGATGCCGAGGTTGGTGGAGAAGGGGCTAAAAGCATCGGCAGGGGCGCTGCCGGCAGTCGGCGTCACGCAATCCTCTGCCGCGAACGTCGTTGTCCCGGCAGGGCGCGTGCGTTACCTCGCCGAAATCGCCGAGTGCGTGCGGAGCTACCACAAGCAGGCGCGGGAGCAAGGCCGAATCGCACGCGAGCGTCAGCAGCTATATGCCGCCAAGCGCATGCTTGAAGCGTGCAAGCGCGATGCCACCGCACTGGACGATCTGATCAACGAGCGCGACGCCCAGCTCGACGCGCGCTCGAAGAAACTGCTCGAGATGTGGCCGAAGACGGTGCAGACCTACGCCCAGGACGAATACGTCGTGAAGATTCGGGACAGCGAGATCCGCACCGGGCTTACCCACACGACGCTCTCGGGCACGAAGATCCGCAAGGTCATCCTACCCAGGTACGAGGACGAAGGCGAGATCCTCCACTGGCTGCTGCGCGAGAACCTGCCCGGGTCCTTTCCGTTCACTGCGGGCGTATTCGCGTTCAAACGCGAGAACGAGGATCCGACCCGCATGTTCGCGGGCGAGGGCGATGCCTTCCGGACCAACCGCCGCTTCAAGAAAGTCTCCGAGGGCATGCCGGCTAAACGCCTGTCCACCGCCTTCGACTCGGTGACGCTGTATGGCTGCGATCCCGACGAGCGCCCCGACATCTACGGCAAGATCGGCAATTCAGGCGTCTCCATCGCCACCCTCGACGACATCAAGGTGCTCTACTCCGGATTCAACCTGTGCGATCCGACGACATCGGTGTCGATGACGATCAACGGCCCGGCACCGACCATCCTGGCTATGTTTCTGAATTCGGCGATCGATGAACAGGTGGAGAAGTTCGTCGCCGACAACGGCCGTCAGCCGACGGAAGACGAGTTGGAGAAGATCAGGGCCTGGGTGCTCGGCACCGTGCGCGGCACGGTCCAGGCGGACATCCTCAAGGAAGACCAGGGTCAGAACACCTGCATCTTCAGCACCGAGTTCGCGCTGAAGATGATGGGCGATATTCAGGAGTACTTCGTTCATAACAAGGTCAGGAACTTCTACTCGGTGTCGATCTCCGGCTACCACATCGCCGAGGCCGGCGCCAATCCCATCTCCCAGCTTGCCTTCACGCTTGCCAACGGCTTTACCTACGTCGAAGCCTACCTTGCCCGGGGCATGCATATCGACGACTTTGCGCCCAATCTCTCGTTCTTCTTCTCCAACGGAATGGACCCCGAGTACTCGGTGCTGGGCCGTGTGGCGCGGCGCATTTGGGCGGTGTCTATGAAGCACCGCTACGGCGCGAACGAGCGCTCGCAGAAGCTCAAGTACCACATCCAGACCTCGGGGCGCAGCCTGCATGCCCAGGAGATGGCATTCAACGACATCCGTACCACGTTACAGGCGCTCATCGCCATCTACGACAACTGCAACAGCCTGCATACCAATGCCTACGACGAGGCCATCACCACGCCGACCGAAGAGAGCGTGCGCCGCGCCATGGCGATCCAGCTCATCATCAACCGCGAGTGGGGACTGGCGAAGAACGAGAACCCCAACCAGGGTGCATTCATCATCGAGGAACTGACCGACCTCGTGGAAGAAGCCGTGCTCAAGGAGTTCGAGGCGATCAGCTCCCGCGGCGGCGTACTCGGCGCCATGGAAACCGGCTACCAGCGCGGCAAGATCCAGGAAGAGTCGCTCTACTACGAAATGAAGAAGCACGACGGCAGCCTGCCCATCATGGGCGTGAATGCCTTCCGCAATCCTCACGGCGACACGGTGCCCGAGAAGATAGAGCTGGCGCGCTCCACCGAGGAGGAGAAGCGCAGTCAGTTGGCGCGTCTGCGCGAGTTCCACAAACGTCACGAGAAGGAAGCCGGGCCTATGCTGGCACGCCTGCAGCAGGCAGTCATCGAAAACCGCAACACGTTCGCCGTACTGATGGACGCCGTGCGCTGCTGTTCGCTCGGCCAGATCACCCAGGCCCTGTTCGAGGTCGGAGGGCAGTACCGGCGCAGCATGTAAGCAGTCCCGCGCGAGCGCTGTGGCCGCGGCGTTTGCGCACCCGTTCGCAGCCGTTGGACCATATGCCGGTCGTCAATCGTTGAACCGGTGCAGGCCGTCCAGATCGAGCACCGTAATGCCGCCATATTCGACGCGCAGCAACCCGGCCTGCTCCAGTATCTTCAGGGACTGATTGGCGCGCTGGCGCGAAATGCCGGCGAGATAGCCGATCTCCTCCTGGGAAATCTGCAACTGCGGTCCGATGCCAGGATAAAGGTAGGGATTGAACAGCGAGGCCAGACTGCGTGCGACCCGCGCGTCAGGACCGAGCAGCCGGTCGCGTTCGACCATGGCGATGAACTGTGCCAAGCGCTCGTTCAACTGCAGTAGAAGAAACCGGTTGAACTCGATGCTGGTGTTGAGCAGCCACATGAAGGTTGCCCGCGGCATGTGGGCAATGGTACTGTCGCGCAGCGCCACGATGTCATAACGCCGCGGCTCGTCCTTAAGCAAGGAACCCTCGCCGAGCCAGCCGCCGGTGGGAACGCCGGTGAAGGTGGTCGGCCGGCCATCCGCGGAAAGGTTCGTCATTTTTACCAGACCGTCGATGACGCCGATCCAGCTTTCTACGGGCTCGCCCTTACGGCAGACGAAACCGCCTGCCGGGCAGCGGCGCCGGATGGTTTCGCATTCCACCCGTCGCAATTGCTCGGCACTGAGAGACTGCGCCCAGATGCTCGAGCGCAAAGCTTCGGCAAGGGAGGGCATGGCCCGAGTGTACAGAAGAATTGTCCGCCGGGCGACAGCGGCCAGCCCCATCCCGGACTTATGATTCCAACGTTCGGGAGCCGGAGCATGCTGCACTGCGGCGTCCGTCTGACGATTTCGGACATCAGGCGCGGTGGTGATGCCTGAAGTACTGGCGGATCGCCCGATGGTGCGGCCGTCGGCACCAGCACCGCGATTGACTAGCAAGGTCGATCCGTTAGAATCGGCGTGATGAACGAATAAAGCGCTTCGGGCATTCGTGTCCAGTTGCGCCGGCCTGACCAGCGGCCGACACAAAACGAATGAGGAGGGAGTTGATGCCTGACACCGCTCGGCCATCGTCGCTCGACACTTTTCCGCGCCTATTGCTGCAGCACGCCCAGGACCGTCCTTCGCGCCCGGCGGTACGCGAGAAAGACATGGGCATCTGGCAGACCTGGACCTGGGCGCAGGTGGGGGAGGAGGTGCGCGCGCTTGCGTGCGGCCTCGCCGAGTTGGGGTTCACACGCGGCGACAATCTTGCCATCGTCGGCGACAACCGTCCGCGGCTGTACTGGGCGATGTGTGCCGCCCAATGCCTGGGCGGCGTGCCAGTGCCCATGTACCAGGACGCGGTGGCGCAGGAAATGGTGTTCGTGCTCCAGGACGCCGAGATCAAGTTCGCCATCGTCGAGGATCAGGAGCAGGTGGACAAGCTGCTGGAGGTCAAAGACCAGTGCCCGCGGCTCCAGCACATCCTCTACGACGACCCGCGCGGCCTGCGCCATTACAATCAGCCGTTCCTGCAGGGGCTGGACGAGGTGCAGGAGATGGGCCGCATCCATACACGCAACCATCCGGAATTCCTGGACAAGGAGATCACGGCCGGCCGCAGCGACGACGTGGCCATCATGCTCTACACCTCGGGCACCACCGGCAAGCCGAAGGGCGTTTGCATGACCCATGGCGCGCTGATCGCCGCTGCCCGCGGCGGCTGCGGGTTCGACCAACTTACCGACAAGGAAGAAATCCTGTCCTACCTGCCCATGGCCTGGGTGGGCGACAATCTTTTCTCCTATGCCCAGGCGCTGGTGGCCGGTTTCACCATCAACTGCCCGGAATCCGGCGACACGGTGATGACCGACCTGCGGGAGATCGGCCCGACCTACTACTTCGCCCCGCCGCGGGTATTCGAGAACCTGCTGACCCAGGTCATGATCCGCATGGAAGACGCCGGCACCTTCAAGCGCTGGGCCTTCGGCTACTTCATGGAGGTGGCGCGCCGCTGCGGCGCCGAGATCCTCGACGGCAAGCCCGTATCCGCCGGCGACCGCCTGCTCTATGCCCTGGGCAATCTGCTGATTTTCGGCCCGCTGCGCAACGTGCTCGGCATGAGCCGCATCCGCGTCGCCTACACTGCGGGTGCGGCCATCGGCCCGGATCTGTTCCGCTTCTACCGCTCCATCGGCATCAACCTCAAGCAGCTCTACGGCTCCACCGAGACCTGTGCCTACGTCTGCCTGCAGCCGGACCGCCAGATCAAGCTCGACAGTGTCGGCAAGCCCGCGCCCCAGGTCGAGGTGAAGATCGCCGACAACGGCGAGATCCTGGTGCGCGGCCCCATGCTTCTCAAGGAATACTACAAGCGGCCCGACGCCACCGCCGAGGCGATCGACGCCGAAGGCTACTTCCACACCGGCGATGCCGGCTTCTTTGACGAAGACGGCCACCTGAAGATCATCGACCGCGCGAAGGACGTGGGCAAGATGGCCAGCGGCGCCATGTTCGCGCCCAACTACATCGAGAACAAACTCAAGTTCTTCCAGTACATCAAGGAAGCGGTCGCCTTCGGCCACGGGCGCGAGCAGGTCTGCGCCTTCATCAACATCGACATGGGCGCGGTGGGTAACTGGGCCGAGCGCCGCGGCATTGCCTACTCCGGCTACACCGATCTGGCGCAGAAGGAGGAGGTCCACGGCCTCATCCAGGAGTGCGTGGAGAAGGCCAATACCGAGCTGGCGCACGATGCCATGCTCAGCGACTCGCAGGTGCACCGCTTCCTCATTCTGCACAAGGAGCTGGACCCGGACGACGACGAGCTGACGCGCACGCGCAAGGTGCGCCGCGGCTTCATCGCCGAGAAGTACGCGGTGCTGATCGACGCGCTCTATTCCGGCAAGAGGTCCCAGTTCATCGAGACGCAGGTCAAGTTCGAGGACGGGCGCACGGGCAAGGTGGCGGCGGACCTGCAGATCCGCGACACTCGCACCTTTGCCGCCGGGGCGGAAAGGAAGGCGGCGTGAATGGACAGCGGACGCAGCGCGTTGCCGATAACGTGGCCGACTGATTCCGAGGATCCCAAAGTGCGGCGGGCGAACCATGGGTGATCGCGCGATTCAGGACCGCGTCATCTTCCATGACGCCATCGAAACGATGGAGGTCGATTTCTCCGACATGACCTTCGCCGACCCGGCGCAGGTGGACGCGTTCTATGACGCGATCGATGCCCGCGTGGCTGCGACCAACCGGCGCTGGTACTTCCTGGTGATCTATACCGGGTGCGTGATCGCCCCAGAGGCTTGGGACCGCTTCGCGGCGCGCGGCAAGAACAGCAACATCACTTACGGACTCGGAACGGTCCGGGTTAACCCGTCCGCCTTTACCCGTGAAGCTATCCGCCAGGACGCAGGGCGCGCCATGTTCCGTGCCAATATCTTCGAGAACCGCGACCAAGCAATGTTCGCGCTCGGCGAGATGCGCAAGCGCAAGGAAGAGGTCGGCGCGGCACCTGCCGACGAGTTCCTAAAGGTGGAGAATGTCAGTCTGCGCTTCGGCGGCGTCAAGGCCATCACGGGCGTCAGCTTCCGCATCAACCGCAGGGAGATTTCGTCGATCATCGGCCCGAACGGTGCCGGCAAGAGTTCCATGCTCAATGTCATTAACGGCGTCTACCATCCGCAGGAAGGAACCATCACCTTTCTCGGCAAGGCGCGGCAGCAGATGCGCCCCCACGAGGCCGCAGCACAGGGCATTTCCCGCACTTTCCAGAACATCGCGCTGTTCAAAGGCATGACGGTGCTCGACAACATCATGACGGGGCGCAACTTGAAGATGAAGTGCAACCTCGTGCAGCAGGCCATCTACTGGGGAAGCGCGCAGAAGGAAGAGCTGGAGCATCGGCGCAAGGTGGAGGAGATCATCGACTTCCTCGAGATCGAGCATATCCGAAAGGTGCCCGTTGGCCGGCTGCCGTACGGCATGCAGAAGCGCGTCGAGCTCGGGCGCGCGTTGGCGGCGGAGCCGATCCTGTTGCTGCTCGACGAGCCCATGGCCGGCATGAACGTGGAAGAGAAGCAGGACATGTGCCGCTTCATCCTCGACGTGAATGACCAGTTCGGTACCACCATCCTGCTCATCGAGCATGACATGGGGGTGGTCATGGACATCTCGGACTTCGTGGTCGTGCTCGATCATGGCCAGAAGATCGCCGAGGGCACGCCGGACGAGGTGCGGGCCGATCCGGTCGTCATCCGGGCATACCTCGGAACGGCACACTGAGCGGGGGCGAGACATGCAGTTCTTCTTCGAAGTTTTCATCGGCGGATTGCTCAGCGGCGTCATGTATGCGCTGGTGGCGCTGGGCTTCGTGCTCATCTACAAGGCCTCGGGGGTGTTCAATTTCGCCCAGGGCGCCATGGTGTTCTTCGCCGCACTAACCTTCGTCAGCATCCTGGAGAAGGGCGTCAACTTTTGGCTGGCGATGGCGATTACGCTCGCTGCAATGGTCGTGCTCGGCCTGCTCACGGAGCGCATCGTGCTGCGCCCCCTGGTCAACCAGCCACCGATCACCCTGTTCATGGCAACAATCGGGCTGACCTTTTTCGTCGAAGGCATCGCCCAAGGCGTGTGGGGTGCCCAACCGCACGGGCTGGAGATCGGCGTGCAGGATCAGCCCATCGAGTGGCTGCTCGATGCTACGGGCGTGGGCGTGTCCAGCTTCGATTTGTTCGCTGCGGCAGTGGCGGGAATCCTGGTCGCTGCCCTGGCATTGTTCTTTCAGAAGACGCGCGTCGGCCGCGCGTTGCGGGCGGTGGCCGACGACCACCAGGCGGCTCTTTCCATTGGCATACCGTTGCAGCACATTTGGGCCATCGTTTGGGGCGTGGCGGGTTTCGTCGCGCTGGTCGCCGGCATGCTTTGGGGCGCGCGCAACGGCGTTCAGTTTGCCCTGACGTTTACCGCGCTCAAGGCGTTGCCCGTGCTCATCATCGGCGGATTCGAGTCCATTCCGGGCGCGATCGTCGGCGGCCTGATCATCGGCGCCGCGGAGAAGCTGGGCGAGGTTTACCTGGGGCCCTACGTCGGTGGCGGCATCGAAGGCTGGTTCCCCTATGTGATGGCGCTGCTGTTCCTGCTCGCCAGACCAGAAGGACTTTTTGGTGAAAAGCACATTGATCGCGTGTAGCGATCAATGTGCTTTCGGCGGAGGCTAACGTGAGCGAAGCGAGGGTTAAGCCGCGTAGCGGCGGCCGGAGCCAAAAGCGTGCGATCGCGTGTAGCGATCAATGTGCTTTCGGCGGAGGCTAACGTGAGCGAAGCGAGGGTTAAGCCGCGTAGCGGCGGCCGGAGCCAACGGCACACAAGCCCATGAGTCAGGTGTAACCACATGTTCTACCGCGAAGCAGGCCAGCTCAAGGCGACCTACCAGGAAGACCAGCAGATCTTTCCGATCCGCCAGGACAAGATCGCGATCCTGCTGATCGTTGCCTTTTTCTTTGTCGTCGTGCCGGTTGTGGCCAATCAATACTGGTTGCAGGCGATACTGATCCCGACCTTGATTTTTTCTCTGGCGGCGCTCGGGTTGAACATTCTCACGGGCTACGCCGGCCTGCTTTCTCTCGGCTCTGCCGCTTTCATGGCCGTCGGCGCGTTTGCCGCGTACAACTTCGAGTTGCGCGTGCCGGGCATGCCGATTCTGGTGGCGTTCATCCTTGGCGGCTTGTGCGCCGCGGCGGTCGGGATCCTCTTCGGCCTGCCCTCGCTGCGTATCAAGGGCTTCTACCTGGCGGTGGCGACGCTGGCAGCGCAGTTTTTCGTCGTCTGGGTGCTCACCAAGGTAGGCTGGTTCTCCAATTACAGTTCCTCCGGCGTGATCACTGCCCAGAAGGTGGAGATCCTCGGCTACACCTTCGATTCCCCGGAGAGCAAGTACTTGTTCACGCTCAGTGTCGTCGTCGTGTTGGCGGTGGCTGCGAAGAACATGGCGCGCACCACGATCGGGCGTTCGTGGATGGCGGTGCGGGACATGGACGTGGCGGCGGAGGTGATCGGGTTCCACCTCATGCGGACCAAGCTCTCGGCGTTCGCCGTCAGTTCGTTCTACTGCGGCGTGGCGGGCGCCCTGTATGCCTTTACCTATCTCGGCACCGTGGAACCGGAGGGCTTTAATCTAGATCTCAGCTTCCGTATCCTGTTCATGATTATCATCGGCGGTGTGGGCACTGTCCTCGGATCGTTCCTTGGCGCCGCCTTCATCGTCCTGCTGCCGATCGCGTTGGACAATTTGCTGCCGGCGATCTTTGGTGACGCCCTCCCGGCCGGGATTACGTCGAACCTGCAACTGGTCGTGTTCGGAGGATTGATCATTTTCTTCCTGATCGTCGAGCCACATGGCCTGGCGCGCCTGTGGCAGATCGGCAAGGAAAAACTGCGTCTGTGGCCGTTTCCGCACTGAGTCGGCGGTGGCGGCATGATAGGCAACCCGCTTCATCGAGGAGGCATCATCATGAGGAGACAAAAAATGACACCACGCATGACCGTCATAGTCGGCGCGCTCGTCGCTGCCGCTGTCGCGGCACCGGCAACGGTATTCGCGCAGGCCAACGAGCAGTTCGTGCCGATGCTAAGTTACCGCGTCGGCCCCTATGCGCCGGGCGGCTCGGGTATCTTCGGCGGCTACATCGACTACCTGCAATTGATCAATGAGCGCGAGGGCGGCGTCAACGGCGTCAAGCTGACTTGGGAGGAGTGCGAGACCGAGTACAACAACGCCCGTGGCGTGGAATGCTACGAGCGCCTGAAGAAGAAGGGGCCGACCGGCGCCACCGTCGTGCAGCCGCTGTCCACCGGCATCACCTACTCGCTCATCGAAAAGGCGGCGGCGGACAAGATACCAGTCATATCGCTCGGCTATGGCCGCACCGATGCTACCGACGGGCGCGTCTTCCCGTACATCTTTCCGCTCATCACCAACTACTGGTCGCAGAATACGGTCAAGATCAAGTTCATCGGCCAGAAGGAAGGGGGCATGGACAAGCTAAAGGGCAAGAAGATCGTGAACATCTATCACGACTCGGCCTACGGCAAGGAAACCATTCCCGTGCTCGATGTCCAGGCGAAGAAGTACGGCTTTGAAGTGACCCATATCGCGGTGGCCCACCCGGGCAACGAACAACAGTCGCAATGGCTGCAGGTGCGCCAGATCAAGCCGGACTGGGTCATCCTGCGCGGTTGGGGGGTGATGAATCCGACCGCGCTCAAGGCGGCGGCGAAGGTCGGCTTCCCGCGCGAGAAGATCGTCGGCGTGTGGTGGTCGGGTGCCGAAGAGGACGTGATTCCCGCCGGCGATGCGGCGAAGGGTTACGTCGCTGCGGGCTTTAACGTCTCCGGCACGAACTACCCTGTCATCCAGGACATCCAGAAGCATGTCTATGCCAAGGGCAAGGGCAACATGGAGGACAAGACCCGCATCGGCAGCATCTACCACAACCGTGGCGTGGTGCATGGAATTGTCACGGTGGAGGCCATCCGAAAGGCGCAGGAGAAGTTCGGCAAGGGCAAACCGATCACCGGCGAGCAGATGCGCTGGGGCATCGAGAACCTGAACATCGACGAGGCACGCCTGAAGCAGCTCGGCGCCGTCGGGTTCATGCCGCCGCTCAAGGTCTCTTGCGACAACCACGAAGGCAGCGGCAAGGCGCGCTTCCTGCAATGGGACGGCAAGCAATGGAAGAGCGTCTCGGATTGGATCGACGCCGACCAAAGCATCGTGCGCCCGATGATCGAGGAATCGGCCGCGAAGTATGCCAAGGAGAAAGGCATTACCCCGCGCGACTGCGCGAAAGAGGGCTGATATGGCGTAGGGTTCGTCCCAATGACTGGCCGAGGCGCAGCGGGCGGGTGAGATGCCGCCCGCTGTTCCGCCGGCTGCCCAGACCGTTTCCGCTTGATCGATGCCATGACGCCCGCCGCCGCTCCCGCCGCGCAGACCGCGCCGGCCTACCTCACTGTCAACAACATCGAGGTAATCTACGACCATGTCATTCTGGTGCTGAAGGGTGTGTCCCTGGGGGTGCCGAAGGGGCGGATCGTCGCATTGCTCGGCGCCAACGGTGCCGGCAAGACGACGACACTCAAGGCGATCTCCAATCTCTTGCGCGCCGAGCGGGGCGACGTCACCAAGGGCAGCATCGAGTTCAAGGGCGTGCGCGTGGATCAACTGACACCCTCGGAGCTGGTCAAGCGCGGCGTCATACAGGTCATGGAGGGCCGGCACTGCTTTGCCCACCTGACGGTCGAGGAGAATCTCCTCACCGGCGCCTACACGCGCAAGGCATCGCGCAGCGAAATCCGGCAAAACCTCGATCTGGTCTATACCTACTTTCCACGGCTGAAGCTGCGCCGCACCTCCCAGGCGGGCTACACCTCGGGGGGCGAACAGCAGATGATGGCCATCGGCCGCGCCCTGATGGCGAAGCCGGAGATGATTCTTCTCGACGAACCGTCGATGGGCCTGGCGCCGCAGATCGTCGAGGAGATCTTCGAGATCGTGAAGAACCTCAATACCAAGGAGAATGTCAGCTTCCTGCTTGCCGAGCAGAACACCATGGTGGCGCTGCGTTTCGCGGATTTCGGCTATATCCTGGAGAACGGACGCGTCGTGATGGAAGGCGATGCCAAGGAGCTTGCCGCCAACGAGGATGTCAAGGAGTTCTATCTCGGCCTTGCCGGCGAGAAGCGCAAGAGCTTCCGCGAGGTGAAACACTACCGTCGCCGCAAGCGCTGGCTGGCTTAGACGAATTTGCCTGCCACGCGCAGCGGGGACACGGCAGGCGAGACCACGCCATCTACGGGCGCTGCCCTTTCAGCGGTGCGGCCCGAAACACGCCGGAGTGCCTCGATGTCTTATTTCGACCAACTGGAAACGCGTGACGCGCTCGAGCGCGAACGCTCGCTCATGGCGCGCCTGCCGCAGCAGGTGGCGCATGCCAAGAGCAAGACCGCCTACTATGCCACGGCATTTTCGGACATCGACCCGCGCGCCATCAACTCCCGGGCGGCGCTCGCTATCCTGCCGGTGCTGCGCAAGGGCGAACTGCTGGAACTGCAGAAGAAGGAGCGGCCCTTCGGCGGCCTCAATGCCACGTCGCTGCGCGAGTTGAACTGGGTGTTTCAATCCCCGGGGCCGATCTACGATCCGGCCGGTCGCGGGGATGACTGGTGGCGCTTTGCCCGCCCGATGTACGCCGCGGGCTTCCGCGCCGGGGATCTGATCCACAATACATTCTCCTATCATTTTACACCCGCCGGATTGATGTTCGAGGGCGGTGCACGCAAGCTCGGCTGCTGCGTTTTTCCTGCCGGTATCGGCCAGACGGAAATGCAGGTGGCGGCCATGGCCGACCTGCGGCCGGCGTGCTACGTCGGCACGCCGTCGTTCCTCAAGATCATTCTCGATAAGGCGGACGAGATGCAGGTGAATGTCTCCTCGCTGACTAAGGCACTGGTTTCCGGCGAGGCGCTTCCCGCCAGTCTGCGTGCTGCCCTGAACAGCCGCGGCGTGAGCGTTCGCCAGTGTTACGCCACGGCCGACGTTGGCACCATCGCGTACGAGACCGAGGCGCAGGAGGGGATGGTGATTGATGAGGATGTGATCATTGAAATCGTCCGGCCCGGCACGGGCGATCCCGTTGCCGAGGGCGAAGTCGGCGAGGTCGTCGTCACCACGTTCAATCCCGATTATCCGCTGCTGCGCTTCGGCACCGGCGATCTGTCCGCCGTGCTGCCCGGCATGTCGCCCTGCGGACGCACCAATACGCGCATCAAGGGCTGGCTGGGGCGTGCCGATCAGACGACCAAGGTGAAGGGGATGTTCGTCCATCCTTCTCAGGTTGCGGATATCGTCAAGCGCCACTCCGACATCGGCAAGGCGCGCCTGGTGGTCGACAACCCGGGCGGCAGCGACCGCATGACATTGCGCTGCGAAGTGCTATTCCGCAACGACGCGATGGCACGGGCGGTCGCGGTCACCATCCGCGATGTGACCAAGCTGCGCGGCGAAGTGGAGTTCGTCGCGCCGGGTAGCCTGCCCAACGACGGCAAGGTCATCGAGGACGCTCGCAAATACGAGTAGCGCGACGGAGCGCGTGCCGCTCCTTGGCAAAGCGGCCCGCGCGCTGGCGGGCGCTGCTATGCTGTCCGCGGCGCCGCGTGGCGTCCATCCGAGGGTAATCCGATGCGTCTCAAACCTCTGGCCGGTGTGCGCGTGCTCGATTTGACCCGGCTGCTGCCGGGCCCGATGGCGACGTTGCACCTGGCGGATCTCGGCGCGGACGTCATCAAGATCGAGGACACCGGCGCGGGCGACTATGGCCGCACACTAGGGCCCATGGACGGTGACACCAGCCATCTTTTCGCACTGGTCAATCGCAACAAGCGCAGCCTGCGGCTGGACCTGAAGCAGGCAGCGGGCGTCGAACTCTTTCTGCGCCTGGCGTGCGATGCGGATATCGTGCTCGAGAGTTTTCGCCCCGGCGTGGTCGACAAACTCGGCGTCGGCTACGCCGCGGTATCGGCAATCAATCCGCGCGTTGTCTATTGCTCGATCACCGGCTATGGCCAGAATGGGCCCTACCGTGATCGCGCCGGACATGACATAAACTTTCTCGGCTATGCCGGCGTGCTCGACCAGATCGGCATCGCGAACGGCGCGCCGGCATTGCCGAATTTCCAGATCGGCGATCTGCTCGGCGGCGCGCTGTCGGCCCTGGTCGCGGTGTTGGCGGCGCTGCTGGACGCCCGGGGTACGGGAAAGGGCCGGTACATCGATGTCGCCATGGCCGACGGCGTGCTGGCTCACGCTGTCATTCCCATGCTCGCCGTGCTCGCGCATGGCCGGGCGGCGCCGCGGGGCGACGATCTGCTTTCCGGCGGGGTGCCATGCTACGGAATTTACGCGACCGCCGACGGACGGCATCTTGCCGTGGGCGCACTCGAGCCCAAATTCTGGGCGCGGCTGTGCGAGATCACCGGCCGGGCCGACCTCGTACCCCATGGATTGGCCACGGGTGCCGAGGGCGCACGCGCCCGCGCCGAGCTCCAGGCCGTGTTCTCCCGCCACAGCCTTGCGCACTGGACCGAGGTGTTCGATCAGGCCGATTGTTGTGTCACCCCCATCCTGCGCCTGGAGGAGAGCCTGGCGAACGAGCAGTTCCGCGCGCGGCATATGGTCGTGAACAAAGCGGGCGCGCGTCAGCTTGCACCGCCGTTCCATATGAGCGACTTCGATTTCGACACGTCACACCCAGCGCCCGCCGCAGGCGAGCATAGCGATGCGATTCTGCGCGAGGCCGGTTATTCCGCCGAGCAGATCGCTGGGCTGCGCGCACGGCAAATCATCTGATCTCCCGCGCGCGACGTGCGACCGTGAGCAGTGCCCTGCTACTGATTCCCGACTTTGCGCTGATTGTTCTCGGCTTCGGCCTGCGTCGCCTTCTGCACTTGGGTGACCACTTCTGGACCGGTCTGGAGAAGCTCGTGTACTTCGTGCTGTTTCCGGCACTGCTGTTCAACGCTATTGCCCGGACGCAGATCGACTTTGGTGCCGCCGCACCGCTGGTGGCCGCCGGACTGGTGGCCATGTTGTGCGGCATCGTGCTCGGGATGACGGCACGGCCGCTGTTCGGTCCGCGCAGGGCGGCGTTCGCCTCGCAGTTCCAGTGTGCCTTCCGGTTCAACTCCTACATCGGACTCGCCGTGCTGGGCAAGCTGCACGGTGCCGCGGGTATCGCCGCGATGGGGGTGCTAATCGGTGCGCTCGTGCCCATCGCCAACCTTGCCTCGGTTTGGATGCTGGCGCGCCACGGCAACCTTGGCGTGCTCAGAGAGATCGCACGCAATCCCCTTATCCTGGCTACTTTCACCGGTCTGCTGTTCAATCTCGCCGGGATGACGATGCCGGACCCGCTGGCTCATTTCCTAGGCCGCTTGTCGGACGCCTCGATCACGCTCGGACTATTGGCAGTCGGTGCGGCCTTAAGGCTGCGCGGCGCCGTCGGCTCGCGCGTGCCTGCCGCCTATTTGCTCATCGTAAAGCTCATCGCCGTGCCGATTGCGGCGTTGGTGAGCGCCCGCCACCTCGGCCTGACAGGGGTGTACTTCGATACCGTGGTGTTGTTTGGCGCCCTGCCGACTGCCAGTAGCGCCTACATCCTGGCCATGCGTATGGGCGGTGAGGGTGCCGGCGTGGCGTGGCTGATTTCTGCCGGCACGGTGGCGGCGATGGTGACGCTGCCAACTTGGCTAGTCGTTCTCGGCTAGAGGAACAGCGTCAGGACGCCGGTATATCCGTAGAGCTGATCGTGCGAGATTTCGCCATTGCAGAAGAATCCCGTCAGCGGCAGGTTGCCGAAGCGCTCGCGGATCATCTCCAGCTCGGTTGAATCAGTCTCGAACATGGAGCCGCCGCGTCCGAGGCAGGAGAAATAGAGTCCGGCGCGAGGTGGTCCGGCCAGGGAAGACTGCAATTCGCCCAGCATTCGCGCCATGTCACGCTGTGCCGCACTTCCGCCGCGCCGGCAGAACAGCAGCGATTGGCCCGGTGTTACGTTCTCGTTGATGGCCAGCGCGCCTGAACGGGGATCGACGCCGATGACATGGCGGGCACGATAGTCGTGAATGCCGCGGCCGGACACGGGCAGACCGACCAAGATCAGCTGCGCGGCGCGCCGCAGGTCGCCCTGGAAGTGGTTGCCCGCTGCCTCGGCAATGGCGTTGCGATACGCTTCGAGGGCGGGTTGGCCATCGATGCGGGTGATCACGTTATCCTCGCAGTCGTCGATGCGCCGCACGCCTGCCAGCGGAGAGCAGCCCTGGGTCAGTCGCGTGGCGATACCAATGGCCTCGGAAAAGGCGACCCCGGAGATGCCGCCGGCGAGCACGCCATTGGCGATCTGGCGCGTCTCATCGCGGCCACTCGACAGGCCGCCCGTGACGAAGCCGCTGGTCACCTTGCCCGCCATGTCGGCGATCAGGTCCGCCATGTCGGGGGTGTTGGGGTCGGCGTGGACGACGGCGAAATAGGGTTGCGCCTCCCCATGGGGCAACGGGGCGCGCCCGGAGAACACGCGGAAGCTCTCGGGTGGAAACTGCCCGAGCAGCAGGCTGACTGCCGGGCGATCGATGGCGCCAGTGCCACTGCCGCATGTGCCTATTCCCGCCGATCCCACCCATTGCTCAACGCCGGTGGCCTGCCGCAGGTACACCACCAGCGCATCGGCATCCGCGACGAAACGGTCGGAGAAATACACGAACCCGAGGTTGGCTCGGGGCGGGACGGACAAGGCAGACAGCGCCGCCCGGGCAGCACTCTGCCAGTCGGCGGCGAAGGCGTGCGCGGCAGCGAATGCCGGAACGGTCACTTCTTGGGTTTCTTCCCAGGCTCCGGAGGTTCCGTCGCCGCCGCCTGGCCCGTCTGGGTGCTTGCCTGGACGAGATTCCAGGGCCACAGAGCAGGGTTGGCGAAGGGGTTGGCGGCAGCCTCCGCCGAACTGGCAGACTGGCCGATCGCCTGAATCGCGGCCAAGGTCGTGCGCTGCATTTCCAACCCCTGGATGCTCATCTGCAGCATGTTCAGGTTCATCTTCAGCCAGCCTTCGACGGTCTTGAGCTCGGTGATGCGCTTGTCGATCTCATTGACGTCGAGCGTCGGTGTAATGATCCCGGGGAGGGAGAAACCCATATTGCCCCACATGCTTTTCAGGAACTCCAGTGGGTCCTGAATCTGACCGTCGGTGCTCATTGCGGATAACCTCCTGCAGCTCGCCTGAGGACATGTTACCGCAAAGCATCACCCGGCCTGAAACATTATTCCGGACCGGACGACGGTGCGTGCTTGGCCGGTGGCCGCCGCAGCGTGCGTGGCGCGCGGCAGCCGGGCGGCGTCAGGTGCCGACATGCTGCGGGGTACGCACGGCGGGAGTGGACAAAAAAAGGACGCAGCAAAGCCGCGCCCAAAGGACAGAGACGGCGGGGTCAGGCATGGCAACTGCCGGCCGGGTGAGTTGTTGTCGATGCGCCCGGCTGCACCCTGAATCGTTCCTTGCTGCCGGGTTACTTAGGTTCCCCGGTTCGAGAACGATCCGATTGTCCTGCCATGCCGTTCTGCAGGGGTTGCAGGACGGCGACGGGCCCACTAACTGTGGCGACGTTGTACTCGAAGGCACTTTCGATCTTCTGCACCGCCATGAGAATGGAGCCGAAGGCTGCCACGACCATTGCTCCGGTAACGAAGCTGGCAATGCTGTTGCGCCATTCCCGCCTGCCGTCGCCGGACCTCGCCCCGGCATGCGGCTCAACCTCAGGACGTGGCGGGCGAGTGCCCGGGCGCATTTGCGGTTTCATGGATCCCCCTTCGGCCCATTTTTTGGCCTGTTTTTCATCATTGCCAGCCGGGGCTGCGTCTGCATTGTGGACGTACAGCACTGCGAACCCGGCCTGAGCGAAGGCCATTCTGGTATAAACAGCCGATGCTCGAAATAGGGCAAATGGCCTAATCCGCCAAGAGTCCGACCTATGGCCGAGGCTCGCCTGTTGTCGCGGCGGCTGGCCGGCGGGCCTGTGGCCGCCTATCCTGGGAAGAGGTGATCGCCATGAAACCGCGCGTATTCGTCGTCATGCCCTTCGGCGCCAAGCCGCTGGATGCCAACCCGGAGCGGGCGGCGACGTCATCCCCCGTGGCGCAGGTCGATTTCGATGCTGTCTATGACCAGCTTCTCAAACCTGCCATCGAGCAGGCCGGCTGCGAGCCCTTCCGCGCGGACGAGGAACAAAGCGCGGGCGACATCCGCACTGATATGTTCTTCGAGCTGATCACCGCGGATTTCGTGCTCGCCGATGTGTCGGTTTTTAATCCCAATGTCTTCTATGAGCTGGGTGTGCGCCACGGCGCCGCGCCGCGCGGGACGATCCTGGTGAGCGGCGGCTGGGCGCGCGCGCCCTTCGACATCGCACCCGACCGCCGCTTCGTCTACAACGGGCGCCTGTTCGAGGTCGCCCATGACGGCGCTCCACCCGATCGTCATGCATTGCGCGGAGAAATCCGACGGCTCGCCGAAGACCTGGCGCGCATCATCGCCAGCGATCGGGAGAAGGTTTCCAGCCCGGTATTCGCCGCCCTGCCGGGCCTGAAGCCGGCCGACTGGAGCACCATCGAGAACGCGCGGGCGCGCTACTTCAACGTCGTCATCGACGAACTGGCGCGACGCGTCCAGACCGCCCGCGCCGACGGACTACCCGGCGACATCATGACGCTGGCCGAGGAGGCGCCGACCCGATTGCACGAGAGGCGGCTGCTGATGGAAGCCGCGAAGGGCTTGATGGATCTGCGCCGTTTCGAACCGGCTCGGGAACAACTGGAACTGTTGCTGGAGCTGGTGCCCGAGGATCTGCCCGCCAAGCTGCAGCTTGCGTTGGTGCTGAACCGGTTGGACCGTACCCGCGAGGCCGAGCTCATGCTGCGCGAGGTGGCGGGCCTTGCGCCCAAAGACGTCGGCGTGCTGAGCGCTCTGGGCAGCGTCTACAAGGATCTGTGGGTCAGGCAATGGGAGGCTCTGCCCGACCTCGCCCAGCGCCAGCGTACCGCCCTGCGCGGCTATGCCCTGGCTTCGCGCGCCACGCGTTACTACTACGAAGCGTTCCTCGGCAACCTCAATGCCTATTACTCCGGCATTAACGCTCTGAGTCTGATCAAGCTTTGCGACCACCTCGGGCAGGCCGGCGACGAGGAGCTGACGGTGGCGCGGCACGCCGACATCGGCATCGCCGAATCCCTGCAGCTCGCGCTGCGGGCAGTTCTGGCGAGCGACAATGTGCGGCGCGTGCCGCCGGCCGAGGAAGTGTGGGCAGAGGCGACGAAGGGCGAGCTCGATATCCTTCGTGGCGATGGCAAGCGGGCGCGCCACCAGTACCGCAAGGCCATCGGCCTGACCGATTGCTCCCTGTTTATGATCGAGTCCATGGTCGATCAGCTCAGGATGTACGAACGCCTGGGCTACCGCGGCGAGGTCCTGGCGGGCGTGATTGAGGATCTGGAATACGAAACGGCCCAGCGCCAGCTCAAGCGCTATGACAAGGTGGTGGTGTTCAGCGGCCACCGCACCGATCTGCCCGGGCGTGTGCCGCCGCGCTTCCCGGAGAGCAAGGCCGACGCCTGTGGCGCAGCCATCCGCACGCGTCTGGAAACCTGGGGCTTGGGCACGGGCAAGGCCGTGCTGGCGGTGTGCGGCGGAGCGCGCGGCGGCGACATTTTGTTCGCGGAAGCGTGCCGTGACCTGGACGCTGATGTCCGGCTGCTCGTGGCGCTGCCGGAGGCGGATTTCCTGGAGTCCTCGGTACGCAGCGAGGGTGGCGACTGGGTGGGGCGCTACTTCGCGCTGAAGAGTCATCCGCGCTGCAGGGTCTGCTTCCAGCACGAACGGCTGGGGCGGCCGGCGGATGAGAAGGATCGGCGTCTGCTTTACGACCGCAACAACCTTTGGTGTTTAAACACGGCGCGGGCAGAGGTGGATGCGGCGAACCTGTACGTTCTCACGTTGTGGGATGAATCACAGCAGGCCGACGGCGCCGGCGGCACGCGCGATTTCGTGACGCGCGCCCGACGATACGCCAGCCATTGCGACAACATCAACCCGCTCGAACTGTAACGGCGGCCGACGCCGCTCGCCGACCTGACGGGTCCCTGCCGGCAGTTGGAACGCAGGTCAGTGGCGCAGGACGCTTGCGTAGCCGGACGCCGCGGCGGGCGGCATTGCTTCCCCGTCCGCCAGCGTGTCGTCGTCGCATTCCTCGATCGGCATGTCGTGCGGGATCTCCAGCAGATCGAGTACCTGATGGGCGATGCGGCGGCAGGCATTGGCCAACGGTGTCGGCAAAGCCGCAGGGACCTGCTTCTGTAACAGCAGCTTCGTCGCCGAAAGCGTGTAGACCGGTTCCAGAATCCGGTTGCGATAGACGCTGAGCGACATCTCCACGCTTCTCTGAGCCGCTTCGCGCTGCCAGGGATTGGTCGGCCACTGGCAGGGCAGGGCGAAGGCACGCGGGAAGGCCTCGAGATCCTTGATCACCGTGCGGATGTCTTCTTGGGAATCGCGGAAGGGCAGCAACACGAGGTTGGCAAGGCTGTAGAGCCGGCGATCCATCTCCGTGCGATTGGCACCGCCGTCGATTACGCCCTTCCAACCGGCGAGCGAGCGCAATTTGTCCACCACCTTGCCCAGCGCCTCGCGGGTGCGTGCATCGGCGGTCAAATAGCGTCGGCCCTCGGGATCCAGCGGCTCGCGTCCGACATCGGTGAGCACGCACGCCGAACGTTGTCCGAGCAGTCCCATTCCTTGGCACAGCATATGCGAAAGCGTGGTCTTGCCCGTGCCGCCCTTGTTGCCGATGATGCAAATGATTTCCGCCATGAAATCCTCCTTGGTGTCGCGAGAATTATCTGCAAGCGCGACGATGGCCGAAGTCAGGAAAAGCGGAACTTTCCGGCGGCTATTTCGCCCTCAGCGGCCTTACAGGACGTAGCAGAACAGGCGGGTCCGGCGTCGGTCGGCAACATCCACGACGCGGGTCGGCGTCACCTCCGGCACAGCGAAACTGTTGCTGATCAGCATGGCGCCGCCACGCATCTCGCTGCGTGCCTTTTGCCACAGCCGCGGCATCGGCACCGGTGACAGGAAGGCATACGCGACATCGTACTGCGTCAGCGCGTGGCGCCAGAAGTTACCGCGCAGGATGCGGCAGTTCGTCAGCCCCCGGCTCCCGATCCAGGCGATGAGGCAGGGCAGGGGTGCGTTTTCGATGCCGACGAAACGGCAGTCGGGACGCCGGCGCGCCATGTGCCGCAGCAGCCTGCCGGTGCCGCAGCCGAGATCGATGACGGCGGCCGGCCGGTCGGCGGGCAGCAGCGCGAGCAGCGCCTGTGCCGTGCTGGGGTTGGTGAGGAACAGCGGAACCTGGGTACGGAAGCTGCTCCAATAGATCAGCGCCAGAGCGACAAAACCCGCGAGGAACCAGGCGGGCGCGACCTCCACGCGGCTTGCGAGCACCAGCGCCGGAGCGAACAGCAGATGCATCGGCAGCCACCACTTCGCTGCGTGCATGGCGCCCGCGGCCGCGGCGGCGAATCCCCCCTGCATCAATGCCAATGCCAACGGCGCCGGCTGCGGTAGAAGATCTACGGCGAGGAGAACGACCACGGCAATGCAACCGAGCAGTTGGGCAACGAGAGCTTTGAAGGCAGGCACGGCCGGATTGTAACCGCCTTGTCGTACACCGGATGCGACTGCCCGGCGCGTACTTCGCCTACCGATCCGACTGGTCCAGGTATGCCTGCCGCGCCGCCCCGAGCCTACTGCGCACGGACTTCATCCGTTCCGCCGGCAGGTCGGCCGCCAACTCGTCCACGATTTCAAGACAACAGGCGTAGAACGCATCGAAGGCGGTTGCCGCAGTGCCAGGCTGCAGTAACGCTGTCGCCGCGTCCGCCGAGCCCGACACCGCGGACCCGGGCGCATTGAGCTGCGCATAGCGCGGAATGAGGCGCCGCGTGTGGCTGCCCTCGATCTGGGCGATCAGCGCATCGACCTTGACATAGACCTCGCCTTCGAACTCGAACCGCTCGCCGACGGCGAGCTGCTGGAATCTCATGGACTACCTCCCCGACATGGCGGTCAATGAATCGATCGCAATAACACCAACTCTACCGCAGAGGACACGAAATAAGGCGAGCCGCAGACGCTACATCGCGCATGTTGGCTTCTCTCTCTCAGTGCTGCGCCTCGTCCGCGGTGAACTCGAATATCGACGGATGCGGCGTGCCATAACCCGGCAACTCAGGCGGCCGCGGCTTCAGGTGCCGCAGTTTGTGCCCACTTCGCCCATAGGTCAGCCTTAAGCGTTGCGGCGCTGTCCATGTTGTTCAACTTGACGTGACCGAAACCGCGAATGTGCTCGGGTACGCTGGCGATGCCTACGGCCAGCGCTAGCCGCTCGGCCGTAAGCTCCCTGAGCAGACGCTCCAGGTCCTGCTCGTATTCGCGGATCAGGGCCTGCTCCCGGCGGCGCTCGGCGGTGCGTCCGAAGATGTCCCAGCGCGTACCGCGCAGGAATTTCAGGCGCGCGAGCCAGCGCATCAGGACCATCGTGCGTGGGCCATAGACGCGCTTCTTCGGCTCACCCGTCGCCGGGTCGATCTGCGCCAACATGGGTGGAGCGAAATGGAAATTGACGCTGAAGTCACCCTCGAACGTCGCCTCCACCTTGGCCATGAACGCCGGGTCGGCGTAGAGCCGCGCCACTTCGTATTCGTCCTTCACCGCGAGCAGCTTGAAGTAGTAGCGCGCTACCGCCTCCGTCAGCGGCAGCTCGGCGCCAAACCTGGCTTCCGCGGCGCGCACGCGTTGCACCTGCCGCTGGTAGCGCTCGGCGTAGGCGCCATCCTGATAGGCGGTCAGGTATTCCACGCGCCGGGCGATGATGTCGTCGAGCGTCTGCGGCTTGCTCAGCGCGATGACATCGTCAGGCGCGACGAACCGCTCCACCGCGGCCAGATCATGGGCGGCGCGCCGGCCCCACAGCAGCGCCTTCTTGTTCATCGCCACCGCCACGCCGTTCAGTTCGATGGCGCGCTCCAGCGCTGCCAGTGACACGGGCACCAGACCCTTCTGCCAGGCATAGCCGAGCAGGAACAGGTTGGTGGCGATGGCATCGCCCATGAGGGTGGTCGCCAGCCTGGTTGCGTCGATGAAGTCGGCGGCACCGCCGCCCACGGCATCGACGATGACCTGCTGCATGCGGCGCAGCGGAAACTGCCAGTCGGGATTGCGGGTGAATTCCGCCGTCGGCGTCTCGGCGCAATTGACCACGGCGCGCGTGGTGCCGCTTTGCATCTTGGCCAGCGCCTCGCTGCTGGCGGTGGTGACCACGTCGCCGCCGACGACCGCGTCGGCTTCGCCGGCCGCAATGCGCACGGCATGGAGATCCTCGGGACGATCGGCAATGCGGACATGGGAAAAGACGGCGCCGCCTTTCTGCGCCAAACCGGTCATGTCGAGGACGGTGACGCCTTTGCTGTCCATGTGGGCAGCCATGCCGATCAGCGCGCCGATGGTGACCACGCCCGTGCCGCCGACGCCGGTCACCAGGATGCCCCAGGGACTGCGCGCATCGGGCAGCGCCGGCAACGGCAGATCGGAAAACCGCGATTCATCCGCCTCCATGGCTCTGCCCTTGCGCAGCCGACCACCTTCGATGGTGACGAACGAGGGACAAAAACCTTTGAGGCAGGAGAAGTCCTTGTTGCACGCTGACTGATCGATGGCGCGCTTGCGTCCGAACTCCGTTTCCACCGGCACTACTGCCAGACAGTTCGATTTGACGCCGCAGTCGCCGCAGCCCTCGCAGACCATCTCGTTGATGAAGACCCGGCGCGCCGGATCGGGGTAGGTGCCGCGCTTGCGCCGGCGCCGCTTCTCGGCGGCGCAGGTCTGGTCGTAGATCAGCGCCGACACGCCGGCGTACTCGCGCAAGTTGCGCTGCACGGCATCCAGTTCGTCGCGGTGGTGCACCGACACATCGTGAGGCAGATCGGCCGGCGCGTATTTCTGCGGCTCGTCGGAGACGATGACGACGTTCTTGACCCCCTCCGCTTCGAGCTGGCGGGCGATCATGGGCACCGTCAGCGTCCCATCCACCGGCTGGCCGCCGGTCATGGCTACGGCGTCGTTGTAGAGGATCTTGTAAGTAATGGGCACTTTCGCCGCGACGGCGGCACGGATCGCCAGGTACCCGGAGTGAAAGTAGGTGCCGTCGCCCAGGTTGGCGAAGATGTGCTTCTCGCTGGTGAAGGGCGCCTGACCGATCCACGGCACGCCCTCGCCCCCCATGTGGGTGAAGGTGGAGGTGCTGCGGTCCATCCATACCACCATGTAATGGCAGCCGATTCCTGCCACGGCGCGGCTGCCCTCCGGAACCACGGTCGAGCTGTTGTGCGGGCAGCCGGGGCAGAAGTAGGGAATGCGCTGGATCGGCACCACCGGTTGGGCCAGCGCCTTCTCCTTGGCCTCGAGAAAGGCCAGCCGGGCCTTGATGCGGTCGGAGGTGAAGAATCGGGCGATGCGGCTGGCGATGGCACGGGCGATCATGGCCGGCGTCAGCTCGCTCGCCGCGCGCAGCAGCCATTCGCCGTGGGGCAGGGACCATTCGCCCTTCTCGTCGAACTTGCCGACCACGCGTGGACGCACGTCCTCGCGCCAGTTGTACAGCTCTTCCTTGAGCTGGTATTCGATGAACTGACGCTTCTCCTCCACCACCAGGATCTCTTCCAGTCCGTCGGCGAAATGGCGCACGCCTTCGGACTCCAGCGGCCACACCATGCCCACTTTGTACAGGCGGATGCCAATGTTCGCCGCCAGCTTCTCGTCGATGCCGAGGTCGTCGAAGGCCTGGCGCACGTCGAGGTAGGACTTGCCTGCCGTGATGATGCCGAGCCGCGGCCGCGGGCTGTCGATGACGATGCGATTGAGGTGGTTGGCGCGGCAGTAGGCGAGCGCAGCGTACAGCTTGCGGTGCAGCAGGCGCTCTTCCTGAACGAGCGGCGGGTCGGGCCAGCGGATGTTCAACCCGTCGGCCGGCAGCTCGAAGTCGGTGGGCAGGACGACGTTTACGCGCTGCGGGTCCACATCTACCGAGGCGGAAGACTCCACCGTGTCGGCCAGCGCCTTGAACGCGACCCAGCAGCCCGAGTAGCGGCTCATCGCCCAGCCGTGCAGGCCGTAGTCCAGGTATTCCTGGACGCCGGCCGGCGCCAGCACCGGCATCATCACCGCCTTGAAAACGTGCTCCGTCTGGTGCGGCAGCGTCGAGGACTTGGCCGCGTGGTCGTCGCCGGCGACCACCAGCACGCCGCCGTGTCTCGACGTGCCGGCTGCGTTGGCGTGGCGGAAGACGTCGCCACAGCGGTCCACGCCGGGGCCCTTGCCGTACCACATGGCGAATACACCGTCATACCTCGCGTTGGCGATAAGATTCACCTGCTGTGTGCCCCAGATGGCGGTCGCGGCAAGGTCTTCGTTCAATCCCGGCTGGAAGCGAACGTGGTGCGCCTCAAGATATTTCCTGGCGCGCCACAGCGTCTGGTCCAGCCCTCCAAGGGGCGATCCGCGATAACCGGAGATGAAACCGGCAGTGTTGAGGCCGGCAGCGAGGTCACGGACGCGCTGCATCATCGGCAGGCGCGTCAGCGCCTGGGTGCCGGTCAAGAACAGCCGGCCGGCGGCGACGGTGTATTTGTCGTCGAGAGAGATGGACGGCTGGCGGCCGGCGGCCGGCTGAACGGTCGTGGCGGACTCCGCCATGAGCATTTCTCCTTCGCAAAAATCGTGTCTTTGACGGCGGGAGCCGGTACGCTCCGCTGCGGTCGGGCGCCTTGTGGGCACACTCCGTGCGGGCAGGCTACCATGGCGGGCAACCCACCAAAAAATTTGATCTCGGATTTGGGCGCGCGTTCCGGAGCGCGCGGGGGGGCCGCAGGCTGCGGCAGGATCCGCGCGTGCCAAGGAGGCCGCCTTGCCGGCGCACTCAGGACACGGGAAGATCGGGCACGATCTTGCCCGGATTCATGAGGTTGTCGGGATCGAAACTGCGCTTGAGCGCGCGCATCAACTCCACCGCGCTACCGTGTTCGGCGAGAAGGAAATCCTGCTTGCCGAAGCCGATGCCGTGCTCGCCTGTGCAGGTACCGTCCATCTCCAGGGCGCGCGCGATCAGACGCCTGTTCAGCGCCTCGGCGCGCCCGACCTCGTCGGCGTCGTCCGGGTCGATCACCATGGCGACGTGGAAGTTACCGTCGCCCACGTGCCCCAGCATCGGTGCCAGAATTCCGGTGCGCTCGACATCGGCGCGCGTCGCCTCAATGCATTGGGCAAGTCGCGAGATCGGAACGCAAACGTCGGTCGTCAGCACCCGCGCGCCGGGGCGCAGGCCGAGGCAGGCGTAGTAGGCGTTGTGCCGTGCTTGCCACAGGCGGGTGCGCTCCTCGGGGCGTACCGCCCATTCGAAATCCAGCCCGCCGTGCTCGCGCGCGATCTCCTGCACCGTCTGCGCCTGCTCCTCGACCGAAGCCGGACTGCCGTGGAACTCGAAGAACAGCATAGGCGCCTCGCGCAGGGTCGTCTTGCTGTAGCGGTTGATGGCGGTAACGGTGAGCGCGTCTACCAGTTCGATGCGCGCCACGGGAATGCCGAGCTGGATGGTCTGCATCACCGCCTTCACCGCCTGGTCTACGCCGGCAAAGGCGCACACCGCGCTGGAGACGGCTTCTGGTATCGGATACAGGCGCAGGGTAATCTCGGTCATGATGCCCAGCGTGCCCTCCGAGCCGACGAATAGGCGCGTCAGATCGTAGCCGGCTGCGGATTTGCGCGCCCGTCCGCCGGTCCTCACCACGCGGCCGTCGGCGAGTACCACGGTCAGTCCGAGCACATTGTCGCGCATGGTGCCGTAGCGTACGGCGTTGGTGCCCGAGGCACGCGTGGCTGTCATGCCGCCCACCGTGGCGTCGGCGCCGGGATCGATGGGGAAGAACAAGCCTGTGCCGTGAAGCTCCTGGTCGAGCTGCTTGCGCGTGACGCCGGGCTGAACGGTGACGTCTAGGTCCTCGCTGTGCACGGACAGCACCCTGTTCATGCGCGTCGTGTCGATGCAGACGCCGCCGCGTATGGCGAGGACGTGACCCTCCAGCGAGCTGCCGATGCCGAAGGGGATCATGACCACGCCATGGGCATGGCAGAGCTTGACGACGTCCACCACCTCTGCCGTCGTTTCCGGGAAGACGACGGCATCGGGCGCCGCCGGTGGGAAGTGCGATTCGTCCTTGCCGTGGTGTGCTCGGACCGCTTCTGCCGTCGAAAATCGGTCGCCGAAGCGGGTGCCGAGCGCGTCAATCACGCATTGCGGCAACGGCGCGTGGGCGGGGTATGGAGCGTTCACAGTCGATGGCCCGTCACAGAATCTGACACACCTCGTCGAACTCGAAGCGCGGACTGCGCGGGAACAGCTTCGACGCGTCGCCGTAGCCAAGGTTGCAGAGGAAATTGGACTTTACGCGGCCGCCGGGAAAGAACTCCCGATCCACCACCTCATTGTCGAAGCCGGACATGGGACCGCAGTCGAGACCGAGGGCGCGGGCGGCAAGAATGAGATATGCCCCCTGCAACGAACCGTTGCGAAATGCCGTTGTCGCGGCTACTTGGGACCTGTCTGCGCCGGCGAACCAACTCCGGGCGTCGGCGTGCGGGAACAGTTTTGGCAGGTGGTCGTAGAAGGCCGTGTCATAGCCGATGATGGCGGTCACCGGCGCGCTCATGGTCTTGGCCACGTTGGTATCAATGAGGGCCGGTTTGAGCCGCAGCTTTGCGTCGGGCGACACGACGAACGCTAGGCGCATCGGACTGCAATTGGCGGAAGTCGGTGCCATACGCGCGAGTTCGTACAACTGCCTGAGCGTGGCCGCACTGACCGGTTTGTCCAGCCAGGCGAAATGGGTGCGAGCCTGGAGAAACAGCGTGTCCAGCGCCTGGGCGTCGAGGGGTGTGGGCATGGTGCGTCGGCAGCAGGAAGATAACAGGAAAATTCTACGCCCCTTTGCCAGTGGCGGCGAACCGCGTCGCGACAGGATGGTGGGCGAGACGGGCCTTGTCTCCTGCTATTCCCACGTGTTTGACTTCAGCAGGGGGAGCCATCATAATTAGCCGTTTCGCTGGAGGGGTTCCCGAGCGGTCAAAGGGAGCAGACTGTAAATCTGCCGGCTCTGCCTTCGAAGGTTCGAATCCTTCCCCCTCCACCAGCATTGAGGTGCCGGGGCGCAGCAGGGGAATTAGGCCACGTTGGGCGGTCGGTGGATGTTCCCAAACGCATGACAGGAGGGATCGGGACAGTCGTTCGGCGGGTGATTGGTTGCGCGGGTGTAGCTCAATGGTAGAGCAGAAGCCTTCCAAGCTTACGACGAGGGTTCGATTCCCTTCACCCGCTCCAGCTTTGTAAGGCGATTGCGCGAGTCCCCTTACAAAGCTGGTCGCAAAAGGCTGGTCGATGTGTCGCCAGGCGATTGCATGTTCAGGCGGACAGGAAGCCCATGTAGCTCAGTGGTAGAGCACTCCCTTGGTAAGGGAGAGGCCGCGTGTTCAATCCACGCCATGGGCACCACTTCCGGCCCGCTTTCGGTGAGGCCCGTGCTGGTGCCCGGGTGCAAGGCGTTTCTTGAGTGATCTCTTGGAGTAGGAACCATCATGGCAAAGGGAAAGTTTGAGCGCACGAAGCCGCACGTGAATGTAG
>DAITBA010000020.1:0-72103 GCA_036824005.1 Rhodocyclaceae bacterium
CACTATCTTGCACCGCTCTATACCGCCTTCATAGACGGGTTGGCCGGACGGTTACATCTGTGGTGCGGCCACGTAGGTCATTGACTCCAGAATCAGCACCGCAGCCGCGCCATGCGGCTGCAATCCCGGCGATCTGAGGCGCGATCCCGGCTTGAGGAGTCGCGGTGATTCTTCTTGCCCCTGTGGGCATCTCGCCGAGGCGGACGGCCTTCGATCAAGCAACCTGCCTTGCGATGCTCAATTGATCTCCGTCTCGTAGGACCTGCGCGATACGGTCAGAAAGCCGAAGTGCGAGCGCTACTAATGTAATGGTCGGGAAATTCGCACCGCAGGTTGGAAAGACCGAACTTCCAGCAATGTAGAGGTTGCTTACGCCGTGTACTTGGCAATTGCGGTCGACGACTCCGAGCTTGGGAGAATCGTGCATGCGTGTAGAACCCATGTGATGCCAAGTTCCTGACGGGTACGGTAGTTCACCCAGTAGTGCGCTCCACTCTCGATCCATAACAGGAGCCTCCATCGTCACGTCCGCAACGCCATTACGCTGTAACTCCTCCGCAACGTACTGAAACCCACGGTCGAATGTCCGCTTCTCGATCTCGCCCATTTTCCAGTTTACACGCACCCTGTTCATTCCGAGCGCATCGCGCTCAGCCGCCAGCGTAACACGGCTGTCGGGATCCGGTACCGGCTCAACGATCGCCTGGAACTTCACATTAGTCATCAGAAAGCGGGGGCGCAGAAAGCGCTCAGCAAGAAATCTAGTCGTCTCACCCGGATTACCAACGAGGGTTCCCATCTCGCGTGCCCACGAAAAATTGTCCTGCGTTTCCCCAGTTAGACCCCTTTTTATCTTGATCAAAGCCTGCGCAACCTGTGTGTCCTTGTCCGAAAATATCGAGCACAACCAGATTCGTGAATTTGAAATCTGTTCCTTCCGTTGAGTCTCCTCCGTGAGCGCAAACTGACATGCGATTTTCGTGCCATGCGCGGCAATCGCGCGATTCTGATAGTGATGCTTAATATCGTACAGTCGGTTTCCTCGCCACTGGTCCCTTAATGTGATCTTGCTGTGCAACAACCGTGGGTGATCCATGTAGTAGCGGCCGACAACATCATTGCCATTGCCGAGTCCCGCCGCCTGCGTCGAATTCGAAGCCAACAGCAACCTCGCGTTTTCGATTCCGCCTGCTGCGAGGACGAACAACCTCGCGCTTACCCACACGGTTCGCCCTGAGAGCGTTCTAACGCGTACTTGCGTTACTGAATTCGCGCTCTTGTTTGTCTCGATCTCAGTTGCATTGGCGTATAAGAGGACTCTCACCTTCGCTGCACGCTTCAGTTCGGACCGATAGTACTTCCCAAACCGCATGGGTGGGCTAAACTGGGATATCCTATCGACGACCGCTCCGGTCGTAAGCGGCACCCGCCGAACATCCCTTCGTCCTATTGCCGATTCCCAATACGCCGCATCGTAGTTTAACGGCCCCAGTTTGAGCACGTCATGCGTGCGCTCATAGTATGGCGCAAGTTCCGATTTGCCAAATGGCCAGCCGCTGTACGGTATCCAGTCCCGCTTCAAGAAATCAGCCTCGTCAAGCGGCCTGCACCAACCACCCCAGCAGTTGCTACTCCCCCCCAAGAACCGACTCCGACACCCATCGGCGAACTCATACGGAAGCCCGACGTTTTCCCCACGATACAAATCGCGGGTCGGCTCATCCGGGCGGAACCCTCCGCTTTCGAGGACAACCGCATCGATTCCCTGCTTTTCGAGCTCAAGCGCGACCGTGATCCCTGCAGCGCCCCCCCCGATCACGCAGACGCCAGTTTCAATCACTTTACCTTCTTCAAGACGGCGAGTATCAACCAGCATGGCATTCCCTCAAGTCCACGTTTCAATGCGCGCTTATAGCACTCAAAAATGCTCCTGATTAACCGACGTCCGCCCAGGAACGGCCTAACCGCGTCCGTAGGTATCAGAGAAGCGGACGATGTCGTCCTCCCCTAGATATGCACCGGACTGCACTTCGATCATCTCCAGGGGAAGCTTACCCGGATTCTCCAAGCGATGCCGCACCCCAAGTGGAATATAGGCAGATTGATTCTCTCCAAGCAGAAAGACTTCGTCACCGCGTGTAACGCGTGCGGTGCCCCGAACAACAATCCAATGTTCGGCACGATGATGATGCATCTGAAGTGACAAGGCGGCCCCTGCATTCACAACTATGCGTTTGACTTGAAAGCGGTCACCGTAATCAATGCTATCGTAATATCCCCAAGGGCGATAAACCTTCCGGTGCGCCTCGGACTCGGAACGCTTGTCCCGCTTGAGCTGCGCGACGACCCGCTTTACTTCTTGTGCTCGCCCTTTATGTGCCACCATTATCGCGTCTGCCGTTTCGACAACGACCACGTCGCTAAGCCCCACACACGCAACAAGCCGGTTCGCCGCTATTGCTAAGCTATCCTTTGTATCCAGAGCAATAACATCACCCTTGAGTACATTTCCATAGCGATCTTTGTCGCTGATCTCCCAAAGTGCACTCCATGCACCCACGTCTGACCAACCAGCATCCAACGGAACAACTGCAACGTCTGTTGCTTTCTCCATTACGGCGTAGTCAATCGAATCGCTCGCGCATGCAACAAACGCATCGAGGTCAACTCGCAAAAAATCCCCGTCTCTCTGGCTCTTGGCGATTGCCGCCTCGCACGAAGACAGAATGTCGGGTCGATGTCGCTGCATCTCATCCAGCCAGCGCGATGCCTTCATCATGAATATCCCGCTGTTCCAGAAGTATTCTCCTGACGCGACATAACGCAGCGCTGTTTCAGCATCAGGTTTCTCCACAAACTGCAGCACTTCGAGGGCAGATCGCGCGCCAGAAACATTTGCGCCTCTGCGAATGTATCCGTAACCCGTCTCCGGCGCGCTCGGCACAACGCCGAAGGTCACCAGCCTTCCTTCCGCCGCTAGCTCCGTACCCTCCACTACTGCCCTGTGAAACGCCTTCTTGTCCGCGATGACATGATCAGCCGGCATAACAAGCAGCACTGCGTCCCCACCAATACTTCGCGAAACTAACGCAGACAGAGTCAATGCAGGCGCGGTGTTGCGGCCGACAGGCTCCAAGATGAGAGTCGCGCCTTCCTTACCGATTTGGCGAAGCTGCTCTGCCGTAATAAACCGATACTCCTCGTTGCTGACGAGAATTGGCGCACCTATTTGCCACCCATCCGACAACGCCGCGCCATCCATCCGCGATGCGGTTGCCTGCATCATCGTAATGTTGCCGCCAAACGACAGTAGCTGCTTCGGGTACTGATCACGCGATAATGGCCATAGACGTGTGCCGGATCCACCACACAAAATTACCGGTTGCACATTAAGGAGTGTCGTCACCATATCAACATCCGCTTGAGATTCGCTCACGACCTAATCGATCATGTACAACGCGCATAGTGCGCAGAGAGATTTACCTTTGACACGTGCTACGTACACGCAGAAGCACGCGAGAATTCACACCACAACCGCGGCAGAACACACAACGCAGAAATCATAATTGAAGCGCGCCGCATGGCCCCGCGAATTTGATCACGGAGCACGGACTTGCCTAGGGTCTTTGGCTAGTTGCGAGGCGCGTTCTACTTTTCTCTTCCCACGCTACTCAGAAGCTGCGCTGCGATTCCGACTATGAACAGCGTGTTCGTAACCAAGTATCGCCTCCACAGCCGCCTTGGTTCCTGGCTCAAGCGATATACCCATTCCAACCCGTTACGTTGCATCCAAGGGGGTGCCCGTCGGACCGTGCCCGCATGATAATCGAACGCAGCTCCCACCCCGAGCGTGACGGCGTCGATGCGCCTGCGATGTTCCGCTATCCATCGCTCTTGCTTCGGGCAACCCAAGCTCACAAACACGATTCCCGCATCGGAGTCTCGGATTTGCTTCACGACTGCCTCGTCCTCTGCCTGCGTCTGCGGACGGAACGGAGGGCAGTGGTAACCTGCCACGATTAGGCTAGGAAACGCGTCCGCGAGTTTGCGGATAAGATGGTGTACCGTTTCCTCGGTACTCCCATACAAGAACACGCGGACATCACGTTGTGACGCACGTTCGCAGATGCGCCACATCAGATCCGGGCCGTTTATGCGTGCTTGAGACTTGTGCCCCATGGCCCGCAATGCCCACGCAACGGGCGCTCCATCTGGCGTGACCATGTCCGCCTCATTGAGCACCAACTGGAACTCCGGCGACTGCCATGCGGTAACAATGGAGTGTACATTGCAGATGCACACGTATGCGCCAACCTTGCGCTGCGCGAGCGCCATCACGCGCGTTTCGGCATCGCTCCATGACATAACGTCGACCAACGATCCCAGTACCGCCTGTCGCGCCCGCAGCGCAACTCCGTCTATTCTATCCATCTGCGCCTACAAGACGAAGGCCCATACGATGCTCAGGCACCGAGAACCATGTAGCCATCTATGACCCCATTGTCCGCCATCTGACGTAGCCCTCAATTCGTCCCAATGAAACGGAGCAACCCGCCAGTATCGATCGTATGCTCCGTGGCGGGACGCACGAGCGGAATATTGGTGCGAGAATTCCCCGGGCAATAACGATTCGCGACAGGTTGTGCTTTGCATATATGGCACCGACACCTCGTTCCCTGCTGCGCAATCGCTGGCACAGCTGACCAAGCGTACCTGTCATCCGCGAAGGATATGCATGATGCACGACGACGTCCGGCCGGTAGCATACTTGTTCCCCGCTCGACAAATATCGAATCAGCAAATCCGTCTCCTCAGAGGCCCCGAAGTACCGCGACACGCCGAAACGCTCATCAAAGCCCCCGATCTCAAGAAGTACTGAGCGTCGCAAGAACAGCGTTATCGAGCTTGTATCTCGCTCTCTAAACCTTCGTAGCCGGTCCAACGACAACGCGGTCTGTTGCCCTCCCACTGGGCTTTCCTCATGCCATCTTGCGACCACACCGCCAAAATCCATCCGTGTCGTCAAGAACGTCCGGACTAGTCCAATAACCGACGGTTCATACCAGCAGTCATCGTCGGGGAAACCAATGATCTCGTACCGTGCGCACTTGATGCCATGATTGCGTGCCGCCGAGAGATTCCGCGCTGGAAATCGCTCGTGAACAATATCAAGACCGAGCGCTCGTCCTTCGCGAACGATGGTGTCAAGCCGGCCGTCGGTGTTTTGGTCCACGACAATCAACTCGAACGCTCCATCCGACTGCGCTGCCAGCGAACGCACTACGCGCCGGATGTCGTCACTCCGATCCACCGTCGCCATTACGAGAGAGACTTTCATTCCCGGACCTAACTTCTCGGCACAGCGAGCCTGCGTGCCAAGCGCAATCCTCTTACGGCGTAGTACGCACCATGATAAAGAAGCGCCCACGGTGAGAGTCCTGCATGTCGCATCCTCACCCTGAAATTCTGATTGAAGTCCGCCGCAGCGTTCGCGGTTGATGTGCTCCCACCGTGCACACGAAACGCTGTCAGATGCTTGTCGATGTACGCGGGCTTATGAAGTTTCGCAATGCGCAAGAAGAAATCGTAGTCCATTGAGTACTTCAGTGATTCATCAAACCCACCTGCCCGATCGAATACCTTCTTTCGAACAAAGGTCGACGGGTGCGGGATGAAGTTCAGTCTCAGAAGCTCGCGGTAGCTAAATTTCGGAAGCTCATAACCCTCCGGAAAAAGCTTGCCACCAACGTCAGTCATGTGCCGACCATATGTCCACTCGCATCCAGACGCACGCATGACGTCCGCGACGTCGCTCAGTACGCTGGGGTACAAGTAGTAATCGTCAGAGTGCAAATGCGCAATCACGTCTCCTGACGCCACGCGGACTCCCTCGTTCATCGCGCGCGCAATGCCACCGCGAATATCGCGCACGAGAATGACCTCTCGCGGAATCCGCAGAATCCTCTCGAGCGTACCGTCAGTCGACCCCCCATCGACAAACACATACTCTATGTCACTGTAGTCCTGCGCAAGCACAGACTCGATTGACTGCGCGAGATATGGTTCGCTGTTCCATGTGCATGTAATGATCGAGAATTTCATCGCGGCGGTCACATCGAGAGCACCCGTGCCATCGGCGCGTAGTCGTCACCAGCAAGGTACCGCTCCTTAGGACTTTCGTACACCTCTAGTATTCGTTGAGTCGCGTACGAGACATCACCCGAGAAGTCGTCGAGCGTCCCGCGATAAACCTCCCGTTCCAATCCGCGTAGCCCAGCCACGAGCTGTTCCAT
Organism: Rhodocyclaceae bacterium; assembly: GCA_036824005.1. Taxonomy (GTDB): domain Bacteria; phylum Pseudomonadota; class Gammaproteobacteria; order Burkholderiales; family Rhodocyclaceae; genus DAITBA01. The sequence continues at coordinate 6,294 of DAITBA010000020.1, forward strand.
CGTGTCAAATAGCTTGAGTTGGTTCGGGTAGCGCTGATAGGCCACAAGCTCGGGAGTCCCCCCGCGACATAGCGCAAATGTTGGCTTACCAAGCGCAAGTGCTTCGAGAACTGTCGTTGCGCAAGGCTCCTCCCACACCGAGGGAACGACGATCGCGTCTGCCGCGGCAGTATACTTGACGACGTCCCCATAGCTACACCAGCCCAGCAACTCGACCAGCGGCGATACAAAATGCTGTCGTAATCGCTTCTCGTCGGGGCCGTCCCCTGCAATTCGAACCCGCATATCTGGCCGTGGATCCGGACAGTACTGCTGCAGAAAAACCTCGATCCCTTTGGGTGGCGCGACCTTCCCGGCAATAAACACATTGAGTAGACCGTCCTGAGACACTGGGGCGTTTCGGCTGAGGGTGCGTATAGACTGGTAGTCAACGAAATTGTGGATCACAGTGCCCCATTGCCCACTCCCTGCGCACCGCGCAAAGTTCCTCCGCATCGCCTCCGACACAAAGATCGTCTTGTGTTTCCGAAAAGACGCAGCCACTGCTTGTCGGTAACTCGAAACCGAGAAAGATGAAACACGCGACTGCAACCAAGTCGGCATGGATGAGGCGCACCGCGCACAACTCGCGGGCGCCAAGTCGCTGCACACTGCCCCGTCCTTGAACCGTGTGTGAATTAAGCAATCACCCCCCTGATCGTGCCGGGTCTGGACAAAATTCACGGCGCCCGAGATGTACTTTCCGAGGTTCGGAAAATGTCCGTGGTAGTGAACCACGTCGTACAGAGGCGCAAGGTTCGAAATCGCACTTGCCATGTGCCTTGCAACGACCGGTCGCCGCAGCGGATTGAAACACCCAAGCGCACCTTCTTTCCAGCCTCGTTCTACGCCCTTTAGCGCAGCAAAAAAACGTCCGTCGAATCCAAGCTCGCCGCTCACCCGCTCATACGCGATAGAGTCGTTTCCAAGAAAGTCCACTGCACAGCCGCAGCGCACGAGCGCCTTGGCGAGCGTGATCGCATGCTTGCCAAGCCCGCCCATGCTCATATGCGGTACATCTTCGCTCACCATCAATACCTTCATCGCCGCCTCGACATCACCATGAGTTTCGCATTGTGCACCGCGCGTTCCGCACCACTATCGACTACTTAACGGACGAGAGCTTCAATCTGAGATAACCCGAGGCCCAACGTCGATGAGCCGCGCTTAGCACGAAAAAATACCCGAAAACGCCGTAGGCCGCGCAGATAAGTAGCGCCACCAGCACTGTCGCCGCGATACCCAATGGTCGGTCAGGCTTCATCGCTACCAGTAATCCCGCGGCCAGTGCGAGAAATATGCTGGTTCGGCCATAGGAGTGCATGACAAACTCCGAGAACCTGAATGGGATCGCATACTTGTGCACAAAGACCCATTGGGCAAAAGTAACACCCACAGCCGAGATCAGATGTCCGATGGCAACCCCAACGATTCCGTAGAGCTTTGCGCCAAGGAATGTAAGTGTGAGTCCGACAACGACTTTCACAATGGCAAAATATGCATGGATGTTCGGATACCCCAACCCGTTACTGACCAACGCGGGCAGGTTGGTGCCTGAGTCCGCGACCAGCGCCGCCGCGATCAGCACCATGACCAGCGCCCCGTTTGCTGCGAACTCCTCCCCCATCCAGTAGAAAAGTATTTCGTATGCAAACACGATAGTCAGAAGCAACACGAGCGCATTGATGAAATACACATACCGTGCGGTTGTGAAATAAACCTCTTTGAGCCTGGTTAATTCCTGGCGGGCGCTCAGCTCACTCGCGGCGGGCAACACCACGCTGGACAGGCGAAACGTGAGCCCAAGTATGCGACTAATCAAAGTCGCAGGAACGGTATAGTACGTTAGTGGCGCCATGCCGATTAGCGACCCAATTATCAGGCGATCCGCATGTGCATTGAATAGCGACGCGAGCGTATTCATGTACACGAAGCCACTGAACGTGAGCAACCTACGGGCCACAACCCAAGATGGAATAAGAAACCGGAATCCCTCCAAGAGCCGAAGTATCACGACCGACAAGATGCCGACATTCATTGCGCTCAGCACGACGCGGACCAAGATGACTTCATACAATCCATATCCGAGCCACAGCACACCAACTGAAAGTACTGAGACTAGGCTGCCAAACAAAGCTTCCAGCTTCCCGGAGACATCGTATCGCTGCAACGCCTGCGGAACGCTATTTAGGTATGACTGCAACTGTCCGAACACGAACCCGATCGCAGCAAGGCGCATCGCACTCACAGATGAATCGATGAGATGCCGCGGAAGCGAGAACAAGTTCGTCGCCAGCCATTTCGCGCTCGCAAAGATCAGAACGCCACCCAACACCCCAATGCACGCGTAGGTGACGAGACCGAATGACACCGTTTCGTGCAGTTCCCGCTTCTTGCCGACGGCATGGTACTCAGCAATGTACTTGACCGATCCCGTCGTAACATTGAGGTCAATGATGGCGAAGTATCCCACGATGGCCGTTACCATCGTGAGGATCCCATAGTCCACCTCGCCAAGGCGGAAGACGATGAACGGGATCGTCAGGATCGAGACGACCGCTGGCAGCGCCGATCCGAGGAGATTGAATAGGGAGTTGCTAAGTATACGCCCTGGCATCTCTCATCCAGTTGCTGTGAACGTGGCTAAAATGAACGCAGTACGGTATTGCAAGCGCGAAACCAGTCAACAACATCGTTCTAAACTCGATAACTGGCGTCCCCATTACGTAGTTCGGAACCATGAACAGAACGCCAGCGAATCCAGCCTCGTAGAATCCCCGCATATCCGGTCGGATGTGGCCGCGCTTCGAATGCACAAACACAACGTACGCAACAGCGATGCCTGTCAATATCAAAAGCCCGACTAGGCCGGTCTTGAGCCACACATGAACGACGCCACTATGGACGAAGTCATACACGCCACCATGGAAATCGAGCCCTCGCCCGTCATACCGAGCCCATGTGCCGGCACCCAGGAGCCAGTGATCCTTGATCGTACCGAAGGCCATCTCGAGTTCTGCGAGTCGCCCGACCGACCCTTCTCCTCGATTGCTGAACAGATCGTGAAATAGATTCTCCAGTCCACCGGATCTCGACCCAACCTTTTCAAGTCTGTCAAGCAAAATAACGATCACGGCCGGAACCGTTATCAGTACCGCCCCGGTCGCATACCACACACGTCGAACACCAGGCTGCAGCAATACGAAGAACGCGCTCGCGAGCACCAACCCGCCGAGGTTCGTGCGACGATATGAAAACACGACAATAAACACCTCAACCAACAGCACGATTGCATAGAACACTTTCTCGCCTAAACGCATTGACTTCGAGTCGAATGATAATCTCCATGCCGAATAGAATGCAGCAATCACGGCGATCAAGCTGTCATTGACATCAAAGAACGTGAGAGTGACGTCAAGTCTTTCGACGGTCGCGTACACATTCGCGGGATCCCCCCCGAACAAGGCGAAGCGAATGATTCCGAACATCCCTCGTGCCAGTGCGCATACCACGAAGACGTCGATAAGCCGCCGCAAGTCGCGCTCGTTGTCGAAGAGATGCAGCATGATGTACACCATTACGCTCATGTTCAATACATTTAGTACACCTCTGTATGAAAGCGCGTCCAACACTGGCACATCTAGGAGCACTGCGGCGAGGATGTGCCCAGCGAAGAAGACGTTGAAGGCCAGAAGGTACTTGTACAGGTTACAAGTCTGTCTCGGCACATCCCGGAACATGTATGTCACGGCGAGAACCAGTGCAAGGCCCCAGAGATAGATATTCACTAGTGAAAAGTGAAGTTGCCCTACGCCACGCGAATAGACATTAGCTGTCCCCGCTTCCTTCAAGCCCCAGTGGGTATCAGTGAAGAACAGGAGAACCGCAAGCAGCGGATAAAACGCCACTTTTGGCGCGCTTACCCCGACCCCAAACGCCACCACGATGCCCGCTACGAAAGCTAGCATGACACCAAGTAATACTCCGTAGAAAACGATTTCCCCGAATTCCATTACGCCGAATGTTTGTATGCTCGCGGCACGATGCGCAGACCCGAGAACCAAGGTCAGACACGCACCGCACAAATTGAAGAGGTACTAACCGCGTGTGGGAAGATGATACGTCAGATGCAATCCTGCGCCTCGTGACGCACATCTCAGAAGACACTGCCGCGCGGACGAGTCGCGACTGAACGTGCAGACTTTGCCCCTGTGCGTGTCACTTCGACGCTCTTGCACTCCGCGCCGCTGCCGCCACCGCCACACGCCAGCGGCAACCGCGACAAGCCTTCCTACAACAATTGCCTGACTCTGCCGTTTCCCTCGCGCGCATGAAACAAAAACACCGCAACCGTCGGACATCGGCGGCGTGCGCTAACTATCAAGCTGGCGCAGTGGCACTCGTAGCGTAGCTTTCGTAGGCCAATTCGATGCCTCTTCGCAGAGGCGTCGTCGCTCTCCATCCAGCATTCGCCAAGCGCGACACATCCAACAACTTGCGCGGCGTTCCATCCGGCTTCGTGGAGTCGAATACGAGCTCCCCCCTAAAACCAACGACATCCTTGATCAATTCTGCCAGTTCGCGAATCGTGACATCTACGCCGGTTCCAACATTGAATATGCCACCTGTAGCACCCTGTTCCATGAGGAACACACAAGCATCCGCCATGTCGTCGACATAGAGAAACTCTCGCCTTGGGGTTCCCGATCCCCACACCTCTAATCCTCGCTCACCGCTGAGCTTTGCTTCGTGGGCCTTGCGAAGCAGCGCGGGCAGCACGTGGCTATTCTGTAGATCGTAGTTGTCGTTCGGACCATACAGGTTAGTAGGCATTACGCTGACGTACTGCGTTCCATACTGCCGATTGTAAGCCTCGCATAGCTTTATGCCGGCGATCTTCGCAATTGCATAGGGTTCGTTGGTTTGCTCTAACGGACCCGTCAGCAAGTATTCCTCCTTGATTGGCTGCGGACACTCACGGGGATAGATACAGCTTGAACCGAGAAACATGAGCTTGTCTATCCCCGCCGCATACGCGGCATGAATTATGTTGGCTTCGATCATCAAATTCTGATAAATGAACTCCGCACGAAAGGTGTTATTCGCATGAATGCCGCCTACCTTTGCAGCAGCCAGGAAAATGTAGTCTGGTTGCTCGCGATTCAGGAAGTCCATAACGGCCGACTGCGCGGTGAGATCAAGCTCTCCGTGCGAACGTGTAATGATCTTCTTATAGCCCCCGCTCGATAGCCGGCGCAGGAGTGCAGACCCCACCATACCTCCGTGCCCCGCCACGTAGATCTTCGCACCGCGTAGATCGACGCTTGCATTGCCCGCGTTCATTGCCTACTCGTGGTAGTCGTAGGACGGATAACCATGCCGGCGGACCAGCGCGTCCCGCTCGGCAGCACGATAGTCCTCCATGACCATTTCACTGACCAATTGCTCGAAACTGGTTCGCGGTACCCATCCCAGCTTACGCTTTGCCTTCGTTGCGTCTCCCAGTAGAGTCTCAACTTCAGTGGGCCGGAAATACCGCGGGTCCACGCGCACAATGGCCTGCCCGGGCATGACTACTGCCGGCGCACTTTCGGTCTTTGCCACGACGCCGACTTCTTCCACCCCACTTCCTTTCCACTCGATCGTCATGCCAAGCCGCCGCGCTGCGATCTCGACAAACTGACGGACACTGTACTGGTGCCCTGTGGCAATTACAAAATCTTCCGCTTGATCTTGTTGCAACATCAGCCACTGCATTTCCACGTAGTCACGCGCATGACCCCAATCGCGCTTTGCATCCATGTTGCCCAGGTATAGGCAGTCCTGCAGCCCAAGCTTTATGCGCGCGAGCGCTCGTGTAATTTTCCGCGTCACAAAGGTCTCGCCGCGAACTGGCGACTCGTGGTTAAACAAAATGCCGTTGCACGCGTACATCCCGTAGGCCTCGCGGTAATTGACAGTTATCCAGTATGCGTACAGCTTGGCGACCGCATACGGACTGCGAGGATAGAATGGTGTCGTCTCCCTCTGCGGGATCTCCTGAACTAGCCCATAGAGCTCGGACGTCGACGCTTGGTAAAACCGAGTCTTCTTTTCAAGGCGTAGAATTCTGATTGCTTCCAAGAGACGCAGTGCTCCGAGTGCATCCGAATTCGCCGTGTACTCGGGCTCCTCGAATGAAACGGCAACATGACTTTGCGCCGCAAGGTTATACAGTTCATCGGGCTGCACAATCTGCAGTATGCGAACGAGGCTGCTTGAATCCGTCATATCGCCATAATGCAGTATGAATCGCCGGTCTCTGACATGTGGATCCTGATAAAGGTGATCGATGCGGTCCGTATTGAAGAGAGATGTACGGCGTTTAATGCCATGCACCTCGTACCCTTTATTGAGCAGAAACTCCGCCAAATAGGACCCGTCCTGACCAGTGATCCCGGTGATAAGTGCGACTTTGTTCATGACAATTTATTGCGATAAGGGTTGGGGGAATACACAATACCAATGACGAGCCAGCAACGTTACGAAACACTACTCTGAATCTCGCGCGCCTAATTGCCCTCGGTATGCGCTAGAACTCATTCATTACAGTACCAAGGACCCTGATCCGTGCACTCGCCAACTCATTGACGAATGATTTTACTGTGTTGATTCGTGTATGGTCCTTCCGTACCAGCATAAGTGCCGCCCCCGTTGCCAGGCATGCGGCCTGTGCATCCGCGTATCTCTCTCTCGCGGGTGTGTCAACGATAATCACGCTGAACTCATTTGCCATTTCCGAAAGAAGCCGCTGAAAGAGTGGCCGTGTCAGCAGTTCCTGCGGATTAGGCGGGATGGCGCCGGCCGGCAGCACTGACAAATCTCTGAAGGAGGGTACGCGCTGTATGGATTCCGCGTCCCCCCGTCCAGACAAGACCGCAGACAATCCGCTACGATTGTCGAGCTTGAAGAACTCGTGCTGGCGGGGGCTGCGCAAATCGGCATCGATTAACAGCGTACGTTGCCCAAGTTGCGAGAACAGCACAGCCAAGTTAGCCGCCATGTAGCTTCGCCCCTCGCCACGCGAAGGGCTGACGACCGAAAGCGCGCGCCCCCCCTCCTCTACGCCAAACCATCGGAGCGTAAGCTGGCTGCGGAGTGCCCTTAGCGCCTCAACCTGATCGCTAAACGGTTGGTACGCGGCCACGACATCTGGGCTAATCTCCGAATCACCCGGCACCAGGTATGGGTAGTCAAACTGGTGTGCCAGTGCAAGCTGCAGATCGGCCTCAGTGATGAGCCCAAGCTTTAGCGCGGCATCACCGAATCGCAGCCCTTGTTCCCGCTGCACGTTGAGAACGCGTTCTGCTTCCTCAAGCGTCAGCTTGCCCGCATCTATCAGAATTGCCCCTAAGAAGCGTCCCTTTGTACCGCTCAGAGGCCCATCAAACACCGGGATTACATTCGACCGTTCTGGCGTCATATGCGTTGTACTCCCTAGCTCGTCGCACCGGAACTCACCCCGGGAAGGCGCGGCAAGTCGTTGATCATCGGTAACCTTGGCGCAGCGGCGACTCCTTGCCCCCTACCAACCACCGCCAAAACTGGCAAGTTAACCATGTCAGCCAAGTCAGACAACTCCCGGACTCGGCGGTCAGTCCGCTCCAACATGGACGCAAGGACCAGCCCCAGGACGGTTCCAGCGAATATGGAAAGCCCAAGGTTAAGATGCAGCTTTGGACTTGATGGCAATAGCGGTTCTGATGCTTCATTAAGTATCGTAATGTTTGTCTGCGTCGCCTGGCTTTCCAAGTTGGTCTGCGCCAGCCGCTGAAGAATCAGATCGTACTCTCGCTTTGCCCCCTCAACATCACGAATCAGGAGCGACGCCTCGTCTCGTTGTTTCTTAAGCGCAAGCACCTTTGCCTTTTGAGCCTCATAGGCCGCTCTAATCTGAGCCTCGCGCTGCTGATTCGCACGGTTTGCAGTTCCGATACTCCCAGCCACCTGCGCCATCTCCAAGCTCACTCGCTCGCGCAGCGCTTTGACTTCGGCCTCAAGGCGCTGGTACTGAGGATGGTTGGGCCCCAATTGAGCACCCGATTCTTTCAGCTTTGCCTCTTGCCGCGCCAGATCAGCACGAAGGCCTTGCACCAAGGGGCTTTGAATGACTTCGGGCAATTGACCGGTCGCTCCTCCTGTCTGCCGCTGCCTTGAGTCAGACTCGGCCAAGTGCCCCTGTACAACGGTTAGTTCACTGGATAGCTGATTCAGCCTTGCATTTTCTACATCGAGATTCTCTTCGGTAGCAACGATGCCTTTTTGGCGTTGGAACTCCGAAAGCCGGGCTTGGGCCTTGTTTAACTTCTCCCGCACTGCTTTCGTGCGCTCGTCAAACCACGCTGCGGACTTCTTCGCAGGTTCCACCTTTAGATCCAGATCTGTCTCCATATACGCCTGCGCATACGCATTCGGCACCGCTGCTGCAAGTTTGGAATCAGATGTTGAATAGGAAATGTTGATTACATTACTCTCTTTGGCAGGCTTGATCTCCAGCTTCTTGCGTAGCATTTCGCCAATCCACATTTCGAAATCACCTCGCCCCTCGGCGCTAGTCTCCCACTTCTGCCGCAATTCGGGATCCTTGTCCAACTGAAGCGCCTTGACAACCTTGCGCGTGACCTTGTCACTGCTCATTATCTCCATCTGGGTAGCAATGTAGCTCTGGAGAATAAGGGGAGGCAACGCGACTCCAAGCGCGACGCCAGCCACCGGGTCGACCGATTTCACGTCGACAAGCATCGACGTGGCGGCCGAGTAAGTCTTCGGAAGCACGAGGCTCACCACCATCGTGAGCGCGACGGTGCAGACCAACGTGTACAGGACGACCCTATACCGTGCTCGAATAATGTTGATGTATTGCCAGAATGTCATCGGAAGATCCCAGCTGTAATGTGGTCAAAAGAGGCTTTCGCGCAGATAGATTACGTCGTCGGCAAGAACACGGTCTTCCATCTTCGGCTCGAGCGCCTGCACCTTTCCGCCTGCGTCGCGCCGGTGAATCTTGAGACCCTTTTCCGTGCCCCTCGGTGTAACTCCCCCTCCCTGCGCCACTGCTTGCATCACGGTCATGTCACGCTCGAGACGGTAGGCGCCCGGGCGCTGCACCTCTCCATAAATGTAGTATTGCGAAGCGCGATGGACGTAGACGATGTCGCCGCCGGTTATCGTCGTATTTTCTGAGCCTTTGCCTGACTGAAACAAGGCTGGAAGATCGGTCTCCTTGCGGAAGGGTTTCCCTTCACGGGTCCCGAGGACTACGATAGAATCAGATCCAGTCGCAAGAACACCGCCTGCCAGAGCAATGGCGTCCGACACTTTCATGTTTGCGAGTTCAAGCGGATATCTACCGGGGTTCTTGACATGCCCCAGTACGGCGACCTGGCTCCCACGAACTTCAAGCACGAGCACATTGACCTGCGGTTGGAGTACAAATTTCCCATCTCGCAATTGTTTTGCGATCTTCTGTTCAGCGGCAGCGACTGGTAGCCCACCCACTTGCACGGCGCCGATGAGGGGAAACGAGATCGAGCCCGACTCGGCCACTCTCGTTTCAACGGTTAAATCCGGATTTTGAAAGACCGATATTCGAATAATGTCTCCGGGACCAAGGACATACTCTCCCTTACCGCTCTCGGCAAAGGAAAGCTGCACAGCTAGAATATTCAGCAACGCAAATGCGATCGCGAAAAGCACTCCACGAGCGGGATTTTTTCTCATATCGGTCTCCCAATGCAGGACGGTAGGCACAAAACCAAATGTCATGGAACAGTGAGAATCACGCACAACGGCCACGATCGACGGGAAGGGCCCAAGGCTCAGGGCAGCGCAATTGCATGCGACAAGCACACTACCTCTGCCGCCAAAACCTGGCCGTGAAGTAGTTCCGACCCATGCCAATGCCGGCGCGCCAACCACCACCACTCACCTTGCAGTCTAATGGCTCCAATCGTTTGCCGATCATACCGTAGCGAAAACTAAGCCATTAATCTACTTCATTAAAGCATACTGTTTGAGAAAATCCGTATAGGTTGGGCTAAGCAAGAAGTCGTAATCCTGATCTTTGCCTGGATGGGTCATCAGTTCTATGACCTCGCCGGGCACGGCCGGCCTCTCCGAACAGAAGCGATCAAGGTGAGAGAAATACTTGACGGTCGTCGCGCGATGCACGTGCAATAGGTACCTGTTCACCAAGAAACGATACGCGCGCTTGTGCGGACTACCAGGATACAGAACGTTTCCCGAAACCCTCAGTCGCCTAGCACGATACTCAACCGCTAGGGGTGCGACAATTCTGGCAAGGGGGAAGTAGGTATGGACATGATGATGCGAGTCAATATGGTCAAGCGCCATGCCAGCACTCACATAGCGATCGATTTGTGCACGCAATTCAGTTTGCGCGACTGAGAGATACCGATGGTCCGACCACAGCAAATCGTGCTTCCAAAACAGCCGCGACTCCCCATATACGCTCCGGAATCCATCGGCGGCCGGCACCCCCTCATCAAGGTCCAAGTGAATGCCGAGTCGTGGCTTGCTGTCCCGCGTGCGATACCAGCGCACCACTTCCTCGAATCCGAGCGTCGTTACCATGACCGATGCAGATGAAATCAACCCTCGGTCAAAGCAATCCATTATGCGTTCGTTGGTCTTCGCATCCCTCCCTAGATCGTCGGCATTGACTATTATCTTTAGAATCGCCATTGCTGGAATGCTTTGGAACCCAGAGCTATGGTGGCTCGCCCCTTAAAGGAAGATGAGCGCACTTAGAGATGTTCTTACGCCGCCAGCAACTGCTGCCAGCGCGAGACCCCTCGTAACCGAGCACATGCGCTAGAAGGTGATCTGCGCGCCAGCAAGAATGACATTTGCCTTGTACTGGTTGTCGGCAAAGTTCGAGTCGCGGCGCTCGTCGGTATATGACAAACTGAACTGCAAGCCCCGAAGCGCCCTGTACAAGGCAGCGATTGTCGCAGTGCGGACCTTGTCTTCGCGCTGAGCGTTACCTAGCAATGCAACGCCGACGTCGGCGCGGAAGTCACGCTTTGCTCGCTCGAGTCGACCTTCAACATTAATTTTCGGTGTCGCAGCCCATATCACGGCTGCACCGAGCGCGCGCGTAATCAACGACGTTGGATTCACATCGTCGACCGAACTCAATTCGCGCCGCGCGCTGAGATTGAGAGTCAGCCTCGGGTCGATTATCCAATCGTAGCTGAGCTTCGCCGTCGGCGTGCTGAAGTCACGCTCAGGCACATCATCGTAGCTTCGCTCCGACCGCCCGACATATCCGGACAGCGTACTCGCGGCCGTGACCTTCCACGACCCAACTACAAGGACTTCGTCCTGGACAAAACTGTTGTCCACCAACCTCCCGTTCACATCCTGCCGATTGGGATATGTTGAATCGGTTCGCCTGACACGCAATCCAAGCTCGTTACCGTTTGGCCGCTTGTGCTGCAGCCCCACCTCAACGATATCGTTGCGGTTATCGGCGTCCACCAATACCTGCGATGAATTGTTGCTTCGCACGTGCCCTACGGCACCGCCAACACCCCACTCAGGATGAAACCAGTAGTAGCCAGACGCAGATCCGCGGGAGTATGTGCCTAAATTTCGGACGGGGCGGCGGAAATCCGTGAAACCTGTGAGTGTTTTGTTGTGCTCCAATATCACGTCACCGCGAAACCGGTTGCCCAGTTCCCAAAGCCACTTACCGGATGACGTATACGCATCGTGGCTCAAAAACGAGAATCTATCGTACCGCAAGTGCGCCAACCCGACGTCTACAAGGAACCGTTGCCGACTCACGGGCAGATCAACCTTTAAGATCGCTTCAGTACGGCTGATCGTGTCTGACCTGTCGCTGGTACCCAGGAGCGTCTGCGTGTCCGCACCATCCGACAAGCGGAATAGATTGCTGTCGCGGATAAACGACTGCCCAAGCACCAAGCTTGCCACGTCCCCCTCTCCGGCTGAGGCGTTTCCGACAAATAAAAGGCCACAAGCGAGAACCGAAGCCCGCAGCGCAAACGGACAAGAGCCCTGTAGTGTATCGATCATAGTGTCCCAATCTTAACAGAACCATCCTCCGACGTAGGTACAAGCCGTCCCTACGTGAATTAGTTCCATTCTCCCATTCGGATCGTTTTGGTTATATATTAGAGATAGAGGTCAGGTATATCTTACAACTATGTTTGCTGTTCTCGATCAACAACAAAATATACTCAAGGTCCGTCTTAGCTTGACGTCCCTAATTGGGATGCTGCTGGACCCGGTGCTGCTCGTCGGATCGCTCGTCGTAGTCATGATCTACTATGGCGAACGCTTCAGCGCCCCCTATCTTATTTTATCAGCGATTGTGTTCCTGCTGACATTTCCGGGGAAGTCCCAACTCGGGGCGTCCTTGGGTGAGATGTATCGGGATCTATTACTCGGATGGGCGCTGCTGTTCGTTGTCCTGATGTTCTTCGGGTACGTCAGCAACTATCTCGGAGTCTTTCCCAAGCGTGTGTTGTTCGCCTGGTTTGTCGCGGCGCCCGCCAGCCTAATTGGCGGGCACCATATCATGCGCCTGCTCATTCCGAGAGTAATTGCGCTAGGCAGCAATCAGCGCAAGGCAATTGTCGTTGGGGCAAACGAGCTGGGACTGAAATTGGCAAAACAGATTCGAAGCAACCCCTACCTCGGCATCCAAGTTGTGGGATTCTTTGACGACCGCCAAGAGGCGCGCCTCGGCAACGTCGGGGACAATACACTACTCGGACCGATGAAAGATCTGGGCGGCTTTGCCAAGCAGCGGGGCATTGATCAGATTTACCTTGCTCTTCCGATGGCGTCCCAGCCACGCATCCTGCAAGTTCTGGACGATCTTCGCGATACCACCGCATCGATTTATTTCGTCCCGGATATCTTCGTCACAGATCTGATCCAGGCGCGGGTCGACGATTTGAACGGGATGCCTGTAGTAGCAGTATGCGAAACGCCGTTTACTGGCGTCAACGGGATGATCAAGCGGACAAGCGACGTTATATTGTCCGTATTGATTCTCATACTCATCTCCCCGATCCTTGCTGCGGTTGCCTGGGGCGTAAAGATGAGCTCCCCCGGCCCGATACTATTCAGGCAACGTCGCTACGGCCTTGATGGCAAAGAGATAACCGTCTACAAGTTCCGGTCCATGACCGTCTGCGAGGACGGCCCGGATGTCCCCCAGGCGCGACGTAATGACCCGCGTATCACCCCATTCGGTGCGTTCATCCGCAAGACGTCATTGGATGAGCTGCCCCAGTTTTTCAATGTCCTGCAGGGCCGCATGAGCATTGTGGGTCCGCGCCCGCATGCCGTGGCCCACAATGAAACCTACCGCAAGCTCATCAAGGGATACATGGTTCGGCACAAGGTCAAACCAGGGATTACCGGCTGGGCCCAGGTCAATGGATATCGCGGCGAAACCGAGACCCTCGACAAGATGAAGGCCCGCATCGACTACGATCTTGCCTATCTGCGGAACTGGTCGCTTCGACTTGATCTATTGATCATATTAAAGACGGCTCTGATGGTCTTGGGTGATCGCAAGGCTTACTAACGCCGCTTCGTTAGGAGGCAGGGCGAGGCGTTCGTTGCGTCGATATTGAATCGCGTCAGCGCGGAAAGATGACTGCCGTCCGAACGCCGCGTTCGGGCGTGTCGGAAACGCAAACCCTTCGGACGCGATTCAGCTCTGAGCAGGAGTCAATAACAAGTGACAATCAAACCTGCCATCGTGACGGCCACAAGTGGTGCGCTTCTTTTGGGCCTCGTCACAGCTACCTGGGCCGCTGGCGATCCCCCATGTGGCGATCTACTCCCCGTGGAAAGCGAGCAGGCGCCCGCTCCTAACCCATACGCGCTTAACCTTCCTGACGCCAGCCAATTCCGCCTGCGGCCCAATGGTGCCGTTCCGGCTCTGACAAACCGCGAACCCAAGACAACCAATGTCTTGTCCAAGCGGCCATTCGCGTCCGAGATCCTGCGTGCCGCAGACGCGTACAAGATTGACGCCGAACTGATACATGCCGTGATCGCTGTCGAATCCGGATACGACCCCAAAGCCGTATCCCCGAAAGGGGCACGCGGGTTGATGCAGCTCATGCCCGACACCGCCAGACGCTATGGTCTCAAAGACCTGCGCCGCCCCGACTGCAATATTCGAGTCGGCACAGCATATCTCAAGGACCTGCTCGTCCAGTTTGGCGACGACGTCAAACTGGCACTCGCGGCCTACAACGCGGGCGAGAACGCGGTTGTTCGGTACGGGAACCGAATCCCCCCGTATCGGGAGACGCTCCAGTACGTGCCCAAGGTGGTCAGCCTGTACTCGCAGCTCAAACCGTCGCGGCCCGCGCTCGGTACGCAGCCGCAGCGCACGAAGTACTTGCTTCCGAGCCTTGGGACTTTGGACAGCATGGAACGTGGTGTTCACGACTCGAATCCGGATCAGCTCTCCCAACGCGTGGATACCAGCCCGTAACGGACTCGCGGCCGTGAGCTGACCAGTCAGCCTGCGGAGCGGCGAATGAAAAAGGGCTTGCATCGCTGCAAGCCCTTCGTATTTTTGGCGCGCCCGGCAGGATTTGAACCCACGACCCCTTGGTTCGTAGCCAAGTACTCTATCCAACTGAGCTACGGGCGCTCATGTGCAGTGTACCAAACTGGCGGAGAGAGAGGGATTCGAACCCTCGATACAGGTTTTGCCCGTATACTCCCTTAGCAGGGGAGCGCCTTCGACCTCTCGGCCATCTCTCCGAAAAAGGTTGCGAATCATACCGCCTCCGCTCAGCGCGGTCAAACCGCCGCTAAGCGCTGACCTGGTCCAGATCGAACGCCTTGTGCAATACGCGCACAGCGAGTTCAAGATACTTCTCGTCAATGACAACGGAAATCTTGATCTCCGATGTCGATATCATCTGAAGATTGATTCCCTCCTCGGCCAGCGTGCGGAACATCTTGCTCGCGATGCCGACATGCGAACGCATGCCAACACCGACCACTGAGACTTTTGCGATCCTGGTGTCGCCGGTGATCTCGCGCGCGCCGATGTGTGGCTTGACGGTTTCATTAAGCAGCTTCAGTGCGCGGTTGAACTCGTTCCGATTGACAGTAAAGGAGAAGTCCGTCATGCCGTCGTGGCCAATGTTCTGGATGATCATGTCCACATCGATGTTGGCTTCGGCGATCGGGCCCAGAATCTGGTACGCGATGCCAGGACGATCGGGGACTCCGATAACGGTGAGTTTGGCCTCGTCGCGGTTGAAGGCAATGCCGGAAATAATCGGCTGTTCCATCTTGATGTCATCCTCGAATGTAATAAGCGTGCCCTCGCCCCCGTCCTGAAAGCTGGACAGCACGCGCAGCTTGACCTTGTACTTGCCTGCAAATTCCACAGACCGGATCTGCAGCACCTTCGAACCCAGGCTGGCCATCTCCAGCATTTCCTCGAAGGTAACAGTCTTGAGTCGCCGGGCTTCCGGCACAATGCGCGGATCTGTTGTGTAGACGCCATCGACATCGGTATAGATCTGGCATTCGTCTGCTCGCAGCGCCGCCGCAAGGGCCACGCCGGTCGTATCCGAACCGCCTCGCCCTAGCGTAGTGATGTTTCCACCTTCGTCAATGCCCTGGAATCCGGCCACAACGACGACGTAGCCAGCGTCCAGGTCCGCGCGCACGCGCTCTTCGTCGATCTGCACGATGCGCGCCTTCGTATATGCGTTGTCGGTGAGGATGCGCACCTGCGCTCCGGTATAGCTCTTCGCTTTTATCCCGATATCGAGCAGCGCCATCGAGAGCAACCCGATCGTGACCTGCTCGCCGGTCGAAACCATGACGTCGAGCTCACGCGGATCGGGATTGGTCTGCATTTCCTTAGCAAGCGCAATGAGCCGATTTGTCTCGCCACTCATGGCGGAAACCACAACAACAAGCTGATCGCCCGCCTCCCTGAACCGTGCGACGCGACGCGCAACATTCTTGATCCGGTCTGGGCTGCCGACGGAGGTGCCACCGTACTTCTGAACGATCAATGCCATGTTCTCTAAAGTGTTGAGAAAAGTCGTTATTTTAGCCCAATTCGCTGACTTCAGTTGGACAGGTAGCGCGCTCATGCACGGCGCCGGCACGCGCGCGGCGTTGCACGATCGTGACACAATCGCGCTCTAGAACCCCACAAACCGCGTTGTATGTTATGCGGGTATTGTTCTATACTTCGCGAACCTGCGGCATTTACTGCGGGGGGTAGGAAGCAAGGCAGCGCAATTGCAATCAAATTGGGTCGTACGTAACCTCAAATTCAAGGACAACACAAGGACAGAGACATGAAAGCCACAGACAAAGTCGATCCGCGCGAAATCCGGCGCAAACTTGGCCTCAACCAATCCCAATTCTGGGCGAAGATTGGCGTCACCCAGAGCGGCGGATCCCGCTACGAGAGCGGACGAAACATGCCCCGACCGGTGCAGTCGCTGCTGCGACTGGTTCATGTCGAGCAGATCGATCCGGCCAGGGTCAAACGCGAGGATTTCGAGGTGGTCGAGTACCTCAAGGCCAGCGACCCGGAGTTGTTCAAGAGCCTCAAGAAGGCGGCCCGGGCAAGACCAAAGAAGTAAGTTCGCTCGACGCTCATCGGTTTCGAGCTTCAGGGACTGACGCGAACCGTCAGTCCCGCGGTTTTTATTTTCTCTGCCACCGCCTCAATCGAAGCCGGGGACAGGCGTGCCAGCCGCGGCGCTTCCGGCTGCAGCGACGGACGGGCAATGCCGTAGAGCAGCACGCCCCGGATGCTGGGAATCCCGACCGCCTCCAGCAGATCGAGATACGCCGATATTTCGGCATCGCTCGGCCCCGCTCCATCGAGCAGAAAGACGCAGGTCTGCACCCAGGTCGGACATATTTCGGCACAGCGACGCAGATTGCGGATCACCTGCGCTGGCTTGAGCGTGACACCGTTGATGCGTGCGATACCATCCGCCGTTCCCGCATCGACCTTGAACCACACTTCACCACCACACCGATCGAGCGCCGCCAACGCCCGCTGCACGTAGGCACGACCGACAAGGCTGCCGTTGGTGATCAGGCGCAAGGGAATTTCGGTTCCCAGACCGAAGTGCCGTTTCACGTCGCATATCCGCTCTATCGCGTCGGCCAGTTCTTTTGCACTGGTCGGCTCGCCGTTGCCGGAAATTGCGAAATCCGCAACCCTGCGGCTGTCCTCGGGAACCCGCTGCGCCAGAAAGTCGCCCCGCAGTACGTTCCCCACCATGCCCCGGAGTTCCTTTTCAAGCAAGCCAAGGTCAATGACCGGCGCAGCGCCCTTCGTAAGATTTGGCACCTGGCAATAGATGCACCGCCAGTTGCAGGCGTTGTTCGGATTCAGATTGATGCCGATGGATACGCCCCCCGCCCGCCGGGAGACCACGGGATAGACGTAGCGCAAGCCAGCACTGTCCCGGCTGTGGTCAGTGGCATCGAGCTGTCGCAAGGATTCGGTCATTTCGCCCGCGTTGATATCGTGGCTCGCGCCGGGCCGGCGCCGAAGGCAATGCTATAATGCGCCGGCGTTTGCTCCCTCACAAGCCGCCACCTTTCATGCGAATAACTCGACGCATCGAGTTCGACGCCGGCCACCGCATCCCCGATCATCGCAGCCAGTGCCGCCACTTGCATGGGCATCGCTACGCGCTGGAGGTCACGCTGTCGGGCTCACCCATCGACCAGCCGGGCTCGTCGGACCAAGGCATGGTAATGGACTTCGCGGACGTAAAGGCATTGGCCATAGCTCATGTGGTTGCCGGCTGGGACCACGCCTTCCTGGTGTGGAAGGAAGACCGGGCCGTGCTGGAGCTGCTGGGCAGGCTGCCGAACCATAAGACCGTCGTGCTGGACTGCGTGCCCACCGCCGAGAATCTCGCGCTGACAGCGTTTCGCATCCTTGACCCGGTCTATCGCGACACCTACGGCAATGGCCTGAGGCTGGAACGGGTGCGCATCTTCGAAACTCCCAACTGCTGGGCGGACGCCGACCGGATGGACGTGGCACCGCGCCAAGAACGCTGACCGGTCAATGGCGGAAGGGGTGGGATTCGAACCCACGGATGGTCGCCCATCGCTGGTTTTCAAGACCAGTGCATTCAACCGCTCTGCCACCCTTCCCACAGTCTCGTCGTGCCGGCACGCGGCGCCGCGATTCTAGCACGCCATGCATCAGGCCGTTTTCGGCTGCGGGCCGCCGACGCGCCAATCGGATTGAAACTTTCCGGCGCACACGTTAGTCTTACGACCGCTATCTTTGGCAACGATCGGAGGATTTATGGAAACCCGGTACCAATATGCCGGCCAGAGTACGCCAACCATTGCCCTGGAGCAGAATCGGGTTCTGCGCAACACCTACCTGCTGCTCGCCTTGAGCATGGTGCCGACGGCGATCGGCGCCCTCGTGGGTGTACAGCTGAGGTTCTCGTTCCTGGCGGGTAGCCCATTCCTCGCCTTCATGTTGTTCCTTGGCGTGGCTTGGGGCTTCATGTGGGGGATCGAAAAGAACAAGAACAGCGGCTTGGGCGTCGTCCTGCTGCTCGCCTTCACTTTCTTCATGGGCTTGATGCTGAGCCGCATCTTGCAGGTCTCGCTTGGATTTAGCAACGGCGCCTCGCTGATCGCCCTCGCGGCCGGGGGAACAACGGCGATCTTTGTCACCCTCGCGGGCATCGCCACCGTTACAAAGAAGGATTTCAGCGCCATCGGCAAGTTCCTGTTCGTCGGCGTTGTCGTCCTGCTGCTGGCGATCGTGGCCAACATCTTCTTCCAGATCCCGGCCCTCGCCCTGACCATTTCCGCCGTGGCCGTGCTTCTGTTCTCGGCCTACATCCTGTACGACGTGAGCCGCATCGTCACGGGCGGCGAAACCAACTACGTGTCGGCGACGCTGGCGCTTTACCTGGACATTTACAACGTTTTCGTCAGCCTGCTCAATCTGCTGCTCGCATTCACCGGCCAGCGCGAATAAGTGGCGCAGCAAATCTTCCGGAAAGGCGGCGCAAGCCGCCTTTTTTATTGCCTTTCGAAGAGGGCGATCGACTCCACATGGGAGGTGTGGGCGAACATGTTGGCGATGCCGGCGCCTTTCAGTCGGTAGCTCTTCTCGCGCACCAGCACTGCCGCATCGCGGGCAAGAGTCGCCGGATTGCAGGAAACGTAGACAATCCGTCGCGGCGCGTGCTGGCCGAGCGCCTTGACCAAGGAAATGGCGCCCTCGCGAGGCGGGTCGACCAGCATCTTGTCGAGCGTTTCCAGGGAGATGGAATCGGGCAAGGGCGTCTCGAACAGATTGGCGGCAATGAAGCGCGTACGCTCGGCAAGGCCGTTCAACTGGGCGTTGTCCCGAGCCCGCCGGACCATCGCCTCGCCGCCCTCGACACCGACGACGTGAGCGCCTCGGCGGGCGATGGGCAGCGCGAAATTACCCAGCCCGCAAAACATGTCCGCAATCTGCTCGTCCGGACGCGGATCGAGCAAAGCCACGGCCCGTCGCACCAGCAACCTGTTAACGTCGTGGTTGACCTGAGTGAAGTCCGTCGGCCGGAAACGAATCGTTACATCGAACTCCGGAAGCGCGTAGGCAAGCTCGCCGACCTGCAGAGGGTGAAAAACGGTGGCCGAATCCGGCCCCGCCGGCTGAAGAAAGAAGGTGATGCCATTGTCGTCGGCAAAGCCGCGTAGCAACGCCTCATCGTCGGCGCTCAGGGGCTGCAGTATGCGTAGCACGAGCACCGTGAGCGCATCGCCGATAGCTACCTCGATCTGGGGCAGGCGCTCTGCGACTGATAGGTTTCCGATCAGCTCGCGTAAACGCGGGATCAGCGCCGACACGTGCCGCGGCACGACTTCGCAGCCGCTCATGTCGGCAACATAGCTGCTGCGCTTCTCGTGAAAGCCGACGAGCACGCCGCCTTTCTTCTTCACTAGCCGGACCGAAAGGCGCGCCCGCAGGCGATAGCCCCAGGGCTGCCCATGGATAGCCGAGTAGATCACCTCGGGACGCAGGCGCGCCATATGCCAGAGGGCGTCCTCCAGCACCCTCTGCTTGACGGCCGCCTGTGCTACAGGATGCAAGTGCTGCATGCTGCAGCCGCCGCAGCGGTCAAAGAAGCAACAGCATGGCACCACGCGCTGCGAGGACTCGCTCAGGATCGCCGTCGCCACTGCCAGTTCGTAACTCGGCTTGCGGCGATAGCTGGAGAACTCGACCTGCTCACCGGGCAACGCACCCTCGACGAATATCGTCTTGCCGTCCAGGCGCGCCACCCCGCGCCCTTCGTGATCCAGTGATTCGACGATTGCTATCGGCATGAGCGTGCGTGAAATGGCAGAGGCGAGATTCTAGTCGGGCCGGCCGATTTTGCAACCGGAGCGCCTGTGCGGCACGGCGTATAATGCCAACGATGATTTCGACGCTTTTGGGCGGGCTTGCGGCGCGCGACTTCCTGGCGCGGTACTGGCAGAAGAAACCGCTTCTGGTCCGGCAAGCGATCCCGGGCTTCGAGGGACTCTTCACTCGGGAGGACTTGTTTGCCCTGGCATGCCGGGACGACGTGGAAGCACGGCTGATCGCCAACGACGCGGGCCGCTGGACCGTTCGCCGCAGCCCGTTTGCCAAGCGGGAGATCGAGCGGCGTCGCAATCATCCCTGGACTGTCCTGGTTCAGGGCGTCAATCTCTATTCGGTGCGTGCTGACGCGCTGCTACGCAGCTTCGACTTCGTGCCGTTCGCCCGGCTCGACGACCTGATGATCAGCTATGCGGTAGACGGTGGAGGCGTCGGGCCGCACTTCGACTCTTATGATGTGTTCCTCCTCCAAGGCATGGGCCGCCGCAGGTGGCGGATCGGCGCGCAGCGGGACCTGACGTTTCTCGACGACGCACCGCTGAAAATTTTGCGCGACTTCAAGCCGAGCCGGGAATGGGTTCTCGAACCCGGGGACATGCTTTACCTCCCGCCCCACTACGCCCACGACGGCGTCGCCCTCGGCGAGTGCATGACGTATTCCATCGGGTTTCGTGCGCCCTCGGCGCAGGAACTGGTCACGCAGTTTCTCGTCTATCTCCAGGACCGTATCGATGTTCCTGGCATGTACCGCGACCCGGATCTGCGACTCCAGCGGCATCCTGGTGAGCTTGCCCCTTCCATGTTACTCAAGGCGATGGCGATGCTCGGCAGAGTGCGCTGGGACAGACGGACGGTGCGCGATTTCCTCGGCTGCTACCTGACCGAACCGAAGCCTCATGTATTTTTCTCTGCGCCCGTAAGGCCGATGTCATCGCACCGCTTCGCGCAACGATGCCGAAGGGGTGGATTCGCCCTTGATATCAAGAGCTCCCTCCTCTTCGCAGATACCAGTTTCTTCATCAACGGCGAGCCTGTCACTGTCCAAGCCCGCGACCGCCAGCATCTGCGCCAGCTGGCAGATCGGCGTGGTCTGGAGAGCGTCGAAGGCATGACCGAGGCAGGCCTCGATCTGCTCTACACCTGGTACCTGTGCGGCTTTGGTGCGCCGGCACGCTGACCCATGACTCCCTTCGATTCGCCCGGAGAAACCCGCTTCGATACACTCGCCGAGTATTTGCATGCCGTGGATGCGGCACTTGCCTCCACGCACACGGATCTATGCATATTCGACGTCGACCTGCGCGCGCTCGATTTCTCCGCGAAGCAGCGCACCGAGCAGTTGTCCCGGAACATGGGTCAGCGTCATGGCTATCGGCTGCGCATCGTCCTTCACGACACCAGCCATGTGGAGCGCTACTGCGCCCGCGTCATTACGCTGTTGACCCGCTTCAGCCATTGTTTCGAGATCCGCCGCACACCCGAGGACCTGCGTCACCTGACTGAGTGCTTTGTGCTCGCTGACGATGCGTACGGTGTCGTTCGCTTCCACTGCGATCATGGGCGCGGCAAGCTGTTCGCGGGTCTGCCAGACGAGGGAAAACTCTGGAGGAATCGCTTCGAGGAACTATGGGATCTGTCCAGCCCGGCGGTCTCCGCGACGACCCTCGGATTGTGATGCAGGGGGGCGACAACCTTTGCCGAGGGAAGGTGTTGCCGTCCCGCAAACCCGCGCGGGTCTTGGATCAAGCAGCATAAGTATGTTATGATTTTCCTTGGTCGGGAGGTGATCTTGGCCTAAGGCGGGCCTGATCATTGATTTGGTTTTTTGTCATTTTTTTCGATAAGGGAATTCCGATGAGACACACTCTCCTCGTTGCTGCTTTGGTCGCCGTGGCTGTATCCGCCTGCGGCAAGAAGGAAGAAGCGAAGCCTGCTGCTGCTCCTGCGCCGGCTCCGGCACCTGCCGCTGCCCCGGCACCGCAGCCTGGCATGGCTGGCATGGAAGGCCAGAAAGGCATGGAAGGTATGGGTGGCATGCAAGGCCAGCAGGGTATGAGCGGCATGGGTGGCATGCCGGGCCAGCAAGGCATGGCGGGAATGGAAGCGAAGCCCGAAGAGAAGAAGTAGTTCGGTCCAGCCAGTCGCGAAAAAAGCCGGTCGTTACCGACCGGCTTTTTTGTTGCAGCTACACGGGACAAGCCCCCGCCCGTTTCAAGCTCAAGGCGGAAAGCTTCGGCGCGTATCCGCGCTCAACGCCCGTGGCCACGCCATCGCTCCGCATTCAATCGATGTCGCGCCAACCGAACCCCTGCGTCTGGTGAGCGACGCCGATCCAGTCAGGATGACAGTTGAGTGCGCCTGCCAGTGCCGATTGCGCCAGCTCCGGGAGGTTGTTCTCCGCGCTCAAATGGGCGGCGATGACGTGACGCAAACGACTGGTATCGACAGCGGCAACGAGAGCCGCAGCAGCCGTGTTGTCGAGGTGGCCGTAGCGGCCAGCTATGCGCGCCTTGAGCGCTGGCGGATAGCTGCCCCTGCAGAGCATTTGCACGTCATGATTGCACTCCAGCACCAGCGCCTCGCAGCCGCTCAGCATTCGCTCGATGTGTGGTGTCGAACAGCCAGTGTCCGTCAGCACGCCCAGGCGGCACTTGCCGTCGGAGAAGACAAACTGGACGGGTTCACGCGCGTCATGAGGGACCGGAAACGGATGCACCTCCAGTTCGTTGAGGGCAAACGGGCGATGACTGTCGATGAGCTCGACATCGGGTAGCTTCGACAGCCCTCTCGGCGCCGCCGCAAACGTGCCCGCGGTCATCCACACTCTTAGGGAAAAGCGGCGCGCCAGCCGGAACGCGCCGGCGACGTGATCGCTATGCTCGTGGGTTACGACGATCCCGGTCAGCTCATCAGGGGCAGTTCCTAGCCGGGCGAGCCGCGCGACCGTCTCGCGCGGGCCAAACCCGCAATCGAGCAGCACGCGGGTGCCCCCGCAGGTAACGATCAGAGCATTGCCGCCGCTGCCGCTGCCAAGCGACGCGAAGCGTATCACTTCAACTGGTCGTAGAGTAGGCCAAGGATCTTTCTGGCGGATTCGGACTTATCCTGGCCGCCTTCGCGCGTCAGAACTTGAACCGTGCTGTTGGCTTCGGCACCCTTGACATGCACCCGGTATTGCGCGCCGGCCGGAACGGCGGCGCCGCCCTTGGGCTCGTCGCTCTTCCAGAAGAGGAGAACCCTCGAGATCCAGCCCCGCTCTTCCTTCTTCGTCTTGTTGTCGGCTTCCGGGTCGACATAGCGAACGTAGTACAGCCCCTGCGACCGATCGCGATCCTCGACGGTGAATCCGACCCGGTCCAGGGCAAGGCCGACACGCCGCCACGCGCGGTCGAAGGCTTCCTGAAGTTCCAGGGACCCGCTGCCGTCGCCGCTGCGCTGCAACTTGGCCCGCTGGGCCGACGGGCCGGCGGCAAGCATCGTGCGCGCCCGGGAATCCTCAGAGCCGAAGCGCACCATCATCCGCCGCAGCATCTCGGCCTCCAGTTCCGAATCCGCGGGCCGGGGTTGCCAGACGGTGGTGTCGCGGGCTTCATTGGTGAAGATCTCCATCATGCCGCGATGGCTGATATAGATCTCCGTCGTGCCCGCTTCCGCGCCCGGCTCCAGGCGTGTGCGGAATTTGTCACGCTCGGGCGTCGAATAGATCTGATCGATCACCTTTCCGAGTACGTTGCGGATGGGATCTTGGGGAATCTTGGCGCGGTTCTCCGCCCAATCGGTCTCCATGATACCGGCATCGGGAAGCTCGAGATTGATGATGAAGCCGAGTTCCTGCCAGAAATCCTTCACCACCGGCCACAGTTTGTCCGGCGCCTGGCCGACGACCAGCCAGCGCTGATTGCCGGAACGCTCGATGCGCGTCTTCTCCACGTCGGGCAGGACGTCCGACGACGTTGCCGCGCGGCCTTGGCCGCTGCGCTCGGAGCTATAGGCAGAATAGGTGGCGGTACCGCGCGGCGTGATGTCCGGAACGGCGTAGCGTTCGTCGCGCGACGGCGAGGTCAGATCCGGCGGAATCTCCAGCGGTGGCAGTTTGCCGGCTGATTTGTAGTCGATCTTCTTCGACTCGAGCAGCGAGCTCGAGCAGCCGCCCAGGGCAAAAGTCGCCAACGCCACGGAAGCAAAGCAAAACAGCTTGCGGTTCATTCCCGCACCTCAAGAAAGATGAAACTAGACGGCTATGCCGGCGTCGCGCATCGCCTGGCGCACGCGCGGCTGAAATTCGGCGGAAAGAGGCGTCAGCGGCAACCTGATGCCACCTTCGATCAATCCAAGTTGGGCGACGGCCCATTTGACCGGAATCGGATTGGCTTCCAGGAAGAGATATCGATGCAGTCCCAGCAGCTTAAAGTGAATAGCCCGGGCACGCATCACGTCGCCGGCGAGAGCAGCGGCGCACATCTCGCGCATGAGCCGTGGCGCCACGTTCGCCGTGACGGATATCGTGCCGTGACCGCCAAGCAGTATCAGCGCCAGCGCACTGGCATCGTCCCCGCTGTAGATGGCGAAGTCCTTCTGCGCCCGCCGGATCAGATCCGAGCCGCGCTCGATGTTCGCCGTGGCGTCCTTGATGCCGATAATGCCCGGAATCTGCGCCAGACGCAGCGTCGTGTCATTGGCGAGGTCGGCAACGGTGCGGCCCGGCACGTTGTAAAGGATCATCGGCAGGTCCACCGCCTCGGCCACGGCTTTGAAATGACGGTACAGGCCCTCCTGCGTCGGCTTGTTGTAGTAGGGCACGACCGACAGGTTGGCCGTCGCACCGGCCTTTTTCGCAAATGCCGTCAGTTCAATCGCCTCGGAGGTCGAGTTCGCGCCCGTTCCCGCAATCACCGGCAGCCGGCCAGCGGCGTGCTCGACGGCAACCTTGATCAGTTCGCAGTGCTCGTCGAAATCCACCGTGGGCGACTCGCCCGAAGTGCCGACGACGACGATGCCGTCGGTGCCTTCCTTCACGTGGAAGTCAATGAGATTGCGCAACCGAGGAAAATCGATTGCCCCGTCTTCGCTCATCGGCGTGACGACAGCGACAATAGAGCCTGTGATCATCTGAAGTGCCGGAAGTAAATGCGTGATTTTACCCGAAGCAGCCCGCGGGCGATATGCGCAGGTGGAACGACCGCAAGGGCGTGCGAGACCTCGCCACCTGCCCGCATATCATCAGCAGAACGCGCAGACAGCCGCTTTCGATGACCGCCGGGCAACCGGCTAGAGATCAGCGAGCACCTTGATGTGCGCGGCAACGCTGCGCCCGAGCGCTGACAGGGCGTAGCCGCCCTCGAGCATGGAGACGATGCGCCCGTTTGCCGTCTCCTTGGCGACCGACTTCAGTTGCTGCGTTACCCACATATAGTCGGCCTCGACCAAGCCGAGCGAAGCCATGTCATCCTCATAATGGGCATCGAAGCCGGCGGAGATGAACATCGCCTGCGGCGCGAAATCCCGCAGCGCCGGCACCCAGACATCGCTCACCACCTGACGAAACCCATCGCCTCGCGTGCCGGCCGGAACCGGCACGTTGATCATGTTAGGCGCCGGGTCGTCGGTGCCGCTGTATGGATAGAACGGGTGCTGGAAGGTGCTCACCATGAGCACGCGCGGATCGTTGGCGAAGATGTCCTCGGTGCCGTTGCCATGATGGACATCGAAATCGATGATGGCTACGCGCTCCAGGCCATAGGCGTCCAGAGCATGACTCGCGGCGACGGCGATGTTGTTGAAAAAGCAGAAACCCATCGCCCGCGCCCGCTCGGCATGATGCCCCGGCGGACGCACGCCGCAGAACGCGTTTTCCACCTCGCCGCTAACGACGAGATCGGTCGCCAAAATCCCGGCACCCGCCGAGCGCAGCGCCGCTTGCACCGTACCGGGACACATCGCGGTATCCGGATCCAGATGCACGATGCCCTGCTTAGGCGCGCTTTGCAGCACGTTCTCCACGTAGTCCGTGGGGTGCACGCGTGCAAGATGTTCTGGCGTCGCGAGCGGCGCCTCGTAGTACACCAGGTACATGTCGAGACCCGCCGCGATAAGTCGATCGCTGATGGCGGACAGGCGCTCCGGGCATTCCGGGTGATGGGAACCCATGTCGTGCAGCATGCAGTCACGATGCGATATGAATGCCGTGGTCATGTCCTTGCGTACCCTCGTCGGCGGAAACGCCCACCATGCGGAACCCTGGCCGCGCTCCTATCGGAACTGAACTAGAATTGACAACCGATATATTACCAAATGATGATCAGCCGGTTATCAAGTCATGCCTTTGACCAACGTCAATGAAGTCATCGACGCCGCGGGACGAATCGTGCTCGGCAAGGAGCGCCAGATCAGGCTGGCATTGGCCTGCCTCCTCGCCCGCGGTCATCTGCTTATCGAGGATCTTCCCGGTGTCGGCAAGACCACGCTCGCCCACGTGCTGGCGCGGCTGCTCGGCCTGCACTTTCAGCGCATCCAATTCACCAGCGACCTGCTGCCCGCAGACATCATCGGCGTGTCGATTTTCGACCGCAATCTCGGCACCTTTCAGTTTCACCCCGGCCCGGTCTTCGCCCAGTTGATCCTCGCCGACGAAGTCAATCGCGCCACGCCGAAGACTCAAAGCGCCTTGCTCGAGGCGATGGAGGAGCACCAGGTCACCGCCGAAGGGGGAACCCGCCCGCTGCCCGAACCGTTCTTCGTCATCGCCACCCAGAATCCGTCCTATCAGATCGGCACCTTCCCACTGCCGGAATCCCAACTCGACCGTTTCCTAATGCGCATCGAACTGGGTTATCCCGATCACGCTGCCGAGCGCGCGCTCCTTCAGGGCGTGGACCGCCGCGATCTGCTCGCAGCCGTGCGGCCTTGCCTGGAACCTGGCGACCTCATCGAACTGCAGCAGGCAACGACCCAGATCCACGCCGCCGAGGCTCTGATCGACTATATCCAAGCGCTGGTCGAGCACACGCGCCGCGCACCCGAGTATGAAAACGGCCTCAGTCCGCGTGCGGCGCTGGCGTTGCTCGGTGCGGCGCGCGCCTGGGCACTGCTCGAAGGGCGCGAGATGGTGCTGCCCGAGGACGTGCAGGCCATCCTGCCGGGAGTTGCGCCGCACCGGCTGCGACTGGCCGGCGAGGGCTCGCGCCGCGCCGACGACGTCGCCCGAGCCCTCGTCGCCGCCGTCCCTCTGCCCTGACATGCTTGCGCGCACCGCCCTGGATCGTTGGCTGTTCCGCCTGCGTGGGCCGGAGCCTGCGCCGGTCACGCTCGGGTTCCGGCGCATCTTCGTACTGCCCACCGGCGCCGGATTCGCCTACGCCGCCGCCCTATTGCTCATGCTTGCCGGTTCCATCAACTACGGGCTGAGCCTGGGTTATCTGCTCACCTTCCTTCTCGCCGGTCTGGGCATCATCGCCATCCTGCAGACGTTCCGCAACCTCGTGCGGATTCGCGTCCTGCCTGGTCGGGCGGTACCCGTCTTCGCCGGCGAGTCTTGCCGCTTCGAGTTGCGGCTGCACAACCCCGGGGAGGAGCCGCGCCGCGCCGTCGCCGTCCGCATCCGCGGCGAACCTGCCGTGCATGCCGACATCCCGGCCCATGGCGCCACCGCCCTTCTGCTCGAGCGTCCTGCAACACGCCGCGGCTGGCAACGCCCTGGACGCATTACCCTGGCGACGCGCTACCCGCTCGGACTGATCCGGGCATGGAGCTACGTCGAGCCCGATCTGCGCTGCCTGGTCTATCCCAGCCCCGAGCGCACGCCCCCGCCGTTGCCGTGGTCGACCGTGGCCGCGGGCGAACAAGGCAGCGCCGGCCGCGGGCTCGAGGATTTCGCCGGCCTGCGCGGCCATCAGCCGACAGATTCCCCGCGTCACATTGCCTGGAAGGCAGTCGCGCGGGGAGGCCCCCTGATGACAAAGCAATTTGGCGGTAGCGCTACCGAGATACTCTGGCTCGACTGGCACGGCCTGCCGCAAAATCTGGGCGACGAGGCACGGCTGTCGCGCCTGACTGCCTGGCTGCTCAAAGCGCGGGCCGCGGGGCTGCCCTGCGGCCTGCGCCTGCCAACGATGGAGTTTGCCCCGGCCGCTGATGCCGTCCATTTCCAAGCCTGCCTCAAAGCGCTGGCCTTGTATGGCGAAGCGAAAGACGCGCCTGCCTGAGTACGGCGAGCAGCCGCTGAGCCGTGATCAGGAGCTCTGGCTTGTCGCCTGCGCCGGCGTGGCGCTGGCCACACACCTCAGCCATGCGCCCGTGTGGCTGTCTGGTGCCGCGGCCGCCGTGCTGGCGTGGCGCGCCCTGATCTGGTGGCGCCGTCTAGTCCTGCCGTCAAGGGGGCTGCTGCTGGTCATGGTGCTTGCAGGATGCGCCGGCGTGTTCATGAACTTCGGCATGTTCTTCGGCCGCGACCCGGGGACCGCCCTGCTGATCCTGTTCCTGAGCCTGAAACTGATGGAATCGTGCCGCCGCCGCGACGGACTGACGGTCATCTTTCTCGGCTATTTCCTGCAGCTTGCGCAGTTCTTCTACTCCCAGAGCGCTGCCAGCGCCGCATTGGCCATCGCCACCACCGTGTTGCTGACCGCGACGCTGATCAAGCTCAACCACGACAGCATCGATGTCCGCAGCGATCTGCGCTTGGCAACGGTGATGCTGGCGCAGGCGACACCATTCATGCTCGTCCTGTTTTTGCTCTTCCCGCGGGTCCAGGGGCCATTGTGGAGCCTGCCGTCCGATGCCCACGGCGGCATCACCGGCCTGTCGGAAAACATGTCGCCGGGATCGATCGCGAGCTTGAGCTTGTCGGACGCCATAGCCTTCCGCGCCGAATTCGAAGGGACACTGCCCCGGCAAAATCAACTCTACTGGCGCGGGCCTGTGCTGACGCGCTTCGACGGGCGCAGCTGGCACGCGCTGGCGGCAGCGAGCAGCAGCACCGTTCCTTACCCCGCGCGTGGTCCTGCGCTGCGCTACTCCGTCACCCTCGAGCCGCACTACAAGAACTGGATCTACGCGCTCGAGTTGCCCGGCGCGCTGCCCGCCGATGTCGCCATCACCTGGGACTACCGGTTGATCGCCAAGGGGCCCGTGACGTCGCGGCTGCGTTACGACGCCCAATCGCACCTGCTGGCCGTCGCCGGAATCGAGGAGAGCGCCGCGATTCTCAGGCAGGCGCAACAGCTTCCGCCCGGCTTCAATCCCCGCGCCCGTGCGCTGGCAGCCCAGTGGCGCTCCGAAACGACGGACGACGAGGCAATCGTGCGCCGCATGCTCGACTACTACCGCCAAGGGTTGTTTTTCTACACGCTGCAGCCGCCGCTGCTGGGCGATGACAGTGTCGACGATTTCCTGTTCGAGACGCGCCGGGGTTTCTGCGAGCACTTCGCCTCCAGTTTCGTCTTCATGATGCGCGCTGCCGGTATCCCGGCGCGGGTAGTAACCGGCTACCAGGGCGGCGAGGTCAATCCGATGGGCGGTTATCTGATTGTCCGCCAGGCAGACGCCCACGCCTGGGCGGAAGTGTGGCTGAAGGGCCAGGGGTGGCGGCGCATCGATCCTACCGCCGCTAGCGTTCCCTCACGCATCGAGTCCGGACTCGCCGCGGCGGTGCCCGCAGGGGAGCCGGTGCCATTTCTGCTGCGTACCGATCTGGCCTGGCTGCACAGCCTGCGCTTTCAGTGGGACACCCTGGCCAATGCCTGGAACCAGTGGATCCTCGGCTACAATGCGGTGCGCCAGCGCGAGGTCCTGCAGCGCCTGGGCATGACATCGCCGGACTGGCAGACCATGACCACGGTGCTGGGCGTGCTCACCGGCGCGCTCATGTTGTTGCTGACCTGGTGGACGGTGCGCCAGCGCGCGCGCCGCGATCCGGTACAACGGGCTTGGGAGCATCTGAGCGCGAAACTGGCCCGGCGCCAGCTGGCGCGCCATGCTTGGGAGGGTCCGACGGCCTATGCGCAGCGCATCAGCGCTGCCCAGCCGCGGCTGGCATCCGAGGTGGCGGAAATCGCCAGTCTGTACGCCGCGCTGCGCTACGGCAAGGGCGGCGGTGCACCCATGATCAGGGCGCTTGCCCGCAGAATCGCCGACCTGAACCCGTGACGACTCCCGCCAGACCAATGCCACTGACATCCACGGCCCTCGCGCTCGCCCTGCTTCTGTCACTCGCACGCCCGGCCGCCGCGGCGCCAAGCGGGTATGCCGGCCGCGCCGAAGTGCGCGAGTTCGCCGTCGAGATGTCGGAAAAGCACGGCTTCGAGGTAGACGCGCTGCTGCGGTTGTTCCGGCAAGTGCGATTCCAGCCCGGCGTGATCAAGGCCATCCTGCCGCCCAGTTCCCCTTCCGCGCGATCCTGGCGCGCCTATCGCGCCCGGTATATCGAAGCAGTGCGCATCGCCGAGGGACTGCGCTTCTGGCAGCGACATGCTGACGTCCTGACCGAGGCGGAGCAGCGATTCGGCGTCCCGTCCGAAGTCATCGTCGCCATCATCGGCGTCGAAACCGTCTTCGGCCGCGTCACGGGCAAGCACCAGACGCTCGCCGCGCTCACCACCTTGGCATTCGACTATCCGCCTCGCGCGGAACTGTTCCGCAAGGAGTTGGAGGAACTGCTGCTGCTCGCCCGGGAACGCGAGCGCGACCCCCTCAGCTTCACCGGCTCCTATGCAGGCGCCTTGGGCATTCCGCAGTTCCTGCCGAGTAGTTACCGTCGTTACGCTGTGGATTTCGATGGCGACGGCCATATTGATCTCGCCGTCAGCGAACGCGACGCCATCGGCAGTGTCGCGAACTTCCTGCTGGAGCACGGCTGGCAAGCAGGAGGAATCGTGGCGCTGCCTGCCCTCGCCACCAACGGCGAGGGGTACAAACTCTTCGCCGACGGTGGCGTCGAACCGCGCTTCACCCTTGCCGAACTGGCGGAGCACGGCATCACGGCCGAACGCGAAATCGCTGCCGAGGAGAAATGTGCCGTCATCGATCTCGCGACGCCCAACGATGCGACCGAGTATTGGCTGGGATTCCGCAATTTCTACGTGCTGACCCGCTACAACCGGAGCAGCTTTTACGCCATGGCGGTATATCAGCTCGGCCAGGAATTGCGCGCCGCGCGGGGGTCGCAGCTCGTCGAGCAGCTGCGATGAGTAGGCGGCGCGCCGTGGCAGACGCCGCATCGTCGGGGTGGGGTCAGCTGCTCAGAGCAGCACGTCCTTCGATACGCCCTTGCGCTTGAGTATGCGCCGCAACTGGGCCAGCGCCTCGAGCTGGATCTGGCGTACCCGCTCGCGGGTGAGGCCGAGGAACTCCGCCAGTTCCTCGAGGGTGCGCACATCCCTACCGTTGAGGCCATAGCGCCACTCGATGACGGTCCGCTGCTTGTCGTTGAGCTGACCGATCCAAGCGGCGACCAGGGCCTCGATCTCGTTGCTGTGCAGCTGCGCTTCCGGGCTCTCCGCCTGCTCGTCGGCCAGAGATTCGCCGATTGATAGATTGGGATCGATTTCCAGCGGCGCGTCCAGCGATGCCGTGTGCTCGTTGAACGCCAGGATCTGCCGCACTTCCTCCACCGGCTTGTCCAGCAGCTGGGCGATCTCATCGGGGCTGGACTCGCCGTTGCCGCTCGCTTCCAGATGGCGCAGCGTGCGCAGCACCTGGTTTAGCTCCTTCACGACATGCACAGGCAGCCGGATCGTGCGCGACTGGCTCATGATGGCGCGCTCGATGTTCTGTCGGATCCACCACGTGGCGTAGGTCGAGAAGCGAAAGCCGCGTTCGGGATCGAATTTCTCCAAGGCGTGGATCAGGCCGAGGTTACCCTCCTCCACCAGATCGAGCAGCGGAATGCCGCGATTGAGATAGTGTTTGGCGATGTTGACGACCAGGCGCAGGTTGTGCTCGATCATCTTCTGGCGCGCCGCGAAGTCACCCTTGCGCACCAGCCGCGCCAGACGTAGCTCTTCGGTCGCCGACAGCAGCGGATTGGCGCCGATTTCGTTCAGGTAGAGCTGGGTGACGTCGTTGAGGAACTCGTTGGTGGCGCGCTCGTTTTCGACCTGCAGTTCATCGTCGGGAACACCACCGGGATCCTCTATGTCGTTGTCCTCAGGGTACGTCGGGTCGTTCATCGCGCCGGCAGGTACTTGAGCGGATCGACAGGCTTGCCGTGGCGACGGATCTCGAAATGCAGCTTCGCCAGATCGGTGTCGCTGTTGCCAAGTTCGGCGATCTTCTGCCCTTTCGACACGGATTGTCCCTCCTTGACGAGGATCTGATTGTTGTGCGCGTAGGCGCTGAGATAGGCATTGTCATGCTTGATGATGACAAGCTTGCCGTAGCCGCGCAGGCCGCTGCCGGAGTAGACCACCTTGCCGTCGGCCGCGGCGAGAACCGGCTCGCCGAGCTTGCCGCCGATGTCCACGCCCTTGCTGGTGGATTCGTTGAAAGGCGAGATGACCTTCCCCGATGCTGGCCAGGACCAGGCGATGCCGTTTTCGCCGCCGGGCGCCTCGGCAGGTTTGACCTCCGGTTTCGGCTCGGGCTTGGCGTCGGGCTTGGGTTCGGGCTTCGGCGCGCTCGGGGTGGCCAGCGCCACGTCTTGGGGCTTGCGCGCTGTCTCCTCCGCTTTTTGCAGTTGCGCCAGCGCCTGCTCGGAATATGGCAGCTTTCCGCCTCTCGGCTCACGCTTGAAGGACTCACTGCTGGTGCTGCCGGCGCCGGTACCGGGTCCGGCGCTGACCTGTGCACCCGGTGCGCCGAGCGGACGCACCTCCACGGCAGCCGGCCCGGTTATCGGGCGCGCAACCGCCACGGCGTTGCCCTCGGGCGGCACCACGCGCAGCTGCTGTCCGACTTCGAGCTTGCTCGGATCGTCGAGTTTGTTCCAGGCGGCGACGTCCTTGTAGTCCTGCCCGTGGTTGAGGGCGATGCTGTAGAGCGTGTCACCCTTCTTGACCACGTAGTAGCCACCCGGGGTGCCCTTGGCGTCCGCCGCCGCTGGCGCTGCTGGCGCCGGCGCAGGTGCGCTCCGCGCAGACCCGCCGCGGTCTTGCACCGGTGCCGGTGGCGCACTCGAACAACCGGCAAACATTGCCACCGCAGCAACAGCAGCCGCGCCAATCAACACACGGCCGTGACGGCCCGACATATGACGGTTCATTCCCTTCCCATCATCAACGGCACGAACCGCACCGGATCGTGCCGCGTCTCCACGTAGCTGCGGGCGGTGCGTTCGATCATGATCAGATGCTGCGTGCGCTCACCGAGTGGCAACAGCGCGCGTCCGCCGACGGACAACTGCTGCAGCAGCGCCGGCGGCACTTCCTTTGCCGCGGCGGCAACGATGATTGTATCGAAAGGCGCTCCCTCCGGTAGACCGAGCGTGCCATCCGCATGTTTCAACCTGACGTTGGGCAACCGAAGATGGCGCAAATTCCCTTTCGCCCGTTCGAGCAACTGGCCGATGCGCTCCACGGCGTACACCTCCGAGGCCAGCCGCGACAGCACCGCCGCCTGATAGCCGCAGCCAGCGCCGACCTCGAGGGTCTTGCCCAGCGTTCGCCCCGCGGCGAGCAACTCGATCATGCGTGCGACAATGTAAGGCTGGGAAATGGTCTGCTGGAATCCGAGAGGCAGCGCCGTGTCTTCGTAAGCGCGGCTGGCTAGCGCTTCCTCGACGAACAGGTGCCGCGGAATTGCCGCGAGCGCCGCCAGGACCCGTTCGTCGCGGATGCCTTGCTCGCGCAGCCGCTCGACCATGCGCGCGCGCGGGCGTGTCGATGTCCACGCGGCGCCGTTGATCGGACTAGCCACGTCGGCTCACGCCTTCAGCCACTGCCGCACGGTGGCGATCTGGGCGCTGTGGGTCAGATCGATCTGCAATGGGGTGAGCGATACATAGCAATTCGCCACGGCGTGAAAGTCGGTCCCCTCGCCGGCGTCCTGGGCTGCGCCGGCCGCTCCCACCCAATACACCGTCTCGTTACGCGGATTGACGGTTTTGATCACCGGCTCCGCCTTGTGTCGCCTGCCGAGCCGCGTGATGCGAACACCCTTGACTTCGGCTTCGGGAATATCCGGGACATTGATGTTCAACAGCACCGGCTCGCCCGGTCCACCGCGCTGAAAGCGCTGGACCACGTCGCGCGCAATCCGCGCCGCAGTCTCGAAGTGCGCGCCATGCTTGCTTGCCAGGGACACCGCCAGGGACGGAATACCAAGCAGATATCCCTCCGTTGCCGCTGCCACGGTGCCGGAGTAGATGGTGTCGTCACCCATGTTGGCCCCCAGGTTGACGCCCGAGACAACCATGTCGGGTACGTAGTCCAGCATGCCGGTAACCGCGAGATGCACGCAATCGGTAGGCGTGCCATTGACGAAATAGAAGCCGTTGGGCGCCTTGCGCAGATAGAGCGGGCGATCGAGGGTCAGGGAATTGCTTGCGCCGCTGCGGTCCCGTTCCGGTGCGACCACCATGACGTCCGCGACATCGCGCAGGGTTCTGGCAAGGATTTCCAGCCCCGGTGCGAAGTAGCCGTCGTCGTTGCTCAGCAGAATACGCATCGCAGGCGGGCGTGGGGCATCGAGTATCGTGTGTCAGCGACCTGCCGGGACGGGCAGGAAGCTTTCCTCGGAGAACAGACTTCGGCCTGCCCGCCTCGGATCGAGGGTGATTGGTCGGGGCGGCGGGATTTGAACTCGCGACCCCTTGCACCCCATGCAAGTGCGCTACCAGGCTGCGCTACGCCCCGACTTGAAGGCAAAGTATAGCAGAAGACATCCGCACGCCGGGGCGCGGGCAGCGATGCAATGTGGCATCCGCGCGACTATGCGCGAAGAAGCTCGATGATAGCGCCGATCTCGGCACGCAGGGCGGCGATGTCCGGTGCGTTCTGACCAGGACGCGGGGATTCCGATGCCGCCGCTTTGTCGTCGTGTTCTTCCAGGCGATTCCGGGCGCCGCTGATGGTGAACCCTTGTTGGTAGAGCAGCTCGCGGATGCGTCGCACCAGAAGCACTTCGTGATGCTGGTAGTAGCGCCGATTGCCACGACGCTTCACCGGCTTGAGTTGCGTGAATTCCTGTTCCCAGTAGCGCAGCACATGGGGTTTGACCCCGCACAGCTCGCTTACCTCGCCGATGGTGAAGTAGCGCTTGGCAGGTATCGGCGGCAGCTCAGGCCTGCTGCTTTGCTGGTCCACTGCTGTTGGCCCCATGGTTTGCCTTTTCCACGGCCAGCTTCAGCTTTTGGCTGGCGTGAAAAGTAACCACTCTGCGGGCGGTGATGGGGATCTCCTCGCCCGTCTTGGGGTTACGCCCGGGGCGCTGGGGCTTGTTGCGCAGTTGAAAGTTGCCGAAGCCGGAGAGTTTGACGCTTTCACCGTTTTCCAACGCGCTGCGGATTTCCTCGAAGAAACTTTCGACCATGTCCTTCGCTTCGCGCTTGTTCAAGCCAACCTTTTCGAAAAGGAGATCGGCGAGTTCTGCCTTTGTTAACGTCATGCTCACTCCCTTTATACCCGCAACCTGGCGGACAGTTCCTCCCCCGCCACCTCGATCATCGTCGTCAGCGCCGTCTCCACCTCGGCATCTGCGAGCGTTCTTTCAGTATCTTGCATAACTACTCGAAACGCAAGACTTTTTTCTCCGGACACAACACCCTTTCCGGCATACAGGTCGAACAACTGGACATCCTGCACGAGCGCTGGCGCCGCGCGGCGCAGGCAGTCCAGCAGCGCCTGCGCGCTCACGTCCTGGCGCACGAGCAGGGCGATATCGCGCACTACTGCCGGAAAGCGTGACAGCTCCCGATAGCTCGGCAACGGTTGCCGCTCGAGCGGTCGCAGATCGAGCTCGAAGGCAACGGGGGCCGTGCCCAGCTCGTATTTCTGTACCCACTGGGGATGGATCTCGCCGATGACGCCGATCCGGCTGCCATCCAGGACGATGGCTGCCGAACGCCCGGGATGAAACGCTGGATGTGCGACGCGTTCGTAGCGCGCCACGCGCGGGGCAAGAATCGCCTCCACGTCGGCCTTGATATCGAAGAAATCTACCTCACGCGTCGGCACTCCCCATTGCTCCGTGACCGCTGGGCCGGCGCAAAGCGCCCCAAGCCGCAAAGGCTGATGGAACCCGGCCACGGCGTCGGCCGCCGCCTGCTGACTTGGCTCGCGAAGGAAGCAGCGCCCGACCTCAAACACGCGCACGCGATCGGTGCGCCTGCGCAGATTGGTCGCGAGATTGGCGACCAACCCGCCGATCAGGCTGGAGCGCATGACGCTCATCTGGCTGGCGATCGGATTGCTCAGCACCACCATATCGCGGCTGGCGCAAAAATCCTGCTCCCATTCGCGGTCGACGAAGCTGAAATTGACCACCTCCTGGTAGTCGCGCCCCACCAGCCGCATGCGCAGGACGGAGACGGAACGCCGTTGTTCCTCGGCGTGCGGCATGCCGGTCGGCGAGGCCGGAGTCGTTGCGGGAATGTTGTCGTAGCCGTGCAGCCGCGCCAGTTCCTCGATCAGGTCCTCCTCGATGCCAATGTCGAATCGATACGACGGCGGCGTGACGACGAAGTCCTCGCCTTCGCGCCGGAACTCGAAACCGAGCCCGCCGAGCAAGCGTTCGATCTGCCCGGCATCGAACCCGACTCCGAGCAGGCGCTGCGCCCGCGCCGGCCGCAGTCGCACCGGCGGCCGTTCGGGCAGGCGCGCTGCTGCTTCGGTGATTGGCCCAGCACGGCCGCCGCAGATGTCGACGATCAACTGCGTCGCCCGCTCGATGGCCCGGCGCGTTGCCGCGAAGTCGACACCGCGCTCGAACCGGTACGATGCGTCGCTGGAAAATCCGTAGCTGCGCGCCTTCCCCGCCACCGCCTCGGGGGCGAAGAAAGCGCTTTCGAGGAACAAATCCGTCGTCGTCGCGCCAATGCCACTGTCCTCGCCACCCATGATCCCGGCAAGGGCAAGGACGCGAGCCTCGTCGCAAATCAGCAGCGTGTCGGCGGAGGGATCGACGGTCTGTTCATTGAGCAGCAGCAGCTTCTCTCCGGGACGGGGAAAGCGCACATGGATGGCACCGGTGAGCTTGGCGTTGTCGAAGGCATGCAGCGGCTGCCCAAGCTCGAGCATGACGTAGTTGGTCACGTCGACCACGGCGCTGATGGAACGCACGCCACTGCGCTCGAGCCGGCGCACCAGCCACGAGGGTGTCGGCGCAGCGGGATCGACGCCGCCTATTATCCGTCCGCAATAGCGCGGGCAGGCCTCAGGCGCATCGAGTACGATGTCGCGCCGGGCATCGATACATGTCGCCGCCGCGCCAATTTCCGGCACACTCAGCGGCGCACCCGTCAGCGCCGCCACTTCGCGGGCGATGCCGAGCAGGCTGAGGCAATCGCTACGATTGGGCGTGAGTTTCAAGGTAAACAGTTTGTCGTCGAGCCTGAGATGGTCGCGGATGTCGGCGCCCACGGGTGCATCGGCGGCGAGCGTCAGCAAGCCGGCATGGTCCTGCGACAGGCCCAGCTCGCGCGCTGAACAGAGCATGCCGAAGGATTCGACGCCACGCACCTTGGCCGCCTTGATCGACAGGCCGGGCAGCTCGGCCCCGACCAACGCGCAGGGCACCTTAATGCCCACCGCGGCATTGGGTGCGCCGCAGACGATCTGCAGCGCCTCGCCCTGCCCGGCGTCGACGCGACACAGCTTGAGCTTGTCGGCATTGGGATGTCTGTCGCAGGACAATATCTGCGCCACGACCACGCCGATGAACGCAGGCGCCACCGGCTGCTGGGCCTCGACTTCCAGACCGGCCATGGTCAACAGGTGCGCAAGTTCCCCGCTGGTGAGCGGCGGATTGACGAAAGTGCGCAGCCAGTGCTCGGAGAACTGCATGTTTATCTGAATTGACTCAGGAAGCGCAAGTCGCCGTCATAAAATAGGCGCAAATCGTTGATGCCATAGCGAAGCATGGTGAGCCGGTCCGGGCCCATGCCAAAAGCGAAACCCTGATAGCGCTCACTGTCGATGCCCACGTGCCGTAGCACGTTGGGATGAACCATGCCGCTGCCGGCCACCTCGAGCCATCCGGAATGGCTGCACACGCGGCAGCCTTTGCCGTCGCAGAAGACACAGCCCATGTCCACCTCCGCCGAAGGTTCAGTGAACGGGAAGAACGACGGACGGAAGCGCACGCGCAGATCGTCCTTTTCGAAGAAGCGGCGCAGAAACTCTGCCAACACGCCCTTGAGATCGGCGAAGCTGACCGTTTCGTCCACCCACAGTCCCTCCACCTGATGAAACATGGGTGAATGGGTGGCATCGGAGTCGACGCGGTAGACGCGCCCCGGCGCGATCGTCTTGATCGGCGGCTTGTGCTGTTGCATGTAGCGCACCTGGATCGGCGAGGTATGGGTGCGCAGCAGAAGTCCCGGCGCGTTCTCGATGTAGAACGTGTCATGCATGGAACGCGCCGGATGGTTCTCGGGCGTGTTCAATGCAGTGAAGTTGTGGAAGTCGGTTTCGATCTCCGGTCCGTCGGCCACGTCGAAGCCGATGGAGCGGAACAGCGCTTCGATGCGCTCCAGGGTCCGGGTTGCCGGATGGAGCCCGCCGACGCCCAGACCGCGGCCCGGGAGCGTGACGTCGAGCGCCTCCTCGCGCAGGCGCGACTCCAAGGCAGTGCGCTTGAGCGCCTGCCGCCGGGACTCCAGCGCCGCCTCGATCTTCTCCTTGGCGCTGTTGATCGCCGCCCCGGCGG
Organism: Rhodocyclaceae bacterium; assembly: GCA_036824005.1. Classification (GTDB taxonomy): domain Bacteria; phylum Pseudomonadota; class Gammaproteobacteria; order Burkholderiales; family Rhodocyclaceae; genus DAITBA01. The sequence continues at coordinate 45,589 of DAITBA010000020.1, forward strand.
CACGGCGATCCTCCGGCGACAGCTTGGCCAGTCCCTTGAGCAGTTCGGTCAGCGAACCGCTCTTGCCCAGGAAACCCGCCTTTGCTTTCTCAAGCTGTGCGGCATCGTCGATCGCCGCAAACTCGGCAGCAGCGCGCGAAACCAGTTGCTCGACGTCGTTCATGACTCAACTTACACAAGGCGCGGCCAAATGGCCGCCTTAGTGCAGGGCCGGATCATCGACAGAACCGAACCATGCGGCACGGCCAACGGCAGGCGGAGACCGACGGTTCGGGCCTCCCTCCTCCGGCGTCCGGCTATGTAGCGAGCTTTGCCTTAGCCTGGTTGGCGATCTGGGCAAATGCAGGCTTATCGAACACCGCCAGATCGGCGAGCACCTTGCGATCCACCTCGATCTCCGCCTTCTTGAGGCCGTTTATGAGCAGGCTGTAGTTCAGTCCCAGTTCCCGGGCTGCAGCGTTGATGCGGGCAATCCACAGGGAACGAAACTGGCGTTTGCGCTGGCGGCGATCGCGATAGGCATACTGCCCCGCCTTCATCACCGCTTCTTTGGCGATCCGATATACGCTATTGCGACGACCGCGATAGCCCTTCGCCTGGTCGAGTACCTTCTTATGACGAGCGCGAGCCGTCACACCGCGTTTGACGCGTGGCATGGCAGACCTCCGTTATGCGTAGGGGAGCATCGAGCGAACCTGCTGCACGTCCGAGGCACGTACCTCGGTCACGCCGCGCAGGTGGCGCTTCGACTTCGTGGTTTTCTTGGTCAGGATGTGGCGCTTGAACGCCTGCGAGCGCTTGATACTGCCGCCCGGGCGGACCCTGAAGCGCTTGGCTGCGCCCTTCTTCGACTTCATCTTCGGCATTTGCGAACTCCAGTGTTATCACATGGCACCAGGTGGCTCTCCGGCTGAGAGCGCTTCGACGACCCGTAGCCACTTGTCACATCCCCCACTGCCGAGAGGCACCCTCTTTGCCGCCGAGCTCAGGGGAAGAACTGCTCAGTGCTTCTTCTTGTTCGGCGCCAGCACCATGACGAGTTGGCGCCCTTCCATCTTCGGGAACTGCTCCACCGTACCGTAGGGCTCCAGGTCAGCCTTTACCCGCTCGAGCAGGCGCACACCGAATTCCTGGTGGGCCATCTCCCGGCCACGAAATCGCAGCGTAACCTTGGTCTTATCGCCTTCCTGCAGGAAGCGCACCAGATTGCGCAACTTGATCTGGTAGTCGCCTTCGTCGGTGCCCGGCCGGAACTTGATCTCCTTGACCTGAATCTGCTTCTGCTTGAGCTTGGCCTCGTGGGCCTTCTTCGCCTCGTGGTACTTGAACTTGCCGTAATCCATCAACCGGCAGACTGGCGGTTTCGCCAGCGGCGCAATCTCGACAAGATCCACGCCGGCCTCCTCGGCCATCCTCAGCGCTGCCTGAACCGTTACGATCCCGACTTGTTCGCCCGCTTCTCCGATCAATCGGATTTCCGGCGCGTTGATTTCTTCGTTTAAACGCTGCGCCCTGCTGCTGGTCTGCTGTGCGATGGTCTGCGTCTCCTCGAAAACAAAAAATCAAGCCGTGCCCGCCCGCTCGTCGCGTTCGCGTCGAACTAACTCTAGGAACGCATCGAGGGACATCTGCCCAAGGTCCTTCCCACCCCGGGCACGCACGGCCACCATTGTGGCGGCTTTCTCCTTGTCGCCCACGACCAGGAGATAGGGCCGCCTATGCATGCTATGTTCTCGTATTTTATAGTTAATTTTCTCGTTGCGCAAATCTGCATCAGCGCGGAAGCCGGCGTCACGCAGGCGCGCCGCAACATTGCCGGCATAGCCCGCCTGCGCCTCCGAGATGTTCATCACGACCGCCTGCACCGGTGACAGCCAGAGCGGAAAGGCGCCGGCGTGGTGCTCGATCAGGATGCCGATGAAGCGCTCGAGCGATCCCAGAATGGCACGATGCAACATCACGGGCGTCTTGCGGGTGTTGTCCTCCGCGACGTATTCCGCACCCAGCCTGCCCGGCAGCGCAAAGTCGAGCTGCAGTGTGCCGCACTGCCAGACTCGACTCAGGCAGTCTTTGAGCGAGAACTCGATCTTCGGCCCGTAGAACGCGCCTTCGCCGGGCTGCAGCTCGTACTTCAGTCCTTTGGCGTCGAGGGCCTGCGCCAGCGCCGCTTCGGCACGATCCCAGGTGTCATCAGCGCCGATGCGCTTCTCCGGACGCGTGGACAACTTGACCAGGATCTCGTCGAAGCCGAAATCGGCGTAGACCTTACGCAACAGGTCGATAAAGGCAAGCGACTCACCCAGGACCTGATCCTCGGTGCAGAAGATGTGCGCGTCGTCCTGCACGAAACCGCGCACGCGCATGATGCCGTGCAGGGCACCCGAAGGCTCATTACGATGGCATGATCCGAACTCAGCCAGGCGCAGCGGCAGATCGCGGTAACTCTTGATACCCTGGTTGAATATCTGGATGTGCCCCGGGCAGTTCATCGGCTTGACGGCGTAATCCCGCTCCTCGGCCGTGGTCGTAAACATGTTTTCGGCATACATCTGCCAATGGCCGGAGCGCTCCCAGAGGCTGCGTTCCATGACTTGCGGCGTGCGCACCTCGCGGTAACCGTGCTCGCGCAGCAGGCAACGCATGTACTGTTCGATTTCCTGCCAGACGATCCAGCCGTGGGGATGCCAGAACACCATCCCCGGCGCTTCCTCCTGAAGATGGAATAGATCGAGCTGGCGGCCGATGCGTCGGTGATCGCGCTTTTCCGCCTCCTCCAGCATGTGAAGGTAGGCGTCCTGCTCCTCCTTCTTCGCCCACGCCGTGCCGTATATTCGCTGCAGCATCTCGTTGCGCGAATCGCCCCGCCAGTAGGCGCCGGCGACTTTCATCAGCTTGAAGACCTTGAGCCGGCCCATCGACGGAACGTGAGGTCCGCGGCAAAGATCGACGAAATCCCCCTCGCGATAGACGGACACCTCTTCACCGGCGGGAATCGAGCCGACAATTTCCGCCTTGTAGTGCTCGCCGATACTCTTGAAGAACTCCACCGCCTTGTCCCGCGCCCAAACCTCGCGTACCACCGGAAAGTCTTTCTTCGCCAGCTCGTGCATGCGCTGCTCGATCCGGGACAGATCCTCCGGCGTGAAAGGACGCTTGTAGGAGAAATCGTAGTAGAAGCCGTTTTCGATCACCGGTCCGATCGTCACTTGGGCATCGGGAAACAGCTCCTTCACGGCATAGGCAAGCAAATGCGCCGTCGAGTGGCGCAGAACCTCCAGTCCCTCCGCGTCCTTGTCCGTGATGATTGCGAGCGAGGCGTCGCTGTCCATGCGCGCGGACGTATCGACCAGCCGACCGTTCACTTTCCCCGCCAGCGCCGCTTTCGCCAGCCCAGGGCCGATCGAGGCGGCGACTTCGGCGACCGATACTGAGCCATCAAAGGATCGGACGGCACCGTCCGGCAACGTGATCTTCGGCATGGCAAACTCATCTCCGGCAAAAAAAAAGTGCGGCCGAGCCGCACTTCTTCGTAATCGAGGGCGAACCCGTTCAGTTCTGACGCAGCAGGGATGTCTTGCAAGTTCGCGGTGTCATAACCCGAGGCCCTTTCGATGCCTTTGCGTGGAAGCCGTGGTAGGCGCGATTGGACTCGAACCAACGACCCCTACCATGTCAAGGTAGTGCTCTAACCAGCTGAGCTACGCGCCTAGAAGAGCAGCATTCTAGCCAAAGGCGGCGGGCAACACAACCGAGACGCGCGCCGTTCAGCCGCGCAAGTCGAGGATCGCGCTTCTAATGCTCTCCAGCTCCTGGCGCGGATTCTCGTACCGGCCGTACTCGTGGCTCGTCCTGGCATACCAGTAACGGCTGTTCGATGCGTCGCCCTCGATCTTGTGCAACACGGCGTGGATCCAGCAGGACAGCTCATCGGAGCGCACCTGCACGATCACATGGGCGCGATCCCACTCGCCGGCCAGGGCGGCGTCGATGGCTTCGATACGGGGGTCGTCTGTCTGCATGGCGGCGCTTGCTCAATCTGAATGCTTCGTCCGGGACATCCTCGGTCACGCCGGCCAGTGTTCGAGAAAGGTCCGCCAATGCGGTTGCTTGAGCGCGGCAAGCGTCGAGCGAGTGTGCTCGCACTCCCGGGCATAGGCATCGCGGCCGAGAACGCCACGCATGCACTGAAAGCGCAGAAAGACGAGGAAGGTATTGACCACGTCCGTCTCGCAATAGTTGCGGATCTCAGCGATCTCTCCGGCGCGATAGGCGGACCACACCTCGGAGCCGTCCATTCCCAGTTTGCCCGGAAATCCAATCAGCTTCGCCAGTTCGTCGAGCGGCGCGTTGGCCCGCGGCTGATACAGGGCGAGCAAATCCATGAGGTCGAGATGGCGCGTGTGGTAACGGCTGATGTAGTTGTTCCACTTGAATTCGCGGTCGTCCTCGCCCATGTCCCAGTAGCGGGGCGCGGAAACACCATGGATGAGGCCGCGATAATGCAGCACCGGCAGGTCGAAGCCGCCGCCGTTCCACGACACCAGTTGCGGCGTGTACTTCTCGATGCCGTCGAAGAAACGTTGAATGATCTCGCCCTCTCCCGACTCCGGCTCTGCCAGCGACCAGACACGGAACTGGCGCTCGTCGCGCATGGCGCAAGACACCACCAGGACGCGCTGCAGATGCAGGGGCAGAAAGTCGTTACCCGTAGCGGCGCGCCGTTTCTGGAACGCCAACTCGGCGACCTCGTCATCGCTCAGCGACGCATCGAGCCCGTAGAGCAGGCGCAGGCCGGCCACATCCGGCACCGTCTCGATGTCGAAGACGAGTGTCGGCGTCATTTCCGGACCCAAGCCCCGCCAGCACCCTGCACGTACCAGCCGGGCTGGGCCTTGTCGACCCAACGCTGGGCAAAGGTGTTGCGGACGTCGGCCTCCCACTCCGGATGGCCGTTGGCGCGGGCAATTTCCCGGTACAGCGCAGCGCGATCGCTGTTCTCCGAGGAGATCAGGGCCGACACTGCCTGGCGCTGGGCCAACGGCACAGCGTTGGCATCGCGCAGCTCGATGCGCCCGTCGCCGGTCAATCCGACTGCCCCAGACCCGAAGTGCGGCGCAAGCTGAGTGTGACGCTGCTGCATTGCCGCCTTGAGCGCCGCAATCGCCGGCGTGTTGATCTCCAGATTGCCCTGGGCCGCCAGCGTCCCCGCCGCCAGCAGCAGCGCCAGCGCCAGCAGCGCACGAATTGTCGCGGTCATACCCTGCTCCTCATTGGGCCGGGGTGGGTGCCGGCTGCTCCGGCTTTTTTGCCCCGTCCTTCTGCAACTGCCATACCTCATCGATAATCTTGTCGGCAGCCTTCTCGGCAGCAGCGGCCGGGAAGTAGATGTTGATGGTGACACAGGCGCCGAGCGCGAGCGCCAGTGCCCCCACGGCAATTCCAGGCGGTTTGATGTTCATCGTCTCGACAGCCTACTTGATCACCGGTTTGACGTTGCTTTCCGTTATGCGCGCCAGGCGCGTTACCAGCTCGTTCCAGTCCACACGGCGATTGTAGCCCAGGATGTTGATCGCCGGGATGCCGCCGCCCTTGACGATGACATATCCGGAGCGATCCTCCTCGATGCCGCCCATCTGGCAGATTCCCTCGCGCAGCACGCAGCTCACGCCCAGCTTGCTGTAACCGAACTCCTCGAAGAAGCGCAGCACACTGCGCTGGATCGCCGCCGCGGCGCCGGCCCCGCCGAGCGCCGAAATGTTCTGCACGGCACGCTGGCTGATGCGCTTGGGGTACTCACCCGGGCTGCTGATGACCAACGCATCGACATGCTGCGGCCGCCAGCCTGCGAGTTCCAAGTCCTTGAGATAGCCGTCGATGAATCCGGTCATGCTGCCGAAAGAAAAGGTTTCCGTGAGCTGCCCCAGGTTGATGTTGCGCATCTCGACATCGGCATGCACGCGCGGTACGCGGCCGAAGGGCTCGATGATGCGCAGGTCGGACGCGGCCAGATAGCCGTCGAAGACCTGGATGATCAACGTACCATCGAGCCGGATGGTTGATTCGCTGTGCGAGACGGTGGGAATGGACGCCGACAATAGCCCAGACATGCGCGGCAGTCCCAAGGCCGCCGTGAGCCGCGCCATGGACACCGGGTGCAGCGCGCCGCCCACCCGCCAGTTCCATTGATCGCCACGCTTCTCGGCCTGCACGCCGTCGAGCACCAGTTCGCTGTCGAGCACGGGAATACGCACGCCGGGCAGCGCGACGCTGAACCCGTTCATGGCGATCGGCAGGACGAAAGCCCCGAGCGGAATGCGCCCGAAGCTGCCGCCGCCGATGCTCAGATTCCCCTGGGTCGGGGCGTCGCGCCGCCACGGGATGTCGCCGCTGATGCTGCGCGCGGCGAATCGGCCTCGGCCTTCCGCCAGCGATGCATCGGCGAGTCGGACGTGCAGCGCCTGCAGCAAGCCGCTTTCGACGCGCGCCGAGAGTTGCGCCCGGCCGTCGAAGTCGTGGTGCGGCAGCCCCCGCTGCGCAAGCAGCGGCGCGATCAGCACCGGCGCCACGCGTTTCAGATCGACTTCGTCGGTTTGCACCGAGAAGCTGCGCATGGCCATCGCTTCGAGATCGACGCTCACCTCGAAGCCGGCGCGCCCGACGTCGGCAATTTCCGCCCGGCCGTTGGCAACTGAGAGCCTTTTGCCGTCGAGCACGCCTTCGGCCGTCACGCGCACGCCGCCCTGGGCAATGTAGAACGGCTGGACATAGGCTTCCCCGCTTTCCCAGTCCAGCGCCGAGCGCCACTGCCAGCGGGTGGCAGTTTGCTCAGCGTCCAGCACAACCTTGGCCGCGATCTTATCGCCCGCCTGAGTGCCGGCGGGATTGTTGAACGACAACTGCGACAAGCGCAATCGCGCGGCAAGACTTGCCCGTTCGCCGCGAGCCGACCAGCGCACCGTGCCCTCGGCAATGCCGGCCGCCTTGTAGGCTGCAAGTTGCGGCAACAACGCCGCGAGCCGATCAAGACGCACGTTGTCGAACTGCGCCACCACTTGCCGCGCGTCGCGCTGCAGCTCCATGGTCAGCTGTAGTCGCTCTAGCGCGTTCGGCTGCAGGACGACTTCCAGGCGCCGCTGCGCCGCAACGTAAGCAAAGCGCAGGGGCAGCGCATCGAGCTTGGGCAGCCTCAGCTCGCCGCGGGGACAGGAAACTTCCCGCGCTGTCCAGCGCAGCACCGGGCACCGCAGCACGACCTGCGACCACTGTCGTGCACCGATGCGCAACGACCCGATGGCAAGTTCCGCGCCGCCCGCTCCGAGCGAGCCTGCGCTCAGACGCACGTCGCGGGCGGAAAACAGTGGATGGTCGACGTTTGCCAGTGTCAGCCGGACGTCTTGGGCACCGGCATCGGCAACGATGAAAAATGCCAGCGCGGCAAGCAGTCGGCCCGCCCGCCACGCCCAACGCGGCATCGCAGTGCGCGCCGGCCTAGGCGGGGAAAACGCCCGTGGATAGATAGCGGTCGCCGCGGTCGCAGACGATGGTGACGATGACGGCGTTCTCGACCTCGCGCGCCACCCGCAGGGCCACAGCCATCGCCCCGCCGGAGGAGATGCCGGCGAAGATGCCCTCCTCGCGGGCCAGCCTGCGCGTCATCTCCTCGGCCTCCGCCTGACTGACGTACTCCAGCCGATCGACACGGGCCTTCTCGTAGATTCTTGGCAGATAGGCTTCCGGCCATTTGCGGATGCCCGGGATCTGCGAACCCTCCTCCGGCTGGCAGCCGATGATCTGGACCGCCGGATTCTTTTCCTTGAAATAGCGCGAGCAGCCCATGATGGTGCCGGTCGTGCCCATGCTGCTGACGAAGTGGGTGATACCGCCCGCGGTGTCGCGCCAGATCTCCGGCCCCGTGCCTTCGTAGTGGGAGAGCGGGTTGTCGGGGTTGGCGAACTGATCCAAGATGATGCCCTTGCCTTCGTCACGCATTTTCTCGGCCACATCGCGCGCCAGTTCCATACCGCCCTTTTCGGGCGTCAGCACGATCTCGGCACCGAAGGCACGCATGGTCTGCCGGCGCTCGATGCTCAGGTGCTCCGGCATGACCAGCACCATGCGGTAACCGCCCATGGCCGCGGCCATGGCCAGCGCGATACCCGTATTGCCGCTGGTCGGCTCGATGAGCGTGTCGCCCGGCTTGATGTCGCCGCGCTTCGCCGCGCGCACGATCATCGATAGCGCCGGCCGGTCCTTCACCGAACCGGCCGGATTGTTGCCTTCAAGCTTGGCCAGGATGACGTTGCCGCGCCCCGTTGCGTCGCCGCTGCCCAGCCGCTTCAAGCGCACCAAAGGCGTGTTGCCGACATGATCCTCAAGAGTCTTGTACATGACTCAGCACTTCAGCATGTGTTGCACATACTTGGACACACCTTCCGCCACCGTGGCGAAGGGCCGTTCATAGCCCGCCTCGCGCAGCGCCGACAGATCCGCCTGAGTAAAACTCTGGTACTTGCCCTTGAGCGCATCGGGGAACGGTATGTATTCGATAGCGCCCTGGGCACATAGTTCGCCCAGCGATAGGGCCGGCCCGCCCTGCTCGGCGCGGCAGGCGTTCACCACGGCCACCGCCACATCGTTGAACGATTGGGCGCGCCCTGTGCCCAGATTGAATATGCCGGAGCTCTGCGGGTGGTCGAGGAAGTGGAGATTGGCTGCGACGACATCTTCGACGAACACGAAATCGCGTCGCTGCTCGCCGTTGCCATAGCCGCCGCAACCCTCGAAGAGACGAACCCTCCCGTCGGCTTGGTACTGGTTGAAGAAGTGGTATGCGACCGAGGCCATCCGTCCCTTGTGCTGCTCGCGCGGCCCGTAGACATTGAAGTAGCGAAAGCCGACGACCTGCGACGACGCCTCGGCAAGCCGGCGGCGCACGATCTGATCGAACAGGAACTTCGAGTAGCCGTACACGTTCAGCGGCGCCTCGCACTCGCGCGACTCTCGAAAAACGCTGCCGCCGCCATAGACCGAGGCCGACGAAGCGTACAGATAGGGGACCTCCTGATCGATGCAGTAGTCGAGCAACGCCAGGGAGTAGCGGTAGTTGTTCTCCATCATGTACTGGCCGTTGGTTTCCATGGTGTCGGAGCAGGCGCCCTGGTGCAGCACCGCCTCGATGAGGGCGTCGAAGTGGCCACTGTCCAGCCGATCGAGGAACTCGTGCTTGTCGAGGTAGTCGGCGATCTCGCAGTCGACGATATTTTTGAATTTCTCGGCGCGTGTCAGGTTGTCCACCGCGATGATGTTGGTGATGCCCCGCCCGTTGAGCGCCCGCACCAGATTCGAGCCGATGAATCCCGCTGCGCCGGTAACAACGTAGTACATATGAATTATGGCAGTGAACCAGCAGTCACAAGCAACAAGCACGCGCCTTCATCGAATGCCGCGTACCCCCGAAAACGAAGTTCAATCCGCACTGAACGCCGATGACTATCCCACTTCCGTCGCCAACTCGTCCAGGTGCACCACGGCAGTGCCGAGTTTGCCGACGACGATGCCGGCTGCGCGGTTGGCGATGCGCATGGCATCGGCGACATCGAGGCCGCTGGCCAGCATCACCGCCAGGGCCGAAATCACCGTATCGCCGGCGCCGCTGACATCGAATACCTCGCGCGCCCGCGCCGGTTCATGCACGACGCCGGCAGACCGGAAGAGCGTCATGCCTTCCTCGCTGCGCGTGACCAGCAGCGCGTCCAGACCCAATTCGCCAATCAGTCGCTGCGCCTTCGCCGTCAGCTCCGCGTCGGAAGACCATTTTCCCACGACCTGACGCAGTTCGGCGCGATTTGGCGTAAGGAGCGTCGCGCCGGCGTAACGGGTGAAATCGTCGCCCTTCGGATCCACCAGAACGGACCTGCCGGCCGCACGCGCTAGCCGGATCATCTCGGTGATGTGGGTCAGCCCGCCCTTGCCGTAGTCGGACAGGATGACGACATCGCAGCGCGGCAGCAACTGCTCGAATTCTGCCAGCTTGGCGCGCAGTACCTCGTGCGCCGGCCAGTTCTCGAAATCGATACGCAGCAGCTGCTGCTGCCGGCCGACGACGCGCAGTTTGATCGTCGTGGCCAGCTCCGCATCCTCGTGCAAGCTGGTCTGGATGCCTTCCGCGGCAAGCAAGCGCTCGATAGAGTGCCCTGCCTCGTCGGCACCGACCACGGAGAGCAGCATCACCTGGGCACCCAACGAGGCAGCATTGCGGGCGACGTTGGCCGCGCCGCCAAGGCGCTCTTCCGAGCGCTCGACCTTCACCACCGGCACAGGCGCCTCGGGCGAAATGCGGCTCACCTCGCCGAACCAGTAGCGGTCCAGCATGACATCGCCGACCACGAGCACGCGCGCTTTCGAGGTGTCGGGCAAACGCAAAACCGCTCCCACGTCTAGCCCCGGCCGATGCCGTAATACTGAAAGCCGGCGCCGCGCACGTGCGCGGGGTCGTAAAGATTGCGGCCATCGACTATAACTGGTGACTTGAGCTGGGCCTTGATCGCTTCGAAATCCGGGCTGCGGAATTCCTTCCACTCGGTGGCGATCACCAGGGCATCGGCGCCCGGCAGCGCCGCCATGGGTACGTCGGCATAGCTCACGCGTGGCTCGTCGCCGTAGATGCGCTTGGCCTCGCTCATCGCCGCCGGGTCATAGGCGCGCACGTGTGCGCCGCGCTCGAGCAGCTCGGCGATGAGGGCGCGGCTGGGCGCCTCGCGCATGTCATCGGTATTGGGCTTGAAGGCCAGTCCCCACAGGGCAATGCGCCGGCCGGTCAGGTTCGGGCCGAAGTGGGCGACGAGTTTGCGCGCCAGCACGCGCTTCTGCGATTCGTTTGCGCGTTCCACCGCCTTGAGGATGGACAGTTCCCCGTCCACCTCGTGGGCGGTGCGGATCAGCGCTTTCACGTCTTTAGGAAAGCAGGAGCCGCCGTAACCGCAGCCCGGGTAGAGGAAGTGATAGCCGATGCGCGGATCCGAACCGATGCCCTGGCGCACCAGCTCGATGTCGGCGCCGAGCTTCTCGGCCAGATTGGCCATCTCGTTCATGAAGGAGATGCGTGTTGCCAGCATGGCATTGGCGGCGTACTTCGTCAGCTCTGCAGAGCGCACGTCCATGACGATCAGGCGCTCGTGGTTGCGCTGAAACGGCGCATAAATCTTGCGCATGATATCCGTGGCGCGCGCATCCTCGGCGCCGATGATGATGCGATCCGGACGCATGAAGTCCTCGACCGCCGCGCCTTCCTTGAGAAACTCCGGGTTCGACACGACACTGAATTCGGTCCTCAAGCCTCGCTGCGCCAGCTCCTCGGCTACGGTGGCGCGCACCAGATCGGCCGTGCCCACGGGAACCGTGGACTTGTCCACGATCAGGCGGTAGCCGTCCATGAGGCGGCCGATGTTGCGCGCCGCCTCCTGCACGTGCTTGAGATCTGCCGAGCCGTCCTCGTCGGGCGGTGTGCCGACGGCGATGAACTGGACGACGCCATGGCGCACGGCCTGGCCGATGCCGGTGGTGAAATGCAGACGTCCTGCCGCACGGTTGCGTGCCACCATCTCCTGCAGGCCGGGCTCGTGGATGGGGATTCCGCCTTCATTGAGGATGCGGATCTTTTCCTCGCTCACGTCGAGGCAGAGGACGTCGTTGCCGACCTCTGCCAGACAGGCGCCGCTTACCAGGCCGACGTAGCCCGTGCCGACGACGGTAATCTTCATGCAGGCTCCCAAATAGCCGTGAAAGTCGAGTGGTCGCGGATCCGCGGCTGGACTGCCCCGTTCGCATCAATGCGCTGCGAGCAAGCATGCCGGGCCCGCACCCGCTGCGAAGCGCCGAGCCTGTCCTTCAGATTTTCCCCCTTGCTCGTCACGCCACCCATCACGGTGTCAAGTCGTATTCCTCCGTACGCTTCGGAGGATAGGTCTCCCAGCCGCCGCAGGCCGGGCAGCGCCAATAGAACTGGCGCGCCTTGAAGCCACAGTTGTCGCAGCGATAGCGCGCGACGCGACGCGTGTGGTTGTGGATCAGATTCTTCATCATCTCCAGATCCTGGCGCCGCTCCGGCGGTGCTGCCAGAAGCTGTGCTTCCAACAGCTTGTCTAGTCCAAGGAGCGTCGGATTGCGCCGCAGTTCGTCGCGCACCAGCTCGTAGGCGGCATCCGCGCCATGCGCTTCGAGCTGCCACTGAAACACTGCATCGAGCAGATCCAGAGACGGATGATGCTCCAGATAGCCGCTCAGCAACTGCAGCCCCTGCTCGTGCCGATCGAGTTTCCGGTAGGCCTCCATGAGCCGCCCGGCGACGAGGGCAAGATAGACGGGATTCTGGTGCTCGACCCGCTTCCAGGTGGCGACGGCGGCATCCATATCTCCCTTGCCCGCCTGCAGGTCGCCGAGGAGAATGGAGGCCCGCACGCACTTGCGGTTGATGGCGAGGGCTTCGTCGAGCAGGCGCCGTGCCTCCTCGGGGCGGGAGTGAGTGATCTCGCTTGCCGCCATTTCGCAATAGAAGTTGGCGATTTCCTTCTGCCACAGATGGCCGGAGTGATCGGGCAGCTCGCGAGCGATTTCGATGGCCTTGGCCCACTCCTTTTCCTGCTGGTAGATCTCGAGCAGAAACTTGAGGGCATTCTCGTCCAGCGCCGAGCCGCGCAAGCGACGGAACGCGTCTTCGGCGCGATCCAGCAATCCCGCTTTGAGATAGTCCTGGCCCAGCGCGTCCAGGGCCTGCAGGCGTTGGTCGTCGCGCAGATCGGCACGATCCACGAGATTCTGGTGCATGCGGATGGCACGGTCGGTCTCGCCACGGCGGCGAAACAGATTGCCAAGGGCGAAGTGCAGTTCGATGGTTTGCGGATCCACCTTCACCGCCTCGATGAAGGCTTCGATCGCCTGGTCCGGCTGTTCATTGAGGAGGAAGTTCAGCCCCTTGAAGTAAGAGCGCGGCAGGGTGCGGGATTCGCGCACGAGATGCCGGATGTCGATGCGTGCCGCCACCCACCCAAGGGCAAAGAACAGCGGAATCGCCAGCAGCCACCAGAGCTCGAAGTCCATCCGCGAATCCGGTTAGAGAACGGAATCGCCCACTCTGGGAGCGATGCGCTCGGACATTGCCCCCGTTCGCTCCTGGTCGCGGCGCAATTGCACAAGCTCGTGACGCTGGCGAAACAGGGTGGTGAGCAGAGCGGTCAATCCGACGGCCGCGCCGGCGGCAAAGCAAATCAGCATCACCATCACCAACGGTACCTGCCAGCTCGCGCCGAGGAACAGGCGCACCGTGACGACATCGCTGTTCTTGACCGCAATGCCAAGCAGAACGACGAAAACGGCAATGCGCGCCACCCAGATCAAAAATCGCATAGGTCGAAGGACGCCGCAAACCGGCGCGAGCGCCGTTCGGCGCCCGGATCACTGAGCAACGAAGCGTCCCGTGCCGGCGACAAAAAAGGCGGCACCTGCCGCCCCGTCGATGCCTGCGCTGCCATCGCGCCCCTGGTCCCCCGGTTTCAAGGACGCTGGTCGACGCGCTCGCGCAGCTCCTTGCCCGCCTTGAAATGGGGCACGTGCTTTTCTGGCACGAGCACCTTGTCGCCGGACTTGGGATTGCGCCCGACACGCGGCGGCCGATAGTTGAGCGAGAAGCTGCCGAAACCGCGGATCTCGATGCGATCGCCGCGCGCCAGGCTTGCGGTCATCGCATCGAGGATCATCTTCACCGCGTAGTCGGCATCCTTCGCCACGAGCTGCGGGAAGCGCAGCGCGAGCTTGTTGATGAGCTCCGACTTGGTCATGGAAGGCCTGAGTAACTATTGTTGTGGGTTGCCGAGCTTTGCCTTAAGCAGCGCGCCCAGGTTGGTCGTGCCGCTCGCCGCGGAGCTCTCGCTCTGCAGCTTCTGCATCGCTTCGTTCTGCTCGGCCTGGTCTTTGGCTTTGATCGACAGGTTAATGCCGCGCGACTTGCGGTCGACGTTGATGATCATCGCCTCGATGCTGTCGCCTTCCTTGAGCACGTTGCGCAGGTCCTCGACCCGCTCGCGTGCCGCCTCGGATGCCCGCAGATAACCTTCCACCTCCCCATCCAGCGCGATCACAGCGCCCTTGGCATCCACGCTCTTGACGGTACCCTTGACAACGCTGTTCTTGTCGTGTGTGGCGATGTAGTTGGTGAACGGATCGCCTTCCAGCTGCTTGATGCCGAGCGAGATGCGCTCGCGCTCGACGTCGATCGCCAGTACCACCGCCTCGATCTCGTCACCCTTCTTGTAGTTGCGCACGGCCTCTTCGCCCGGCAAGGACCATGACAGATCGGATAAATGCACCAGACCGTCGATGCCGCCCGACAGGCCGATGAACACGCCGAAGTCGGTGATGGACTTGATCTGGCCGCGCACCTTGTCGCCCTTCTTGTTGTTCATGGCGAAGTCTTCCCACGGGTTGGGCATGCACTGCTTCATGCCCAGGGAAATGCGCCGCCGATCCTCATCGATCTCGAGAATCATGACCTCGACCTCGTCGCCCAGTTGAACCACCTTGGACGGATGAACGTTCTTGTTCGTCCAGTCCATCTCGGAGACATGCACCAGACCCTCGATACCCTGCTCGACCTCCACGAAGGCGCCATAGTCGGTAAGGTTGGTGACCTTGCCGAACAGGCGCGTGCCCTGCGGATAGCGGCGCGAGATGCCGACCCACGGGTCTTCGCCGAGCTGCTTCAGGCCCAGGGAGACGCGGTTCTTCTCCTGGTCGAACTTGAGCACCTTGGCTTCCACTTCCTGGCCGACCTGCAGCACCTCCGACGGGTGACGCACGCGCCGCCACGCAAGATCGGTAATGTGCAGCAGGCCGTCAATGCCGCCGAGATCGACGAACGCGCCGTAGTCAGTGATATTTTTGACGATACCCTTGACGACAGTGCCTTCCTTGAGGCTCGCCAGCAGCGCTTCGCGCTCTTCGCCCTGGGTTGCTTCGAGCACCGCGCGGCGCGACAGCACGACGTTGTTACGCTTGCGGTCGAGCTTGATGACCTTGAATTCGTATTCCTTGCCCTCGTAGGGTGTGGTGTCCTTGACGGGGCGTGTGTCCACCAGGGAGCCCGGCAGGAAGGCGCGGATGCCATTTGTCATGACCGTCAGGCCGCCCTTGACCTTGCCGGTAATGACGCCCTTGACCAGCGTGCCGTCGTTCAGCGCCTTGTCGAGATCGTTCCATGCGGCGATGCGCTTGGCCTTCTCGCGACTCAGGCGCGTTTCGCCGAAGCCGTCCTCCAGCATTTCGATGGCGACGCTGACATAGTCGCCGGACTTGACCTCGACTTCGCCCCGATCGTTGCGGAACTCCTCCACGGGGATAAAGCTCTCCGACTTCAGCCCGGCATTGACGACGACGTGATTCTGATCGACGCGCACGACCTCGGCGGTAATCACCTCGCCGGCGCGCATCTCCTGGCGCGACAGGCTTTCTTCGAACAGGGCGGCAAAACTTTCCTGCAACGGTACAGCGGAAGTAGCAGTGGACATAGGTAACCTGGGCCGTATCGCTACGGCATAACGATTCAAACTGCCGCCCTTCCCGCTCCCGCGACCTTCAGGCAGGCCGCCCCAGCAGCAGAAGTGCGACTCCCATCGCCCGACCGGTATCGGCGGTCACACCGATGCCGGCCCGGCCCGCGACAGACGCTGTACCGCCAATTCCACGATCGCCGCCACCGCCTCTTCGACCGTGAGCGAGGTGGTATCGATCAGCACGGCGTCCGCGCACTTTTGCAATGGCGCAACGCTGCGCGCACTATCCCGCGCATCGCGCTCGCGCATGTCCCGCAAAAGACTGTCAATATTAGCAGGCAAGCCTTTTTCGATCAACTGGTTATAGCGTCGCCGCGCGCGCGCTTCGGCACTCGCGGTAAGAAACACCTTGAGCACCGCCTCCGAAAAGACGACGGAACCCATGTCGCGCCCTTCCGCCACGAGTCCGGGCTGCTCGCGGAAGGCGCGCTGGCGTTCGAGCAGGGCCGCGCGCACAGCCGGCAGCGCCGCAACGCGCGAGGCGGCGACGGAGACATCCTCGCCGCGAATGCGCTCGCTTACATCCGCATCATCGAGCAGCACGCGATCGGCGGCGAAGCGGGCCGGCAGCCGTGCCGCGACCGCCGCCACCGCCTGCTCGTCCTCCAGCGATACGTTGGCCTGCACGGCAGCAAGCGCCACCAGCCGGTACAGCGAGCCGCTGTCCAGGTAGTGGAAGCCGAGTTCCTGTGCTACGCGGGCCGCCACGGTGCCCTTGCCCGACGCCGATGGCCCATCGATGGCGATAACAGGTGCCGACCAATCGTCAGGCACGGATGGCGAGTCTCGGGACATGGCGCTTACGCCCGCTGGCAGATAGTGTCGAACACCGCAAAATATTCCGGAAAGGTTTTCGCGACGCATTCCGGATCGTTGATCCGCACCGCCACACCGCCCAGCGCCGCAAGGGAAAAGCACATGGCGATGCGATGATCGTCGTAAGTGTCGATGGTGGCCGGGCGCAGTTGCACCGGTGGCGTGACACGCAGGTAATCGGCGCCTTGCTCGACGCTCGCGCCGAGTTTGCGCAATTCCGTTGCCATGGCGGCGATGCGGTCGGTTTCCTTGACCCGCCAGCTCGCGATATTGCGCAGGGTCGAGGTGCCCTTGGCGAACAACGCCATGACCGCTAGCGTCATCGCCGCGTCGGGAATGTGGTTAAGGTCCGCCTCCAGCGGCCGGAGTGCGCCCTGCGCAGGCGCCCGCGATTCGATCCAGTTCTCGCCCAAGCATACCTGCGCGCCCATGCGTTCGAGCATCTCGGTGAAGCGCACGTCCCCCTGGATGCTGTCCCGCCCCACGCCTTCGACACGAACCGGTCCGCCGCCAATAGCGCCGGCAGCGAGGAAGTACGAGGCTGACGACGCATCGCCCTCGACGCGGGCAACACCGGGCGTTCGATAGCTTGCGCCGGCAGGAATCACAAATGCATGCCAGTTCTCCCGCTGCACATCGACCCCGAACCGCGCCATGAGATTGAGCGTCATGTCCACGTAGGGCTTGGAGATCAACTCGCCCGCCACCTCCACCCTGGCTGCCGCGCCCCGCAACGGCAATGCCATGAGCAAGGCGGTGAGAAACTGGCTCGACACGTCGCCACGCACGCTCAGTTGCATGTCCTGCGTGCCGGCGCCGGCCGCCATCCGTGCCGGTCGGATTTGCAGCGGGGGATATCCCTCCTGCCCCAGGTAGGCAATGTCGGCACCGATCGTGCGCAGCGCGTCCACCAGATCGCCGATGGGACGCTCGTGCATGCGCGGTACGCCGCGCAGTCGGTAGTGCCCGCTGGACAACGCCAGCGCCGCCGTCAGCGGCCGGAATGCAGTACCGGCGTTGCCGAGAAACAGATCGGCATCCTTGACAGGAAACGCGCCGTCCGCGCCGGTGACACGATAGTGGCCGCTGTCGCCCAGTCGCTCGCAGCGAACGCCGAGCGTGGCAAGGGCCTCCAGCATGCGATCGACATCATCGGCGCGCAGGAGATCGCGTACTTCCGTCTCACCCCGCGCCAGCGCGGCGAGCAGCAGGTAGCGATTGGAGATACTCTTCGATCCGGGCAGACGCACCGTGCCGGCAGCCACGCGAAGCGGCGGCAGATCCAGATATTTCATCATTCTCCCGATGCGCTGCCGACGATGCCGCCTTCCGCCCAGGCGTTGCGCGCCCGGCGCGCCCGGTCGAACACCGCTTCGAGCGCCGGCGCGTCGGCTGCGTCGAGCAATGCCCGCAGTTCCCCGAGCTGCAACAGGTAGGCGTCGAGTTCGGCGAGCAGCGCGGCACGGTTGGCGATGCAGATATCACGCCACATCTCGGGATGACTGCCGGCGATGCGTGTGAAATCGCGGAAGCCGCTCGCTGCATAGCTGAACAGAAGCGGCGCGTTGTCGCGTCGTGCGAGATCATCCACCAGCGCGTAGGCCAGCAAGTGTGGCAGATGACTGACCGCGGCGAAGACGAGATCATGTTCCTGCGGCGACATGAGACTGACGCTGGCGCCGCAGATGTGCCAGGCGCGGCGCACCCGTTCCACGCCCTGTGCCGTATTTTCCGGCAATGGTGTCATCACCACCCGCCGCCCCTGATAGAGCTCGGCGTTGGCCGCGGCAACACCACTTCTCTCCGCCCCGGCAATGGGATGGCTAGGCACGAACTGGCCGATGCGCTCACCGAAGGCTCTGCGCGCAGCCGCGACGACGTCGCCCTTGGTACTGCCGCCGTCGGTGACCACGGTCTGCGGCTCGAGATGGGGCACGAGCGCCGCCATGAGGGATTCGAATTGACCGACCGGTGTCGCCAGCAGGACCAAATCGGTGCCGGCAAGGGCGGTGCGCCAGTCGCCGCTGGCGCTGTCAATCACGCCAAGATCCAGCGCCGCCTGCAGGGACGTACGTGAGCGGCCGACGCCGACGATCTCGGCAACCGCCCCGGCGGTGCGTAACGCCAGCGCGAACGAGCCGCCGATCAGCCCGACGCCGCAGACGACGACCTTGCGCAGTTCAGGCACGAGATGGCGCCTCGCCCGCCGGCTCGACAACGATCAGCGGTCCCGCCACTGCCAAGGCCTGCCGCTCGGGCGCGGATTCGTCACAGCACTTTCTCCAGTGCTTCGAGGAACCGCCGGTTCTCGCGCTCGAGACCGACGGTCACACGCAGATGCTCGGGCAGCCCGTAACCAGCAATGGGCCGCACGATGATGCCACGCTTGAGCAGCCCTTGGTTGACCCGGACGGCATCGCCGACGCGGAAGGTGACGAAGTTGCCGTGGGAAGGAATGTGCTCCAGGCCAAGGCGCTTCAGTCCTGCGACGATCTGCTCCAATCCCATTCGGTTCGCCTCGTAGCTTTCGGCGACAAAGGTGTGGTCATCGAGCGCGGCGATGGCGCCGGCCAGCGCCAGGTTGTTGCAGTTGAAGGGTTGACGGACGCGGTTCATCAGGTCTGCGATCTCCGCCGAGGTCAGCGCGTAGCCAACGCGTAATCCCGCCAGTCCGTAGATCTTGGAAAAGGTGCGGGTGATGATCAGGTTCGGAAACTCCTCCAGCCACGCCACCGTATCGACCCGCTCCGCCGGCGGCAGGTACTCGTTGTAGGCCTCGTCGAGCACGACCACGACATCATGCGGCAGCTCGGCCAAGAACGCCTTCAACTGGGCGTACGGCAGAAAGGTTCCGGTCGGGTTGTTCGGATTGGCAATCCAGGCCATTCGCGTCTCCGGCGTAAGCGCGGCATGCATGGCATCGAGGTCGTGACCATAATGCTTCGCTGGCACCACGATGCATTGCGCCCCCGCCGACATGGTCGCCAGCGGATAGACCGCGAAGGCGTGCTGGGCCATGACCGCGGCACGACCCGGCGCCAGAAACACGCGCGCCGCCAGATCAAGCACATCGTTCGAGCCGTTACCCAGGACGATGCGATCCACGCCAAAGCCATACTTCTGCGCCAGGGCCTTCTTTAGCTCGAAGTCGTCCGGGTAGCGCTCGACGCCGGCCAGCGCCGCCTGCACCGCGGCGCGCGCTTTCGGGCTCATGCCATTCGGATTCTCGTTAGAGGCGAGCTTGACGATGTCCTTCTCGTCGAGCCCCATTTCCCGTGCCAGCTCGGTGATCGGCTTGCCCGGCTGATAGGGCGATATGGCGCGGATGTACCGCGGAGCGAGGTCGGCAATGGTCATGGCATACCCTCAGAATACCGCGCTGGGATAGGACCCAAGCACCTTGAGAAAGCCGGCGCGGTCGCGCAGCTCGGCGAGTGCTTCCGCCACCGCGGCGTCCTGCGCATGGCCTTCGATGTCGATGTAGAACACGTACTCCCACAGCCCCGCCCGCGACGGCCGCGACTCGAACTTGGTCATGCTGACGCCCTTCCTGGCCAGCGGTTCGAGCAGTGCGTGGACCGCCCCCGGACGATTCTGCGCCGAGCAGGCGAACGAGGTCTTGTCGCGGCCCGAAGGACCGGCGTCGTGCTGACCGATCACGAGGAAACGCGTCGTGTTGTTCGGGTCGTCCTCGACGCGGCCGGCGAGGATGTTCAGTCCGTACAGCTCCGCCGCGGCATCGCCGGCGATGGCACACGACTCCGGATCGTCGGCTGCCAGGCGCGCCGCCTCGGCATTGCTCGCCACCGGCACCCGCGGCAATTGCGCCAGATTGCGGCTCAGCCACTCGTGGCATTGCGCCAGCGATTGGGCGTGGGAATACAGCCGCTTGACGCCCTCGAGCGAAGTCGCCTTGCTCATCAAATTCTGGTGAATGCGTAGCACGATCTCGCCGCAGATCATCAGCGGTGTCGCCATGAGCAGATCGAGCGTGCGTCCGATCGCCCCTTCGGTGGAGTTCTCCACCGGTGCTACACCGTAGTCGGCGTTGCCCGCCTGAACGGCGCGAAATACATCGTCGATCGCCGGCAGCGGCACAAACGTCGGCGCACTGCCGAAATGCTTGCGCGCCGCGCTCTCGGAAAAGGTCCCGGCGGGTCCAAGGTAGGCGATGCACAGCGGCTGCTCCAGCGCGAGGCAGGCGGACATGATTTCGCGGAAAATGCGGCCGACGGTGGCCGCATCCAGCGGCCCCGGATTGGTGTCGAGCACGCGCCGCAGAACCTGGGCCTCGCGTTCGGGACGATAGATGGCGCCGTGCTTGATCTCGCCGATGCGGTGCGCGATCTGGGCGCGGCGGTTGAGCCGCTCCAGGATATCGCCGTCGATGCGGTCGATCTCGTCGCGCAATCGCTGCAGTTCGTCGCTCATTGCATTCCGTGTGACGCGGGATGGATGGTGGCAGCGCTCATCATCGCAGATCGTGGCGGGGTTCGGCTACGCCCCCATCGCTTTGCCCCCTATGCGGCCGGCAGCGGCAAGTAGCGTACCGCCAGCACCCCCTTGATCGCCGCAATGGATTCGATCACCGCGTCCGGTACGGCGCTGTCGACGTCCACCAGGGTGTAGGCCATCTCGCCGCGCGACTTGTTGAGCATGTTGTGAATGTTGAGGTTGGACTTGGCCATGCTCGTCGACATCTGTCCGACCATGTTCGGCACGTTGGCGTTGGCGATGGCCAGCCGGAAGGCGGACTCCCGCGACATGATCACGTTGGGAAAATTGACGGCGTTTTGGATGTTGCCGTGCTCGAGGTAGTCGCGCACCTGGTCCACCACCATCACCGCGCAGTTGTCCTCCGCCTCGCGCGTCGAGGCGCCGAGGTGCGGCAACGCAATGACATTGGGATGGGTATTGATCTTCGCACTGGGAAAGTCGCACACGTAGTAGCGCAGCTTCTGCGCCTCCAGCGCCGCCAAGATCGCGCTCTCGTTCACCACGCCTTCGCGGGAGAAATTCAGCAGCACGGCGCCATGGCGGAGATGCTCGGCGTTCTCGGCGTTGATGAGTTGCCGCGTCGCCTCCACCAGCGGCACATGCAGAGTTATGAAATGGCAACTCTTCAGCACTTCGCCGACGCTGTTGGCCTTGCGCACCTGCGAGGGCAAACTCCAGGCCGCATCGACGGTGATTTCAGGGTCGTAGCCGAGCACGTGCATGCCCAGCTTGATGGCCGCATCGGCGACCAGGCAGCCGATCTTGCCCAGACCGATCACGCCCAGCGTATGGCCCGCGAGTTCGTAGCCGGCGAACTGCTTCTTGCCGTCCTCGACCCGCTTGTCCATGTCGGCCGCCTTGGGGTCGAGCCCGGCGACGAAACGCAGCGCCCCGGTCAGGTTGCGCGCCGCCATGAGCATGCCCGAAATGACCAGCTCCTTCACGGCATTGGCGTTGGCACCGGGCGCGTTGAATACCGGCACACCACGGGCACTCATCGCCTTGACGGGGATATTGTTAGTACCGGCACCGGCCCGGCCAATGGCCTTGACGCTGTTGGCGATATCCATGGCGTGCATGTCTTGGGAGCGCACCAGGATGGCGTCCGGCTCGGCGATATCCTTGCCGGTGACATACAGATCGTGCGGTAGGCGCTTCAGCCCGAGCTGCGAGATCTGATTCAGGACGAGGATCTTGAACGGATCAGCCATGTTTGGCCTCGAAATCGCGCATGTAGTTGACCAGGGTGCGCACACCTTCCACGGGCATGGCGTTGTAGATCGAGGCGCGCATGCCGCCCACCGAGCGGTGGCCCTTCAGCTGCACCATGCCGCGTTCCTTGGCGCCCTTGAGAAAGGACTCGTCGAGCTCGGCGTTGGCCAAAGTGAAAGGGACATTCATGCGCGAGCGATCTTCCTTGCGCACGGGATTGCGGTAAAACATCGTGCCGTCTAGATAATCGTATAGCAACTGCGCTTTCTCGACATTGCGCCTCTCCATCGCGGCCAGACCGCCGTTGCGCTTCAGCCACTGGAAGACCAGGCCGGCGATATAGATGCCGTACGTCGGCGGCGTGTTGTACATGGAGCCGTTGTCCGCGTGCACCTTGTAGTCCATCATCGTCGGCGGCGTTGGCGTCGCCTTGCCGATGAGATCCTCGCGCACGATGACGATCGCCAGCCCAGCCGGGCCGATGTTCTTCTGCGCGCCGGCGTAGATGACACCGAATCTGGACACATCCACCGGCCGCGACAGAATGTCGGACGACATGTCGGCAACCAGCGGCACCTCGCCGGTGTCCGGCAGCCAGTGGTACTCGACGCCGCCGATGGTCTCGTTGGAGCAGATGTGGACGTAGGCGGCATCCTTGTCGAGCTTCCAATCCGCTTGGGCCGGTACGTAGGTGAAGTTCCTGTCTTCGGCGGATGCGGCGACGTTGACCTGGCAGAAGAACTTGGCCTCCTTGATCGCCTTCTTGGACCATTCGCCGGTATTGATGTAGTCGGCGCGCTGCTTGCCGCGCAGCAGGTTGATCGGCACCATCTCGAACTGTGCCGTCGCGCCGCCCTGCAGGAACAGCACCTTGTAGTTGGACGGCACCGCCAGCAGCTCGCGCAGATCGGCCTCCGCCTGCTCCGCGATACTGACGAACTCCTTGCCGCGATGGCTCATCTCCATGACCGACTGGCCGCTGCCGTGCCAGTCGAGCATTTCCTCCGCCGCCTGCTTGAGCACCTCCTCGGGCAATGCCGCCGGTCCGGCGCTGAAGTTGAATACACGTGCCAAGATTTCCTCCGCAGAAAAAAGTCCGTGAATCGGAATAGCCTACCAATCTCGTCGAAGCAGGAGCTGCGCGGTCGGATCGCGTTTAGCAACCCCGCTGCCGCTTCACCGGCTGAAACCGCCCGGTCCCCGGCTTCTACTCTTCTTCGCTCTCGACAACCTTCTCGATGCCGGCGAGCTTGGTGCCGTCGTCGAGGTTGATCAGCGTCACACCCTGGGTCGAACGCCCCATCTCGCGGATCTGCTTGACCTTGGTGCGAATCAGCACCCCGCCGGTGGAGATCAGCATCACTTCGTCGTCGGGCTGTACCAGCACGGCGCCGACGACCTTGCCGTTGCGTTCGCTTGTCTGGATGGCGATCATGCCCTTGGTGCCGCGGCCGTGGCGGGTGTACTCGGCGATGGGTGTACGTTTGCCGTAGCCGTTTTCCGTCGCCGTCAGCACCGAAAACTCCTCGCCGACAGCAACGAGCATGGAGATCACGCTCTGCCCCTTCTCGAGCTGCATGCCGCGTACGCCGCGGGCGCTGCGGCCCATCGCCCGCACGTCCTCCTCTGCAAAACGCACCGCCTTGCCCGCATCGGAAAAGAGCATGACGTCATGGCTACCGTCGGTGATCGCCACGCCGATGAGGAAATCACCCTCGTCGAGTGCCACGGCGATGATGCCGGCCTTGCGCGGATTGGCAAAATCGGAAAGCGGCGTCTTCTTCACCGTGCCCTCGGCCGTGGCCATGAACACGAAGTGCTTCTCGTCGAATTCCTTCACCGGTAGCACCGCGGTGATCTTCTCCCCTTCCTGCAAGGGAAACAGATTGACGATCGGCTTGCCACGCCCGGTCCGGCTGCCTTGCGGCACTTCGTACACCTTGAGCCAGTACACCCGGCCGCGGTTGGAGAAGCACAGGATATGGTCATGGGTGTTGGCGACGAACAGGTGGTCGACGAAGTCGTCTTCCTTCACCGTGGCCGCCTGCCGCCCGCGCCCGCCGCGCTTCTGCGCACGGTAGTCGTCCAGCGGCTGCGACTTGATATAACCCCCGTGGGACATGGTCACCACCATGTCGGCACGGGCGATCAGGTCCTCGATGCCG
The DNA here is from genome assembly GCA_036824005.1 of Rhodocyclaceae bacterium. Taxonomy (GTDB): domain Bacteria; phylum Pseudomonadota; class Gammaproteobacteria; order Burkholderiales; family Rhodocyclaceae; genus DAITBA01. Next base: position 69,881 of record DAITBA010000020.1, read on the forward strand.
AGGTCCTGGGTGTTGAGCTCGATTTCGCTGCGGCGCGCATCGCCGAACTGCTCCTTGATCGCCGCCAGCTCCTCGCTGATGATCTGCGTTATGCGTTCGGGCTTGGCCAGCACATCGAGCAGGTCGACGATGGTATCCATCACCTCGCGGTAGTCGGCGACGATCTTGTCCTGCTCCAGGCCGGTGAGGCGCTGCAGGCGCATCTCCAGGATCGCCTGGGCCTGCACGTCGGACAGGCGATAGCCCTGCTCCGACAGGCCGAATTCCGGCGCCAGTCCCTCGGGCCGCGAGGCCTCCGCGCTGGCACGCACCAGCATCTCTTCCACCAGTGTCGAGCGCCAGACGCGCGCCATGAGTTCCCGCTTGGCATCCGCGGGCGCGGGCGCCGCCTTGATTAGCGCGATGATCTCGTCCACGTTCGAGAGCGCGACGGCCAGACCCTCGAGAATGTGGCCGCGCTCGCGCGCCTTACGCAGCTCGAAAACCGTGCGCCGCGTCACCACCTCGCGCCGATGGAAGAGGAAAGCCTCCAGCATCTGCTTCAGGTTAAGCAGGCGCGGCTTGCCGTCCACCAGGGCGACCATGTTCATGCCGAAGGTATCCTGCAGCTGCGTCAGCTTGAACAGGTTGTTGAGTACGACCTCGGCGATCTCGCCGCGCTTGAGCTCGATCACGACGCGCATGCCGGACTTGTCCGACTCGTCCTGGATGTGGGAGATGCCCTCCAGCTTTTTTTCGTTAACCAGTTCGGCGATGCGCTCCTGCAGCACCTTCTTGTTTACCTGGTAGGGCAGCTCATCGATGATGATGGCCTGGCGATTGCCCTTATCCAGATCCTCGAAGTGCGTTTTGGCGCGCATGACCACGCGCCCGCGGCCGGTGAGGTAGCCCTCGCGCACCCCCGCCAGCCCGTAGATGATCCCGGCGGTGGGAAAGTCCGGCGCCTGGATGATCTGGATCAAGTCGGCAATGTCGATGTCAGGGTCCCTGAGCAGGAGCTGACAGGCGTCGACCACTTCGGACAGGTTGTGCGGCGGGATGTTGGTGGCCATGCCAACGGCAATACCCGAGCTGCCGTTGATGAGCAAGTTAGGTACCTTCGTCGGTAGTACTGTCGGCTCGAGTTCTTTGGCGTCGTAATTGGCGACGAAATCGACCGTTTCCTTGTCGATGTCGGCGACCATCTCCGAGGCGATGCGGTCGAGCCGGCACTCGGTGTAGCGGTAGGCCGCTGCAGAGTCGCCGTCTATGGAACCGAAGTTGCCCTGTCCATCGATCAGGGTGTAACGCATGGAGAAATCCTGGGCCATGCGCACCAGGGCTTCGTAGGTCGCCGCATCACCATGCGGATGGAATTTCCCGAGCACATCACCGACGACACGCGCGCACTTCACGTATGGCCGGTTCCAGACGTTGTTCGCCTCGTGCATGGCATAAAGAACGCGACGATGCACGGGTTTGAGTCCGTCGCGCACATCGGGCAGCGCCCGCCCGACGATCACGCTCATGGCGTAATCAAGATAGGAATGGCGCATTTCCTCCTCGAGACTGACCGGGAGGGTTTCTTTTGCGAATTGGTTCATCGGGCTCAGGACGGGGGCGGCGGAAAAAGGGACTGCACGGGGCCGCCGCAAAAGATTTGGATTTTAACATGCCGGCGCCCACATGGTCAGCGCCGGGCAAGCTTCCCGACTGTGCCGGAGGGGCTCTGGAACCGGCGGGAACGCGACGATCGCAAGCCCCTGAAGAGCGAGTGTCGTCGGCATGACAGTTGGCGTTGTGCGGGCCTTTCTTTTGTGCTTAAATCCGCCGGCAAAGCACGTCTGGATGCGGCGTAAGGCCGCGTCCGCATCAATTAAATTAACAATGAATTTCAGAGGAGGGAGATCATCGTGACAACGCCACGAATCGCGACGATGCTGATGTTCGCTATGGCGGCCGGCGCAAGCGCACCGTTTGCCCTGGCTCAAACCAAGGACATAACCGTCACGCCCGGCAAGGGCATCATCCCGTATGTCATAGACCAACGCGGTGTCGTGTCACGGAACTCGACCGGCCTGTGCTGGCGCACCGGCTACTGGACGCCGCAGGCAGCGGCGGAATTCCCCGAGGTAGGTTGCGTTTGCGACAAAGACCTGCTGCCGAAGGAGAAGTGCGAACCGCCGGCGCCGCCGCCTGTGGCCGCACCGGCGCCGGCGCCGGCCCCGGCGCCCGCACCGGCGC
>DAITBA010000021.1:0-70868 GCA_036824005.1 Rhodocyclaceae bacterium
AACTATACCCAGAACCAGTACCCACACCTATCGGCTGTTTGAGTTGTTAAAGAACATACCGGCAAGTGGCCGGCCCGCTAACTGCGGAGAAGCGGAATTATATGCAGGGAACCAGCCCTTGTAAATAGCAAGGACCGGATGCTTGTGGAGAGACGGCTTAACACCGCGCCCGTGCTTCCGGGTGCACTCAAAGACGCGCTGGGCGCCCGAACCACACCTTGTGCGAACGATCTCGTTGCCGGCCGGTTTCATCCGAACCGGCTCGACCGCAGTGGCTTCGGCCACGGCTGCCCCCTTAACTTGCCCGAGGGCGTTGAACTGCGCCCCTACATTACCCGCCGATCCTATCCGAACCGACCGGTGATGTAGTCTTCCGTCTGTTTCTTCTTGGGTTTGATGAACAACTGGTCGGTCACATCGAACTCGACCAACTCACCGAGATACATGTACGCCGTGTAGTCGGACACGCGCGCCGCCTGCTGCATATTGTGGGTCACGATCAATATCGTGACCTTTTCTTTGAGTTCCGAAACCAGTTCTTCGATGCTGGCGGTCGCGATGGGATCCAGCGCCGAGGTCGGCTCGTCGAAAAGTATGATTTCCGGCGTCGTCGCCAGCGCACGGGCTATGCACAGGCGCTGCTGCTGACCGCCCGAGAGATTGGCGCCGAGATCGTTGAGTCGATCCTTTACCTCGTCCCACAATGCGGCTCCACGCAGTGCTTCCTCAACCTTCTCGTCGATCTCCGCCTTGTTGCGGACACCTCTCACGCGCAACCCGTAGGCGACGTTCTCATACACCGACTTCGGAAACGGGTTCGGCTTCTGGAACACCATGCTGATGCGCATGCGCACCTCGATGGGATCAACATCGCTGGCAAGCAGGTTGGTGTTGTCCGGGTACAGGCGTATGCCACCTTCGTAGCGGTTGCCCGCATACAGGTCATGCATGCGGTTGAAGCAGCGCAGCAGCGTGGACTTGCCGCAGCCCGAGGGGCCGATAAGCGCAGTCACCTTGCGATCATGGACCGGCATGCTCACGCTTTTGAGGGCGTGAAATCCACCGTAGTAGAAGTTGAGATTCTGTACTTCTGCCTTGGGCCGCAGCGCCTGCATGGCGGCGCTTGCATCAGTCATGCCGTCGAAATCCATGGCAGCAGGCCTGGCCGTACTATCCAAAGTTGATGTCACCATTTGATGTTGCGCCGCAAACGATAGCGAAGATAGATGGCCAAACCATTCATGGCCAGCGTCATCAGGACAAGTACGAAACCCGCCGCCGCAGCGTTGACCTGAAACGCCGCCTCGGGACGCGAGGTCCAGTTGAACATCTGGATGGGCATGACCGTAAACGGCGCCACGATCCAGTCGAAATTGAAGAACGGAAACGCTTCCTGGAAGGGTGCCGGCGGCAGAAACGCGATGAACGTCAACGCGCCAATGGTGATGATGGGCGCCGTTTCCCCGATGGCGCGCGCCATGCCGATGATCACGCCGGTGAGGATGCCCGCGCTGGAGTAGGGAACGATATGATCCTTCACCGTCTGCCACGTGGTCGCGCCGCAGGCATAGGCGCCCTCGCGGATCATCTGCGGGATGGCGCGTATCGACTCCCGAGTCGCAGTGATAACAACCGGCAGAATGAGTAACGCTAGGGTCAAGCCGGCCGAAAGTATGCTCTGGCCGAAACCGAACTGGTACACGAACAATCCCAAAGCCAGCAACCCGTAGACGATCGACGGCACGCCGGCAAGATTGGTGACATTGATCTCGATGATATCTGTCACCCAATTCTTCGGTGCGTACTCCTCGAGATAAATGCCAGCCGCCACGCCGAGAGGCACGGCGGCAAGTGCGGTCACGAGCATCACGAGCGTCGTGCCCACCCATGCCGAGAGAATTCCTGCCTGCCCGGCACGCCGCGACGGGAAAGAGGTGAAGAAATCGGCCGAAAGCCGCGGCACGCCCTGGACGGCCATGTCGACGAACAGCGCCGCGAACGTCAACACGCCAATCATCAGCGCCAGTACCCCCACGGCGGCGAAGATCGCGTCCCAGCGCTTGTGGCGCGCGATAAGCGCGCGGATGGCGTGGATGTCGCGCGGATCCATGTTAGTACACCTCCCGGAACTTCTTGCGCAGGAAGTGCCCCAGCAGGTTGAACGCCAACGTCATCAGGAGCAAGGTCAGACCGGCGGCAAAAATGGTCTGATAGCCGATGCTGCCATGGGGCAGGTCGCCCAAGGCCACCTGCACGATGTAGGAGGTGATAGTTGCGCCGGGCTCAAGCGGATTCAAGGTGAGATTCGGCTGCATTCCGGCCGCTACAGCCAGAATCATGGTCTCCCCCACCGCCCTCGATATGCCCAGGATGTAGGCCGAAGCGATGCCCGAGGTGGCCGCAGGCATCACGACCTTGACCGCCGTCTGGAATCGGGTCGCGCCCATGGCGTAGGAGCCCTCGCGCAGGCTCATGGGCACGGCACGCATGGCATCCTCGGAGAGCGAGCTGACATAGGGAATGATCATGACACCCATGACCAAACCCGCCGAAAGCAGGTTGAACCCCGGCAGATCCGGGTAGATCTTCTGCAGCAGAGGCGTGAGGAACACCAGCGCGAAATAGCCATAGACGATGGTCGGTACGCCGCCCAGTAGCTCCAGGAAAGGCTTGGCGATTTCGCGCACCTTGTGCGGCGCGAACTCCGACAGATAGATCGCAATGATCGTACCGAGCGGAATGGCAACGAGCAACGCGACCATGGAGCTCGTAATCGTCCCCGACAGCAGCACCATGATGCCGAAATGAGCATCGTCGAACAGCGGCGTCCACTGGGTATCGAACAGGAAGTCGCGCAGTGGCACGTGCTCGAAGAACACGACCGATTCCTTCACTAGGATGTAGACGATTGCCGCCGTCGTGAACACCGAGATGAACGCTGCGGAAAACAGGATGAACTCAATGGCCCGCTCCGCGACATGGCGCGAGGCGCGTTTCTTGAGGCGGTCACTGGTGGTGGCCGGAATCATTACCGCGGGACGTTCGGCAGCTGTGGCAAGACCGTGCATGGTCCGACTGATTTCGGGCGATATTATTATCTAGAAACGGCCTGCCAGGGGCAGGCCGCGGATGGAAGCACCCCTGAACCCCGGTCCCGGGGCCTTGTGTTCTTGCGGTTACTCTTTCGGATCGCGCTTGAGCAGTTCTGCCACCTTGACGCCGACCTCGGCTTCGCCGCCGAAGGCCGTACCGGTCTTGCGCTTGCCGAAGTTCTCCAGCGCATGCTTGTAATCGGCGTCGGTCAGGGGAACGTACTTGACTTCTGTCGCCAGCTTGCCGCCGTGCTTCAGGTAAAACTCGACGAACTCCCTGACCTCCGGTTTCTCCGCCGACTTGACATTAACGTAGATGAAGATCGGGCGGGAGAGCGGCTCGTAGCTACCGTTTATGACGTTGTCCATCGACGGTTCAACCGCCTTGCCGGCCTTGTTCACGATGGGGACCGCTTTCAGCTTGTCCTTGTTCTCCACGTAGTAGGCAAAGCCGAAGTAACCCAGGGCGCCGGTATCGCGAGCCACGCCCTGCACGAGCACGTTGTCATCCTCCGACGCGGTGAAGTCACCCCGGCTGGACTTGGACTTGCCGACGACGGCCTCGGTGAAGTAATCGAACGTGCCGGAGTCGGCGCCGGGTCCGAACAACTTGAGCGATTGATCGGGCCAGGACGCGTTGATCTGATTCCACTTGGTGATCTTCGCCTGCGCCGCTGGCTGCCACATCTGCTTCATTTCCTCGACCGTCAGGCTCTTGATGAAGCTGTTCTTCGGGTTAATCACCACCGTCAGGGCATCGAACGCGACCGGAAGCTCGACGTATTTGATGCCGGCTGCCTTGCAGTCATCCATTTCCTTCTTCAGGATCGGACGGGAGGCATTGGAGATGTCGGTCTCGCCGCGGCAGAACTTCTTGAAGCCGCCGCCGGTGCCGGAAATCCCCACGGTTACCTTGACGGCACCCTTCTTGTTCTTCTGGAACTCCTCTGCCACCGCCTCGGTGATCGGAAATACCGTGCTGGAACCGTCGATCTTGACCAAGGCATCCGCACGCGCAACACCGGATGACAGCAGGCCGACAGCGGCAAGCGTCAGGACGACCGGTTTGAGTTGATTCATATCTATCTCTCCTTCGACGAGCGTCTGAGACTGAAACAATCGGAGGCAGTTTAGGGACGCATTGTTACAGCTGAATGACACCCCCTGTCCGAAGCGTCGTTCCATACTTGCCCGCCGTTTCCGCAGGCGCCTTGACATACCCCCGTCCCCATGCACCGGGTTGGTCGCAAACAAATTCGTAACAATGTCGCTCTACTCTTGCCGTGTAATCAGAAACCGGCGTTCGAGCGCATGGATCTCCTCCTCTGGCGTCATGGCGACGCAATGAACAGCAGATTGAGTCCGAATCGGCCCCTCACGGAGCGCGGCAGGCAACAGGCGCGCCGCGTCGCGACGTGGTTGCGCGCCCACTTGCCCGAGGAGTTGCGCGTCCTCGCCAGTCCGACGGCTCGCGCCCAACAAACCGCCGCCGCCTTGGGACTGCCCTTCGAATCCTCCGTGTTGGTCGGCCCCGACGCGGGCATCGCCGACGTGATCGCCGCAAGCAACTGGCCGGATGAAGGCGGCGCGGTATTGGTCGTCGGCCATCAGCCAACGCTGGGCCGGCTCGCTGCTCTGCTATTATCGGGCCGGGAAGCGGACTGGGCCTTCAAGCGAGGCTCCCTGTGGTGGTTTAGCAACCGGGTGCGCAGGAACGAAACACGGACGGTACTACGCACCGTGGTCGCCGCCGATCTGATCACCGATCATTATCTTTCCCTGGGACAAATTGAGCACTTCTCCGTCGCCGTACCCGCCGCCACCCGAGCCGGCGACCAACACGCCCATGCCGCCTTCTGATGCCAAGTCGGCCGGTGCCGACGTCGTCGGCTCCCGCGCCGCAGAGCCTCACGAAGCGGAAAGTCCGCACAAAGGCAAAACGGGCCTCCAACGACTGTGGAACGCCTTCCATTACTCTCTGGCCGGATTGCGTGCGGCCTATCGCCACGAAGATGCCTTCCGGCAGGAAGTCCTGCTGGCCGCGGTGCTCATCCCCATCGCCCTGTTCCTGCCGGCACCGATGCTCGGCAAGGCGCTGATGATTGCCAGCGTGCTGCTGGTCATCATCGTGGAGCTGCTTAATTCCGCCATCGAGGCCACCGTCGACCGCATTTCCCTGGAGAATCACCGCCTCGCGAAGCGCGCGAAGGACATCGGCAGTGCTGCCGTGCTTCTTACGCTCGTCAATGTGGTGGTCGTCTGGACTCTGGTACTGCTTAGTTCGTCGTAACCGAAGCGTCACGACTTCGTCATCGTCCTGTTATCGGCCCTGCGGATGATGGCGCGCAATGGCCAGCCCTAGCGCAACCGTACCCGCCGAGGCACCGCGGTGCTCGCTTCGCATCGCCCTCGTGAGCGAGACCTATCCACCCGAGGTCAATGGCGTAGCCATGACCATCGGCCACATGTGCGAGGGCTTGCGGCGGCGGCGCCACGTCGTGCAACTCGTTCGCCCGCGGCAGGCCGCCGGAAACCCGGGCGTTCGCGATGCGACGCTGGAAGAAGTGCTCGTCCGCGGTTTGGCGATACCCCGCTACGGCGAACTCAAGTTCGGACTTCCGGCCAAGCGCACGCTGATGCGGCTATGGACGCAGAAGCGGCCCGACATCGTACACGTCGTCACGGAAGGGCCCCTGGGATGGTCGGCTGTGGCGGCGGCGCGCGCCCTGTCCCTGCCTGTGAGCTCGGACTTCCACACGAACTTCCATATCTACAGCCGCCACTATGGCGTCGGCTGGCTCGGCGGCCCGATTTCCGCCTATCTGCGACGGCTGCACAACCGCAGCGACCTAACACTGGTGCCAACCCGGGCCCTGCAGCGGGAGCTCATCACGCAGGGCTTTCGCAATGTCGAGGTCCTGGCGCGCGGCGTCGACACGGCGCTCTTCGACCCCGCGCGCCGATGCGCGCAGATGCGCCACCTGTGGGGCGTAGGTGACCAGCAACTGGCCGTCATCTATGTCGGTCGGCTTGCACCCGAAAAAAATATCGATCTCGTCGTGCGCGCTTTCGACGCGCTGCGCACGGACGCGAAAATGGTATTCGTCGGCGACGGGCCCGCACGCGCCGCGTTGCAGCGGCGCTATCCGCAGCACGTCTTCGCCGGCATGCGCATCGGGGAGGATCTGGCGCGGCATTATGCCTCTGCAGACATGTTCCTGTTTGCAAGTCAGACGGAAACCTTCGGCAACGTCACCACCGAAGCACTGGCTAGCGGCCTGGGCGTCGTCGCCTACGACTACGCCGCGGCACGGGACGTCATCCGCCATGGCGACAACGGCATGCTCGCATCCTATGGCGATGAAGATGCCTTCATCGCCGCTGCCCGCGAACTCGCCACCCGGCGGGGGCTGCTGGCGGAGATGCGAGTAAAGGCACGGCAAAGCGTAGCGGCACTCGATTGGGAGCGGATACACGACGGTTTCGTTGCTACCTTGTGGGGTCTCATCCGCCGCCACGAAAGGCGACAGAATGCACAGACTACTTGTTTCGTGGCGCCGGATTAGCGCCTTCGATGCGGCGCTGTGCGTGGCATGCAATCGCGCCAGCCACTATCGGCTGATCTGCAACTCATTCCGCATCGTCAGCCGCATTGGCGATGGCGTATTCTGGTACGCGCTCATGGCCGTCCTGCCGGCGGTCTATGGCGCTGCCGCGCTGCCCGTCATCGCCCGGATGCTGCTGGCTGGCGTCTGCGGGCTATTGCTTTACAAGTGGCTCAAGACCAGTATTTCACGACCGCGGCCGTACCAGACGTATCCCGTTGTCACGGCTGCGGCGATGCCGTTGGACCAGTTCAGCTTTCCATCCGGTCACACGCTGCACGCCGTATCCTTTACCTCGATCGCGACCGCGTACTTTCCCGAGCTGGGGACAGTGCTTGTCCCATTCACTGTCCTTGTCGCCGCCTCGCGACCCATACTCGGCCTGCACTACCCGAGCGACGTGCTGGCCGGTGCCGTCATCGGGCTACTGCTGGGGCGAGCGGTGCTGGCCCTCTAGCAAACAGATCCACCGGCAGCGGTAGCCGTGCGCGGATTTCCGGAAGTGAATGCTCCCCCAGGGCGGCCTTCGCCTGCCTCGCGCATAGCTCGGCATCCCACTGGGGAAGCTCTCCCTCGATCAGCCGGTTCAATTGGTGCAGACGGGCGGCCGTCTCCTTCAGGTAGTGGTTGAACCGCCGTCGCAGATAGCGGTCGCTGAGCCGGGCTATGACGTGCACCGCGCCGGGAATGCGACTGCGTCGCAAGCAGTGGTCCGCGCACGCAAGGCGGAATACGGCGCGGCTCGCATAGGTCCGGTCGCACCCGAAATTGCTGACGACGAACTCCGTGACCAACGGTTCCTCCTGGTGTAGCAGTTGCGCCGGCGTGGTGAAGATCTGAGGTGCGACGTACCGGTCCATTGCCCACTCGCAGAGCGCGTGAGTAACCACCGGCGCGTTGCACCACACGGACTCATGGGCCGGCACAAAGTGATTGTGCGCAATGACATCGGACAGCAAGTGGCTGAAGTAGCCCAGGGCGAGCGCTCGCGACATGTCGTCCGTCGCGTTCTGTAGCAGACATCCGACGTTCGGCCATTGGTGGCTCGTTCTGAGTGCGAACCCTGACCTCCCGGGCGTGACAAGCGAGAGATCCGGAAGGCATGCGCCTGCCATCACCAAGCGGGGAAAACGGACCGCGGCAAGGCGAAAACGTCTGTCGGCGAGAGGTACCGCCCAAAGCAGTATCTGCGCGTAGTAGACGTGGGTATATAGCCCCCAAGCAAGGGCATCAGCGCTGGTCAGGAGTAGCGGAACGAACCAAAGCAGCCTGCGGCACATGCCTTCACGATGCCGCGGCAATGCAACATCCCAATTACGACGTCTTTACACCATCGTTAAGAAAAGAGATGGTCGTCGGCGCGTCGCGGTGCACCGATTCCCGATCCCGCCGCCTGTAATACGAGCGCAACGAAGATCGACTACTGTGGCCTTCCCATTCTCGCGTCAGCGCGTCGGAACTAACGAGCGCGCCGTGCAAAATATTTGTCTCCCAACGGACCGTGAAGATCCTCATGGTGTCTGACGTCTATTTCCCCCGCGTCAACGGGGTGTCGACATCGATCAAAACATTCCGCGACGAGCTGCGCGCGGCGGGAGAGTGCGTCACGCTCATCGCGCCGAGCTACGGTGCCGACGTGCCTGAGCCCAACGTCATCCGCATTCCCGCACGCACGGTACCGCTCGACCCCGAAGACCGCCTGATGCAGCGGCCGGTTGCGCTGCGGCTGACCGATCGGTTGCGCGAGGAGTCCTACGACCTTATTCATATCCAGACGCCCTTTGCTGCCCACTACGTCGGCATCGAGCTGGCAAGGCGCCTGCAGCTTCCCTGCATCGCCACCTATCACACCTTCTTCGAGGAGTATCTGTTCCACTACATCCGATTTCTGCCACGGAGCTGGCTAAGGACGCTGGCGCGCCGCTTTTCCCGCGATCAGTGCAACGCGCTCGATGCCGTGATCGTGCCCTCCTGCGCCATGCACGAGGTCCTGCTGCGCTACGGCGTGCGCACGCCGATGCACATCCTGCCCACGGGCATTCCGTTACACCGGTTTCGTGGCGGCGATGGTCTCGCCTTCCGCGCCTGGCACGGCATCGCACCGCACCGGCCCGTGGCGTTGTATGTCGGGCGCGTCGCCGGGGAAAAGAACATCGGCTTCCTGCTGCACGCCCTGCGCCGGGCGCTCCGGGACGTGCCGGAGCTCCTCCTGGTCGTCAGCGGCGATGGCCCCGCGCTCGGCTCGTTGCAGCGCAGCGCCTTCGCTCTCGGAATCCAGCACAATGTCATGTTCATCGGCTATCTCGACCGCGACACGGAACTGCCCCACTGCTACGCGGCCGCCGATGCCTTCGTCTTCGCCTCGCAGACCGAGACACAGGGACTAGTCCTGCTCGAAGCCATGGCAGCCGGCGTGCCGGTGGTAGCGCTATCGGTCATGGGCACCCGCGACATCCTCGGCGCCGGCCGCGGCGCCCTCATCGCCCGCGACGGCCCTGATGACTTTGCGGATCAACTCACCGGGCTGCTGCGTGACACGCAGCTCAGGGCACGGCTGGCACAGGATGCAAGAGCGCATGCCGAGGAATGGGAAGACCAGAGACTGGCGCTGCGGCTGCGCGCACTCTATGCGGATGTGATCGCCACGACCACTTGCCCGTCGACGCGCGCCACCCACGCCGTTGCCCGCGTCTGAACGGCGCCAAGGATCGGGCACACACCGCCCGGCACATCGAGCGGTGAATGCTTAGGTTGCGCTCTGCGGGACCGGGTCGCTATAACGGTGCGCGTGGCGCCTCACGGCGCGCTGCCAGCGGACAACCTCGCTCACATACTCCACAGGCTTCTCGACGATGGTCTTCGGCTCGCCGCGGTAGATGCGGCCGGAATCAGCATCGAGGCAGACGAGATCGCCCTCCTGCAGCACCCGGCCACCGAGGGAAATCTGACGCGCCGCCAGATCAATGGACAACTCCCTGCAGCCGACCAGGCATACCTTGCCGAGCTGCCGCGCCACCACCGCGGCATGCGCCGTGCGCCCGCCCTGCCGGGTAAGCACGCCGGCAGCGGCACCGATGGCAGTAATGTCGGCCGTGGCCATGTCCTCGCGCACCAGAATCGCCGGCTTGCCTTGCACCGCGCATCGCTCCACCGCACCGGCATCCAACGCCACAAAGCCGCTCGCCACCCCGGTGCTCGCCGGCAACGCCTCGGCCAACAGCGGCGCGCCGTCGGCCGCATCCAGGCGTCTGCGCTCGATCTTGTCCAGTTCGATGCCGGCCAAGTGACGCAGCGCCTCGGCCGGCGTGATCAGCGCTTCTCGCACCTGCTCCACGGCGATGCGCAGCGCCGCCCAGGGCGTGCGCTTGGCGCCCCGCGTCTGCAGCATGAACAGTTTGCCTTCCTGCACGGTGAACTCGAATTCCTGGGCGTCGCCAAACGCGCGCTCCAGAGCGCCACAGACATCGGCCAACTGCCGATGCACGTCCGGCAAAGCGTGCTCCAGCTGCACTGCGTCGTTCGCTTCATGACGACCGGAAACAATGTCCTCGCCCTGGCTGTTGAAGCGAAAATCCAGATAGAAACGATTGGCGCCCGTGTCTGGATCGCGGGTGAAACCGACACCCGCACCCGAGGTGCCGCCAGCGTTGCCAAAGACCATGCGCTGCACCGTCACCGCGGTGCCGAGCGTGTCGGGCAGGTTGCTCATGCGCCGATACTCGACCGCGCGCGCGCTCTGCCACGACCTGAAAACAGCTGCGACGGCGCCGGTAAGCTGCTCGTCGGGTTCCTGAGGAAACGGCATGCCCACGAGCTCCTCGAAGATCTCGAGACTGTCCCGGGTGAGACGGGTCAGGTCGCGGAAGTCGAGCCCGCTGGCGTCCTCGATCCCCTTCCGGGTCAGGCTTTCCTGGAGCCGGCTGCGGAAGGGCTGCGGGTCGGCGCCACATACGACTTCTGCATACTGCTGAACCAGCCGCCGATACGAATCCCACACCAGTCTCGGATTGCCCGTCAGGCGCAGCATGCCGCGCACGGTCGCCTCGCACAGGCCGATGTTGAGCAGCGTGTCCATCATGCCGGGCATGGATACCGGTGCGCCGGAACGTACCGACACCAACAGCGGCTTGCGCCCGCCGCCGAAGGCAAGACCGGTCGCGCCTTCGAGCACGCCCATGCGCTCGTCCAGAACCGGGCGCAGTTGCTTCAAAGTGGCCGCGTCGTCCTCGAGAAAGCGCTGGCACCACGTGGTGCCGAGCACGAACGCCTGCGGCACCGGCAGGCCCATCTGGGCCAGCCGCGACAGGTTGTGGGCCTTAAATCCCATGACCTCCACACTACCGGCGGTAGCACCGGTGAGGCCGATGTCGAAGACTGTAGTGTCCGGTTGGGTCACGATGGTCTCGCCGTGGCAGCGTTACTCGGTGATCACTTCGCCCAGCATGTGGTCGCGCAGCGAAAGCGCCGTGTGCATGAGCGCATCGGCAGCGGCTTCGAGGTTGCGCGCGCATTCGGCGACGCCGTAGAGCTGACGGCAATCGCTGACGGTGCCGAGCAGCGCGCTCTTGACGCCGCGCTGGGCCGCGTCGCTATCGCGCTCGGCGGCAACGATGCGATGAATGGCCTCGAGAAAATCCTGGATGTCCTCGCGCGGACCGCCGCGATGTATGACACGCGCGGTCTCCAGCGCCTTCACATATTCCTGGGCGCCGCCCACCAGCAGACCCGCCAGGCGCGTCAACGGCGGCTGCAGCGCGCCCGAGGTAGTCTCCGGCGCCAGCAGTGTCAAATGGAATGCCGCCTCCTCAAGTTCGTCGACGATATCGTCGGCGCTTTCGATGAGGGTGCGGTAGAACTCGCTGCGATCGGCCCGCCGCACGATGCCCCGGGCACGATTTACCAGTTCGTCGGCGCCGTGCTCCCACTCCTTCGCCCGCTCGGCATTGCGCGCCATCATCTCGACCGTGCCGTTGCCGGCACCGCGCATCAGACAGTCGCGAATGCCGCTGGCAATCTCGATCGCCAGGGCGGCGTGCTCCGAAGCAATATCGAGCAGGCTCTGCTGCGCGCTGTGGAAGTAATTGACCATCTCGGCGCGGATCTCGTCCTGCAGCAGACCGTCCGGCCGGCCCTCGAGCATGGCCTGGGCGCACGTCTTGATGACGAACTTCATGTAGCCGTAGGCCGCGTCACGCTCCAGCAGCTCGTCGAGACGCGTGCCGAAGGAAATGCCCGGCTTGGCGACGAAGCCCAGCGCGTCGAAGATGACATGCTCGCCACCGGCGCGCAGAAACGCCATGTGGCCGTAGTCGTTGTCCGCCGCCCACTTCAGCAGCGCCAGCGTCTCCTTCTTCGGCAGCAGCAGGCGCAGGCGCTTGCGGGCCCGGTTCCAATCGATCAGGTAGACCAGGCGCGAGCCGAGAAAAGCGAGATGGCGATCCAGATCCTCCTCTCCGTGCGTCTCGAAGACGCCGACGCACAGGTGGAATATCCCCTCTTCCGTGGCGCAGTCACTGCGCGAACGGGTGTCCTCCCAATCGACGTGCCAGCCGTCGAACAGGCTCTGGAAGAACAAAAGACGCTGCATATGCACGTCGGTGTAGGTGACGGTCGCGCGACAGCCGTCCACATGCACCACCAGGACATGGGCGTCGGTGGTGCCGATGTCGTTCTGGATCACCAGTCGCTCACCGACGCGCGTAGCGGTGGTCCCCAGCCCGGGATGGTCGAACTTGAGCGGACGTGTCTGGTTGACGCCGCGCATGAATGCGGCGATGCGCGGCCGGTCGTTGTCTTCGATTTCGTAGCACAAGGCGCCTTCGACGATTTCCTGCGCAATGCGCGCCTGCAAGGTGTTCAGCGCCTTGTGCATGTCCATGACGAGCAGATGGAGGCTGTCGCCGCTTTTGCGGTCGGCCCTGGTCATCGCCGAGATTTGCGTAGCGCTGATCAGATCGTCGGCATTGCACCAGGGTTTGGCGCTGAGCACCTTCAGCCGCTCGCTGAAGCTGCCGCCCTGTACATCGTCGGCGGCACATATCGGTTCAAGCATGCGCCGGACGTCGTCATAGAGCAGTGAGCAGATGGCCTGCACGCGCGGAACCCGATACTTCTCACCATTGGCCCGTGCGCTGCCGGCCGGAATCTTGTCGAAACTCTCGTCTGTGATGCCGGCCGCCAGACGCTCGGTGCGCAACTCGACAGCCTGCGCGTGCGGATGATCGGCATGACCCTGCGCCGCCTGGACAATGCTGAACAGGTACTTGGCGCGGTCGTTGGCGGCGAGCGCGTCGTTGAGCAGCGACGGCAGCAGCAGGCGCCGCTCCCCCAGCGTGTCGATGATGTGAGCCTTCTGCGTCATGATCCTCCGCCAGCGAACCTGCGGAGAGTAGCGGGAGAGTGTGACGCTCGTATTTCAGTTCGCTTTGCGCTCTCGCGCCGCAAGGGGTCTCACCGGTACTGCGCCGATGCTAATCGGCGTTGCGGAACGACTTGTTGTTGTGTGTCCGTTGCCCTTCCTCAGGCACGTGCAGTATCGTCTCCGGCTCGGACGTCGAGGACTGCGTGTCCGCACGGACGCCGATCGAAGCGAGTTGTGCGCCCGGCTCTTGGCTCGATAGCCGGCCCATACCGCCCGTCCCCGGAACACCCGGCGCGCGGATGAAGGGGATTGCGCCGGCATGGGGTGGACGATCGGTGAACACCGCGCTGCCATCCTCATCATAGGCGATGAAGATGTCGGCAGCGGCAAGCGGTGCCCAGGTTGCCCACAGGCAGGCAACCGCGCATCCGAGCCCGAGTGGCTTCATGGCGCACGCCCCGGCAACAGGCCGACAGCCTCAATGCGCATGATGCGCATGCGCCGCGCTGCCCAGCACGCCGGTCAGCGCGTCCAACCGTTCGACCTTTTGCACGAAGGGATCGTAGGCCATGTCTCCGAAGTCGGCAGCATCGATGCGCAGATACTCGCCCAATTCCGCCTCGGTGGAGCGCGGCCACCCGGCCGGCGGCCGCGGATGAACCGACTTCAAAGTGAGAAGGAAGCGTCCCTCGGGCGTGCGCCGTTCGATGCGCGCCGGCAGTGCGTGCTCCTCCAGCCACCACACCTGCATCGACTGTCCATCCACATCGCCCCTGAACACCGTGGCGGTGCCATGGCTCAGGCGCACGGTGCGCACGCGCTTCAGTGCGTCCAGATTGTGCCGGTCGATCACGGTGCCGAGCACTTCCCAGGACGGTTCGATACGCAGCGCCTTGAGCTCGCGCGGCAGATACTCCACCAGGCGTCGGTCGTTTCGGAAGACGCGGGTCAGGGTCACCTGGCCCCGTTCGTCGCGCTCCCAGATCTCCGCCAAGCCAGCGGCGGGACGCACCGTCTCGATCCGATTGGCATCGCGCCAGAAGTACCACTCGTTGTCACCGAGCGCGCGACCGGCGCTGTCGCTCGCCTGCGTTTGGTAGCGCGCCGCGATCGGCTTCGGTGCCGGCTCCCGCATGTGATCGTGTTGACCATACGCTTGCCCCGCCTGGGCAATGGCCGTCAGCAGCGCAAGAAGAAACGCAGCACTCGCCCTCATATCCCATCCGACTCGTCTGATTGTGAACAATGACGAGGCGCTCGCACGGAGCGCCTCGTTTCTATCCCGGAATCGCCGGGCGATCCGAACCGGAGCCGCTTACCACTGCTGCCAGGCAAAGTTCCGGCCGTCCAGTCCGAACGCCTCGCGCATCACGTGGTAGATCCAGTTCTGCTCCATCGTGCCGCGCACCAGGTAAGCCTTCGGTCCGCTGGCGTAGATGGCGACATCCTCGCCGGCGTGGGTTTCGGAACCTAGCGGAACGGCCGCTTCCTGCAGGAAGCCGAGCGCGGTGGTGTCGACGCCGCTCAGATCCGGACGCTTGGTGGCGATCTTGGTCGCGTCGCGCCAGCCGGGGCCATTGGCATAGCCCAGGGTTGTGTACGGCAGACCGAGACTGTCCTTCGACGGTGCGACCGCCTCGCCATCCTTGTTCGGCACTTCCGCGGTCAGCCCAAGGATGGAATTGCCGCGATGCGGATAGCCGGCGATGGTGAACACGTGGCTGTGATCGGCCGTGACGATGATCAGCGTCTCTTCCGGATCGGTCATCTCGTACGCCTTCTGCACCGCCTTGGCGAATTCGATGGTGTCGAGCAGGGCGCGCTTGGCATTACCGGCGTGGTGCGCATGGTCGATGCGTCCGCTTTCCACATGCAAATAGAATCCCTTGTGGTTCTTCGACAGCAGTTGGATAGCCTTTTCCGTCATTTCGGTCAACGACGGCTCACCTGCCTTGTCCGCGGCGCGGTCGGCCTCGTACTGCAGATGGGAGTTCTCGAACAAGCCGAGCAGATAGGTGGTGTTCGGGGCATCGGCCGCATCGAACTGCTGCTTGTTCCAGACATACTTCGCACCCGCGCCGCGGGTGGTGACCCACTCGCCGGTAAGATCGCGTCCGTCTTTGCGGCGCCCGGCGCTGCCGCCCTCCGGTTCCTTGACCGAGGTCGGCAGGAAGTAGGTGCGCCCGCCGCCCATGGCCACCTTCAGACTTTTCTTCACCACCGGCGGCAGCTCGATCAACTGCCGGGCGATGTCTTTCACCGTCAGCGAGCCGTCCGGCAGCTTGTTCGCCGCCTCGTAGCTGCGGATCTCGGCGTCGCTTTCCCAGTCGCGCACCGAGGTGTGCGCGTAGTTCGCCGCTGGCGTGGCATGGGTCAGCCGTGCAGTCGAGACGACGCCGGTGTCCTTGCCCGCCTTGGCTGCCTGCTCGAGGATCGTCTCCAGGGAGTTCGCTGCGATTACATTGGCATCGCCCTCGAAGCGCTTGGTCGTGTGATTGACCGACAGCATGCCCTCGCGCGCCTTGTAGCCGGTGACCATGGCGGTCATGGTCGGCGCGGAGTCCGACGTCTGCTGATCCCAGGAATAGGTCTTGGACAGCGCCAGGTAGGGGAGGGTCTCGAAAAACAACCGGTTTTCTTCGCCGGGCCGGCCCTTAAGCTGGCCGTCGAGAATACGCGATGCGGTCACGGTGGACACGCCCATGCCATCACCGACGAACAGGATCACGTTCTTGGCACGGCGGTGGTTGCGTTGAAGGTTCTTGCTCTCTTCGACGAATGTTCTCCCGGCTTCATACCAGTCATGCACCGCCTCGGGACCCTTGACCACGGGCTCCGTAGCGCAGACGTTTGACACCATCGCACCCGCCGTGATGGCCGCCACGCAAGCCGCCAGCACTTTCTTGTTCACTCTCACTGCAGTTCTCCCTTCCCGTTTGCACATGGACGCATTCTCGAGCCGATGGCCGACCGTCCGGCATGGCGCCATAGGTCGGAGACGACTCCCCTGAACACGGCGTGAGAACGTACCCGACAATGATTACAGGGATTTGAATATGCGGTGCGAGATTGCGCCGCGACGACCACGATTGGTCCACGCACATGGCATGGCGCGGCATGGCATAACGAAACATCGGCGTAGAGCATTCACCACGCGCTTCTCGGGTCTGCACAAGTCGCGGGCAATGGCGCATTGCGTGCCCCCGGCGGCGCACGGCCCGCATCATGATTCGGACTTCGTTCCGTAACGCCGCAGTCACGCGGTCGTAACAACGGGCACGCACAGTTCGGCCGTCGACACTTTGTGGGATCCATACCATGCTGCAACTGGCCGATCATCTTGTCCATCTGCGTTCGAAGACATACGCCGTGGCCCTCGCACGCACCGACAGCGAGATCGTCGAAGCACAACGCCTGCGTTACCGCGTCTTCGCCGAGGAACTGGGCGCTCGCCTGGAGACGCGTACACCGGGCGTCGACCACGACATCTTCGATCCCTATTGCGAGCACCTCATCGTGCGTGACGAGGCCACGGACAGAATCGTCGGCACCTATCGCATCCTTGCCCCCGGCCAGGCGGAGGAGATCGGCTGCTACTACTCCGAAACCGAGTTCGATTTGGTACGTCTGCGTCATCTGCGCGCGCGCATGGCGGAGGTTGGCCGCTCCTGCATCGACCCCGATTACCGTACGGGGCCGGTGATCAGCCTGCTCTGGGCCGGACTGGCGCGCTACATGATGCAGCGCGGGTATGAGTACCTGATCGGTTGTGCCTCCATCGGCATGGCCGACGGCGGACACAACGCCGCCAACCTCTACCGTCAGCTCGCGGAGCACATGGCGCCACTGGAATACCACGTCTTTCCGCGCTGCCGCCTGCCATTGGAGAAGCTGACCAACGGCGGGCCGACGGAACTGCCGCCCCTGCTCAAGGGGTACCTGCGCGCAGGCGCGTACGTGTGCGGCGAGCCGGCCTGGGATCCGAACTTCAACACCGCGGACCTGCTGCTGATGCTGCCGATGTCCGCCGTTACGACTCGCTACGCGCGCCATTTCATCGAACGCCAGAAATGAAGGCGTGGGCGAAAGTGCGCGCGACCTTTCGACTGGCGCGCGTGGGCACGCACCTGGGCTACGGCGTCGCCACCGTCGCGCTCGCCTATCCATTTCTGCCGCGCAAAGTGCGCCTGCGTCTTAAGCAGCGCTGGTCGCGGCAGTTGCTGCAGATGCTGGGCGTGCGTCTCCACCTGGAAGGTGTGCAACACCAAGGACGCACCATGATCGTCGCCAACCACGTCTCCTGGCTGGACATCTTCGCCATCAATGCCGTGGCGCCGAGCGCCTTCGTTTGCAAGGCTGAGGTGCGCGCCTGGCCAGTCATCGGCTGGCTGTGCGCCAACACGGAGACCATTTTCATCGAGCGTGGGCGCGCCACGGCCGCCCAGCGCACCGCGGAAAGGCTCGAGGCGACGCTGCGAAGCGGCCGCACAGTCGCCTTCTTCCCGGAGGGGACGACCAGCGACGGCAGCGTCGTACTGCCTTTTCGCGCCGCATTGCTTCAGCCGGCGATTGACTGCGCCGCGACGCTGCAACCCGTATCCATCCGTTACGCCGACCATCACGGCAGGCCGAGCATCGTGCCGGCCTACTGCGGCGACGGGAGTTTCGGCGACTCCCTCAAGCGCATCGCCGCGGCAGACTCCCTGTCGGTGCGCTTGTCCTTGCTGGCACCCGTGGACGCCAGCCAACACCACCGCCGCAGCCTCGCTGCGCACGCGCGCGCGCGCATTGTCGAACGCCTTCACGGCAGCCGCGTGGAAGCAGCCGATCGATACGCATCGCCCGAGACGGACGCAGCGCCGCCGGCATTCGACACGGACGAGCAGGCTCAGCCGCAGCTGCATGGCGCAACCTGATCGCGCGTCCTTCGCAAGACGAGCTTGACGGTCAATGTCCATTTCGATCTTCACGGAAATATGGAACCCGGAGATGCCGTCACCGTTCTCGCTGCACTGGCCCAGGAGACGCGGCTCAAGATATTTCGCCGGCCGGTGACCGCAGGCCGGGAAGGCTTGTGTGCCGGCGCCATCGCCGAGAAGCTCGGCCTGGCACCGGCCACCCTGTCGTTTCATCTGGCGCAGCTTGCCCGCGCCGGACTGGTCAGCTCGCAACGACACAGCCGCTTCATTTTCTATTGTGCCGAATTCTCTGTCATCGACGCGCTGATCGGCTTTCTGACCGAAGACCGCTGTGGCGGTCGTGTCTGTCTGTCCAACGTTGCTCGCAGGGGCAGCCCGGGGACACGCCAGCGTGGCATGGCCAACGCGTAATCGGAGACCTTTGTCATGGACCGACCCTACAACGTGCTGTTCCTATGTACCGGCAATTCCGCGCGCAGCATCATGGCCGAAGTTCTGCTCAGTGCCATGGGCCGCGGGCGCTTCAAAGCCTACAGCGCCGGCAGCCATCCTGCCGGCGAGGTCAATCCCTATGCTATAGAACTGATCCGGCGCAACCGCCTGCCCGTCGACGGTCTGCGCAGCAAGAACTGGGACGAATTCGCCGCGCCTGGTGCGCCGGAACTCGACTTCGTTGTCACGGTGTGCGACAACGCCGCGGGCGAGGTGTGCCCGGTATGGCCCGGCCAGCCCATGACGGCGCACTGGGGTATCGAGGATCCGGCCGCGGTGCCGGGCAGCGAAGAGGAAAAGCGCAAGGCGTTCTTCCGCGCCTACACCCAGTTGTCCAATCGCCTAAGTATCTTCCTCAGCCTGCCCCTGGACAAGCTCGACCGGTTGACCCTCAAGAGCAGGCTGGACGAGATCGGCGCGCTGCGTCATGGCGAAACCGGAAACACCGGAGCATGAGCACCGGCATCGACACCGCCGGCGTGCTGGCTGACGCGCTGGGTGTTCCTGTGCGTCGTTGCCGGCATCGCCCTCGGAGCTCTTCCCGGCACCATGCTGGCCGCGGCGCCGTGCACCGCCATGGTGTTCGTTTGGAGCCAGCTCACCCGGGGCGACCCCTACTTCACCCTGTCCCAGGTGGCGCTCAACGACACCATCATGGTGTTCGCCTTCGCGCCCATCGTCGCCCTGCTGCTCGGCCTGTCCTCGATCACCGTGCCCTGGGACACGCTCTTCGTGTCCGTGGTGCTCTACATCGCCATACCCGTGCGGATTGCCCAGCTCTGGCGCCGGACGCTGCTCAAGCGCGGTGAGGCGGCGCTGCAGCGCACCCTGGCGCGGATCGGACCGTTCTCCATCTCCGCCCTGCTCCTGACTCTGGTGCTGCTGTTCGCCTTCCAGGGCGAGGCCATTCTCAAGCAGCCGCTGGTGATCCTGATGCTGGCGGTGCCGATCACCATCCAGGTACATGTCAACTCGGGCAATGCCTATCTGTTGAACGGCAGGTTGCGCGTCGCTCACTGCGTCGCCGGCCCGACGGCCCTGATCGGCGCCAGCAACTTGTTCGAGATGGCGGTGGCTGCCGCCATCAGCCTGTTCGGCTTCGAGTCCGGCGCCGCAATCGCCACCGTGGTCGGCGTACTTATCTAGGTACCGGTGATGCTGTCCGTGGTGAAGATCGTGAATTCAAGCAAGGTCTGGTACGAATCGCCGGCGTAGGCGAAACCGATACACCACCGCCCAGCGCCGGTCGATTCGAACTCGTAGGAAAAGCGATCCGCGCAGCACTCGGAACGGCTGAGCGGCCGAAACCCTCGAGCAGCCGCGCTACTTGGCAGCGAGCACCTCGTCCGCCCAACCCATCGCGGCAAGGACATTGGGCAGGCCGACCACGGTGGCGAGCACCATCAGCGCCTGACGTATTTCTTCGGCCTTTGCGCCGTCCTCCAGCGCCCGCCGCGCATGGCTGCGCACAGAGCCTTCGGAACCGATGGCCGCTGCCGCCGCGAGTTGGATCAGCTGCACCGTCTTCTCATCGAGCGGTCCTGCCTTGCGCGCCGCACTGCCCAGCTCGTCTAGCGCCTTGATGAAGGCGGGCTCAACCTTTTTCAAGCGCAGATACGGGTTGTTCTTCTTGCTGCTGCCCTTGATGCCCTTCTTGCCGCTGCTCTTACCCATTGCACGATCCTCCCGAAGACCACTTCTCGACGATTCGCGGGGCGCCTACCCGCAGACTGCGCTCACGCAACCGCCGCCCGCACGGCATCGGCGATAGATTCAGCGCAACGCTGGACGCGCTCCGCACCCTCGCCCTCGACCATGACGCGCAGCAACGGCTCAGTGCCGGACGGCCGTAGCAGCACCCGGCCGCTACCGCCCAACTCGCGTTCCACGGCGTCCTGCGCGGCACGGATGCGTGCAGCACCCTTCCAGTCGAAACCATTGGGCATTCTCACGTTAACCAGAGTCTGCGGATAGAGCGTCAGGTCGCGGCAGGCCTCGCGCAGCGAAACGCCGTCGCGACGCAGCGCCGCCAGTACCTGCAGCGCGGAGATAATGCCGTCGCCCGTGGTATGACAGTCGAGACAGATGATGTGGCCGGAGTTCTCGCCGCCCAGCTTCCAGCCTTTGTCCTGCATCAATTCAAGCACGTATCGGTCACCGACTTTCGCGCGGGCAAAGCCCACTCCGAGGCGCCCCAGCGCATGCTCGAGTCCGAGGTTGGTCATGAGCGTGCCCGCCACACCATCGAGCCCGCCGTTTGCCACGCGCGTGCGCGCCATGACGTAAAGCAGCTTATCGCCGTCGTAAAGCCCGCCGTCGCCGTCGGCCATGAGCACCCTGTCGCCGTCGCCATCCAGCGCAATGCCGACATCGACACCGTACTTGAGCACCGCACGCTTGAGCGAGTCCGGCGCCGTCGCGCCGACGCCGTCGTTGATGTTCAGCCCGTTCGGCTCGCCGCCGACGACGAACACCTCGGCACCAAGCTCGTGGAACACCTTCGGCGCAATGTGGTAGGCGGCGCCGTTGGCGCAGTCGACTGCGATCCGCAGGCCGCGCAGGTCCAATTCGTTGGGGAAGGTGCTCTTGCAGAATTCGATGTAGCGTCCGGCCGCATCGTCAATGCGCCGCGCCTTGCCGATGCGCGCCGGCTCGGCACAGCCCATCGGCTGCTCCAGCCGCGCCTCGATGTCCTCCTCGACGGCATCGGGCAGCTTGTTGCCGCCGGCGGAAAAGAACTTGATGCCATTATCCTGAAACGGATTGTGCGAGGCCGAGATCACAACACCCGCCTGCAGCCGCAGCGCCCGCGTCAGATAGGCCACCGCGGGCGTAGGCGTCGGCCCTGCCAGCATGACGTCGACACCCGCGGCGGCGAATCCCGCCTCCAGCGCCGCCTCGAGCATGTAGCCGGAGATGCGTGTGTCCTTGCCGATCAGTACCGCCGGCCGCTCGCCCGCCGGGCGGTGCTCCCGCGCCACCAGCGTCGTGCCGGCGGCATAGCCGAGGCGCAACACGAATTCCGCCGTGATCGGCGCCTCCCCGACATGTCCGCGCACCCCATCGGTGCCGAAATACTTTCTTGCCATCTTGTCGCTCCCTCAGAACTCTTCACTCGAAAACCGTGCGCCACACCGCCAGGGCATCGCGCGTGGCCGCGACATCATGCACGCGTACTATTGTAGCGCCCTTGGCCACCGCCGCCAGCGCCGCCGCCACGCTTGCCGGGACGCGCTCGGTCACCTTGCGCCCGGTGAGCTTGCCCAGCAACGATTTGCGCGAAAGCCCTGCCAGCACCGGATAGCCCAGCGCAGTGATGCAGTCGAGGTGGCGCAGCAGCAGCAGGTTGTGCTCCGCCGTCTTGCCGAAGCCGAAGCCGGGATCGGTGACGATACGCTCCCGGGCAACGCCCGCCGCGTGCACCGCAGCACAACGCGCGGCCAGAAAGGCCGCTACCTCGCCCACCACATCGTCATAGTGCGGATCGGCCTGCATGGTCTGGGGGGTGCCCTGCATGTGCATCAGGCACACCGCCGCGTTGCTGCCGGCGGCCACCTCCATCGCCCCCGGCGCGCGCAGGGCATTGATGTCGTTGATCATACTCGCCCCCGCCGCCAGGGCGGCGCGCATCACGTCCGGCTTGACCGTGTCGATGGACAGGGGCACGCCGCACTCGCGCAGTGCCTCGATCACCGGCATGACCCGCCGCAGCTCCTCGTCGGCGGCAACGGGTGCGGCACACGGCCGCGAGGACTCACCGCCGATGTCGAGGATGTCGGCGCCTTCCGCGACGAATTCCCGTCCTTGGGCAACGGCGCGCGCGACGTCATCCGCGGTGCCGTCGCCCGAGAAGGAATCGGGCGTGCAGTTGATGATGCCCATGATCAGCGGCCGGTCGAGCGGTAGGCGATAGCGCCCGCAGAGCAGATCAGGGGTGGAGGTCATTGTCGGTGAGGGCGAGAAAGCAAAAGGCCGGATCGTCTCCGATCCGGCCACGCATTGTCGAACTCGCTCAGGCGGGTGCCGGAGCGTTGGGCGCTGCGCCGGGAGTGTCCGCAGGGGTAGCAGTGTTGGTCTTGCTCGGCTTTGGCGGCCGCGGCGG
The DNA here is from genome assembly GCA_036824005.1 of Rhodocyclaceae bacterium. GTDB lineage: Bacteria > Pseudomonadota > Gammaproteobacteria > Burkholderiales > Rhodocyclaceae > DAITBA01. Next base: position 22,572 of record DAITBA010000021.1, read on the forward strand.
CTTGCCCGCCATGATGTCGTTGATCTGGTCGGCGTCAATGGTTTCCAGCTCGAGCAGGGCCTTCGCCATGGCCTCGACCTTGTCGCGGTTCTCGTCGAGCAGCCGGCGAGCCAGCGCGTACTGCTGGTCGATGATGCGGCGGATCTCGGCGTCCACCTTCTGCATGGTCGCTTCGGACACGTTTTTGTGGGTGGTGATCGAGCGGCCGAGGAAGACCTCGCCCTCGTTCTCACCATAGACCATCGGCCCCAGCTCTTCGGACATGCCCCACTGGGTGACCATGCGGCGCGCCATTTCGGTGGCACGCTCGAAGTCGTTGGAGGCGCCGGTTGTCATCTGATTCATGAACAACTCCTCGGCGATGCGCCCGCCGAAGAGCACGGCGATGTTTTCCAGCAGACGCTCCCGGTCCATGCTGTAGCGGTCCTGCTCGGGAAGCTGCATGGTCACACCCAGCGCCCGGCCGCGCGGAATGATGGTGACCTTGTGCACCGGATCAGTCTTCGGCAGCAGCTTGGCCACCACGGCGTGGCCGGACTCGTGGTAAGCCGTGTTGCGGCGTTCCTCTTCCGGCATGACGACCGAGCGACGCTCGGCACCCATGATGATCTTGTCCTTAGCGCGCTCGAAGTCGTCCATGTCCACCACGCGCTTGTTCTGGCGCGCGGCGAACAGTGCCGCCTCGTTCACCAGATTGGCCAGATCGGCGCCGGCAAAACCGGGCGTGCCGCGGGCGATGATGTCCGCCTTGACGTCGGGGGCGATGGGCACCTTGCGCATATGGACCATGAGGATCTGCTCGCGGCCGCGGATGTCCGGCAGCGGCACCACCACCTGGCGGTCGAAGCGCCCGGGGCGCAAGAGCGCCGGATCCAGCACGTCGGGGCGGTTGGTGGCAGCGATGACGATCACACCGGCGGTGCCTTCGAAACCGTCCATCTCGACCAGCAACTGGTTCAAAGTCTGCTCGCGTTCGTCGTTGCCGCCGCCCAGGCCGGCACCACGCTGACGGCCGACGGCGTCGATCTCGTCGATGAAGATGATGCACGGCGCATGCTTCTTGGCCTGCTCGAACATGTCGCGCACGCGCGCCGCGCCAACGCCGACGAACATTTCGACGAAGTCGGAGCCGGAGATGCTGAAGAACGGCACTTTGGCCTCGCCAGCGATGGCCTTGGCGATCAGGGTCTTACCGGTGCCGGGGCTGCCCACCATGAGCACGCCCTTCGGAATGCGACCGCCCAGTTTCTGGAACTTTGACGGATCACGCAGGAAGTCCACCAGCTCGGCAACTTCTTCCTTGGCCTCATCGCAGCCGGCGACGTCGGCAAAGGTGATGGTGTTGGCCGACTCGTCGAGCATGCGCGCCCGTGACTTGCCGAAGGAAAAGGCGCCGCCCCGGCCGCCGCCCTGCATTTGACGCATGAAGAAAATCCACACGCCGATCAGCAGCAGCATCGGGAACCAGGAAACGAAGATGTTCATCAGGAACGACTGTTCCTCTTCCGGCTTGGCCACGACCTTGACGTTATTCTTGAGCAGATCGCTCACCATCCACAGATCGGGCGGCGCATAGGACGTAATCTTCTTGCCGTCGTTGGTGGTCGCCTCAAGGGTACGGCCCTGGATCACCACCTTGGCGATGTGACCTTGCTTCACCTCCTCCAGAAACTGGGAGTATTCCATCGCGCTTTGCGCCACCTGGCGCGTCTGGAACTGGTTGAACACCGTCATCAGCACGATGCCGATCACCAGCCAGATCGCGAGATTCTTCAGTAGATTGTTCAAGACTCTTCCTCACCAGGCCCATAAGGGGCCGTCTGCCAATGGACTGATTCTATGACCGAACGTTCCGTCAGGCAATTGTCGTGCCCTGCCGACAGACACGTCATCCTTTGCGGCCCCGACCAAGCAGATAGAGCTCGGCACTGCGGCCGCGTGAGGCTTGCGGCTTGCGCACGACTACGGACCCGAAGACCCGTTGCATGGCCTGCCGCAACTCCTGGAAGCCCGCACCCTGAAATACCTTAACGAGCAAATCCCCGCCCGGCTTGAGTTGCCGGGCGGCAAACTCCAACGTCAGTTCGGCTAGGTGCATGGCGCGCGCTTGATCGCTGACCGCAATACCGGACCAGTTGGGGGCCATATCCGACAACACAAGGTCGACAGGCCGGCCGACCAGTACCGCCTCCAGCTGCGCCAATATGGCTTCCTCCCGGAAGTCGCCCTGGATGAACTGCACCCCTGGCAGCGGCTCGAATTCCAGCAGGTCGAGTGCGACCACATGCCCTGCCGGTCCGAGCTTGCGCACCACCACCTGCGCCCAACTGCCCGGCGCGGCGCCGAGATCCACGACCAGCGTCCCCGGACGCAGAAGGTGATCCTTGGCGTCGATCTCCAGCAGCTTGAACGCCGCGCGGGAGCGATAGCCTTCGGCCCGCGCCCGCTGCACGTACGGGTCGGTGACGTGCTCGTGCATCCACGCTTTGCTGGTCTTGGATCGTTTCATCGGGTTAGAATCGCGCCCTCGATTGAACCGGCCCCGTCCATGAAACCCCTCACTCCCGCCGAACGGCGCCAGCTCAAGGCGCGCGCCCATGCCCTGCATCCCGTGGTCAGCATCGGCGCCCACGGTTTGTCGGATGCGGTGCTGACGGAAATCGATCGCAGCCTGAAAGCGCACGAGCTGATCAAGGTGCGCACCCATGGCATCGAACGCGGCGAGCGCGAGGTCCTGCTAGTGCAAATCTCCGGTCGCCTCGACGCCGCTGCCGTGCAGCATATCGGTAACATCCTAGTCCTCTACCGGCCGGAGCCAGAGCAAACGCCTGCGCCGGCGCCGCCCCGACCGGCGGCCACGCCGCCCGCCCGGCGCCTGGCCAAGGGTCGTCCAGCGTCTTCGCCTCGGCGAAAGCGGGTGCCCGCAGCCCGGCGCTGAATCGGGTGCTTCAGCGCGCCCCTCTGCCCTGCAGCACCACCAGCGCCAACCCCAGGGCGCTCTGGATCAGGTAGAGCACGCTTGAGACGCCGTGCCAGCGGGCGAAGCGGTCGCGCAACACGCCTTCCATCACTTCCCTCGGCATCTGCGCCTTGATGCTCTCCAGGATCGGCTGCACGCCGAAATGACCGGCCAGCGTCAGCAGCAACATACTCAGCACGATCCAGAATACGGCCGACTTGAAGACCGCCCAGCCCCTGCCGGCAAGCAGGTAGAGCAGCAGATAGCCTGCGCAGACGATGCCGACCCAGGACATGGCCGTGAACAGCCGGCCGGCGATGTTGCCCGCCACCATCGAGCCAAGCTGGGAAAAGAGCGTCGGCGCCGCGACGTAGCCGATGGCCCACAGCCCGCCCACCCAGAGGGCTATGGCGATCAGGTACAGCGCGTCGGCAATCCTGCGCACGGCAACTCCAGCGCCCGCCCGGCATCCCGGAGTCCCAGGCGCCGCAACTGGTTCGAGATCATTCGTAGCGCACGTCGAGCACTTCGTACTCGCGCACGCCCCCCGGCGCCTGCACCTCGGCGATGTCACCCGCATACTTGCCGATCAGCGCCCGAGCGATGGGGGAACTGATGGAGATCTTGCCCTGCTTCAATTCCGCCTCATCCTCGCCGACGATCTGGTAGCGTACCTTTTCGCCCGAATCCAGATCTTCCAGATCCACCGTCGCGCCGAAGACGCAGCGCCCGTCGGCATCGAGCAGCTTGGGATCGATGATCTGGGCGTTGGCGAGCTTCGCCTCGACCTCAGCAATGCGCCCCTCGATGAAGCCTTGGCGCTCCTTGGCAGCGGCGTACTCGGCGTTCTCCGACAGGTCGCCGTGCGAGCGCGCCTCGGCGATGGCAGCAATGACGCCCGGGCGATCTACGGTTTTAAGCCGCTGCAGCTCGGCGCGCAGCTTCTCCGCGCCGGCGAGAGTAAGAGGAATCTTGCCCATAAATATCAGTTCAGCCGCGCGTGCAGTGCCTGGATGGGATAAACGATCAGTTCCTGCAGGTGCCGCATGCCCTCGCAGGCAGCCCGCGCGCCGGCCACGGTGGTGAACATGGTCACCCGCGCCGCCAGCCCGCTAGTGCGGATCGAACGCGAATCGGCAATGGCGCCGCGCTTTTCCTCGACGGTGTTGATGATCATTGTGATCTCGTTGTTCTTGATCATATCCACGATATGGGGACGGCCCTCAGCGACCTTGTTCACCGGCGTCACCTTCAGGCCGGCCGCCGCGATGGCCGCCGCCGTGCCGCGGGTGGCGACCAGACTGAAGCCCAGTGCGCTCAACTCCCGCGCCACCTCCACCGCCTGAGGCTTGTCGTCATCCTTGACGCTGACGATGACCTTGCCCGACTTCGGCAGGCGCACCCCTGCCGCGAGCTGCGACTTGATGAACGCCTCGCCGAAACTCTCGCCGACACCCATTACCTCGCCGGTACTCTTCATCTCCGGACCCAAAATGGTATCGACCCCCGGAAACTTGATGAACGGGAACACCGCCTCCTTGACCGAGAAATAGCCCGGCACCACCTCAGCGGTCACGTCCTGTTCCGCCAGCATGCGCCCGGCCATGCAGCGGGCGGCGATCTTCGCCAACGGCACGCCGCATGCCTTCGAGACGAACGGCACCGTGCGCGAGGCGCGCGGGTTCACCTCCAGTACGTACACCGTGCCGTTCTGGATGGCATACTGCACGTTCATCAGGCCGACGACGTTCAGTGCCTTCGCCATGAGTTCCGTCTGTCGGCGCAGCTCCGCCTGTACCTCCGGCGATAGGGAGTACGGCGGCAACGAACAGGCGGAATCGCCAGAATGCACGCCGGCCTGCTCGATGTGCTCCATGATGCCGCCGATGACCACGTGCTGGCCGTCGGAGAGTGCATCCACGTCCACCTCGGTGGCATTGTTGAGGAAGCGGTCGAGCAGCACGGGCGAGTCGTTGGACACCTTGTCCGCCTCGCGCATGTAGCGCTCCAGGTCCTTCTGCTCGTGGACGATCTCCATCGCGCGACCACCGAGCACGTAGCTGGGGCGCACGACCAGCGGATAGCCGATCTCCTCGGCCATGCGGATTGCGTCCTCGGCGGTGCGCGCAGTGCGGTTCGGCGGCTGTTTCAAATCGAGGCCATGGAGCATCTGCTGGAAGCGCTCGCGATCCTCGGCGCAGTCGATCATATCCGGACTGGTGCCGATGATGGGCACGCCGTTGGCCTCCAGATCGCGCGCCAGTTTGAGCGGAGTCTGGCCGCCGAACTGGACGATGACGCCGAATGGCTTCTCGACGGCGACGATCTCCAGCACGTCCTCCAGCGTGAGCGGCTCGAAGTAGAGTCTGTCCGAGGTATCGTAGTCGGTAGACACGGTCTCCGGGTTGCAGTTGACCATGATGGTCTCATAGCCGTCCTCGCGCATGGCGAGCGCTGCATGCACGCAACAGTAGTCGAATTCGATGCCCTGGCCGATGCGGTTGGGCCCGCCGCCGAGAACCATGATCTTGCGCCGGTCGGTCGGGTCGGCCTCGCACTCCTCCTCGTAGGTGGAGTACATGTAGGCCGTGTGCGTGGCGAATTCGGCGGCGCAGGTGTCCACCCGCTTGTATACCGGGCGGATGCCCAACTCGTGGCGCCGGCGCCGCACCTCCGCCTCCGTCGTGCTCATCAACTTCGCCATGCGCCGGTCGGAGAAGCCCTTGCGCTTGAGCTCGCGCAGCGCCTCAGCGCCGAGCTGGTCCAGCGTGCGCTTCTCCAGGTCCAGTTCGGTGTCCACGATGTCCTTGATCTGGGCCAGGAACCAGGGGTCAATGCGCGTTAGCTGATGCACCTCATTGAGCGTGAAGCCCTGGGCGAAGGCGTCGCCTACGTACCAGATGCGCTCCGGTCCCGGTTCGCCCAGTTCGACCTCGATGGTTTCGCGGTCGCGGGTCTTTTCGTTCATGCCGTCGACGCCCACCTCCAGGCCGCGCAGCGCCTTCTGGAACGATTCCTGGAAGGTGCGTCCGATGGCCATGACTTCGCCGACCGATTTCATCTGCGTCGTCAGGTGGGCGTCGGCCAGCGGGAATTTCTCGAAGGCAAACCGCGGTACCTTGGTCACCACGTAGTCGATGGACGGCTCGAAGGAAGCTGGCGTCGCGCCGCCCGTGATCTCATTCTTCAGCTCATCCAGGGTGTAGCCGACAGCCAGTTTCGCGGCGACCTTGGCGATGGGAAAACCCGTGGCCTTGGACGCCAGAGCCGACGAGCGCGACACGCGCGGGTTCATCTCGATGACGATCATGCGCCCATCGGCCGGATTGATGGCGAACTGCACGTTCGACCCACCCGTGTCGACACCGATCTCGCGCAGCACAGCGATGGAGGCATCGCGCATGATCTGGTATTCCTTGTCCGTCAGCGTCTGCGCCGGTGCCACGGTGATCGAGTCGCCGGTGTGCACGCCCATGGGATCGAGGTTCTCGATCGAACACACGATGATGCAGTTGTCCTTGCGGTCGCGCACCACCTCCATCTCGAACTCTTTCCAGCCGATGAGCGACTCCTCGATCAGCAGTTCCTTGGTGGGACTGGCCTCCAGGCCGCGCTCGCAGATGGTGACGAACTCCTCGCGGTTATAAGCGATGCCGCCGCCCGAGCCGCCGAGAGTGAATGAGGGCCGGATGATAACCGGATAGCCGATCATGGCCTGCACCTGCAGCGCCTCTTCCATGCTGTGGGCGATGGCTGAGCGTGCCGAGCCGAGCCCGATGCGGGTCATCGCCAGCTTGAACTTTTCGCGATCCTCCGCCTTGTCGATAGCCTCGCGCCGCGCGCCGATCATTTCGACGCCGTACTTTTCCAGCACGCCATGCTTGGCCAGGTCCAGGGCGCAATTGAGCGCCGTCTGCCCGCCCATGGTCGGCAGCAGCGCGTCAGGACGTTCCTTCTCGATGATCTTTTCGACTACCTGCCAGGTGACGGGCTCGATGTAGGTGACATCGGCCATCTCCGGATCGGTCATGATCGTGGCCGGATTGGAGTTGACCAGGATGACCTTGTAACCTTCGTCGCGCAGCGCCTTGCAGGCCTGCGCCCCCGAATAGTCGAACTCGCAGGCCTGGCCGATGATGATCGGGCCGGCGCCGATGATCAGGATGCTGTGGATGTCGGTGCGTTTGGGCATGCTCTATTTCACCGCAGAGGACGCGGAGGACACGGAGGAATGCGAGTAGATCGGCAGGATTTTCCTGCGCCCTCTGAGTTCTCCGTAGTTCATGCTTTCGTCTTTTCCATCATCCCGATAAAGCGATCGAAGAGGTAGCCGACATCGTGCGGCCCCGGACTAGCCTCGGGGTGTCCCTGGAAGCAGAAGGCCGGGACGTCGGTGCGCGCCAGGCCCTGCAGGCTGCCGTCGAACAGCGAGACGTGCGTCGGGCGCAGGTTGCCGGGAAGCGTATCGGCATCCACGGCGAAGCCGTGATTCTGGCTCGTGATCAGCACCTGTCCGGTGTCCAGGTCTTTGACCGGATGGTTGGCGCCGTGATGGCCGAATTTCATCTTGATCGTCTTCGCGCCGGAGGCGAGCGCCATGAGCTGGTGGCCGAGACAGATACCGAAGGTCGGCACGCCACGGACGAGGAACTCGCGAATGGCGGCGATGGCATAATCGCATGGTTCGGGGTCGCCCGGGCCATTTGACAGAAAAATGCCATCCGGCTTGAGCGCCAGGGCGTCCCGCGCCGGCGTCTGCGCCGGCAGCACGGTCAGGGCACAGCCGCGACTGACGAGCATGCGCAGGATGTTACGCTTGACACCGTAGTCATAGGCGACGACGCGATAGCGCGGCTCACGCTGGGGCCTATAACCGGCGCCCAGCTCCCATGTGCCTTCGCTCCACTCATAGGGCGCGGGCGAGGTCACCACCTTGGCCAGATCCATGCCGGCGAGTCCGGGAAACTCGCGCGCGGCGCGGATCGCCGCGGCGATGTCGGCTTCGCCAGGCGCCCGGTCAAAGGAGGCGAGGCAGCCCGCCTGGGCACCCTTTTCGCGCAGGATGCGCGTCAGCTTGCGCGTGTCGATGCCCGCGATGGCGACGACATTCTCGGCGCGCAAATAGTCGTCGAGCGGTCGCGCCATGCGAAAGTTGGATGCTAGCAGCGGCAGATCGCGAATCACCAGACCTGCCGCATGGACGTTGGCTGCTTCCACGTCCTCGTCGTTCACCCCGGTGTTGCCGATGTGGGGGTAGGTGAGCGTGACGATCTGGCGGCAGTAGGAAGGATCGGTGAGGATTTCCTGATAGCCGCTCATGGAGGTGTTGAACACCACCTCCCCGGTGGTGCTGCCCAGGGCGCCGATACCCTTGCCGGGAAAAACCGTTCCGTCGGCGAGGGCAAGGATGGCGAGCGAGTGGACAGGCACTGCGGAACTCCTGACGGCAAGCGCCCCGATGGGCAGCCAAGCGGGCACACACGAAAAGCGGGACAGGCTTTTGGCCCATCCCGCTCTTGAATTGCCGCAATTATAGCGAAGGCGCGGGTTGCGAGCAAATCCGCGCTGCAGCGTGATCGTTCAGGGCAATGACGTCGGATTCGAGATGCCGGCCGTTTCGGTCTTCGACGGTCGCGGCATCCAGACCACCGCCTGCGCTTTGACGGCTCCGGTTGCAACGGCACCACCGGCGGGCAAGGTCGCAGCAGTCGCGTTCCCCTCCACATCGGTCAGAGCCGCCTCGCGCGCGCGGCGCAGGTTCTCGGCCAAGGCACTCCCGGCCGATTCGCCTTCGGCGAGGCAGAGCATGGCTTGTAATCTTTCGCGGCCACGCCGGCGCGTATCGCTGTAGCCCTTGACGAGACGCGCGCAACGGGCGATTTCGAGCGCCACCGGTGCAGCCTGCTGCGCATGACGCCGAATGGCGGCGAGCCAGCGTTCGATCAGCGCCTGTTCATCGGCGTAGCGGGCACTGCGCCGCCGCCAGCCCTTGAGCCGGCTCGCGGCACGCAGGAGGAGAAAGCCGAGTACGCTGTTGCTCTTCAATCGCAGGCCGGCGCGCGCCCCGCCAGCACCCCCGCGAGTGCTCGCCCAGGCGCGCAGCCGTTTGGCGGCGCCCGGCGGCAGGACGTCGGCCAGTTCTTCGATGCCGGGCTTGAAGTAATCGACGACGACCACCGGCTCATCGGGCGCAGCTCCGGCCTCGTCGCGGATGCGCGCCAGGCGCTGCCGGCGGCTCTTCAGATCGGCAACGCGGATAACATCCTCGTAGCTCATCCATAGGGCCAACTGCCGTGCCGTCTCGTTGGTCAGTGCGTAGCCCCCGGCGCCGCGGCTACTGAGTTCCTCCGCCGCCAGGATCGGCCGCAAGCGATCCAGATACAACCGGGCGTAATCCGCGTCCTGGTAGTCCGTGAGCCGCGCCAGGGCGGTTTCCAGAACGGCATGGGTCGAAGGCGGAAACTCGTGGCCGACCTGTTCCACGGAAAGCACGGAGCCTGCCGTGGCGACGGCTTGTCCGGTCGGCGCGATTCCTACACCTGTGGCGCAATCGTGGCCAGCGGCGAAGCCGCGCAGACTCGCATCCACCGCCTTGCCCGAGCGGCGGATCGCCGCCTCGCATAGCTCTCTGGAAAATGGCAGCGCGCTGGAGCCGGCGAGCGCACCGAACAGCACGGCGTTGATGACGCTGCCCGTCTGCCGCGCCAGCAGTGACATGTCGAACATCAGGCAACGCCGGGCCAACGTCTGCGCCGCGGCGAGGATGCGATCGCCATCATAGCGGCCGTCACCCGGCACCACCTTCTCGGCCACGGCGAAGACGCGGTGGGTGGACGCCACCAGGGTCGTGCGCTCACGGCTGACGTAACCGTTCTGCATGGCACGGCCCGCTTCCACCAGCTCGGACGCGACCATGACATCCACGTTGCCGGGGCTGGGTGTCAGCGCCAGCACCGGTTGCCGCCCGGCCAGCGCCTCGACCGGGAGCGGAAAGATCTCGACATAGTACGTGGTGGCACCAGTGCGCTGGGACACGCCGGGAATCGAGGTGCTCTGTGCCGGATAGCCCGCCACGGTAGCGGCGTCCACCAGCCATTCGGCGAGTACCCCGCCCCCCTCGCCGCCGAGGGCAGCGATGAGGATGGCGATGGGACGCTCGACGGATGCGCTCATGCTCGTCCCTGCACCAGGCCAATGACACCGCAGCGCAGGCGGTCGATGAGGCGATCCCACGGCCCAGGATTGCACATCACATCCACGCGGTAGAACGACGGGCACAGGCTCGCCGCCTGAGCCACTTCGCCGCACACGCCGCAGCCGACGCAGCCATCGTTCACATAAGCTACCGGATCGCTGCGTAGCGGATCCGGCGTCGACTTGATGGTGAGCGACGGACAGCCGGACAGGCGTATGCAGGAGTGATCGCCGGTGCACACGTCCGCGTCCACGCCGAAGCGGCTGCGCACCACCCGTTTCCCTGCCGCCAGTTTCTGCGCCGTGAGCGGACGTTCGCGCCGCTGCCGCTCCAACTGGCATTCGCCGTCGGCGACGATGACCTTGAGCCCCTTGTGTGCTCCGGAAAGCGCCTCGCTCAGCGTAGCCGCGACGGTACCGACCCGGTAGCTGGGTACCGTCTTCAGCCACTTCACGCCCAGGCCGCGCAGGGTGGCGGCGATGCTCATGTCGCTCGGCCGGTCGAGCGCATTGGCGCCGCTGGAGGGAATGCGCTGGGCGCCGGTGGCCGAGGTGTAGCCGTTCTTCATGATCACCAGCACGCCGTCATCGCCATTGAACACGGCATTGGCAACGCCGGTGGTGAGTCCGTTGTGCCAGAAGCCGCCGTCGCCCATGACGCTGATCACCGGCTTGCCCAGGGCCGGCGCGACGGCAGCGGAGCTCGCCAGCCCCAGGCCGTAGCCGAGCACGCTGTTGCCCAGATTGAACGGCGGCAGCGTGGAGAAGGTGTGGCAGCCGATGTCGGCCGCCACATGCAGCCCATCGGCCTCGCGCTCGACGATTTTCATGGCGGCGAACACCGGCCGTTCCGGGCAACCGACGCAGAAGCCGGGCGGGCGTGACGGCACCGGCTCGGCGAGCAACTCGCGGGCCTGCCGTGCGGGTGCCTGGGCCCGCCCCAGCGCATCGGCGACGGCCGAAACATCGACACCTTCGGGCACCACCGCCTGGAGAAAGCGCGCCACGCCAGCAAGAACGGCCTCGCCGGTGTACTCCCCGGCCGCGGGCAGAACGTCCTTGCCCACGACCGCCGTATCCACGTCGGCACGCCGCAGGACGGCGTTCAGCGCCTGCTCGATGAAATCCGGCTGGCCCTCCTCTACCACCAGCACTGCACGCTTGCCGTTGCAGAAACGCACCAACTCTTCCGGCACCAGCGGATAGGCGACGTTCATCACGTACAACGGCAGCGCCGACTTGCCGAAGGCGTCCGCCAGGCCGAGTAGTTGCAGCGCCCGGATGACGGTGTTGTACAGCCCGCCCTGGGTGACAATGCCGATGTCGCGGCTGGCGCCGGGAAACATCTCGTTCAATCGCCGGCTGCGAATGAATTCGAGTGCCGCGGGCAGGCGCACCTCCACCTTGTGCTTCTCCTGCGCATAGACCGAGGGCGGCAGGCAGATGCGGCCGTAGTCGGACTCCGGTTTGCCGATGGCGTGCTTGCGCGACAGCAGCGGCGCCACGTTGTCCTTGCAGGCGAAGCTGCCGTGCAGGTGGCAGGCGCGAATGCGCAGTCCGAGCATGACCGGCGTATTGCTCGCCTCCGACAAGGCGAACCCCTGCTCCACCATGTCCACGATGCTCGGCAGGTTCGGCCGCGGATCGAGCAGCCAGAGCTGCGACTTCATGGCGAAGGCGTGAGTGCGCTCCTGTACGATCGAGGCGCCCTCGCCGTAGTCGTCGCCTATGACGATCAGCGCCCCGCCCTTGACGCCGGCGGAGGAGAGATTGGACAGCGCGTCGGAGGCGACGTTGGTGCCGACGACCGACTTCCAGGTGGCGGCACCGCGCAGCGGATAGTTGATGGAGGCACCGAGCATGGCCGCAGCGCCCGCCTCGTTGGCGGCGGGTTCGAAATGCACGCCGAGTTCATCGAGGACGTCGCGGGCATCGGCGAGCACGTCCATCAGGTGCGACACCGGCGCGCCCTGATAGCCGGTGATGTAGCTCACCCCGGACTGCAGCAGCGCCTTGGCCACGGCGACGATGCCTTCGCCATGAAACGTTGCGCCCGCGCCCAGGCGCAACAGCTCGACTTCCTTCGTGAACGAGCGTTCCAGGGGCAGCTCCGATGATTAGACGGCGGTTCGACTCCAGTCCATCCTCCATTCTACGCGGGGGAGAACGGCTCGCGGCCAATGGCCGCCGCGGTATCGGCAAGCGACTTACGCTCGGCCGGGGCAAGCGGGGCCCTGGGCACTAATGCGCTTTTCCGCCAGCCGCTTGATCATCGCCACGTTTTCGGCAACGGTCGCCTGGATGTGGCCGATTTGCTCGGGACTAAGGTGGCGATACTTGCCCTGGGCCTTGAGGTACGCCGCGATCGGCAACGGGTCGTCCACCGGGTGGGTCAGGCGCAGGCGATCCACGGGATCGTACTCCCAGAGCAGGACGAAGTTGGTCTCCACCGCCTTGCGGGCCACCTCGATGTTCTGCTGCGCAGGAAAACGCCACCCAGTGGTGCACGGCGAATAGACGTGCAGATAGGCGAAGCCGCGCTTCGAGGCTTGGATGGCCTTGTCCAGCTTGTCGTAGAGATCCTCCATGAATGCCGTGCTCGCGGTGGCGACATACTCGCAGTTGTGCATGACCATGAGCAGCGGCAGGTTCTTGGCGTCCTGGGTCTTGCCCCTGGATTCGCGCCCGACCGGGGTGGTGCTGGTCCAGGCGCCGAAGGGCGTGCAGCTGGAGCGCTGCATGCCCGTGTTCATGTAGCCTTCGTTATCGATGACGATGAACAGGATTTCCTCGCCCCGCTCCGCCGCGCCGGAAAGCGATTGGAAACCTACGTCGGCGGCACCGCCATCGCCGGCCAGCGCCATGGCGACGACATCCCGACCCTTGCGCTTGTAGTGGCGGCGCACGCCGGCGAGCATCGAGGCCGTATTGGTAAGCAGCGGGTGGAACACCGGTACCTTGGTGCCGGTAAGGCCGTTGTACCCCACCGAGCCCATGCCGGGCACACAGCCCGGCGGTGTCGCCAGCACCGTCTCCGGCCCGACGCGGCGCAGGGCATGGCGCATGAGCAGCTCCGTATTGCAGCCCTGGCAGCCGGCCAGTCCGGGCACGAACAGGTCCTCGAGCTCGCCCACCTCGTTGTAGATCCGTGAGGTCGTGATATACCTGAGCGCCCGGTCGGGGCAGGATTTGACGCACGCCGGATCACCGCCGCACAGGTCGCACTTGATGACATGGCCGACCTGGGCGTCGAGCACGATGCCGCCGTAGGCGCAGCCGGCGGTGCACAACAGACAGTTCACGCACTTGCCCCGATCCCAGTCGATGACGCCGGTCTCGCTGTTCTTGGCCAGCGCCGCGGCAGGACAGTTGTGGGCGCACTTCGGATCGCCGCACTGCCGGCAAAGGGCCAATTCGAAATCACCCTCGTCCAGGCCCGGCACGATCTGGATGCGCGAACGGCCGACATCCTGCGTCCCGCTCTTCGCCTCGGCGCAGGCGATCATGCAGGCGCCGCAGCCGTCGCAGTCCTCGGCGCGAAAGGCAATGGTGTTATACGCGGGCATGGCTCTCCCCTCGTGCTTCAGCGCCAAGTCTTCGACATCAGCAGGCGCGCGGTCTCCTGCGGCCGCTCGATGAAGCGCGCCCTTACGGGCGACAGGTCGACGCGGCGCAGGATCAGCTCCCACATGATTCCGGCATCGAAGGGCATATTGACGCCGAAGATGCCGACCAGCCGGTTGTCGGCGAGCACGATCTTGAGATAACGCCCCCGCCCCTGATCGATCTGCTTGATCGCCTCACAGGTGGCGCCTTCCGGCAGGCGGTCCACGCCCACCGACAGCGCCGTCTGACCGAAGAAGTTATACGTATTGAGCGGCACGCCACCGGCATAGGGCTTTAGCGCTGCGTCGCCGGCCATGGCCTGACCGGCGATGCGCCCCTGCTCCACTGCGTCGGGAAGGATGCCATTGATGATCCGCTCGCCATCGTAGAAGCCGCGCGCCTGCGCAACATCGCCGGCCGCCCAGATGTTGGCGACGTTGGTGCGCATGCTGTCATCCACGAGAACGCCGCGGTCCTGCTCGATCCCCGCCCCCTGCAGGTAGTCGGTCACCGGTCGCACGCCCGTGCCGATGAGCAGCAGGTCGGCGGCCAATTCGTCGCCGCCGGATAGCGTCAGCACGCAGCCAGCGCCCTCGCGCCGGGCATGTACTACCCGGCGGCCGGTCAGAATGCGCACGCCCCCGGAGCCAAAGGCCTCGCGGATCAGCGCGCCCGCCTCGGCGTCGAAATAGCCCGGCAATACCTCCGGCTGCATCTCCACGACAGTAACGCCAGCGCCGGCCTCGGCAAAGTTCTCCGCGGCATGCATGCCGATCAGTCCCGCCCCCAGCACCACTGCCTGCCGTGCTGCCGGCAATGCCTGGCGCAGCTTCAGCGCATCGTCCAGCGTGCGCAGCACGTGGAAGGGGACATCCTGCAAGCCGTCAATGGCTGGCAACACCGGCGTCGCGCCCGTGGCGAGCAGCAGCTTCGCGTAAGTCACTTCCTCGCCGTGAGCGAGCCGGGCGAGATTGCGCTCCGGCGCGATGCCGGTCAGCTCGCTGCCGGGCCGGTAGTTCACGCCGTGCCGGCGAAAGTAGTCGCCGTCGCGCAGGAAGATGCCCCCGGCATCCGCCCGCCCCGAGACGATGTAGGGCAGTACGGTCGGCGAATAGGGCAGGTTGTCGTCCTTGCCAACGACGGTGAGATCGTGGTCGGCGTCTACCAGTCGGATGGCATGGAGCGCAGCCAGCGCCGCGTGGCTGGCGCCTACGATCAGGTAATGGGTCTGCTTCATGGCTCAGGTTACTCGCTTTCGTTCAGCCACACGGTACCGCCTGCCGGCGCACCCTTGACCAGCGCCGCCGTGGACTCGATCACGCGCAGAAAGTGCTCCACCGTCAGATCGGCACCGGCCAAGCCGCCGATGAAGCTGGTCGCCGGGACGTAGCGCTTGACATGGGCCAGCGCACCGAGCGTGTCCTGGTAGAGCGGACCACTGTTCCAGCCGAAACTCACCGAGCGGTCCACGACGCCGACCGCTTTGACCTCAGCCAGTACCGCCGCCACGGCGGCGACCGGGAACGGACGATAGGTCTTGATCTTCACCAGGCCGACCCGGGCGCCGCATTCGCGCGCCTCGTCCACCGCGTCCTTTGCGGCGCCGGTCATGCTGCCGATCGTCATGATGGCGTACTCGGCGCCGTCCATACGGTACGCTTCGATGAGCGGTGCGTGGCAGCGGCCGATGCACTCGCCCCAGTCCTGGTGCGCTTCGTCGATAACGCGCAGGGCATTCTGCATGCCGCGGCACTGCCCTCGTCGATAGCGCACGAACATCGCCGGCCCGGCGCCGCTGGCACCGCCGGTGAGCGGGTCCACCGCCATCGGCCGATCGGGATCGAGCGCCGCATGCCAGTTCACGTTCTTCTCGCCCAGGAAGGCATCCACCGCATCCTGCTCCGGCAGTTCCACCCGGGCGGCGCCATAGGAAAGGTAATTCCCGTCGTGGCAGACATTCACCGGCAGCATGACATCCGGATGCTCGGCAACGCGGTAGGCCATAATCACCGTGTCGAGTACCTCCTGGACCGTCTCGCAGTACATCTGGATCCAGCCCACCTCACGCACGCTCATGGCGTCCTGGTGGCCGCCCCAGACGCTTTGCGGCGTGAGCGTGTCGCGCGTGACGATGGACATGACCATGGGCAGGCGCAGGCCGGGTGTGCGCAGGTACGGCTCGAACATGAAGGCGAGCCCCGGCCCGCAACTTGCCGTGTACGTGCGCGCGCCCGCCAGCGCACCGCCCTGGAGCACGGACAGCACGCTGTGCTCGCCTTCGACGTCCACCAATTCGGCGTCGAGTTTGCCGTCGGCGATGAACCTTGCCACGTATTCCACCAGCGATGACTGGGGTGTGATGGGGTAGACGGCCACCATGTCCACGCGCGCCAGGACCACCCCCCACGCCGCTGCCTCGTTGCCGTCGCAGACGATGACGCGCGGCTTGTGCTCGACTGCTGCGACCATCGCATCAGCTCCAAATAGTCAGGTAGCCACAAAGACGCGGAGACACAGAGGAAGTCACGGAAGAGAAACCCACAATTGCTCGTCTGAGTGCCATCTCTGCGTCACGTTCCCTCTGTGCCAGGCTTTCCGGCCGTCATGCCGACTCCGCAATCATGGTGATCGCCCGCTGCGGGCATTCGGCGGCACAGATGCCGCAGCCCTTGCAGGTAGCGAGATTGATGTCGAACCAGGCCGGCTTCTCGACGATGCATTGCACGGGGCAGTACAGCCAGCACACGGCGCACTTGACGCATTTGTCGCGATCCACGGCCGGACGCATGCTGCGCCAGTCGCCGGGCAGCATCGGACTGGGCCGCGTCGCGATGGGGCACAGGTCATTGGGAATCGTCGACTGGTCGAAAAAAGGCTTCGACTGCTGCTTCATGCCGCCGCCCTCCTCTCGATCTTGTGCACCGTCGTCTCGTCGAAGCCGCGCTGCAGCGCTTCCACGTTCTGTGCCAGGCCGGCGTCGCGGAAGTCCGATTCTTGCAGCGCAGACCGCAGCGCATCGAGGGACACCAGTCCCGTGGTCCGGGCAAAGGCGCCGAGCATGATCGTGTTGGTGATGGTCCGTCCGAAGATGGTCAGCGCAATGCCCACGGCATCGCATAGCCCGACCGTTTCGATGAGCGGCGGCAGGCTCAACTCGCTCAACGCCTTGGCCGTGGTCTGCACCAATGCTCCGCCCTGCTTCACGCCTTCGAACACGTTCACCGCCCGGGCGACGGTCGGGTCGATGCACACGATGCAGTCGGGACTGTAGATATTCGTCATGCGCCGGATCTCGCGCTCGTCGCAGCGCACGAATGCGGCCACGGGCGCGCCGCGACGCTCGAATCCGAATTGGGGCACGGCCACCGCGTAACGGCCCTGCGCCACCAGCGCCTTGGCCAGCATCGAAGCGGCGAGTACCGCACCCTGCCCGCCACGGCCATGCAGACGGATCTCGTACATCCCACTGCTCCCTGTTCGTGCGCGCGCCGCACCCAGTGCGCACGTTCGAAATTCATCCGCCCCAGCCCGGCCGTGCGCCGTCACCCGTCAGTCCAGCGCCCCGCGCAGGCGTGCGCGCGATGGCGAAACCCTGGTTGAAAGCAGCGCGCGCCACGATGGCGTACTTCAACACCCAGCCGGCGGCCACGGCAAGCAGCCCCGCAGCCACCGCCAACCATCCGGCGTCCAACGCCTGCGCAGCAGGCGCCGACACCCCTGCCAGCAGGCTGATGGCGGTAAACGGCTGGTCGATGCGTTCGAGCACCGCCACGGTACCGCGCGGCGCGGCACCCGCGCGCAGCCGGCGGAAGTACGCGCGCCATTGCAGTGCCCGGGCAAGCACCAGCGTGGCAAAGAGCCACGACGTCCAGACCGGCGCGCCGCCCGAATCCGCAGCGTGCGCCACCACCATGTACCATCCCGCCCCCTCGGCAATGCCTGTCAGCATGATCAGCGGTACGATCAGCGGATGCCGCCAGGCCGGTATTCCCTTCGCCGCGCGCAGGATACGCGCCTGGCAGTATAGGAAGGCGAGCGCCAATGCAGCGGTGAGCCAGATCAGGAGCGCGTTGCCCGTCGCCACCGCAGCCGCACCGCAGAGGAAGAGCGGTACTGCAACCAGTGCCTCGCGGGTCATCCACGACGTGTGCGCATGCTTGAAGACGTTCAGTGCGCGCCACGGCTGCCCGATCTCCAGCCAGACACAGAACAGCCCGAGGCCGATCAATGCCAGCGCCACGAGACCTGCGATGCCGTAGGCACTACCGCCGGCAAGCGCCGCTAGCAGCAGCAGGCCCGTGCCGGAGCCGCCGCCGATGAAGTTTCCAGCGGCGCGCCAGTCCCAGTTCATCTGGAGCCATGGCGCAACGCGACCGATCACTGTTCCTTTCATCGCTCGCCCACGATGTAATAGACGCCCGGATCGGTACCCAGATCCTCGTGCATGCGGAAATGTGCTGTTTCGCGCAAAAGCTGCGAGACATTGCTCTGCTCGTCCTCGCGGTCTCCGAACGTCAGCGCGCCGGCAATGCAGGCATTGACGCAGGCGGGCGTCACTTCCGGATCGATGCCCGGTGTCATGCCGCGGACGGCAGCTTCGTCCAAGCGATCGCTGCAGAAGGTGCACTTGGTGGACACGGCCACGCGGCGGGCGTCGAACTTGGCCCGCTCTGCCGCCGTGGGCTCTGCGCCGTAGGCAAAGTCCGCCTGACGCACGATGTAGCGCGCCTGGTAGGGGCAGGCGACCGCGCAATAGGCGCAGCCTATGCAAAGCTCGTAATCGACGCCGACCAGTCCGTCGTCGCGCCGGTAGGTGGCGGTGCTCGGACAGACACTCATGCATGGCGGGTCGCCGCAGTGCATGCAGGCCACCGGCACGAAGGTGCGGCGCACGTCGGGATACTCGCCGGATTCCAGGTCCAGCACCCGCCGCCACTGGACGCCCGCAGGCGTGCCATTGGCATGCTTGCAGGCGGCCGTGCACGTCTGGCAGCCGACGCAGCGGCGCAAATCGGCGACCATGACGTAGCGCGTCACGCCGTGGCCTCCTCGGGCACCGGACGCACGGCCACGCGCACGATGTCGGCGGCGGAGCCGGTGGCGTCCGTCAGTTCCAGTGACATGGGAGCGATGGTGTTGAGGCTGGGTGTGGCCATGTCTTTGGCGTAGGGCGTGGCCCAGTGGTCGAACTGCCCGAGGATGAGCAACGTGTCCGGGCGGACGCCTTGTTCGAGGATGGCCCGCCCGCGCGTGGTGCGCAGTGCCGAGCGCACCTCGATCAGATCACCGTCGCCGATGCCGAGCTGCCGCGCCCGTCCCGCGTTCATGACGATCCCATGGTGGCCGCGAACGTTGCCGGCCACCTCGTCCATGAGCTGGATGCCAGCGTTGCTGCCCCAGGCATATTGCATGCTGCGCCCCGTAAGCAGCCAGAAGGGATAATCGTCCGCCTTGCCGCCGCCGAGCCTGACCGCATCCTGCTCCCAAACGCCGGGGAAATCCTTCCACGCCGGCAGCGCCTGGTATTCCTTCAGTTGCGTGTCCCACCACTGGATGCCGGTCTCGTGCAGGCGGTTGCCCAGCTGGCGGCCGACGCGCAGCAGTCGCTCCTGGTACGGCATTTCGAAGCGTATGCCGTGCTTCTTTAACTCCGGCAGCAGGTACCATTGCAGGCGCGAGATGGAACGGGCGCGAAAGCCGTGCTTGCGATACCATTCGAGTCCGTCGCTGTGCTCGCCGGCGGTGAGCTCAGCACTGGCCGAGCGGCACACCGCATCCCATATTTCCGCGGCGGTGTAAGCGCGTTCCGGATCGAGGCTGAAATCATATTTGCCGTTGGCAAGATTGAAGCCGGCCCCACCGCGGTTGATGGCCTTGTTGTACTTGTCCAGCAGGCCAGTGCGCCGCGCGAGTTCGGTGGCAATATCGGTGAAGTCCTTCGCCTCGCCGCGCGGCGCCACGGCCGGCTGGCGCAGCGCCACGCCCTCGAAATCCCAGAACTGCTCCATGAACTTCGTGCCGCCGATACGCAGCAACTGCGTGCTTTCCAGATCCGTGGCTTCGGGCAGCAGAACGTCGGCGAAATGGTTGGTTTCGTCCCGCGTGTAGGCAAAGGCGACGACGAAGGGAAACTCCGCCATGCGCCGACCGATCTCCGGCGTATCCCAAAGGGATATGGACGGGTTGGTGCGGAAGACAAACCATAGGTCGGGCGTCGTCACCGGCGTCCAGTTCTCGGGCGGATCCTTGCGGAAGATCCACGCCAGGTGTGTCGGCCCGAGAGCGGTGCTCCACGGCGAATCGGCGGACAGCGGCACCAGCGTGCGGTGGGCGTTGCGCACGTTGGGTCGCTGCTGCCAACGCTCCTTCTCCGTCGGATTGAGCGGGAATCCGAGAAAACCGTCGTCGCCGCGCACCACGCTGCCCTGGCGCGGCAGCGCCGGCCGGGTCAGGCGCACCGTGGTACCCAGTATGCCGCCAGGCACTTCCAGCGCCCCGACAAGACAGGCAATGATCGTACGCGCCCAGCAGCATTCGTAGCCGCCCCAGCCATTGCTCACCGTCTTGCCGATGGTGATGGCCACCGGGCGCAGCGGCAGCGTCACACCGTCGATATCGATCATGGCGCCGACCCGCGCGTGATCGAGATACTCGCCGGCGATGCGCCTTACCGTACCGGGCTTGATGTCGCACATGGCATCGGCCCATTCCGGCGTATAGGGCGCAACGTGTGCAACGAGCATCGTGAACGCGGTCGCGACCTCGGTGTTCTCGCGCAGCCATGACTCGTCGTCGGCGCCTAGTTCGAGGCCGCTGACCTCGAAGCGGCCCTCGAGCGCCGGATCAACGTCCGGCGTGTCGAATACGACCGCGGCGCCGCGCTTGCGGTCCCACAGCAGCGGTTTGCGCGTCTGCGCATCGCGCATGAAGTAGCCGTTCGGACCGACGAGATAGGGCGCGTTGGTCTGGTGCCGCAGAAAGTCGAGATCCAGCCGCTCGCGCGGCGTCTCGTGCAGCATGACGTACAGCATGCCGAACATGAAGGCGGCATCGGTCTTGGGCTTGATCGGCACCCACTCGGCGGAGCAGCCGCCCGTCACGGACAAGTGCGGCTCCAACTGCACGCGCTTGACGCCGCGCACCCGCGCCTGGGCGTGACGCCAGACGCCGGCAACGCCGCCCGACGCGTCCAGGTTCGAGCCGAAGGAAAGGATGTATTGCGTGTTCGGCGTGTCGGCGGCGACAGTGAACGCGCGGTGCCAGAACTCGCCGTACAGATGTTCGGAGTGGTAACACTTCACACCCTGGCCGCTGCCGAAACTGAAATCCACTGGTCCCCAGGCGGACAGGAAAGCGGGGAAGGTACCCATGTAGTAGGTAGGTGTGCCGCCACCGCCGAAGCTCGCCGCCACGCGCGGATAGCCGGCTTCGTCCAGTGGCCCCTTGGCGCGGATTTCATTGAGTTTGCCACAGACCAGACCGAAGGCTTCTTCCCAGGAGATCGGTACGAAGCCGGGGTCCTCGTCCCGCCCCTTGCGCGGATTGGTCCGCTTCATTGGCTGCAAAACGCGATTCGGGTTGTAGGTCTTTTGGATCAACCCGTAGGCCTTGACGCAGACGCGTCCGCAGCCGGGGTGATAGGGCGCGGCGGTGAAGTTCGGCTCCACTTCCGTCGCCACACCGTCCTCGACCTTCACGGTGAGCAGGTCCGGACCTGCCACGCACTGGTAGCAATAGACCGGCACACGCTTGACCTCGCCCATGATTGCCTCCCGCAGCGTGTCAGCGGCCCCTGGCCTTGGCCGCTTTCGCCGCGACCCTCGCCCGCAGCTTTTCCACTTCCACGACGAAGCGAGTGTGCTCGCCCTTGGAAATCTCCTCCACATCGTCGCGCGCCAGGAGATTGAACTTCACCAGCCGGCCGTTCACTTCGGCCACCTCGACCGTGATCTCGACGACCATGCCGGCCAACGTCGCACCGCCATGGCTGACGCTGATACCGGTTCCCACCGAGTCCTCCCCCGAGTCGCAGTGCTGCAGCAGAAATTCCCGGCAGGTCATCTCGAAGTCGCGCACGAGCTCCGGCGTTGCATAGACACGCAATGCCTCGCCAAGGAAATCGATGGTGCGCGGCTTGTCGATCTCGATGCGGCGGGTCGCGGCAAGCCCCGGGACTAATGTGCTCTTCATACCGCTCTCCTCATCAACCCCGCAATATGATACAGATCCGTGTTGTGGCATGTTATATCATGTAACACAACAATACACCTTTCCACCGCTGCCTTCAAGCGCTGGACAGGGGCCCCGACCGACCGAGGTCAGACGGTCCACAAACGAGAATTGATTACGTTCGGCAGCCGCATTCCCGTTTGGCACCAAGGTGTGCAATATGCGCACAATACCCGACTGGCGACGTCGGACTTGTATCACATTGGAGAATGACGACGGCCCCTGCGCGGGGCCGGTGAAGGCCGGT
This sequence comes from Rhodocyclaceae bacterium, assembly GCA_036824005.1. Lineage (GTDB taxonomy): Bacteria > Pseudomonadota > Gammaproteobacteria > Burkholderiales > Rhodocyclaceae > DAITBA01. The sequence goes on from DAITBA010000021.1 coordinate 44,807, forward strand.
AGGCTACGTTGCGATGGCTCGCTGCAGATCGGCCAGGCTTTGCTCGATGCTCTTGCCGGAGGTTGTCACGACCGCGTCTGCCTTGCTGTAGAGGGCAACGCGACCGGCAAGGATACGCTGCAGGTCTTCCATGGCCTCCAGATTGCCGCCCATGGGCCGATAGTCGCCCTGTGCCATGACGCGCGCCATGTGTTCTTCCGGAGATGCCTTGAGCCAGACGGTGAAGCATGAGGACAACAGCAGATCGAAGGTGGCCGGTTCGGAAACGATGCTGCCGCCGGGTGCAAGCACGAAACTGTCGCGGCTTTCGATGAGCGACTCCAGCGTGCGCCGCTCGTAGCGCCGGTATGCCGCCTGGCCGTATAGCGAGAAGATCTCGCTTAGCATGGTGCCGGCTTCGCGCTCGATTTCGCGCGCCATTTCCAGGAAGGGAACGCCCATGTGCGCCGCCAGCATGGCACCCAGGGTCGTCTTGCCGGCGCCGCGTAATCCGATCAGCGCGATGCGCCGGCGCCGGTCCACGTGTTCGGCAGCATCGAATTCCGCCATGAGTAGATTGCGCGCACGCGCCAGCTTCTGCGGCGAAAGGCGGCTCAGGAACTGAAATAGAAGCTGCAGTTCCACCGGCTGCTCCGGCTCCTCCCGCACTAGATCCACCAAGGGCAAGCCCATGGCATGGGCGATCTGGCGCATCAGAATGATGGAAACGTTGCCGTGGCCGGTTTCCAACTGGGCCAGATAGCGCTCGGAAACACCGGAATCCTGCGCTAGGATCTTGCGCGTCATGCCGCGACGAGCGCGCAGATCGCGAATGCGCTCGCCGAGCGCGCGCAGATATTCATTCTCGTCAGCGCTAAGATCGGGACGCTTCAGCCTCTCGGCGCTTGTGCTCCTGGCCATCCTCGCACTCCCTCTATACCACCTTCATGCCTGGCGGTGCCTGCCGCACCGCGGTCGCGGCGTGCCGTAGTCCCAGTTTGACGTCTGAATTATAATGCTTGAGGCGGCAGACAATTGCAATATAATGACTAATACTCCGCACTTGCCCGCGACACTTGTCCGTTAACAAGCCGCCGCAGACATCGCCCCCAGCACCCCCCTATCGAGCCTGGAAATCATGCCCATCTATAGCTTCGACGGCGTCGTGCCGGTCGTCCACCCCTCCACCTACGTGCACCCCACCGCCGTGCTCATCGGCGACGTCATTGTCGGCCCCGGGTGCTATGTCGGCCCCTGTGCGGCCCTGCGCGGCGATTTCGGCCGACTGGTACTCGAAGAGGGCGTCAACGTTCAGGACACTTGCGTAATGCACGGCTTCCCCGGCATCGACACGGTGGTGGAAAAGGATGGCCATATCGGCCACGGCGCCGTGCTGCACAGCTGCCGCGTCAAGCGCAACGCCATGATTGGCATCAATGCCGTCGTGATGGACAACGCCGTCATCGGCGAGGAATCCATCGTCGCCGCCTTGGCGTTCGTCAAGGCCGACGTCGTCATCCCGCCGCGCAGTCTGGTGGCTGGCGTACCGGCGCGGGTGCTGCGCCGGCTGAGCGACGACGAGGTAAACTGGAAATCACAGGGCACCGCCACGTACCAAGAACTGGCGAAACGCAGTATGCAGAGCATGTGCGAGGTGGCGCCCCTGCCCGAACCCGAGGTCGACCGCCGGCGCACCCAGGTGGCATTCATGGACCCGCTGTTCTTGGCCAAGCTGCGCTTCGGCAAGGCAGCGAGCGAGTCGACGGAGTAGCGCGCCCGCCGCGACGCGGAACGAGGCGGCACGAAGCAAACGTGCCGCGCCCCTCGTCGGTGCTCCGCCGCGCCCGCCATCGCGTGTATGATGACCCGGTCCATCTCCGGCGAAGAAGTCTTGCCATGTCCGACCACTTCGATCACGACCACCCTCCCCGCATCGGTGCCGTGCTAGGCATCCCGCGCCAAGGGCAATTCGACCCGCCTGCGTTCGAGAAGGCCGTGACCGACCTGCTGCTTGCCTGCGGCATTTCGCCCAGCACCGTGCATACCGGCAGGACAGCGCAGCGCGTACGGGAGTTATGGCAGCGCAGGCTGCTGGGCGGCTACGAAATGGACCCAGCCGAAGCGCTGGGCGAGGGATTCGAGGACCATCGAGCGGACATGGTGGTGGTGCGCGGCATCGCCGTGCACGGCGTATGTCCGCACCACCTCGTGCCCTTCCGCGGTGTGGCGCACGTCGCCTACCTGCCGGGCGGACGCCTGCACGGGTTTGGGCGCATCGCGCGCATGGTGGACGCCATCGGTCACCGCTTCACTTACCAGGAATGGATGACCCGCGACATCGCGGATGCCCTCCTGCTGCACGGCAAGGCGCGTGGCGCCGCCTGCGTCATCGAGGCGGAGCAGCTTTGCCTGCTGCTGGGGGAAGACCGGCGCGGCGACGAACGGGTGGTCACCCAGGCCTTTGCCGGCAGCTTCGAGCGCTCCGATCAGTTGCGCTCGGAGTTCCTGCGCGCCATATCCATTCGCACCTCGGAATAGCGGCGGCGCGCGGCCAATCGGGCCGTCACGCCTGCAGACGGTCGAACTTCGCCTCGAGTACCTGCCTGGACTCGACGCGCTCGGGATTGGGCACGATCGCGTCCACCGGACAGACCGCCACGCACTGGGACTCGTCGAAGTGTCCGACGCATTCGGTGCACCGTTCCGGATCGATGACGTAAATGTCATCGCCCTGGGCGATCGCCTCGTTCGGACACTCCGGCACGCAGACGTCGCAGTTGATGCAATCGCTGTTGATCAGCAAAGCCACTTGATTACCTCGTTGTCGTCTGCCGATGCTTACCTCACCGCACCGGAGTCGAAGGTGCTCCAGTTAGCAGCGTACGCCGCTGCGCCGATGCTTCATCACTCCGGAATATTGGGCGGATCCGGGTCCTCGTCCCAATCGCCCTCGGGCTTGGGATAGCGGGCCAGCCACTGCTCCAGCCAACGCACATGCTCTTCCTCTTCCGCGGCCAGCTTCGCGGCGAGCTCGCGCACATCGGCACGCTTGGCCCCGCGCGCCAGCTCGGAATAAAACTCGGCGCCGCGGCGCTCGTGGCGCAGCGCCAGCTCGATTGCCTGGTAGGGCCGCGTCAGGTAGTGAACGTCGTCCGCGTCGATCGCCTCTGGGCTCGACGGTCCCGGCCAGCGGTACTCCCACGGTGGTATGCGGGGAAGCTCCGCGCCCTGGCTCAAGTCCGACACATGATGCACGTGCTGCTGCTCGATCTCGGCCAGCTTCTGGAACAGCGCTGCCATTTCCTTGTTGTTATGCACCGCCATCTGATCGGCGAGTTCGGCGTAGCGCTCTGCGGCCTCGGTTTCCATGGCCAGCGCGTGCGCCAGCAGTTCCTCCACCGACTTGATCGCCTTCGGCGTCTTCTTTCCCGAAGTCATACCGCGAACGCTGCCTCCAGATCCGCGACGGTGACACCGGCGTCATCCTCGTCGGGCCGATACGGTTCGCGATTCCCCTTGTAAAGGATGCGACCGACATTGAAACCGTCGTCAGTCATCAATCGGCGTGCCGCCCGTGCCGCATCGGTCGTGAAGTCGACGCTGGCAGTACGCACCAGTTGCTTCCACTCCTTCTGTTCGGGACGAAAGGTGACGCAGGGACTCAGAATCTGCACGAGCGAAAACCCCGGATGCTGGACGGCTTCGACGATGATGCGCGCCATCGTGTTCGGATCGCCGGTAAAACAACGAGCAATGAAGTTGGCACCCGCCGCGAGTCCGATGACAAGCGGCTGGAACGGATTGATGCCGGGGCCCTCAGGCGTGAGCTTGCTGCCCTCCCAGTCCGGCGCCGTCGTCGGCGAGGCCTGCCCCTTCGTCATGCCATACACCTGGTTGTCCATGACGAGATAGGTCAGATCCACGTTGCGCCGGCACGCATGCAGGAAGTGGTTGCCGCCGATGGAGAAGCCATCGCCGTCGCCCCCGGTCACGAGCACCGTCAGATCGGGCCGCGCAAGCTTCAGCCCCGTGGCCACGGGCAAGGCCCGGCCGTGCACGCCGTGAAAACCGTAGACACTGGTGTATGCGGGGATGCGCGAGGAACAGCCGATGCCCGATACCACGGCTACCCGCTCCGGCGGCAACTGCAGTTCCGCCAGCGCTTTGGTCAAGGCGTTGAGCACCGCATAGTCGCCGCAGCCCGGGCACCAGATCGGCTTGATCGCGGATTTGTAGTCCTTGGCGACGTAGTTCTTCCCGGCAGATTGCGTGTCCATGGTCACGTCCAATCGACGAGTTGATCGAAAACGGCACCGGGCCGCACCGGCAACGGCCCGGGATGATTCAGGACGCGAACTTCGGCGGGCAGATCGTATTGCGCGCGCAGGTAGCGGTGGAACTGCGCGCTGTGCGTCTGTTCGACGATCAGCACGCGGCGCACGCCGGCAATGGCAGCAGCGAACTTCTCCGGCTGGGCCGGCGACAGCAGGCGCATCGAGATCAGCCGGGCACGGTTTCCGCCCGCGCGCAGACGCTGCAACGCCTCGCGCACCGCAGCCGTCGCCGAACCCCAAGTGATGACGGCAGTTTCGCCTTCACCCTCCACGTCCGCCCAATGATCGCCGTAGTTGTGTTCGGTCAGTTTGCGCAGCCGCTTGTCCAATTGCGCGCGGTGGTCGGCCGCCTGGGACGACGGCGTGCCCGCCTCGTTGTGCTCCAGTCCGTCGGCGGTGTATTGGCCGCCGACCACGCCGGGAATGGCCATGGGCGACACGCCGGAGCCCGTTACCGCGTAGCGCTTGTACTGCACGTCCGCCGCGAAATGCGTCGCCGTTTCGCGCCGGGCAATGAACGAGACGTCGGCCGGTTTGCGGATGATGGCGCGCGCCTGGCCCATCGCCTGGTCGGTCAGCACGATGGCCGCCGTCTGCAGCGCTTCGGCCAGATGCACCGCCCATTGGGTCGTGAATAGACAGTCGGCAATGGAATTCGGCGCCACCACCAGGTGCGGCGCGTCGCCGTGCATGCCGTAGACGGCAATGTTCAGGTCGCTTTGCTCGCTCTTCGTCGGGATGCCGGTGGATGGCCCGCCGCGCATGACGTTGGCGACAACGATGGGCACTTCCGCCGCCACGGCAAGGCCGATCGATTCCGTCATCAGCGCGAGCCCGGGACCGGACGTCGCGGTCAAGGCGGGCACACCGCCGTAGGATGCGCCGATGATCTGGTTGATCGAGGCCAACTCGTCCTCCGCTTGCACGAGCATGCCGCCCACCTTGGGCAGCGCGGGCGCGAGCCACTCCAACACCTCGGTCGCCGGCGTGATGGGATACGCGGCGACGAAGCGCACGCCGCCCCGGATCGCGCCCAGCCCGGTGGCTTCGTTACCCGTGATGCTCCAGCGCTCGCCGGCGACGATCTTCTGCACGGCAAGCTGCGGGACCGTCGGAAAGTCAGCCGCCGCCGAGCGGCCGGCGCGGAACGCTGCTGCGCTCGCCTCGATCGCCCCCGCACCCTTCCGCCCGAGCGTCTTCTCCAGCACGCTCAGCATGGCCTGTTCCGGCAGGCCGATCATCGCTGCGATGGCTCCCAGCGCCACCATGTTCGGGCGGCCCCCGGGAATCGACTTGGCAATGCCCTTCATCGGCAGTTCGACCGCCCGCGCGCCGGCACGTGCAATGGCCTCCGGCATATCGCTCTCGCCGGGATCGCCGATGACGATCGAATGGGACGCAAGCGGCATCTCGGCTGCGAAGCGCCCGATGTTGTCCCAATCCACCGCCGCCAGAATGTGGTAGTGGTCTTCGTGGCCGGCGACAGGCTCGGAGGCGAGCCGAAGCATGGCCGCCGCCTCGCCGCCACGGATCTGCGGTCCCGACGAGCGGGTCATGTACGCATACCAGCCGGCGCAAGCCGCCGCTTCAAGCAGCATGGCCCCTGCGGTGATGACGCCTGCCCCGCCGCTGCCGGCAATGACCAGCGAAACCGATTGCTCGCTCATGTCGCCCCTCTACCTGGCAGAGTTGTCGCGTTCCTGAATCGACGCGCCCGCAGCGTAGCAGACCGTTTGTTTGATGTCAAACCATTTGATGCCAACCGACCAGCATCGGATCTGCCGCCTGGCACGTGAGCGCGCAGCCGACAGACTTTTCGTCCGGCTCATTGCAGCAGGCGCACGAGGAACAGGCTCAGAACGGGGAAGAATACCAGCAGTGTCACCCGCAAAGAATCGGATATCAGAAAGGGCACGACGCCGCGGAAGGCCACACCCATAGGCACGTCGCGCGCCAGGCTGCAGATGATGTACACATTCATGCCGACCGGCGGCGTGATTAGGCCGATCTCCACGACCATGAGCGCGACGATGCCGAACCAGATGGCCTTCTCCGTCGCCTCGAGGCCCCAGTAATCCAGCCCCATGATGATCGGAAAGAAGATCGGGATGGTCAGCAGGATCATGGACAGACTGTCCATGATGCAGCCGAGCATGACGTAGATGACGATTATGGCGAACAGCACGAGCAGCGGCGGCAAGCCCGAATCGCCGACCCACCGGGCAAGCTCGACCGGCATCTGCGACAGCGCCAGGAATACGTTCAACACATCGGCGCCGAGCAGGATGAGGAAGATCATGCCCGTCGCCTCGGCTGTGGCGTAGACGCACTCCATCAGCCCCGCCAGCCGCATTCCCCTCCATACCGCGACAACCCCGGCGGCCAGCGTACCTACGGCCGCGGCTTCGGTCGGCGTGAAGATGCCGCCGTAGATGCCGCCGATGACGAGCAGGAATATGACCAGCACCGGCCACACCTCCACCAACGCCGCGACACGCGCACCCCAGCCTCGGCGTTCGCCCGCGGGACCGGACTCGGGAAAGACGCGCACGTAAATGGCGATGGCAATCATATAGCCGAGCGCAGCGATGGCGCCCGGGACGAAGGCGGCGATGAACAGTTTGGCGATGTTCTGCTCGGCGAGGATGGCGTAGATCACCAGCACGATGGACGGCGGAATGAGGATGCCCAGCGTGCCACCGGCGGCGAGCGTTCCCGCTGCGAGCGCCGGCGAGTACTTGAAGCGGCGCAGTTCCGGCAGCGCCACCTGACCCATGGTCGCGGCCGTGGCCAGGGACGAGCCGCAGATGGCGCCAAACCCTGCGCAGGCCCCCACCGCCGCCATGGCAATGCCGCCGCGGTAGTGCCCGATCAGCGATTCGGCCGCAGCGAACAGCGCCCGCGACAGCCCCCCGCGCGAGGCAAAGTTGCCCAGAAGCAGAAACAAGGGCACCACCGATAGGTCGTAGATCGAATAGCGCCCGTAGGCTGCCGTCTTCAGGTAGTTGAGCAGCGGTTGCCATCCGGCCATGGTCACGTAGCCGGCAACACCAGTGACGAACATGGATATGCCGATGGGAATGCGCAGCGCGAGCAGCACGAGCATGAGGCAGAAGAACGTCGCGCCGATGGCGGTGCCGCTCATTGGTCGGTCTTGCGCAATTCCGCCCATGCGGTGTGCAGCCCCGCCAGGGCAAGAAGAACGAACGCCGGCACCATGGGCACGTAGGCATACCAGGTGGGCACTGCCAGCAGCATGGAGCTCTCGCCGCTGTCCCTGAGGCCGATGGTTCCGAGCACCATGCGCCACGCCACCAGCGCTGCGGACCCGGCAAGCAGAATCGCTCCCAGCGCATCGAGCACGGCGCGGGCGCGCGAGTTCAAGCCGGTGGTGAAGAAGTCCACGATGACATGGCTGCGACGCATCTGGCACCAGGGAAGAAAGGATGCGACGGCCACGGCGCAGCCGAGCTGCACCAGTTCGAAATCGCCGAGGAGCGGTTTGCCCGTGACGGCGCGGCTGGCGATGCTCACCACCGACATCACGGCCATGGCGACCAACACCAGTCCACCGCCGGCGGCGAACCAGCGGCAAAGGTGAAAGAGAACTCTCCCCGGGCGGTCCTTGGGCGCAAACGCCTGCTGCCAGAGCGGCTCGGACATGAAGGTGGTCTTTTGGCATGCGGACCGGGCGCAGCAGCGTGCCGCGCCGGGTCCGTGTCACGACGATGCTATTTCTTGTCGTACTTCTGGATCAGCTCCTGGGCGTTGGTAAGCAACGCCTTGCCGTCATAGCCCTTGCCCGACACTTCGGCGACCCAGGACTCATACACCGCCTTGCCGGCCTTCTCCCAGTTCTGCAATTCCGCAGCCGGTACCGTGTTGAACTGATTGCCGCGCGCCTCCGCCAGCTTGCGGGCGCCCACGGCCGACTCGTCCCACACCTTGCCCACCCAGGCGGCGGCATCGGCGCCACCGTTGGCGTCGATCACCTTCTTGAGATCGGCCGGCAGGCTTTCGTACCTCGCCTTGTTCATGGCGAAGACAAAGGCCGTAGTGTAGAGCGCGCGCGCCTGCGGGTCCCCCTCGCTGTGGAACTTGACCAGCTCCTGAACCTTCACGGCCGGCACCACCTCCCAGGGCAGCATGGCGCCGTCGATCACGCCTTTGGACAGCGCCTCCGAGACCTGGGGCACCGGCATGCCCACGGGCGTGGCGCCGAGGGCGGCGAGGAATTTGTTGGTCTGACGCGTCGGCGCACGCAGTTTCAGGCCCTTGAAATCGGTCAAGGTCTTGATCGGACCCTTGATCAAGTGCAAATGGCCTTCATCGTGGACATGGAACAGAATCGGATGCACGTCCTTGAACTCGGATTGGTCGAGCTTGTTGGCCTTGACGTACTCCCACAGCGCGCGACTCGCTCCTTCCGCCGTCTTGGTCATGAAAGGCAGTTCGAACACCTCCACGGCCGGAAAGCGCCCGGCGGTGTACCCCGGCAGCGTCCACACGATGTCCGCGACGCCATCGCGCGCCTGGTCGATCAGCTGCGGCGGCGTTCCGCCCAACTGCATCGCCGGATAGATCTGGCACTTGAGCTTGCCGCCAGACTCTTTGCCGATCTTGTCGCACCACGGGGTGATGAACTTGGCGTGGGCCGTGGACCCCGGCGGCAGGAAATGATGCACCTTGAGCACGGTCTCCTGCGCCGCCGCGCCGGCCGCGGCAACCGCCAACCCGACACCGAACAACACGCGCAACGTCACTGCCTTGTTCATGCTCTCTCCTCCTTGTTTTTTGACCTTGATGCAAGCATGGATAAGCCTAAACAACAATTCGTTGGAAGTCAAACATTCTGACTGTGTTATGATGATGCCCAAATAAGGTGTTCCGTCGTTCATGCCCGAGTCTCGCCATGTCTGCCACTGCCACGAAGCGCTATGCCGGAACGACCGAGATGGATCTCGGCGTTCTCCCTGGGCTCATCGGCTATCAGCTGCGGCTCGCCCAGATCGCGATCTTCCGCGACTTCGCTTCAACGCTCGGTGAGTACGATGTCACGCCGGGGCTGTTCGGTGTCCTGGTCATCATCGAATCCAACCCGGGGCTGAAGCAGGCGGAACTCGCTCGCGCCACGCACCTGGACCGCTCCACCGTCGTCTCCGTCATCGACAATCTCGAGCGCCGCGGTCTGGTCGAGCGCCGCGCCGCGATCGGCGACCGCCGCTCGAACGCGTTGCAGCTCACTGCGAACGGCGCGCAGCTGTTGAAGAAACTGAAGCGCCTGGTCGCCGACCACGAAAAGCGCCTGGCGCACAATTTCAGCGAGGCCGAGCAGGCAACGCTGGTGCGGCTGCTGCAAAAAATCTTTCCCGAGCACCGCTAACGGCCTCGCGGGCGGCTCCGGCCATTTTGCCGCCAATCAAATGATTTGACTTCCATCTATCTGTCGGCTACACTTCGCCTTCGATGCGTTGATGGGGAAGCCCATGGACATCAGGGAGAAAGTGGAGCGGCTGGCGGGCCGCATGCATGAGGTGCCCCAGTATCCCTCCCAGGGCGCCGTGCTGTTCGTCGATCTGGAACGGGGGCAAACCCGCCGCAAGTACCTCGGGAAGGAGGTACTGCGCAGCTTCCTCGGCGGCCGCGGCGCCAACATGTACCTGCTCTACAACCTGCTGCAGGAGGAACGGGACGCCCTCGACCCGGAAGTGCCGCTGATATTCGGCAGCGGCGTACTCACCAGCGAGATGCCATCGGCCACGCGCGGCAATTTCACCAGCAGATCGCCGGACAGCTATGCCATCCTCGACGCCAACGCTGGCGACTACTTTCCCTCCTTCGTCAAGCGCCATGGCTACGACCACATCGTGCTCTACGGCCGCGCCCCGCGCTGGACGCTGCTCAAGATCGCGCGCGATCAAGTAGAGTTCCTCGATGGCGCGCCCTACGTCGGCCTGGACAACCTGGACATGGCCACCGCCGTGGAGCGCGACTTCGGGTGCACCGAGCGCAAGGACATGGCCATGGCGCGCATCACCAGCGCTGGCGAGAACCAGGTGCTGTGCAGCGGCATCATGGGCGGCATCAAGTCCATCTGGGCGCGCGGCGGCGCCGGCGCCAAGATGGGCTCCATGAAGCTCAAGGCCATCGTCATCCTGGGCAAACCACAGGAAACCGAATATCACAAGCAGCTCAAGGCCCACAACAAGATCGTCGGCAAAAAGATCACCTCCACCAGCGTCATCAAGAACGCCCTGAAGATGGTGGGCACCCCCTTCCTATACAAGCCGAGCCGCGTGCTCGGCGCCATGGGCACGCTCAACAACCAGCAGACCACCTGGCACGAGTCCCTCGACGCCGATAACTTCGACCCCTATCGGCCGGGCATGGACGGCTGTTTCAAGTGCCCGGTGCACTGCCGCAACCAGAACGACATGACGCCCGAGGGCAAGGGCGGCTGGGGCTCGAGCGCGCTGAAGGGACTCAAGGGCAACGCCAGCTACGACAAGGCCCAGGCCGATGTCGAGCACCTCAAGCACAAGACCTACAAGGGCGTCCGTGGCGACGGCCGGTTCGACAAGTACGACAAGGGTGACGGCCCCGAGTACGTCACCGTGGGCAAGTTCGGGCCGCTGATCGGCATCAAGGAACCCGAGCAGGTTCTGCGCCTGAACAACATCCTGAACGATCTCGGGCTGGACTCCGCCTCCACCGGCAGCGCCATTGCCTGGGCCATGGAACTGTGGCAGCGCGGCATCATCACCGCCGAGCACACCGGTGGGCTGGAACTCACCTGGGGCAACTACCCTGTGATCGAAAAGCTGTTGTTCATGACCGCGAGGCGCGAAGGCTTCGGCGATACCATCGCCGACTCGGCGCGCGCAGTGGAGCGCGGCAAGTATCCCCAGGAAGCGCTGAACTATCGTATGGCCGTGAAGGGGTTGTTCCAGTCCGACCCGCACGACGCGCGCATCCTGAAAGCGTTCGCCCTGGGCCTGTCAGTGGCCACCCGCGGCATGGATCATCTGCGCAACCGCGTGACGCTGGAGATCAACGCCCGCATCAACGACGATCCGGCGTTCAAGAGCGCGCTCTACGGCGGCACGGTGGCGGCCCAGCCGAACAGCTACGACGGCAAGGAAGTCGCCGTGCGCCGGTGCGAGAACACCTTCGCCGCCGGCGATTCCGTCGGCATGTGCCGCTTCAACACCAAGCTGTTCAACTCGCCGACGCTGCCCGACTGCGAGGACTTCGCCATCGAACTCAGCACGCTCACCGGCGAAGCCTTCACCGCGGCTGACCTGGACGAAGCCGGCCGCAACATCACCGGCCTGGAGCGCTTGCTCAATTTCCGCCTCGGTCTACGTGCCCGGGACGACACGCTGCCCAAGCGCTGGTTCGAAGAGGCGATCACCGTCGGTCCGTTCAAGGGCGAGAAGGTCGATCGCGCCCAGTTCGAATCCTTGCGATCACGCTTCTATGAGTTTACCGGTCTGAACGCCGAGGGTACGCCTGCGGCGCCCTGGCACGAGAAGCTTGCGCGTACCGTCACCGGTTTCGCGGTCCATGTGGAACTGCCCAAGCCGCTGCCCGGCGCGCCCGAGAAGGAGCTGATTATCGATGAGCCCGTCACCAGCGTGACCGAGTTGCGCCAAGCGCTGAAGCGCCGGCTGCCGGAAGCAGCCACGGATCTCGACGATGCCTCGCTCAACATCGCCGTGAACGGACACATGCTCCTCGCCGGGGAGAAGGCTGCGCTGCTACACGACGGCGACCGGGTGGCGCTCGTGCCGATCATCGCGGGTGGGTAGTCAGACCACGCACGCCTCTCGGCGCGATCAGAGAACTTCCAGCGTTAGTAGTTCTCGTAGAGGACAACTGCGGGATTGTTCATTGCGTCGCGGTGCAAGACGGCCGTTTGCCGCAGAAAACCGGTTGCGTCCAACATCGGTTTGCAGACCGTGTTGTAATAGACGAGTTTGATCCTTCTGGGCTTGCGCAGCAGGCCTTCCTTGATATTGGCCACGACCGCCTCGAAGGTCTTCTCCCCGAAAGGGTGGAAGAAGTAGAAGACCGTGCCGAGCGAGGAGTCGAACTCCACCGCGTTGCCCCGTACTACCTCCAAGTCCGGCGTCTTCCTGTGTCTGAGCGACCGCGCGTTCTCCTCCGCGATCGAGGCCCATTCCTCGGATATTTCCACGCCGATGACCTTGCGCAAGAGTGCTCGGGCGGCAAAAAAACAGATGGCTCGCCCCTTGCCGCAACCATAGTCGATCAGCACATCGTCGGACGAAAGAGGAATTCCCGGCAGCAATCTTTCCAGGATGCGATATGCCGTCGGATTGCACTCGGCATTGTCATTGAACAACGACGGCACACCGCTCGGGTGAACACCGCCAGTGCGGATGCCGAGCCTGACATCCCATAGTGAGTCGTATAACCGATATGCGATCGGACGCAAAGCGTTCATTGAATCCCCTGATCGGAAATGCCGGATACCGGCGAAAGCGTCACCGGAAGGCGAGCCAGGATGTCGCGCGATAAAGCAGCCGCGCAGGACCGCGGGCTATGCTACGAAGCGGCGTCTTCTTCAAGCGCTCCCGCGCTACCCACCAGCCCGCGCGCACGCGCCGGGCAAGTGGCCGCAGGTCCACGCTACCGACTGCCACAGGAATCGATCCCGACATGGATCGTGCCTTGTAGTCCTCGGCCCCCCGACCCAGATCGATGCGGCGGATGCCATGCGCCTGTGCCGCTCTCGCCAGTTCGGCAAGCATAAGGCGCCCCGGCGAATACTGGCCGAAACGCGTATCGTAGCTCGGAAACCACCAATGCAGCACGCCATGCGACAGCATCCCCATGTGCGCCGCAACGATCTCATCGCCGGCATAGAGCACCGACAACGCCCCGGCGAATGACTCGCTCTGATGGGCAAGGATTCGCTCGACAACTTCGGCCGTCCAGCGATGGGCAAACACGTCGGTGACACGCGTACGCCGGTACTGGGCCGACTTCCACTCGATCAAGCGTTTCAACACCGCAGCGTCCGTGCTGCGCACCTCCAGCCTGACGGGCCCCACTTCGCGCTGTAACTTACGGCCCTTGCGCAGCGTAGCATTCAGCTCATCGACACCGGATTTGCGCAGCGTTGCTCGGTAAGCTTCGAACCCGTCGGATAGCTCCAGATAGGGGGAAGCATCGGTGAAGCGATGGAAGCCACGAAACTGTTCCTGTGCGGCAAGCAGGTGGTCGAAGTCCCAGACCGACAGGCCGCAGCCGCGAACCATGCTTTCAGCATCCCATGCTGCGCCACGGGCGGCGATCACCCCTTGATAGTCGGACAGTTTTCCTCCGACTGGCCGCCCTGCCCGTCCGCTGCGCTGGAACGGAAAGAATGCGACAGGTGAATCAGGATCGCCGATCACCGCCACTTCAACGTCGGGCCGCACGGCGGCCACAGCCAACGTAAACTCGGGACGGAAGAATGGGCTCTCCAGCATCGGTTCCGCCTGCTGGATACTGGACCAGGCTTCGAGATGCTCCGCCCGGAGCTGCTTAGGTTTGAACAAAGTGATATTCATCGTGTCGGGGCAGTGTCTTGGCGTTGTTATGGGCAGGTCACGACGAATTGTCGTTTCGAGAGCTTAGGCGTGACGCTTAAGCTCAAGCGTGGCACTTATGGCGCATTAGTCTGACCGTGGTAAGCACGTCGCGCACGACGGCCTTCGTTCCCGCAAACAGGGAAGTGCCGAACATTACCTTGTGCTTGAAACTCCGAACGGACTCGTTACCGAGAATCGTCGCACGACGCAATGCAAAGCGATCGGTATCTGGCAGATTCCGTCCCGCGATCGTCGAGCATGCCGCGCGATAACCGGTCACTTCCACGGCATCCCTCGCCAGTCGATTGAAACTGCCGTAGGGATAGGCGAAATGCACAACCTCTTTGGACAGGATATCCTCCAGTCGTGCTTTGCTGTCTTGCACCTCGCCCAGTATTTCGTGGGCCGACGCCGTGCCGAGTCTCCGGTGGGTAGTCGTATGGCTGCCGATATCGAAGCCGACGCGATCCAGCTCAGCAACCTGAGATCGGCTCAACATCGGGCGACGCGGCCAACCCTCGAGAATCAGCCAGTCATTGTCCTTGTCCAGCAAACCGGAGACCACAAACACCGAGGCGGAAAAACCGTAACGAGCCAGTATCGGTAGCGCGTTTTCATAGACGCACCGCATCCCGTCGTCGAACGTGATTACGACTGCTCTTTCCGGCCACGGCATGGTGCCGGCCATGCACTCAAGCAATTGCGCAAGCATAATGACGTCGAACCCACCCTCTTTCAAAAGCCTCATGTGTTCGTCGAACTTGGACGGGAAGCAGCAGAATGGTGCCTCGAGGGACGATCGCGGCTCGTCGATGATGTGGTAATTCAGAATAGTGCAGCGTGTCATCTCGTTCGCTTTCTTCGACCAATCACGCAATCGTCCGAATCATCCGGGGCATCGACGTGCCCGGATGCAAGGTGTTGCGCGCACCCACCCGCTTTCTTGCCATGACGGTGCATGCGGTCACCCTGCTGGCGCCGCGCAACGGGTTGGGTTTCGGCAACGAGGGATGCGATTCACATACCTGAGCGCAAGGCGCTGCCGCCCGTCTCATGGGAATCCGCCAATTGAAACACCCCATGTGCATGGTACCGGCGCGGGTGCGCGAAGAAATCCGGCTCCGGCCGTACGGGATGGCCCTTATTGGCGTACTTTGCGCAGCGCCACCCCCTCCGGAGGCGACTAACCACCTGTTTTCCCGAGGAATTACCTTGGGATTGCGCGTTCGCCGAGGCGCAATCTACCAGCGGTGTAATCCGCCGGAAACGACTCGCAATCCCAAAGACGAAGGATGGTCGATTCAGAGACCCGCGTGCTTGTCGTGCAGCGCCTTGAGCCTGCCACGCTGCAGCTTGCCGGTGGCGGTGAGTGGAAGTGCGCCGAGCCAATGCACCCAGCGCGGGCGGCGGTACCTCGGAAGCTGTTCGATGCCGACCTGCAGGCGCTCAGCCGCCTCGCGTTCGCGCCCTGCCGCTGCAACAACCAGCAAGCTGATCGCCGTGAGACCGTCTTCGCCCGCCACGCCCACGGCACCGATCTGTTCGATGACGTCGCCGCAGGCCTGAGTCAAAGCCTGTTCGATCCAGAGCGTGCTCACCCACTGGCCGGAGACCTTGAGCATATCGTCATTGCGCCCGGCGAATTCGAGGCGATCATCGCCATGGCGCAGGAAAACGTCGCCGGGGGAGTACCATCCGTCCGCGAAGCAGTCGGCCTGTTCCTTGGGGCGTCGCCAGTAACCCAGGGCCACCGTCGGTGCCCGCACCCAGATGCGTTGCGGCACGTCGGCTGCAATCCCTCCGGCATAGCGCACCTCGGTCAAGGGTGTGGGTCGCGCGAAACGCGTGTCGTCGTCGCAGTAGAGCATCAGGCACAACGTCTCCGAGGTTCCGTAACCGCTGATCGGCGCCTTGCCGGTTTGCGCCAGCCAGCCGGCGCGCACGCCCGGCGGCAACGCCTCGCCCGCCGAAACATAGCTGCGCACGTCCGCGCCCGCGAGAATTGCGCTCAGCCCGGGCTCCAGAAGCATCTTCTGGTACAACGTCGGCACACTGAACAGGACCGTGGGTCGGTATCTCGAAACAATCTCCCGCACCCGCTGCGGCGTCGGCCACTCGCGGTCGAGAATCACCGTCGCGCCGCGGCGCAGTCCAGCCAGCAGGCCGTTGCCAAGCGCATAGGCGAAGAACAACTTGGAAGTGGCGTATAGACGGTCCTGGCTGGTCACGCCGAGAACGTGACAGGCGAAGGCATCACAGCCGTAGACAATGCGGTGGGCATGGACGACGCCCTTGGGTGTGCCAGTGGTGCCGGAGGTACCGATCCAAAGCGCCGGATCGGTTTCGGCGCGATCGACCGCATCGATCGCCGACGCGCTCGCCAGCGCCGTCTGCCAGTCGACACCCTCGGCGGAAGGTCCCGAAATGACCAGCCGCGGTGGCTGCGGCAGCGTCGCCGCCATCGCGGCAATCTGCAGCGCCAGATCGGCCTCGCACCAGATGAAGGCGGGCTCGCTCTCGCGCACGATCGGCGCCAGATCTGCCATGCCCAGCCGAGGATTCACGCCAATGGCGACCCCACCTGCCCAGATTGCGCCCAGATAGGCCTGCACCCACTCGATGCTGTCCGGCGCAAATACAATGACGCGATCATCGACGCGCAGGCCGAAGTCGCGCCATGCTCCGGCGGCGCGAGCCACCGCAATCCTAAGCGCGCCATAGGTAAGCCGATCGTCGCCGCACTGAAGCGCTATGGCACCGTCGTCACCGGACGCAATCAGTGTCTGCGCTAGATTCACCTGTGCGTCCTCACGCGCCGCGCTCCTACTTCGGCCGCTTGTCCACCACCCGCTTGGCCTTGCCGACCACGGTGCGCTCGACGCCGCCCTCGTCGAGCACGATCACCTCGGTGCTGACACCGATGTAGGACTTGATGTGATGCTCCAGCTCGTGGGCGATGTTCGCCTTGCCCGCCTTGTCGAGCTTGCCGGACAGATCGGGGCGCAGTTCCACCTGCACGTCCAGCTTGTCCAGATAGCCGTCCTTGGACACGTGCAACTGATAGATGGAGTTCAACTGCGGCATCTTCAGGATCTGCTCCTCGATCTGGGACGGGAAGACGTTGACGCCGCGGATGATGAGCATGTCATCGGAGCGGCCGGTGATCTTGGCCATGCGCCGCATGCTGCGCGCGGTGCCGGGCAGCAGCCGCGTCAGGTCGCGCGTGCGGTAGCGGATGACCGGCATCGCCTCCTTGGTCAGCGAGGTGAACACCAGCTCGCCCAGCTCGCCGTCGGGCAGCGGTTCGCCGGTCTTCGGGTCGACGATCTCCGGATAGAAATGGTCTTCCCAGACGACGGGACCGTCCTTGGTCTCGACGCATTCGCAGGACACACCGGGGCCGATCACCTCCGACAGGCCGTAGATATCCACTGCCTGAATGTTCAGCCGCGCCTCGATCTCCTTGCGCATCGGCTCGGTCCATGGCTCGGCGCCGAGCAGCGCCATGCGCAGCGACGTCGCGCGCGGATCGATGCCCTGGCGTTCCATTTCCTCGGCGACCACCAGCAGATAGGACGGCGTCACCGTGATCACCGTCGGCTTGAAGTCCTGGATCAACTGCACCTGCCGTTCCGTCTGGCCGCCGCCCATCGGAATGACCGTGGCGCCCAGGCGCTCGGCGCCGTAGTGGGCGCCCAGGCCGCCGGTGAACAGGCCGTAGCCGTAGGAGACGAGCACGATGTCATCGGCGCGCGCACCGGCGGCGTACAGGGATCGGGCCATGACGTCCGACCAAATGTCGATATCCCGCTGCGTGTAGCCGACCACCGTCGGCTTGCCGGTGGTGCCGCTTGACGCGTGCACGCGCACCACCTCGCGCATCGGCACCGCGAACATGCCGTAGGGATAGTTCTCGCGCAGGTCGGCCTTGGTGGTGAAGGGGAACTTGCGCAGGTCGGCCAGTTCCTTCAGGTCGTCGGGCTTGACGCCGGCGGCGTCGAACTTCTTGCGGTAATGGGGAACGTTGTCGTAGGCCTGCTTGAGCGACCAGCGCATGCGCTCCAGTTGCAGCGCTGCGATCTCCTGGCGGCTGGCGGTTTCGATGGCGTGCAGCCCGCCTTTGGCGTTGGCGTTCATCTTCTCCTCCTGTGGTGCGGTTTCTTGTAATGTTTCTCGAAACTGCCGCGGGGCGCAAGCACCACGCTGCCGCCCCGCTGATGATTCCGCCGGATGTCGTGGTCCCCCTCCTACATCCTGATGACCCTCCGCCCGTCGCCCACGAGCCCTACGCCGAGAACGCCTGGATGCCCGTCTGGGCGCGGCCGAGAATCAGGGCGTGGATGTCGTGGGTGCCTTCGTAGGTGTTGACCGCCTCCAGGTTCATCACGTGGCGGATGACGTGGTACTCGTCGGCCACACCGTTGCCGCCGTGCATGTCGCGCGCCGTGCGGGCGATGTCCAGCGCCTTGCCGCAGGAGTTGCGCTTGATCAGCGACACCATCTCCGGCGCCGCCCGGCCCTCGTCCATCAGCCGCGCCACCCGCAGGCAGGCCTGCAGCCCGAGGGTGATTTCCGTCTGCATGTTGGCCAGCTTCCACTGGATCAGCTGGTTGGCCGCCAGCGGCCGCCCGAACTGCTTGCGCTCCAGGGTGTAGTTGCGCGCCGCATGCCAGCAGAATTCCGCCGCGCCCAGCGCGCCCCAGGCGATGCCGAAGCGCGCCTTGTTCAGGCAGCCGAACGGCCCCTTCAGTCCCTTGACGTTGGGCAGCAGGTTTTCCTCGGGCACGAGCACCTCGTCCATGACGATCTCGCCGGTGATCGAGGCGCGCAGGCTGAACTTGCCTTCGATCTTCGGCGCCGACAGCCCCTTCATTCCCTTCTCCAGGATGAAGCCGCGGATTTCGCCGGCATCGTCCTTGGCCCAGACGATGAACACGTCGGCGATGGGCGAGTTGGTGATCCACATCTTGGCGCCGTGCAGGATGTAGCCACCGTCCACCTTCTTCGCCCGCGTCACCATGCTGCCGGGGTCGGAGCCGTGGTTCGGCTCGGTCAGCCCGAAGCAGCCGACCCATTCGCCGGTGGCCAGCTGGGGCAAATACTTGCTGCGCTGCGCCTCGGTACCGTAGGTGAATATGGGATACATGACCAGGCTCGACTGCACGCTCATGGTCGAGCGGTAGCCGGAATCCACCCGTTCCACCTCGCGCGCGATCAGCCCGTAGCACGCGTGATTGACGCCGGCGCAGCCGTAGCCCTCGATGGTCGAGCCGAGAAAACCCAGCTCGCCCATCTCGTTCAGGATCTCGCGCTCGAAGCGCTCGTGGCGGTTGGCCTCGATCACCCGCGGCAGCAGCTTCTCCTGGCAATAAGCGTAGGCCGAATCCCGCACCATGCGCTCGTCGTCGGAAAGCTGCTCGTCGAAGCGCAGCGGGTCATCCCATTGGAAAGTCGGTTTGCTGGCGGGTGTGTCCATGGCTGCCTTTCGTCCGAGCAAATTGAAGCGTTCAACGATGCCCTGCCGCCGGGCCGCGCGCCGACGCCGCGCGCTTGTCGCGGGTGTGGCATCGGTCCGATCGGCTGCAGGGCACTTCCAGCGCATGAAGCGCCCGAGAAGGTTCGGTCATGCCCTGGGCGTGACATGCATTATACAACTTGTAATGTATTATAAAGCACATCAACGCCCAAAACACCAGCGTTTTGTCCACTGATTCAATCCCGGTTGGCGCCGCGACATCCCGTCGGAGTAGTGGATTTAATTTGCTGGTAGGGCCGGACTAGACTGAGTCAAACATTTCGGAGGCGGATCATGTCCAGCCTGACGATTAACATCTACGAAGCCAAGACTCAGCTTTCCAGATTGGTGGATCAGGCCGCTGCCGGAGAAGAGATCATCATCGCGCGGGGCGGCAAGCCGGTGGCGAGGCTTTCGCGGCTGACAACCCCGGCGCGCACGATACGCTTCGGCGTCCTCAAGGGTCAGGTCATGGTGGCGGCGGATTTCGACGCGCCGTTGCCGGACGACGTCATTGCGGGCTTCGAGGGGCGCTGATGCGCCCGCTCCTCGACACTCACATCTTTCTCTGGGCAGTGATGGACAACCGCCTCTCAGCGCGCAGGCGCGGCGGCAGATGCTCGCCGCTGACGAGGTCTATGTCTCCGCTGCCTCGATCTGGGAGATCGCGATCAAAGCTCGACCGGGAAAGATCGAAGGCGACCCGGAACGGCTGGCCCGGGCCATCGACGAGAGCGGTTTTATCGAACTGCCGGTGCGTGCCCACCACGCGGCCCGCGTGCTGCAACTGCCTCTCCACCACAACGATCCGTTCGACCGCCTGCTCATCGCTCAAGCCCTGAGCGAGCCGCTTCTGCTGCTCACGGCCGACGGCGCGCTGGCGCAGTACGGGGAACTGGAAAGAATGGTTTGAACCGAGACGGTTCGCCCGCAGCGCGCTACATCTTCGCCAGAACGGCCTTCGCCTCGTTGTAGCCGGGGTACTCGTCCCGCGCCGCGGTGGCCTTTTGCAGATGCGCCCGCGCGCCGGCCGTGTCGCCGTTCTGGTACATAGCCATGCCGAGGTGATAGCGGAACACCGCCACGTCGGGCGCCTGCTCCACCACCTTCTGCAACAGCGCCAGGCCGCGCGCGGCCTGACCGGACTTGACGTAAGCCCACCCGAGCGTGTCCAGGAAGGACGGATTGGGCGAGTTCTCGAAGCGCTTGGACAGCTCCAGCGCACGCTCGACGCTCGCTTTGTCGCCGCGCCGGTCGGTGAGCAGCGAGGCCAGGTTGTTCGCCGCCATGTCCATGCCCGGATTGGTTTTCAGCAGCGCCTCGTAGGTTGCGGCGGCGCGATCGAAATCGCCCGACGCCTCGTAGGCATGGCCGAGTGAAAACGCGAGCAGCGGATGTTCCGCGTTCGCCTTCAACCCGTCCTGCAGCACCTGCACCGCCGCCTTGAACTCCTTGCGCTTCTGCAGGTGATTGGCGAGCCCGATGTAGGGCACATGCCAGCCAGGATTGATCTCGATCGCCTTGCGATAGGCGCCCTCGGCTTCCGCCTGTTTGCCCTGTGCCTGATAGACCTCGGCCAGGAACAAGTGGGCATGGGGATGCTTCGGATTCGCCCGCAACACCTCCTGCACCCGCGCCAGCGCGCGCTCCGGCTTGCCCTGGGCGTTGAACGCCTGCACGATGCCGAGCAGCGGCTCGGGCGCGTCCGGCGATTTCTTCAGCGCCTGCTCGAACTCCGCAATGGCTTCGTCATAACGCTTTTCGGTCAGGTAGAAGGCGCCCATGCGGTAGTAGCCGAAGGCCTGGTTCGGTCCGGCGCCCTTCAGTTTGGCGATTGCCTCCTCCGCGCCCTTCACGTCCTTCTTTGCCGAGAGAATCGCCGCCTTCAATTGCAGCAGGCCGGCGTCCAGCGGCGCCGTCTTGAGCGCCTCGTTCACCTCCTTGAGCGCAGCGTCGAAGTCGTTGGACAGGGCAAGAAAGTCGGCCCACAGCAGCCGCGCCTGGGGGTTGCGCGGATTGAGCTCCACCGCCTTGCCCAGGCTTTCGCGGGCAAGCTGCCGTTCGCCGGCCGCCATGTGGGCCCGCGCCAGCAGGCTCAGGTATTCGATGGAATCGGGCTGATCGCGCAACACCGATCGAAAATCGGCAACGGCGCTCTGGGCCTCGTCGCGCTGCAGCGCCATGCGCCCGCGGGTAACCAGTGCCTCGCTGTCGCGCGGGTTGTCCTTGAGGATCTCGGTCAACAACTTGCCCGCCTCGGCAATCTCGCCTTTGGCCACCAGCAGGCGGGCGAGCTGGTTGCGCGCCTTGAGACGGTCCGGCCCGGTCTTGTTGAGATCGATCACCTCGCGATAGATGCGCTCCGCCTGATCGGGGCGGTTGGTCGCTTCATAAAGCACCGCCAGGCCCAGGCGCACCTTGAACGCCTTCGGCCTGTCATTGAGCACCCTCTGCAGCTCCTGCTCCGCCGCCTGCGGGCTGCGCTTCTCGGCCAGCAACTGCGCCAGTGCCAGGTAGCGCTGCTCGTCGTCCGGGTTGGCGACGATGGCATCGCGCAGCACCTTCTCCGCCGCGTCCACGCGCTTCATGTCAGCGTAATAAGCGGCGAGGCGCACCTGATGCTCGTACTTCTTCGGCTCCAGCCCGGCCACCTCTTGAAGCAGCGGCTCGATCTCCGGCAGCCGGTTGGCGCGCACCAGCAGGTTGGCGAGATCCAGTCGCATCGGCACGTGGCGCGGATTGGTCTTGACCGCAATGCGCAGCACCTGCTCGGCCTGGGCCGTGTCGCCCTGCTTGACGTACAGTCCGGCGAGCAGGCTGGCGACGTCCACCTCGGCCGGGTTGGCCGCCAGCACCGCTTTCGCCTCGCGCATGGCGCCGGCGACATCCCCCTGCTGGGCAAGCACGGCCGCATGCAGGGTGCGTGCCGCCGGGTCCGCTGGCTTCGCCGCCAGCACCGCCTGCGCCAGCTCCGCCGCCTTGGCCGTGTCGCCGGTCAGCAGATAGATGCGGCCCAGCTTGGTCTTCGCCTCCAGGTGGTCCGGCGCCACCTCCACCGCCTTGCTGTAATTGCCGAACGCCTGTCCCCAGTTTGCCTGCCGCTCCGCGACCAGCCCGGATAGGTAGTAGCCCTGCGCATTCTTGGGATCGATCTGCAGCACGTTGCGGAACTCGACGCGCGCCTTGTCATAGTCGGCCTGATCGAGGTAAGCATTGCCCCGCTCCATGTGTTTGGCCAGGCGCTCCTGCTTGCCGCCGCAGCCGGAAAGGGTAACGGCACCCGCAAGCACCAGCGGGACGATCCAATGCGTCGTGCGGACTTTCACGTGTCGCTCCAAATCTTCGAATCACCGAAAACCGGGGGTTGAGGAAACCGATTCAACTTCTTGATCTTCGACGCGCAACGGCGCGTGGCTTTTTTGGCAGTTGTCCGCACCGACAAAGGCGCGGGCGACAACGTGAATGGCAGGACGGTCGGCCGGCCAACACCATCACCACCCATGCAGGCACGGCCCCGAGCCACCATGTGATCGAAGCTTAGCGCATTACAGCGGAATGGGGAATCGCCCGGGACAGGATGCGAGACGGAATTTTGGATTAATCCGCCTTCAAGCCCGTCGCCCCCCGGATCAGCGACAGCAAAACCTGTCCGGTGCCATCGACCTTCACAGCGCGCAATAACCCAAGGGCATCACGACGCGGGCGCTACTGACGACCACCCATCGCGGGCATGGCCCGCTCCTACAAGGGACGACCTCCCGATGTAGGAGCGCCCCACGGGCGCGACCACCCACCGGTCGCGGGCACGGCCCGCTCCTACGAAAACCACCGGCCCCATGTAGGAGCGCCCCACGGGCGCGACCCGTCGGTCGCGGGCACGGCCCGCTCCTACAGCCACGTCGGGGGCGATACGCCGCGCGTGCCCCCGATCAGAGCAATCCTCTCACCCCCACCGCGGCGAACCCCGCCATGGTGATCAGCCGCAGGGCGTCGGCCTGACGACCGAAGCGGTAAAGCACCAACTCCACGGCATAGAACAGCACGATCAGCTTGAGCACGCCCAGGCGCTGGTCCAGCGACTGGAAATACTCGCCCGGCACGAAGGGCACCATGAGCGCCATGAACAGGACCAGAAAATCCAGCGGCGTCAGGTCGAAGCGATCCTTCCAGCAATAGATCACCGCTACCACCACGGCCACCGCCAGCAGTGCGAAGAACACCTTGTCGCACACCCCGAGCCATGCCGTCGTCCCCGCCTGGGAATGGCCGAGATAGACCGCCAGCGCGCTGACGATGTACAGCCCGGCGCGCTCCACCATGCCGAAGGGCTCGCCGCGCCGGCCCAGGTAGGTGATCAGCATGACGACGAAGAACACAAGCGCGATCACGCCCAGGTCGCGCGAAACCTGATCGCCGAAACTCACCGCCAGCGCCACATAGGCAAGAATGGATGCGAGCACGTAGCCGAACACCCAGCGGGTAATGCGCACAGTCTCCCGCAACCACCTGATGCGTCCGGAGATCAGGGTGCCGACCTCCCCCACGGCACGGCCGTGGAAACGCCAGCCGGTGCGCGCCGCCCATCGGAAGCCCGCCAGCACCGCGAAGCAGAACAGCCCCCCGGCAGCCAGCAGCAGCGCGTCGGAGTAATGGCGAAAATAGAACCCGCTCGCCACCAGGCCCGCCTGTGCCACGTAGATGATCAGCACCGCCTCGTAGTGGTCGAAGCCCAGCGCCAGCAGCCTGTGGTGGATGTGGTTCTTGTCGGGGCTGAAGGGCGAACGCCCTTCGCGCACGCGGTTGCCCATCACCATCATGGTGTCGATGATCGGCAGACCGAGCAGGAACAGCGCCGTCACCGTGCTCAGCGACGGCTCTACCCGCTGCGTCAGCACGATGGCCAGCACGCCGGCGGTGAACCCGAGCAACTGGCTGCCGGCATCGCCCATGAACACCTGTGCCGGGTGGGTGTTGAAGCGCAGGAAGCCGAAGATGCTGCCCATCACCGCGACTGCGATGATGGCGACGCCATAGCCGCCGCCCATCCAGGCCAGCACCGCGATGGCGCCGAGGCTGAGCAGGGTTACGCCGCCGGCGAGCCCGTCCAGGCCGTCGGAGAGATTGACCGCATTGGTGACGCCGAGCAGCGCGAACAGCGTGAACGGAATCGAGAACGCCTTCGGCAGCGGGTCGCTGTCCCAGAAGAGCAGGCGCTCGATGAGCACATCGCCATAGAACATGACGATCAGCGCCGCGATCAACTGGCCGAAGAACTTGACGCGGTAGCCGAGGTTGAACCGGTCATCCAGCCCGCCGAAGACGAGAATGACGACGATGCCCGCCAGCACCGGCACGATCTCCGGTGCCTCGCCGCGCCACAGCACCATTGCCAGCACCGTGCCCACGCCCATAGCAATGCCGCCGATGCGCGGAATGCTTTTCACATGCACCTTGCGCGCGTCGGGCACGTCGACGAAGCCGAGGCGATAGGCAGCGCGGATCAACGGCGGCATCAACACCACTGTCACCGACAGCGCAATCACGAAGCTGAGCAGGAAAGTCACGGCGCCCTGTGGCGAGCGTTCTCTTTCACTCCCGACGCAACCGGGAATACCTTCCACATGATACCAAGGGCATAGGCGCCGGGGGACATTATTTCGCTGTCCGTTGCATTGACGCAACAGTAGGAGCGCCCCATGGGCGCGACAAACGATCTATCGCGGGCATGGCCCGCTCCTACAAAACACCATCCACCCACCGTAGGAGCGCCCCACGGGCGCGACCCACCACCGATCGCGGGCATGGCCCGCTCCTACAAAACACCATCCACCCACCGTAGGAACGCCCCATGGGCGCGACCCACCACCGATCGCGGGCATAGCCCGCTCCTACAAATGGTACGATGCCGCGCATTCGCTCCGCCGCCCGCGCCACGACCTCCGCCATGCCCGAACCATCCGCCCTGCACCGGCACGCCGCCGGTACGACCGCGGCGCGATGCGCACCGGACGGTCCGCGCGGCGCCACCGCCCACCCGGATCTTCGCCGCGGCCGACGCGCCACTCGCTATCGCCCGGCGTGGATCGGCATCGGCCTGATCGGCCTTTCCGCCATCGTCTTCATTCACCTCACCGGCGGCCCGCACCATGTACTCACGTTCCACGACCATGCCGACAAGATCGAGCACGTCTTCGCCTTCGGGGCGGCGATGCTGTGGTTCGGCCAGCTCTACCGGCGTGGCGTCGAACGGCTGCTCGTCTGCGTATGCCTGATCCTCGGCGGAATCGTTCTGGAATACCTGCAGCACGCCCTCGGCAACTACGAACTGGTGGAATACGGCGACATGGCCGCCGACGCCGCCGGCGCGCTCCTGGGCTGGGCACTGCTGCACACGCGGCTCGACCACCTCATCGAACGCTTCGACACCTGGCTCGCGCACCGGGGGGCGGGCCGCTGAGCGCTGCACGGGAACACCAACCACCCTGTGTAGGAGCGCCCCATTGGCGCGACCACCCACCGATCGCGGGCATGGCCCGCTCCTACAAGGAACGACCTCCCGATGTAGGAGCGCCCCATGGGCGCGACCACCCACCGATCGCGGGCATGGCCCGCTCCTACAAGGAACGACCTCC
>DAITBA010000021.1:70968-71359 GCA_036824005.1 Rhodocyclaceae bacterium
CGATGTAGGAGCGCCCCACGGGCGCGACCACCCCCTACCCCGGCACAAACCCCGGCAGCAACGGCGCCACCTCGCGCACGAACTCGCTCAGCACCGCATCGGCCTCGCACGTCCCGGCCCGGCCGGTGCGCAAGCGCACCCTACCCACTACCCATTCTCATGGGGTGCGCTTGCGCGCCGTCACTCCGTCTGCTGACGTGCTGCACGAGGGGACCCCACTGCCACGCGGGGCAAGCACCACATACTTCAATCCGTATCCAAGCGCAACGCCACGGTGTCGATAATTCGCCTGCGCCAGCAGGCGTACGTATCTGTCCTCGGTCTCACCGTACTGGTGTAACCGGTAACCACGCGGCGTTATAGTTTCCGCGCGAGCGCCTCGGCACAATGC
>DAITBA010000003.1:0-158832 GCA_036824005.1 Rhodocyclaceae bacterium
CCCACAAGGACTTCCTCGGCGAGGCTAAAGTCCATCTGCTCGCCGCCTATGTGCTTGGCTTGTCCAGCCAGGGCGGCAGCGCAGAAGCGGCGAAGAAATAGTCTTCCGCCGGAGCGGTGCCCGACGCGAGTCGGGCGCACGCTCGGGCGCCATTACAACGACGATACCCCCACCCTGAGAGAGCGAATCGATTTTCGTGCCTATGACGAGGAGATGAACCATGGCGTGGAAGCTTTTGCTCGGATCGGATATCGGTCTCCTGAGTCTGTTTACCATCTTGTTCGTGATCGTCATGGCGATATACCTCTATCGCTACGTCTCGAAGAAGATGCAGGAAGACCAGGCCAAGGCGCCGTAGGGCGAGACATCCGGCGCGCTGGCGCCATGGCTACGAAGTAGGGCAGCGGAGCCGTCGCCTGCGCTTCAGCGGACGGTTGGTTTCAATTCCGCGATGACGGGTGCGTGGTCGGACGGCCGTTCGAGCTTGCGCGGCGCTTTGTCTACCGTACAGCTCATGCACAAATCGGCGAGCGGCGACGAAAGCAATATGTGGTCGATGCGCAGGCCCATGTTGCGGCGAAACGCCATCATCCGATAGTCCCACCAGGTAAACACTTTCTCCGGCTGCTGGAACAGGCGAAAGCTGTCCTTGAAGCCCAATGCCACCAGGCGCGCGAAGGCGTCGCGTTCGGGCTCGGAGAACAAAATCTGCCCTTGCCAGAGCTGCGGATCGTGAACATCACGCTCGTCCGGAGCGATGTTGAAATCGCCGGCCAGGACGATGCGCGGCTGGCGCGTTAGTTCATCGCCCAACCAGTCGGTAAGCGCGCCGATCCAGCGCAGCTTGTACTGATACTTGTCGGAGCCCACGCTCTCGCCGTTGGGGAAGTAGGCGCACACGACAAGGACTCTATCCATGACGACGGCAAGCAGCCGTTGTTGCGTGTCGTCGAAATTCGGAATCGCGCTGACGAAGGGCGTCGCCGGCCGCGCAGTGAGGATGGCGACGCCGTTGTAGGTTTTCTGTCCGGCGAAGGCGGCGTGATAGCCGGCCGCTTCGATCTCCGCACGCGGGAAATTGTGGTCTTCGAGTTTAGTTTCCTGCAGACACAGCACGTCTGGCTGTTGCGCCTTCAGCCAGTCCAGGACGTGGGGCAGTCGAACTTTGAGGGAATTGACGTTCCAGGTGGCGAGCTTCATCTCGCCGCGGTTGGCGTCGCCAACGGAGTCGGCTGACCGGAGTCCGCCCCCGATCCTGCCCCGGCCGCCGGCTGACGCGCGGCGGTCTTCACTACTCTGCCAGGCACGGCCGTGCGGGCATAGCCGGCATCATCGAGGAGCCTGCCCCAGCTTTCTTCGGAGTAGCCGCGCAACTTCTGCTCGCCGACCGTAACCGCGGGAACCTGAATGTCATTGCCGCCGAAGAGCTGCTTGTAGGCGGCGTACTGCTCGTCCGACTGGAGCGCCACTTCGGCGAACGACACGCCGCGGCGGCCGAGATAGTCCCGGCCCACCTGGCATTCCGTCGCGCATTCCGGAGCCGTATAAAGCGTCACCGGAAAATCCTGCATCGCCTTGCGCTGGCTATAGCTCGGCTCGCTCGTTTCGATGAAACTGGGCGTGCGCAGGCGCTTTTCCTGCACCTTCTTCGCTTCGGGCGGCGGCGGCTGGTCGGAGTAATGAACCGTACCGTCGCGGTCGACCCAGCGAAACATGGTCTGCGCGGCGGCATTCGTCGCCACGGCCAGCAGTGCCGATGCCGCCAAGCTGGGCAATATGCGCATCATGTTCGCCTCCCGCCTCGGGACCACCTACGCTGCAATCATACCATTATGGCGCAGCAAGGCATCCACCTGGGGTTCCCGCCCGCGGAATGCCTTAAAGGACTCCAGCGCCGGACGGCTGCCGCCGACAGCGAGGATCTCGTCCCAGAAACGCTTGCCGGTCACGGCATCGAGGACATTGCCGCGATCGAGGAACAGATCGTAGGCATCCGCCGAGAGCACTTCCGCCCACTTATAGCTGTAGTAGCCGGCCGCGTAGCCGCCGGCGAAGATGTGCGAGAAGCTCTGCGGAAACCGATTCCAGTCCGGTGGGCGCACGACGGCGACTTCGTCGCGCACCTGTTCCAGCAATCCCAGTACCGTCTGTGTGCCTTCGGCATCGAAACTGCAGTGCAGCAGCATGTCGAACAGAGCGAACTCGATCTGCCTCAGCATTTGCATGCCGCTCTGGAAGTTCTTCGCCGCCAGCATCTTGTCGAAAAGGGGCCGGGGCAGCGGCGCGCCGTTGCTGACGTGCGCCGTCATGTTGGCCAGCACCTCCCATTCCCAGCAGAAGTTCTCCATGAACTGGCTGGGCAGTTCCACCGCATCCCACTCCACGCCGTGAATGCCCGAGACGCCAAGCTCGTCCACCCGGCTTAAGAGGTGATGCAGCCCGTGGCCGCACTCATGGAACAGCGTGATCACCTCGTCATGGGTGAACAGCGCCGGTCGATCGCCCAGAGGGGCGGAGAAGTTGCAATTCAAATAGGCCACCGGCGTTTGTATGCCGTGGCGCACGCGCCGCCGCGTAATCGCCTCGTCCATCCACGCGCCACCGCGCTTGGTATCGCGGGCGTACAGGTCGAGATAAAACTGCCCGACCAGATTGCCGGCGCCATCGACAATGCGGAAGAAACGCACGTCGGCTTGCCAGACAGGCGCCGCGTCCGGCTCGATCCGAACGCCATAGAGGGTTTCGATCACCCGAAACAGTCCCGCCAGCACCTGCGGTTCCGGCAGATACTGCTTTACCTCCTGTTCGGAGAAAGCGTAACGCTTTTGCCGCAGTTTCTCCGACGCATAGGCGATGTCCCAGGCCTCGAGCTGATTCAGCCTCAGCTCCGCAGCGGCGAACTCCTGCAACTCGGCGAAGTCCTTGGCCGCAAACGGACGCGCCTTTGCCGCTAGCTCGCGCAGGAACTCCAGCACCTGGCCGGGCGTTTCCGCCATCTTGGGCACCAGCGACACCTCGGCGAAGTTGGCGTAGCCGAGCATGCGCGCTTCCTCCTCGCGCAATTTGAGTATCCGGCCGATCAGCGTCGTATTGTCCCAGTCGGCTTTGCCGAACTCGGAGGCGCGCGTGGCATAGGCCCGGTACATGCGTCTGCGCAGGGCGCGGTCGTCGGCGTACTGCATCACCGGAATGTAGGAGGGTGCATGCAGGGTGAATTTCCAGCCGCGCTTGTTTTCCTTCTCCGCCGCGGCGCGCGCCGCCTGTTTGATGTCGTCAGGAATGCCGGCGAGCAGCGACTCGTCTTCCACGTACTCGCCGAAGGCGTTCGTGGCGTCGAGCAGGTTCTCGGAGAATTTCGCCGCCAGCGCCGCCAGCTCCTCCTGAATCGTCTGGAAGCGCGGCTTCTGCGCTTCGTCCAGTTCCGCACCACTCAAACGGAAATCGCGGATCTCGTTGTCGATGATCTTGCGCCGCGCCGGCGTCAGGTCGGCGTAGTCGGCACCGTCCCGGATCGCCTTGAATTTGCGGAACAGCGCCAGGTTCTGGCCCAGCTCCGTGTAGTAACGGGTCACTTCCGGCAGGTTGGCGTTGTAGGCCTCGCGCCAAGCCGGGACGTCCATGACCGAGTGCAGGTGACCGACGATCCCCCAGGCACGGGAGAGACGCTCGTTGGCATCAGTCATCGGTGCCACGAACGCCTCCCAAGTGGCGGGGACGGCATCGCCGGACAAAGCCTCCAGGAGTTTGCGGTTCTCGGCTAGCACCTCGGCGACCGCCGGGGTGACATGCTCCGGCGCGATCACGTCGAAGCGCGGCAGGCCGGTGAAGTCGAGCATCGGGTTTGGCATCAGGGTTGGCAACGCAGCTCTTTGTTGGAACCCTATTTTGCCTGAAAGGTCGGGCAACGTAAGCGCGCGACGACCTGCGGCCTCACGCGGCAGCTGGAAGGCGCCCATGCCAAGCCGAAAGCGTTGCGACACTGGCGTAGCCGAAACCGAGCGCATCGCCCTTCAACACGTGGAAGGGCGCGTGCGGCTCGCCTAGATCGGAAAGCACCAGGGCGGCATCGCTGAAGTCGTTGCCGCGCGTGTAGTCGCTGACGGTGACGATGGTGCCAAGGCCCGCGCCGTGGGCGGCGGCGAGCCCTGGGCCGGAATCCTCGATCGCCAGACAGTCGCCGGGGTCCAACCCGAGTTGCTCCAGTACCCACAGGTAGACGTCCGGTGCAGGTTTCTTCCGGGCGACGACCTCGCCGGCGCCGATGGCGGCGAACCAGCGCAGACTGCCCTCGCCCAGGCCGTGACGCAGCACGGCGGCGACCGTGTCCGGCGCGGCGGTGGTGGCGATGGCCAAGCGCAGTCCGGCAGCGCGTGCTTCCCTGATCAGCCGGGCCACGCCCGGTCGCGGTGGGATGCCGCCCTGCGCGAGCAGGTGCGCGAACTGGCGCGCCTTCGCCTCGTGCAGACCGGCGATGAATGCCGCCAAGTCCGTACCGCCCGGCAAGTCCGGGCGATGGCGGGCAATGAACGCGGCGATGCGTTCCTTGCCGCCGGCGACGGCAAGGAGTTCGCCGTAGAGAGCCGGCTCCCAATCCCAATCCAAACCGGCTTCGCGGAATGCCGCATTGAACGCGACGCGATGCCCGTCCCGCTCGGTATCGGCGATCGTGCCGTCCAGATCGAAGATGAGCGCTCGCAGATGTGCCATCCGCGGTTACCGTTGGACGTAGGGTTTGCCGTCCGCGCCTTCTTCGCTGTCCTCGCCATAGGGCAGCTTGACGTGACCGTAACGAACGACCAGCACGGCGATGGTGATGAGCAGGATCGAGGCGGCCACCGCGAGCATGCGCCACTCCGTCATGCCCTTGAGGTCGAGGATGAGATAACGCGCCAGCGCCACCATGGCGATGTAGAGCGGAAAGCGCACCGGCAACTGCCCGGACTTGAAGTACCGGCCGATCATCGCCAGCACTTCGAGATAAAGAAACATCAGTAGCAGGTCGGTCAGAGTCACCGCCCCGGCGCGCACCATGATCATCACCTCCTGATACCCGGCCACCGTGGTAGCGAAGGCGATGATCAGCAGCCCAAGGTATTCGACCGAGTCCAGTCCGCGCTGGAAGAAGCGGCGCACGCGCTCGAAAGCAGCAGCTTGTCTTTCCATTTGTTCTCTCTCCGTGCCGGGCGGCCAGCGCGCTGCGCCGGGCGACAAAAGAGCCGCCCGCGGGCGGCTCCATGGTCAGATCGCGATTCGCCTCAGGCAACAATCTGGTCGAGCTCGTGCTTCTTGTAACGTTCGGCCATTTTCTCCATCGGCATCGGCTTGATTTTCGATGCCTGTCCGGCGCACCCGAAGGCCTCGTAGCGTGCCCTGCAGATTTCCCTGGCTGCCTTTTGCGCGTCGGCGAGGAACTTGCGAGGATCGAACTCGCTCGGTTTCTCGGACATGTGACGGCGGATCGCGCCGGTCATGGCCAGCCGGATGTCGGTGTCAATGTTGACCTTGCGCACGCCGTGCTTGATCCCTTCGCAGATCTCCTCGACCGGCACGCCGTATGTCTCCTTCATCTGGCCGCCGTACTTGCGGATGATCTCCAGCCACTCCTGCGGCACGGAGGAGGAGCCGTGCATCACCAGGTGGGTATTCGGGATGCGCTTGTGGATTTCCTTGATGCGCTCGATGGCCAGAATGTCGCCGGTGGGCTTGCGGGTGAATTTGTAGGCGCCATGGGAGGTGCCGATGGCAATCGCGAGCGCGTCGCACTGTGTCTTCTTGACGAAGTCCGCCGCTTGATCCGGATCGGTGAGCAGCATCTCCTTGGTCATGGTGCCCTCGGCGCCGTGGCCGTCCTCCTTGTCGCCCTTCATGGTTTCCAGGGAACCGAGGCAACCCAACTCCCCCTCCACCGTGACGCCGATGGCGTGCGCCATGTCCACCACCTTTCGCGTCACCTCGACGTTATAGTCGTAGGAGGAGGGCGTCTTGCCGTCTTCCTCGAGCGACCCGTCCATCATGACGCTGGAAAATCCCGAACGGATGGCGTTGATGCACACGGCCGGCGAGGCGCCGTGATCCTGGTGCATGACCACCGGGATGTGCGGGTATGCTTCGATCGCCGCCAGGATCAGATGGCGCAGAAAAGGCTCACCGGCGTATTTGCGCGCGCCGGCCGAGCCCTGCATGATCACCGGGCTGTTGGTCTCGTCGGCCGCTTCCATGATGGCGCGCACCTGTTCCAGGTTGTTGACGTTGAACGCCGGCAGTCCGTAACCGTTCTCCGCGGCGTGGTCGAGTAGTTGGCGCATCGAAACTAGTGGCATGGCTGTCTCCTTGTCTGCATGGCGGGCAAGGCGTGGGCGCGCGACGGTGGCTGCGGCATCGAGGCCGCAGGTAGTGTCTCACGCCTTCCTGCACCGCTAAGTTGATAAGCGGGAAAAGTCAGGATTGGCGAAACTGGGGCCTGGCCCCTGGCTCGCCACTCCTCACTCCTCACGCGCCGCCAACTTCACGATCTTCATGGTGTTCGTGCCGCCGGAGCTGCCGATGGGCTCGCCCACTGTCATGACGATCGTGTCGCCCGGCGTCACCGCGCCGTCGCTGATCATCAGATCCTCAGCCTCCTTCAGCAACTCGTCCCGGTCCGCGGTGACCTGGCGCATCAGCAGCGGATAGACGCCGCGAAACAGCGTCGTCTTGTAGCGCGTGCGGATCTCCGGCGTCAGGGCGTAAATCGGCACGCCGCAGTTCAGGCGCGACATCCAAAGCGCCGTGGAACCCGATTGCGTCAGGGCGGCGATGGCCTTGGCCTTCAGATGATAGGCCGTGAACAGCGCCGCCATGGCGATCGACTGGTCGATGCGGGTGAATATGCGGTTGAGGAAATCCCGCTCGAGCGTCACTTCCGCCGATTTCTCCGCCTCGATGCACACGCGCGACATCGCTTCCACGGCTTCCACCGGATACCGGCCGGCCGCCGTTTCCGCCGACAGCATGACAGCGTCGGTACCATCGAGCACGGCATTGGCTACGTCGGATACCTCGGCCCGTGTCGGTACGGGGCTGGCGATCATCGACTCCATCATCTGCGTCGCCGTGATGGTGAGCTTGTTGTGCTCGCGCGCGGTGTGGATGATGCGCTTCTGCAGCGCCGGCACGGCGGCGTCACCGACCTCGACGGCGAGATCGCCGCGCGCCACCATGACGCCGTCGCTGGCATGAAGGATATCGGAGAGGGCGCCGATGGCTTCCGCGCGCTCGATCTTGGCGATGAGCAGCGCATCGGAACGAGCGTTGCGCAGCAGCTCCCGCGCCAGGCGCATGTCGGCGCCGGACTTCGGAAATGACACGGCGACGAAATCCACATGCAGCGCCGCGGCGAGCTTGATGTCGTCCATGTCCTTGGGCGTCAGCGCCGGGGCCGACAGCCCGCCGCCTTGGCGGTTGATGCCCTTGTTGTTAGACAGCTCGCCACCGTGGCGCACGCGCGTGTGGATTTCGTCGTACTCGACGCGCTCGACATCCAGGACGATGCGCCCGTCGTCGAGCAGCAGCACATTGCCCGGTTCGACATCCTGCACCAGTTCGGGATAGTCCAGGCCTACCCGGGTCTGATCGCCGAGCTGGCACTCCGCGTCAAGGATGAAAGACTGCCCGGTCTTCAGTTCGATCTTGCTGCCGGCGAGCTTGCCGATGCGGATTTTCGGCCCCTGCAGGTCGGCCATGATGCCGACCGTGCGGCCGAGGCTGCGCATGACGTCGGACAGCATCTGCACGCGCCGTTCATGGTCTTCCGCCGTGCCATGGGAGAAGTTGAGCCGTACGACATCGACGCCGGCGGAGAGCATCCGGGTCAGGACGGTGATGTTGGAGGAGGCCGGACCGAGGGTGGCGACGATTTTCGTGGAGCGCTGCATGCTGCGTGTCAGGGCTGGCGGGCGTGGAGGCTCGGGGCGGGAAGGCTGCGCTTCATGATTTGCCCGAGCCTCTGCGCCACGCTCAGCCTTGTGCCCGCCGCTCGAGCATGGCCACCGCCGGCAGTGTCTTGCCCTCCAGGTACTCGAGGAAGGCGCCACCCGCGGTCGAGATGTACGACACCTTGTCGTAGATGCCGTACTTCTGGATGGCAGCGATGGTGTCGCCGCCGCCGGCCAGGGTGAACGCCTTGGTGGCGGCGATGGCGTCCGCGATCTTCCGCGTTCCGGCACCGAACTGGTCGAACTCGAACACGCCGACCGGCCCGTTCCACACCACTGTGCCTGCCTTCATGATGATGTCGGCGAGTTCCTGGGCGCTCTTCGGACCGATGTCGAAAATCATGTCGTCGTCGGCGACCGCGCCGGCATCCTTCAACACGGCCGGCTCGGCGGCGTCGAACTTCTTGCCTACCACGACGTCCACGGCGATCGGAATGGTCGCGCCGCGCTTGTTCATCTTCTCGATCAGCGCCTTTGCCGTGGGCACGAGATCGTCCTCGCGCAGCGATTTGCCGACGTTCTTGCCGACTGCCTTGAGGAAGGTGTTGGCGATGCCGCCGCCGACGACGAGCTGATCCACCTTCTCAGACAGGGACTCGAGCACCGTGAGCTTGGTGGACACCTTGGAACCGGCGACGATGGCAACCATCGGCCGGGCGGGATTGGCGAGCGCCTTGTGCAGGGCCTCAAGTTCCTCGGCCACGAGCAGGCCGGCGCAGGCGGCCGGGGCGAACTGTGCGACGCCATACGTCGAAGCCTCGGCGCGGTGTGCAGTGCCGAAGGCATCCATGACAAACAGGTCACACAGCGCGGCATACTTCCTCGCCGTGTCCTCGACGTTTTTCTTCTCGCCCTTGTTGAAGCGGCAGTTTTCCAGCAGCACGACCTCCCCGGCAGCGACGTCGAAGCCGCCGTTCACCCAGTCGCGGACCACGCGCACTGGCTTGCCGAGCTTGGCCGACATCACGTCGGCGACGGGTTGCAGGGAATTCTCGGCCGAGAACACGCCTTCTTCCGGACGACCGAGGTGGGAAGTGACCATCACCTTGGCACCGGCCTTCAGGCAGTGCTCGATGGTGGGCATGGACGCGGTAATGCGGGCATCCGAGGTGACCTTGCCGTCCTTGACAGGAACATTGAGGTCGGCGCGAATGAAGACGCGTTTGCCCTTGAGATCGAAATCAGTGAGACGCTTGAATTGCATGTTTGGCTCCGTCAACGAGTCATTGGTGTGCGGCGAGCCGCACGCGCCAAGCGGCGCCATCGCGGGGACGGCGCCGCGGCGCTGTCGTGGCCGGCTCGCTACCGGGCGCTTATTTCGCAGCCATGACGCGGATCATCTCCAGCACCTTGCACGAGTAGCCCCACTCGTTGTCGTACCAGGAGACGACCTTGACGAAGGTGCCGTCCAGCGCAATGCCCGCTTCGGCGTCGAAGACGGAGGTGCAGGACTCGCCGCGGAAGTCGGTGGCGACGACCTTCTCGTTGGTGTAGCCGAGCACACCCTTCATCGGGCCCTCGGAAGCGGCCTTCATGGCGGCGCAGATTTGCTCGTAGGTCGCCTCCTTGTTCAGTTCGACGGTGAGGTCGACCACCGACACGTCGGAGGTGGGAACGCGGAAGGCCATGCCGGTGAGCTTCTTATTCAGCTCGGGAATGACTTTTCCAACGGCTTTCGCCGCACCGGTCGAGGACGGAATGATGTTTTCCAGGATGCCGCGGCCGCCGCGCCAATCCTTGTTCGACGGGCCGTCCACCGTCTTTTGCGTGGCGGTGGCAGCGTGAACGGTGGTCATCAGGCCACGCTTGATACCCCAGGTGTCGTTGAGCACCTTGGCGACAGGGGCCAGGCAGTTCGTCGTGCAGGAAGCGTTCGAAATAATGGCCTCGCCGGCATACTTGGCGTGATTGACGCCATACACGAACATCGGCGTGTCGTCCTTGGAGGGCGCCGACTGGATCACCTTTTTGGCGCCGGCGGCGATGTGCTTCTGGCAGGTTTCCTGGGTCAGGAACAGGCCCGTGGATTCGACGACGACCTGGGCGCCCACTTCGTTCCACTTCAGCTCTGCCGGATCCTTGACGGCAGTGAGGCGGATTTTCTTGCCGTTGACCACCAGGGTATGACCATCGACGACGATGTCGCCCTTGAATCGGCCATGGACGGAGTCGTATTGCAGCATGTAGGCCAGGTAGTCCGGCTCAAGCAGATCATTGATGCCGACGACCTCAATGTCCGGGAAATTCTTCACCGCTGCACGGAACACCATGCGCCCGATGCGGCCAAACCCATTGATGCCAATTTTGATGGTCATAGCTATTACTCCCTTAGTAGAGACACAGAACTTCCCCGCGCGCAGGGCGCCAAGAAAGGCCACGAGCAACCAATGTCACCCCGGACATTGTAATCGCGCCCTGCGTCATCGTTGCAACCCGGTGCCTACAGGACGCCCTTCACCTTCTCGGCGACGTTGTCCACCGTGAAGCCGAAGTACTTGAACAACTCTCCGGCCGGCGCCGACTCGCCGAAGCTGTCGATACCTACCACGGCGCCATCCAGCCCGACATACTTGCGCCAGAAATCGCCCACGCCGGCTTCCACCGCCACGCGCGGCATGCCGGCGGGCAACACGGACTCGCGATAGCTGGCGTCTTGGCGGTCGAATACAGACGTCGAGGGCATGGAGACGACGCGCACAGCAATGCCCTCGTCCGCCAGTTTCGCCTGCGTCTTCAGCGCCAGGTCCACCTCGGAGCCGGTGGCGATGATCGCGGCGCGCGCCCCCGGAGCATCGCGCAGAACATAACCGCCGGAAGCGATGGCCGCGATCTGGGCTGCATCGCGCTTGCAGAAGGGCAGGTTCTGGCGCGACAGGATCAGGCTGGACGGGCCGTCCCGGCGCTCGACGGCCTTGGTCCACGCGACCATGGTTTCCACCGTGTCGCAGGGCCGCCATACGTCCATGCGCGGAATGTAGCGCAGGGTCGCCGTCTGTTCCACCGCCTGGTGCGTCGGACCGTCCTCGCCCAGGCCGATGGAATCGTGGGTAAACACGTAGATCACGCGCTGGCGCATCAGCGCCGCCATGCGCAGGGCGTTGCGCGCGTACTCCGAGAACATGAGGAAGGTGCCGCCGAACGGCAGGATGCCGCCGTGCAGCGCCATGCCGTTCATGATGGCGCTCATGCCGAACTCGCGCACGCCGTAGGAAATGTAGTTGCCCACCCCGTGGTCGTGCACCGCCTTGCAGCCCGTCCAGTTGGTGAGGTTGGAACCAGTAAGATCGGCCGATCCGCCGACGAATTCCGGCAGTACCGGCGCTAGGGCGTTGATGGCGATCTGCGACGCCTTGCGCGTGGCCACCGTTTCGGCCTTCTCGTTTGCCGCAGCGATGGCCTTCGCCACGTGCTCGGCCCACTGCGCCGGCAGATCGCCGGCCATGCGGCGCTTGAACTCGGCGGCGAGCGCTGGATGTTCGCGGGCGTAGCGATCGAACTTGTGCTGCCAGGCGGCCTCGCGCTCGGCGCCTTTCTTGCGCCCGTCCCAGGCCTCGTAGACTTCCTGGGGGATCTCGAACGGTCCGAAATGCCAGCCGATGTGCGGCCGCGTGGCGGCCACCTCGGCTTCGCCCAGCGCCGCGCCATGCACGTCATGGGTGCCCGCCTTGGTCGGCGCACCCATGCCGATGACGGTCTTGCAGCAGATCAGGGTCGGCCTTTCCCGATCCGCCTTTGCCTCCTCGATGGCGGCGTGGATCGCCTCGGGATCATGGCCGTTGACGTTGGGAATCACCTGCCAGCCGTAGGCCTCGAAGCGCTTCGGCGTGTCGTCGGTGAACCAGCCGTCGACATGACCGTCGATGGAGATGCCGTTGTCGTCCCAGAAGGCGATCAGCTTGCCCAGCTTCCAAGTCCCGGCGAGCGAACAGGCTTCGTGAGAAATGCCTTCCATCAGACAGCCGTCGCCGAGGAAGACGTAGGTGTGGTGGTCGACGATGTCGTGCCCCGCGCGGTTGAACTCGGCGGCGAGCAGCTTTTCCGCCATTGCCATGCCAACGGCATTGGTTATGCCTTGGCCGAGCGGGCCGGTGGTGGTCTCGACGCCGGGGGTGTAGCCATACTCCGGGTGGCCGGGCGTCTTCGAGTGCAGCTGGCGAAACTGTTTCAGCTCGTCCAGCGGCAAGTCATAGCCGGTCAGATGCAGCAGGGCATAGAGCAACATCGAGCCATGGCCGTTCGACAGCACGAAGCGGTCGCGGTCGGGCCACTTGGGATTGGCGGGGTTGTGGCGCAGGTGGTGATTCCACAGCACCTCGGCAATCTCCGCCATGCCCATCGGCATGCCGGGGTGGCCGGACTTGGCTTTCTCCACTGCGTCCATCGCGAGCGCGCGGATGGCGCTCGTCAGGTTGGTGAACACCGGCGCTTCGAAATCGGTAAAGCTGGACATCGTGTGACCTCTTTTCACTCGAGGCCCGGCCGAAAATATAAGATTATCTTCGAAACCGGGCGATTAGGGTAGGCGCGCGGCCCAACGGTCCGGGCCGCCTTTTGTCACGCGCGCTTGCGCATCTCCATCAGGCGCAGGATGAGCGGCGTGAAGATCAGTTGCATCGCCAGTTCCATCTTCCCGCCCGGCACGACGATGACGTTCGGTCGCGTCATGAACGAGTCGTGCAGCATCGACAGCAGGTACGGAAAGTCGATGCCCTTGGGGTCGGCGAAGCGGATGACGACGAAGCTCTCGTCGGCCGTCGGGATGAAGCGGGCGATAAATGGATTGGACGTGTCGACCGTGGGTACGCGCTGGAAATTGACGTGGGTGCGCGAGAACTGTGGGCAGATGTAATTGATGTAGTCGGGCATACGGCGCAGGACGGTGTCCATCACCGCCTCCGTCGAATAGCCACGCGCGGTTCTGTCGCGGTGCAGCTTCTGTATCCATTCCAGATTGATGATGGGCACTACGCCAACGAGCAGGTCGACGTGGCGCGCGACGTTTGCTGTTTCCGTCACCGCGCCGCCGTGTAGTCCTTCGTAGAAGAGCATGTCGGTGCCTTCGGGTATATCCTCCCAAGGCGTGAAGGTACCGGGCTCCTGGCCGTAAGGTGCCGCTTCTTCCCCGTTGTGCAGGTACTTGCGCACTTTGCCGCGGCCGCTCTCGCCGTACTCCCGAAACAGCGCTTCGAGGTCGTCGAGCAGATTGGCCTCGGGACCGAAGTGGCTGAAGTGGTTGTTACCCTGCGCCGCGGCTTCAGCCATGGCCACCTTCATGGACTTGCGATCAAAGCGATGGAACGAATCGCCTTCGACGATCCCGGCGGTAATCTTCTCGCGGTAGAAGATGTGCTGGAACGTCCTGGTTACAGAAGACGTACCGGCACCCGAGGAACCGGTAATGGCGACAATGGGGTGCTTGACGGACATGGGGCCTCCTGGGGTTACTGTGTTCTGAATAGCGAACGGGGCTTGAACAGGGGTTGGCTCAGCTCCAAGTCCTTGCCCTGCGCGTACTCGGCGTGATAGCTGGCAATGCGCTCCACCTCGTCTTTCGAGCCGAAGATGAGCGGTACGCGCTGATGCAGGCTTTCCGGCCGGACGTCCATGACGCGCTCGCGGCCGGTGCTGGCGCCGCCGCCGGCTTGCTCGATGATGAATGCGATGGGATTGGCCTCGTACATCAGGCGCAGGCGCCCCTGCTGGGTGGTGTCCCGTGTGTCCTTCGGGTAGAGGAAGACCCCGCCGCGGGTGAGTATGCGGAAAGTCTCCGCCACGAGCGAAGCGATCCAGCGCGTGTTGAAATCCTTGCCGCGCGGGCCGGCCTTGCCTTCCAGGCATTCGGTGACGTAGCGCTTGACGGGCGTTTCCCAGAAGCGCTCGTTGGAGCTGTTGATGGCGAACTCCTGGGTTTCCTCGGGCACGCGCAATTGCGGGTGGGTGAGGATGAAGGCGCCGATGTCCCGGTCGAGGGTGAAGCCGTCGACGCCGTGGCCGGTGGTGAGCACGAGCATCGTCGCCGGCCCATACAGGGCGAAGCCGGCGCACACCTGCTCGGTGCCGGGCTGGAGGAAATCTTCCAGTCTGGGCTCGGCGCCCGGCGACGGGCTGCGCAGGATGGAAAAGATCGAGCCGACGGCGAGATTGAGTTCGATATTGCCTGAACCGTCCAGGGGGTCGAACAGCAGCAGATATTTGCCGCGCGACAGGCGTTCGGGTACGGGGTAGAAGCTCTCCATCTCCTCCGACGCCATGGCGGCCAGATGCCCGCCCCATTCGCACTCGCGCAGCACAGTCTCGTTGCTCAGAACGTCCAGCTTCTTCTGCACTTCACCGTGAACGTTTTCGCCTTCGCCTTGGCCGAGGCTGCCCACCAGCGCGCCCTTGTTCACCTGGTTGGCGATCACCTTGACGGCGGTGGCGATAGCATTGAGCAGGCCGGAAAACTTGCCCGTGGCGTGCGGATGCCGGTGCTCCTGCTCGATCGTGTAGCGGGTCAGTGTCTTGCGTCCGTCATGCATGTGTCGTCCCCCGGTCCAAGGTGATTGTATCTGTCGTTCTAGCGAGTCAGCCCCACGTAAAGCTGCGGCAGGCGCTCCGGCAGCCGCGCCACATGGTCCACGATCATGTAGTTCCTGGCCCCGAAGATGCGCGACACGTATTGGTCGGCGCGCGGGTCCAGGCTCATGCAAAAGGTGACGATGCCGCCGCGTGCCGCTTCCTCGACCGCCTTCTTGGCGTCGTGGCGCAGGTACTGCGGATCGCGCACATCCACGTCCGCCGGCTCGCCGTCGGTGATCACCAGCAGCAGTTTTTTGGCGGATTTCTGCCGGCGCAGATGCTGGGCGGCGTGGCGCACGGCGGCGCCCATGCGCGTGGACAACTGCCCAGTCATGCCCGCCAGACGCGCTTTCGGCAACTCGTTGTAGGGCTGGTCGAAATCCTTGAAGCGGTAGTACGCGACGTCGTGGCGGCCATCGGAGCAGAAACCGTGGATGGCGAAGGGGTCGCCGATCTTGGAAATGGCGTCGGCGAGCAGCACGCAAGCCTGGCGCGTCAGTTCCAGGACGGTGTAATCCTGGCCGGCCACCTTGTCGTTGGTCGATTCCGACAGATCCAACAACACCAGGACCGAGATGTCGCGCACCTTGCGCACCGAGCGCATCATGATACGGGCATCGGGCTGCATGCCCATGCGCATGTCCACGGTGCTTGCGATGGCAGCATTGACGTCGATCTCGTCGCCGTCCTCAAGCTTGCGGATGCGGGTCACACCCTGGGGCTGCATGGCGTCGAGCAGGAACTTCATCTGCGACACGATACGCTTGTGCTCGGCGACGATGTTCTCGATCAGCGCCAGATCCCCCGCCTTGGCGCGCTTTTCCAGCACGGTGGCCCAGGACGGGCGCTCGAGCTGGATCTGGTAGTCCCACTCGGCATAATGGTAGGGCTCGGAAACCGGCTCCCTGCCTTCCTTCTCGTTCCAGGTCTTGCCGTCGTCGTCGTAGAGTTCGCCATTGAGCACCCAGATCTCCTGGGCGTCGTCGCCGGCCGTCTCGACGTCGACCTCGTTGACGAACTCCATCAGGTCCACGTGCCGGCGCACCTGCTTCACGGTCTCGAAGCCGGCGGCGATGGACTTTTCGAAGTCGAATTCCTCGAACGCCCAGAAGTAGCGATTGTCGTCGCGGTAGGGCGCGGCGAGCACGTCGCTGCGCGGGTTGAAGGCAATGCGTTTGTCCTTGAAACCGTGGGCGAGCTGCACGCCGATCTCCCACGACGTGTGGTTGCTGGCGAGCCGATCCCGTGCCTGGGCGAACAGCATCCTGCCTTCGGCGATCCAGGGGTCCTCGTCGCGATAGGATTCGTCGAGCAGGGCGCGGGCGAGGCGGTTGAACCAGTCGCCGGCGCTCGTGCACTGCGCGGGACTCGCCGTGTGCAGCTTCGCCCACAATTGTCTGAGGCCGGGAAAACGGCGGATTGCAAGAG
Organism: Rhodocyclaceae bacterium; assembly: GCA_036824005.1. GTDB lineage: Bacteria > Pseudomonadota > Gammaproteobacteria > Burkholderiales > Rhodocyclaceae > DAITBA01. Next base: position 15,960 of record DAITBA010000003.1, read on the forward strand.
TCTCGACGCGGGCATCCTCGATCACGCCGATTAGTGCCATCTGCAGCGGATTGAGCGCTTCGGCGGAAAGCGGCGCGCGGGTTTCCACCAGATGTGCAGCACAGTGGGCGGCGGCAGCGCGATACAGTTCGACACCCGATACCGTTTCGTCTCCCGGCGCTGCCCAGGCGTCATAGGCATCGGGCAGGTGGATCAGGTAGTCCTCGATGTAGGGCTTGTAGCCCTCGCGGTTCTCGAAGTCGCCCGAGGTCGGACGCAAAAAGAAGTCGCGCGCCCACAGCGCCCGCAGATACATGTTGATGCGCCGCTGGATGTCCACGAACAGCGTGCCCTTGCGCTCCTTCTGGAGCATCGCCAGCGACTCCTTGGAGTCCAGGCCGAAGTAGCGGATCTGCTCCTCGTAACTGGTGCGGTGGGCGTGCGCCCCCCACGTCGCCCAGCGTCGCAGGCCGCCCAGGGTGAGGCTTCCGAGCAGGACGTCGAGTTTGTCCAGCATGGGGCGCACGCCGCGCGGCGCCTGGGCGATCAGGTTGTTGAGGAACTGGAGGTAGTTCAGGAACAGGTGGGCGTCGCCCAACCGCTTCGCCGCCGTGGGCGCGGTGGCGAGCGTCAGTTCGATCACCGCCGCCGAAGTCTTGGAGGCGAATGCCAGCGCGGTGGTGGCGAGCTCTGCGACCACGTCCTCGCCGATCTCCTTGGCCACCTCCGGCGTTCTTTCGATCCAGGTATCCACCAGAGCGTGGCCGCGGCCGAGACGCTGGAGCGCGGCCGCGCCCTTCAGATAGTTGTCCAGCCCGCGGGGTGAGAACGTCTTCGTCGCCTCGACCCAGGACGCGCGCAGAATCTCCTGCGACTGCGGCGCGAGCGCTTCCAGCAGTTCGGCGTAATCGTCGAGGTGGATGGACATTAGTAGTTGACGTGTGGGAAGAGGAGTGGCGGCGCCCGCTGTTTCCGATTGCCTGCTCCTCGCTCCGCGCTCAGAAGAACGTCGTCACCGCCGCATCCAGCGCATCGCGCATGTCGGGGTCGTCGGTGATCGGGCGCACCAGCGCCACGCGGCAGGCGGCCTTGGCCTCGATGCCCTTGGCGATCAGGCTGCCGGCGTAGACCAGCATGCGCGTCGAGATGCCTTCGTCGAGCCCATGGCCCTTGAGGTTGCGGGCGCGCTCGGCGATGGAGACCAGTTTGTCCGCGATGTCCGCCTTGCAGCCGCTCTCGTGGGCGACGATCTCGGCCTCGACGGCGTGCTCGGGGTAGTTGAAGTCCAGCGCGCCGAAGCGCTGCTTGGTGGACTGCTTCAGATCCTTCATCAGGCTCTGGTAGCCTGGGTTGTAGGAGATGACGATCTGGAAGTCCGCGTGGGCGCGCACCAGCTCGCCCTTCTTCTCCAGCGGCAGCACGCGCCGGTTGTCGGTCAGGGGGTGGATCACGACGGTGGTGTCCTGGCGCGCCTCGACCACTTCGTCGAGGTAGCAGATGGCGCCATAGCGCGCCGCCAGCGCCAGCGGACCGTCCTGCCAGCGCGTGCCCTGGGCGTCGAGCAGGAAGCGGCCGACGAGATCGGAGGCAGTCATGTCCTCGTTGCAGGCCACGGTGATCAGTGGCTTGCCGAGTTTCCATGCCATGTACTCGACGAAGCGCGTCTTGCCGCAGCCGGTCGGGCCCTTGAGCATCATCGGCATGCGCACCGAATAGGCAGCCTCGTAGAGCGCGACCTCGTCCGCGACCGGCCGATAGTAAGGTTCGCGGGTGATGCGGTATTGGGAAAGTGCGTCGCTCATCGTCCTGCCCTGGAGGGTGTTGCGCCCCTGTCCGTCGCTAGCGAGGGGGACCCGAACCCGTGCCGATGCGCAGGCAGCGGACCGGCAGCGGGCGACAGATCAGACCGTCTTGCCACGGAAGATCACCATCGCCGCGCCCTGGCTTTGCTTGAAGTTGTCGTAGCCGATCATCCTCACGTGATGACCGGGATTGGCCTTGTGGCAGGCCTCGGCTTCAGCCAGGATCTTGTCCACGTCGGTCTCCCCGAACATCGGCAGTTTCCACATGTACCAGTAGTTGTCCATCAGGTACTCGGGCTCGGTATGCTCAATGGCGGGATTCCAGCCCTTCTTGACGATGTATTCCACCTGCTTGCGGATACCTTCGGCGGTCATCGCCGGCAGGTAGGAGAAGGTCTCGAACTTGCGGCTCGCCGGGTCGGACAGGCGGGATTGATAGTCTTGCATTTGGCTCATTTCAGGCTCCTCGGGTTTCGCGGGATGCGCCGTGCGCATCGTGTTTGTTCGGCGGTGCGCATGGCGCACCCTACGCATATTGCCCTCACCGCATCGCGTCAGTTTGGTAGGGTGCGCTCGCGCACCGTGCCCGTTCGTCAGTGCGCAAGCGCACCCTAGGCGTATGCAATGGCCTAGCGATGCGCCACATCCAACTTGTCCACCGTGTCGAACTCGAACTTGATCTCTTTCCAGGTTTCCATGGCGACTTTGAGTTCGGGGCTTTGGGCGGCGGCGCGGGTCAATATCTCCTTGCCTTCCTTCTCGACCGCGACACCCTGGTTGCGCGCTTCGACGCAGGCTTCCAGCGCCACGCGATTTGCCGCAGCGCCGGCGGCGTTGCCCCAGGGGTGGCCGAGCGTGCCGCCGCCGAACTGGAACACCGCGTCGTCGCCGAAGATGGCCAGCAGCGCCGGCATGTGCCAGACGTGGATGCCGCCGGAAGCCACAGCGAAGGCACCGGGCATGGAGCCCCAGTCCTGGTCGAAGAAGATGCCGCGGCTGCGGTCTTCCTTGATGTACCTCTCGCGCAGCAGGTCGATCCAGCCGAGCGTCGAGGCGCGGTCGCCTTCGAGCTTGCCGACAACGGTGCCGGTGTGCAGGTGATCGCCGCCCGACAGGCGCAGGATCTTGGTCAGCACGCGGAAATGGATGCCGTGGTGCGGGTTGCGGTCGAGCACGGCGTGCATGGCGCGGTGGATGTGCAGCAGCATGCCGTTGTCGCGGCACCAGTTGGCCAGGCCGGTGTTGGCGCAGAAACCACCGGTGATGTAGTCGTGCATGATAATGGGCGCGCCGATCTCCTTGGCATACTCGGCGCGCTTGTACATCTCCTCGGGCGTCGGCGCAGTGACGTTGAGGTAGTGCCCCTTGCGCTCGCCGGTTTCACGCTCCGCCTTGTGGATCGCCTCGATGACGAAGTCGAAGCGCTGGCGCCAGCGCATGAAGGGCTGGCTGTTGACGTTCTCGTCGTCTTTGGTGAAGTCGAGGCCGCCGCGCAGGCATTCATAGACGGCGCGCCCATAGTTCTTCGCGGACAGGCCCAGTTTCGGCTTGATCGTGCAGCCGAGCATCGGGCGCCCGTACTTGTTCATGATGTCGCGCTCGACCTGGATGCCGTTGGGCGGGCCGCCGCAGGTCTTGACGTAGGCGATGGGGAAGCGCACGTCCTCCAGGCGCAGCGCCCGGATCGCCTTGAAGCCGAACACGTTACCCACCAGGGAGGTAAACACGTTGACCACCGAGCCCTCCTCGAACAGGTCGATGGGGTAGGCGACGAAGGCATAGAAGCAGGTGTCGTCGCCGGGCACGTCCTCGATGCGGTAGGCGCGACCCTTGTAGTAATCGAGGTCGGTCAGCAGGTCGGTCCAGACGGTGGTCCAGGTTCCGGTGGAGGATTCGGCAGCCACGGCGGCGGCGGCTTCCTCGCGGTCCACCCCCGGCTGCGGCGTGATCTTGAAGCAGGCCAGGATGTCGGTGTCCTTGACCTGGTAATTCGGCTCCCAGTAGGTGCTGCGGTATTCCTTTACTCCGGCATTGTACGTCTTGACGGCCATGGCTTGCTCCTTCGGTCTGACTGCGGTTGTGCGGGGCACTTTAGCGGCGGCAAAACATAAAGACCAGTCAGACTTTTTGATGACTATAATAAGCAAAGAGTGATGTGTGATCCGAGGCATGGCAATGCGAAACGTAACCTTTCGCCAGCTTCGCGTGTTCGAGTCGGTGGCCCGCCACCTGAGCTTCTCGCGCGCCGCGGAAGAGCTGCATCTGACCCAGCCGGCGGTGTCCATGCAGGTACGTCAGCTGGAGGACTCGGTCGGCCTGCCGCTGACCGAACAGGTGGGCAAGCGCATTTTTCTGACGGCCGCGGGCACGGAAATCGCCCGCCATGCGCGGCTGATCGCCCAGCAGCTGCGCGAGGCCGAGGGCGCCCTGGCGGCGATGAAAGGCGTACGCGGCGGCCTGCTCAACATCGCCGTGACCAGCACCGCGAAATACTTCGCCCCCCGGCTCCTGGCGACATTTCGCAAGGATCATCCGGGGGTGGATCTGCGTTTGGGTGTGCACAACCGCGAGGAAGTGGTGCACCAGCTGCAGGAAAACCAGGTGGATCTCGCCATCATGGGGCGCCCGCCCCAGGAATTCCCGACCGTAGCCGAGCCCTTCGCGGAGCACCCGCTGATCATACTCGCGACCCCGGATCATCCGCTAGCGGGCAGGCGCCGCATCGAGCTGCGGCAGCTTGCTGAGGAAACCTTTCTCATCCGGGAGCAGGGATCGGGCACGCGCAATGCCATGGAACGCTTCTTCGTAGAGCAGCAATTCACTCCCGCGGCGACCCTCGAGATGAGCAGCAACGAAACCATCAAGCAGGCGGTCATGGCGGGAATGGGCGTTGCCTTTCTGTCCGCGCATACGGCCGGGCTGGAACTGGCCACCGGGCGTCTGGCGAGCCTGAACGTGGCTGGCACGCCAGTGCTGCGGCAATGGTTCGTCGTCTACCGCGGCGACAAGCGGCTGTTGCCGCTTACCGGCGCTTTCGTGGACTTCCTGCGCTGCGACGGTGCGGGGTTGATCTGCGAGCCGGGCGGCGTGGCGTTGCCCGCGCGCGCACGTACTCAGGCAATGAGGAGGGCGTTGCGGGCGAAGAGTTGAAGCAGGCGGTCGTTGTTGGCTGCGACTTCTTCGACGCTCAGACCCTCGCCGCGCGCCTCGCACCGCGCCAGCAGTTTGGCGGTCAGGGCGACGCGACTGTTGCCGCCGTCGAGCAGCGATAGCAGATCGCGGCCGCCGGCGTCGAGATCGAGCGCGGCGTGGTGAGCGCCAGCCACCGTGCCGGCGCCGCTCGCGGCCTGGGCGCGTGCGAGCGCGTGGGCACGCGGCGCCACGCTCAGATCACTGAAGAAGGTTTGTGTCGTGATGTTGGCCCTGGTTGCGTGGGCATACACCAGCGACAGCCATTCCTGCCGGAATAGTTCGAGATCGTCGATCAACGCTGTGGCGCCGAACTGCTGCAAAAGGCCGCGCGCCGCCTCCAGCAGATCGCGGTAGCTGATGCTTTCCGGATATACCGCAGCCAGGACGATGAACGCCGCCTTGCATAGCGGGCGGCGGACCACGAAATCCGTGCCGCGGCTATTGGTGAAGCGCTGCGGTGTCGGCGTGTCCAGATCCACTTCCTCGTCGCAGCGCAGGCTGGCGTGGAAGGCCAGGGTTTCCAGGGCGGTCTCGGGCTCGGGGGTTTCGCGCGGGCTGCCGTGGCGGATGAGCAGGCTGCGGCGAAAGCGCGTGCGTTCCTGCTCGTCGAAGCGCTGCTCCGCGAGCGCCGCCCGCAGCGGCACCTGGCGCGCGCACAGTCCGGCGCCGGCGTCACACAGATAACCTAGGCCCTGCGTGTGAGCGCGGGAAAGGAATTCGCCGAACGCGAGCGGTTCGTTGATGTCGGCGAGATACTCGTGGTAGAGGTAGCCGGCGCTGGCCTTTTCCAGATAAGCGATCTCGGCCGGCAGATCGGGGAACCTGCCCAGCGTGCTGCCGGCCCACTCGGCGGCAAGCTGCACGAGCGCCCGGCGCGCCGCGTCCACCTGCTCGGAAGGCGTGCGTACCCGGGCAATCTGCTGTAGCAGATACTTGCGCAGCGCCTGGCGGGATGACCAACCCGGCAGGACGTTGTAGCTGACGTAGGCGATACCGTTGTCCGCCAGATGGCGGGCGCACAGGCGCAGGACCGCGCTCTGCACGGCCGGCGACACCCAGGAATACAGGCCGTGGGCGACGATGTAATCGAATTCGCCCAGCGACTCGGGTAGCGCCGCCAGATCGTCATGAAGAATGCGCGCATTGACGATGCCGGCGGCCGCCGTCAGTGCCTGGCCGGCCTCGGCCTGCACGCGCGACAGTTCGATGCCGATGCACGGCGAGTCGGGGGCGTACCAGGCAATGGGCAGCAGATTACCGCCGCTGGCGCAGCCCAGCTCCAGCACCCGTGCCCGTCGCGGGTCGGCGGCGGCAAAGCCATGCAGACGGGCGATGGCCGCCAGGTACTCCGGATGCGCTTCGGGCACCGGAAGGCTGTCGTAGGGGAGTTCGTCGTAGGTGGGAAGTGTCGGACTCAAGGCCGCAACCTGTATCACCCGAATTCGCCTGTGTTATCGAGTTTGTTCGGAGTCCCATTGTAAAGCACCCAAGGCGCGGCCGCAGGCGCTTTCGCAGTAAGCCGGCCGGTCAGGGCTGGCGGCGGATCCAGGCCCGCCAGTCGGCGAGCAGCGCGGGACTGCGGGCGACAATGGCCGAGCGGCGCCAGAGGTTGTCGGCGTTGAAGTCGTCGTGGGTCAGGGTGCACATGTCACCGCCGGCCTCCTCGACCACCAGTTGGCCGGCGGCATAGTCCCACAGCATTTGGCCGCCGTGCAGATACAGGTCGAGCCGGCCGGCGGCGACGTAGCACCACTCCAGGGCGCTGCTGCCGAAGTTGCGCTGGGAATAGTAGGGCGGCTGGGTTGCCAGGCGGTCGGCCAGTGCCTTCGGAATGCGCTTGAAATCGACGCCGGCCACGCACTCGTTGAGCCGGCCCGGCGCCGCCCGCAGGGGCAGCGGCAGTCCGTTGAGCCACGCGCCGCGCCCGCGCTCGGCGTAGAACGCCTCATCGGTAGACGGGTTGTAGACAACAGCCAGGTCGGTGCGCCCCTTGATCATGTAGGCGACGGCCACGGCGAAAAAGGGAATGCCATTCACGAAGTTGGTCGTGCCGTCGATGGGATCGACGCACCATAGGCCGTTGCTGCCGCGCTGCCAGATATCCAGCTGCTGCTCGCCGGGCATTTCTTCGCCCAGCACCGGGCAGTCGATCAGGCGTGCTAAGCGTTCGGACAGGGCATTCTGGGCCGCGAGATCGACCTCGGTCAGCACGCTCCCGTCGGCCTTGCGTTCGCGCACGGCGGACAGATAGCGCGCCATGATGGTGCCCTGGGCGACATCGCTGACCATTGCCACCAGGCGCTGGCACAACTCCGAGGGAGCGGCGGAGGTGGACCGCCTCACGCCGCGCCCACTGGCCAGTCGAGGGCCGGCCCAACGGTGCACGCTCGACGCGCCGCGAAGATTCCCCTGGCGTCGTCCACTCGGCCGGCGGCTCGCGCCGGGTAGCTCACCCGGCGCGCCACTTTATCGAACAGCCCATGCTCGGAATCTGTTCGCGCGGGCCTTCGCCGGTGCGGGCAACCTGAACCATGGCTTCGAACAGATCGCGCCGCGCATCGGCAGGGCCCGTCTCCTTCTTCGACGCATCGAGCCGGCCGCGATACTGCAGTTCAAGCTTGCTGTTGAAGCCGAAAAAGTCCGGCGTGCACACTGCCCCGTAGGCCTTCGCTACCTCCTGGGTTTCGTCCAGCACGTAGGGGAAAGGAAAGGCGAGCTCGCGTGCGGCGCGCACCATATTGTCGAAGGAATCCTCCGGGTAGTCCGCCGGATCGTTGGACATAACGGCGATGGTGCCGATGCCGTACTGCTGCAGCTCGCGGCTGTCGCGGATGATGCGCTGAATGACCGCCTTGACGTACGGGCAGTGATTGCAGATGAACATCACCAGCAAGCCATTGGCGCCGCGCGCGCTGGCGAGGCTGTGGTGTTTACCGTCTGTGCCGGGCAGATCGAAATCACGGGCTTTCCAGCCGAAATCGCAGATTGGGGTAGTAAGGCTGACCATGATCTGACATATGCATGAAGACGCGGTTTTATAATAGCACGATGATCCCACGCTTCTTCTGTGCCTTACCCCTCAATGCCGGGCAGGCCGTGACGCTTCCAGACGATGTGGCGCATCACGCCGAGCGCGTGCTGCGTCTGCGCGCCGGCGATGCCGTCGTGCTCTTCAATGGCGCCGGCGGTGAATACCCGGGACGCATCGAAACGCTGGGCAAGATCGGCCGCGTGCGGCTGGATGGTTTCGATGTGCGCGAGTGCGAGTCGCCGCTTGCCGTGCGACTGGCCCAGGCGATGCCGGCGGCCGACAAGATGGACTGGATCGTGCAGAAGTGCGTCGAGCTCGGCGTGGCGGCTGTCGCGCCGGTGGTGAGTAGTCGCAGCATCGTCCGGCTTTCGGGCGAGCGTGCCGCGAAGCGTATCGATCACCTGCGCCGCCTGGCTATTGCCGCCTGCGAGCAGTGCGGTCGCAACCGGGTGCCGCACGTGGATGGCCTGCAATCCCTGCCGCAGTTCCTTGCCGGCGAAGCGGCGGCCCCCGCCCTGCGGCTCGTGCTCGCGCCTGGCGCGCAGACCGGATTGAGCGCACTGCCGGCTCCGCCCTGCGGCGCGGTGACGCTGCTTGTCGGCCCCGAGGGCGGCTTCAGCGACGAGGAGTTGCGCGCCGCCACTGCCTGCGGTTTCCAACCGGTCGCTCTCGGACCGCGCGTGTTGCGCACCGAGACGGCCGGCCTGGCGGCGCTTGCCGCGCTTCAGGCACGCTGGGGAGATCTGTAAACACCGCGCCGCAGGGCCCGGAATAGTCGAAAGGGAGTCGCATCATGTTCGAGTCCGCTGAGCTCGGTCACACCATCGACAAGAAGACCTACAAGCAAATCGTCCCCCAGCTGCGCGCCGACCTGCTCGATGCGCAATTCGATATCGGCCAGCTCAAAGCCTTTTCGGTGCTCATCCTGATCAATGGCGTGGAGGGGTCAGGGCGCGGCGACACGGTGAATGAGCTGACGAGCTGGATGGATCCGCGCCATGTTCTGACCTACGCCTTCGGTGATCCGTCCGACGAGGAATACGAGCGCCCCTTCATGTGGCGCTTCTGGCGCGCGCTGCCGCCGAAAGGCAAGATCGGCATCCTGTTCCACAACTGGTACGGGAACCCTATCCAGGCGCGGGTGACGAAACAGATCAAGCTGCCCGACCTCAACCAGCAAGTGGACGAGATCAACCGCTTCGAGGCGATGCTGGCGCGCGAAGGAACGCTGATACTCAAATTCTGGTTTCACCTATCCCAGGGCGAACAGGCCCGTCGCTTCAAGGCGCTGGCGGGGAACGCGGCGACACGCTGGCGCGTCACCAAGGCGGACTGGGAACATCACAAGCACTATGACAAATATCGCGATGTCGCGGAACACGTCCTGCGCCTGACCAGCACCGCTCATGCACCGTGGATCGTCGTCGCCGGCGCCGATTCGTGCTATCGCACAATCACTGTCGGGCGCACGGTGCTCGAAGCGCTGCGCAAGCGCATGGATCTCGAGGCCCGAGGGGTACAGCCGCCGGTGAGCGCCGCGCCGCTGCCGCCGAAGACCGATGCCGTGAATCTCATCAACGCCCTGAAGCTGGATCAGCCGATGCCGAAGAAGGAATTCGACAAGCAGTTGGAAAAGCTGCAGGGGCGTTTCGCCATGTTGACGCGCAAGCCCGCCTTTCGCGAGCGTCCCCTGATCATCGTCTTCGAGGGCCAGGATGCGGCGGGTAAGGGCGGCACCATCCGGCGCATCACCAGTGCCTTGGATGCGCGTCAGTATCGTGTCGTACCTATCGCCGCGCCTACCGAGGAGGAGAAGGCGCAACCCTACCTCTGGCGTTTCTGGCGCAACGTGCCGCGCAACGGCTGGATCACGATTTTCGACCGCTCGTGGTACGGCCGCGTGCTGGTCGAGCGCGTCGAAGGTTTCTGCGCGGAAGCAGACTGGATGCGCGCCTATGCCGAGATCAACGACTACGAGGATCAGCTCGTGCGTCACGGCTCGGTCCTGGTGAAGTTCTGGCTGGCCATCAGCCCTGATGAGCAGCTGCGCCGCTTTCAGGAGCGGGAAACGACCCGTTTCAAGCGCTTCAAGATCACTGCCGAGGACTGGCGCAATCGCGAGCGCTGGCACGAGTACGAGCGCGCCGTGTGCGACATGGTGGATCGAACCAGCACCGAGATCGCCCCCTGGACGCTGGTCGAGGCGAACAACAAGTACCACGCCCGGATCAAGGTATTGCGCACGCTGTGCGAGCGGTTGGAGCAGGCGCTGGCTACGTAAGCGCACCTACATCATCCCGTTTGTAGCAACGCGGCGCGGTGTGCGGCAGCCGCGCGAACGATTCCCGATTATCAACAGCGTCGATCGGCGCCGGCCGATCGGCATCCACTGCAGCGTGCAATAAGCGCGCTGGCGCACAGTCCTTCGACGAAGCGAACGGTCGATATCGGCCGGCCCGGGCGTCGTCGAATCCAGCGAGCCGCGGGCACAGGCGGCGGCTCGCATATCCAAAGCGAATCGAGGGGCGCCCCGCATGGGAAAGCATGGGGGATAGGCGAGTTTTTGTACTCCATGCGCGTACGAAATGTCGCTTTGCGCAGTGCAAAAAAGTGCCGTTGTTGCTCTTGTCTAGCGCAGTAAATTGGCGATGAAGGTTTCGTAGCAAGTAGTCCGTTCAACCCGAAACAGCAGAGCCGCAATGTTCAACTGTCATGAGCGACGACCGGCCGACCCCGCAAGCGCAATCCAGGTTCCCGGACCGACGCCACACGGCCCCAACGGCCGATAGGAGACATGCAATGAGAACGCCGAAGATTCTGCCCTGGCTGGCACGCAAAGCCGGTGTGAGCGAAGCCCGTGCCGCCGATCTGTGGTTCGATGCAATCCGCCACGCGACGGCGGTTACCGGCTGGGTCGGCACCTCCGAATACTGGCGTGTCGCCAACGAGCGTCTGCTGGAACTGCTCGAAGTGGAAAAGCAGGCGACCCGCTGCGAGGCTCGCTCGAATCTTCCTGTGGTGGCGAAGCGCGAGCGTTACGCCAGGCCGGGTCTGCCGCATGCGCTGCTGTCCTTCCTCGGCGCCCGAGCCGGCACTGCGGCCTTCCATTAGGCCAAACAAAGTCCCTAAAGCTTTCTCAACCAACGACTCGAGACGCTTGCCGCCTCCAGCTCTACGGCGGTCGTTACCGGGTCATCGACAAGGAGTTCGAAAATGGGTATGGACATCCGCGTGGAACACAACGAAGGCGGGCGCATGCCGATGACAGCCAGCGACAAGTACTTTCTGCTTGCCATCGACGTCGCCGTCGGCGCGGTGCTTCTGGCCCCCTTGTGGACCATGCTCGCCTGGCCGTGGCTGAACTCGTACTGAGCGACATTGTCTGCCGATGGTAGCGGGCACGCGACGCCGCGCTACCATGGGCAATTCGCCGGTGCGGTGACGCCGTCGCCGGGGCCGCCGCGCGCAAACTCGGGGGGCGGCTTCAGGCAGTACGACGTCCCCCAGCGCGTAGCAACCCGGACGGTTCCGTCGGCGAACCGTCTGTCATGACTCCCGTGCGACGCGCGGTAAGCGTCGCCTTGCTCCGCGGCGGGCGCCGGTGCGCGCAGGACCTCCCTTTCCATACGGATGGCTTCGGTACGAGCCGCGCGCCGTGCCTGTTCCATCAATTCGTTCGCTGACGCCGACTCCCGCTCGCCAACCGGCGGTGTTTCGTTGCTACTGACCTCGGGAACGACCACGTACCCACCCGGGGAGCGCACGGCTGTCGCGCCGGACCTGGCGGCACCCGGGCGCGCGGGACGCACGGCCACTTCCTGCACCGCCGCCGGCGGCGAGGAAACCTCTGCACTGCTCGCACTTCGCTGCAGCGTCGCCTGTATGACATGGTGCAACACAGCCACCGGCGGTGCCTGCGCGCCGCGCAGCGGAGGCAACGCCAGCAGAACGCCATGCAGCACTGCCGAGAGGAGAAGAAACGGCAGCAACCGCCGCTCTACGCGCAAGGCCGCGATCATCGCTGGCCGCGCCCAATGGCGGAATGAACAGGCAGAGACAGCGGCGGCTCGTCGCTGGACCACTCCAGAATGTCCCCTGGCTGGCAGGCGAGCGCCTCGCAGATCTTCGACAAGGTTTCGAAGCGAATGCCGCGCACCTTGCCCGTTCGCAGCAGAGATAGATTCGACTCGGTGATGCCGACATAGGCGGCGAGATCGCGCGCCTTGACTTTGCGCCGGGCGAGCATGACATCGAGCGTGATGCGGATCGGCATGCTCAGACGATGGCGGCGTGGTCTTCGGCCATCACTGCTGCGGCGTGCATCACCCGGGCGATGCCCCAGACGATGAGGGCAAACACCATCAGCCACAACTGGTCGCTGCTGATGCTGACCGCCACCGCCCGGGTGCCAGTCGCCGCGGACACGGCGAGAGACAGGCCTGCCGTGGCCAGCGGCTGCGTCCACGCGGCAACGAACAACCAGACGGCGATGGCGCGGATCGCTGCTGCCGCCTCGGGTGTGAATACCGATCCACGCGCATAGCCGACGAACAGACCGTGAGCGGCGCGCAACGCCATCAGCATGGGCGCGGCAGCGGCGAGCAGCGCGGCGAATGCGGCCAAGCGCCAAGGCCAGGCGATGGCTGTCTGCGGCAGCCGCAGGGACGCGATCCAGGGATGCGTGGCGAGGTGCTCCGAATAGCCGAACGCGTAAAGCGCCAGTGCGCCGGGCACGAGCAGTGCTGCGGCGGCGATTGCCACTGCTGCACGGGTGCTGAAGCGGGCGAAGGTGGCAGGCAGGCGTTGCGTGCTCATCGTCTCAAGCTGCGCGCCGATCCGGCGGCGGGCAGACGGGGATGCGCTGTGCGACGGTCTGGTCGCCCGCCAGCGCACGCAGATCCAGGTTGCGTGCCAGGGCGAGGGGAGTTCTGCTGTTCATATTGACTCCAGATCAACGACGGGTACCCCTGCAGCCCTCTCGAAGCGGCGCTGGGTGCTTGGAGCAACTATAAAGAAATTACTGTAAAACAGCAAGTGATTATCGCCAGAGGTGGATCGCCAGCCCATGCCGCGCCGGCAGTCGCCGGGATGGGCTGCTACCGGCAGTGGTATCGTTCGGGCTTTGGCGGAACCCAGCATGGCGCCGAGCGCATTGACCCGCGTCATCAACGGCGAAATCCCGGCCGCGATCGTCCGCCAGGACGCACATACCATTGCCTTCATGGATGCCGGCCAGATAAATCCGGGCCACGCGATCGTGGTGACGAACAAACAGGTGGAGACCATCGTCGATCTCGACGAGGCCCTGGCGGGCGCCGTGTTTCGTACCGCTTGGCGCATCGCCAAGGCAGTGGATCGCGCCTTTCAGCCGGATGGCATCACCATTCTGCAAGCGGACGAGCGGGCAGGCTGGCAGACCGTCCACCACGTTCGTTTGCATGTCCTGCCGCGCCATGCCGGCGATGGCGTCGGTCTCGCTGGCCGCGCAAGCATCCGCCGTTAGAAAAACCTCATGCGCTCGCGGCGCGGATCGTGATCTGCTATGGGTCGCGCAGACGCCGCTCAAAGGCGGCGGGGCTGGCGCGGCTGACCGCTAGGCGGTGACGTGGATGCGCCCCGTCGTGGGCTGGAAGTATTCTGCTGCAGTGAGGTAGGCGCGCAGTGCCCGGCTTGCCGCCGGTGGCTGCGTGGTCGGCACGAGATCGCGTGCAGGGCTCGCCACCATGCCGGGCCGCCGCTCGGCGGCATCGATCGTGCCTGAAGGCTGCGCCATCGACGCCGAGTGGGCGGCGGCGATGGTCGCCAGGATCTCTTCCGTATCGGTGAGCGGCTTGCGCGTGTCGGCGTCGTCGATCGTTCTGAGCGTAACCGCGGTGTCGACAATCCGGTAACCACCGTCAGGCTGCCGCTCGTAGGTGTAGACCAGCGTCGCCGGGTGCTTGCCCGACAGCGTGGCACGGGTGGTATTGCCGGACTCGTCGTGCCGGACGTCATTCTCCAGCGGACCGACTGCGGCCCCCGAGCGGGCACCTGGATTGCCCCGTGTTGCCGATCCCCTTGCGGCCACCCGGCCATCCGGATCGAGACGCGTCGACGCCGGTCCGCGGCCGGCGGAGGCAATCCGCACGGTGTCGGAATCCGGTTTCGATACGGACAGGGGCATGGCTAGGGGCGTAGTGCGGGTCGATGCCGCCGAGATTACCGCCGGATCGTCGGCGCGGCAAGTTGCATGGTTCGCGTTCGCGCGTCCGATTGCCGCCCTCAAGCGGTTGCCTGAGGATCGCTTCCCGGACGCTTCGTCTGCGCCTCGCACAGCAGTCGCCGAAGCCGCTCCAGGTAGGGATCGCGGATCCCGCATCCGGCCAGCCCGTGCGCTGTGGCGATCAGGTAGTCAGCGCCGCTGCCGTAGAAACCGCTGGCACGGGCAATGCGCGCGATGATGTCCTCATCGCTCAGGCGGCCGGCATAACCGGAGGCGCTGCGCCGGACGACGAAGGCGAGCGCCGGCACGGCCTTACCGTGCACCCGAACGTTTAGCCAGCGCGGCTGGTAGGAGCCAAGCAGCATTTCGCGCCGCCACAGCATGCGCAGCTCCTGCTCGACGTGCTCGGCGGCGATGCGGTAGGCCATGCCCCGGCAGGAGCCGCCCCGGTCCAGCCCCAGCACCAGTCCAGGCTGCTCCGGCGTACCGCGATTGATGCGCGACAGCAGGTAGAAGCCGCGGTGGTAGCCGAACAGGATTGTCGGCTGGCGCTCGACATAGCGCAGCATCGGGTTCCACACCAGCGAGCCATAGGCGAAGAGCCAAACATCATCGCCTTTGCGCCGCTCGAGCAGCGCCTGACGCAGCGAACGCTCCAATGCCGCCGGAGACAAAAGTTCGCGCGCGAGCGACGTGTTGGCTAGCGCCGCTCGCACGCGATCCTGCTCGAGATCGTCACGGGTGATGGCCATGTCGGGGACAGGATAGCGGAGCTGCCCGGGGAGGGGAAACCTCTCCGGGCGCTCCGGTCCCCGACGGGTGCAGACCGTTCAGCCGCCGCTTTGCAGGTTGGTGAAGAAGGGCACCCACTGGAACTCGGTGACGTAGCCCTTGCTTTCCTTGTCCATCATCGCCCACATCTTGTCGAAGTAGGCCATGAATTCCTGCTTTGTCACCTTGTGGTCGTGATTGGCATCCATGGCGTCCATCATCTTGATGGTGCCCAGGGCGCGCGCGAAGTCGACGGTCAGCGTCGGCATTTCGGCGGCCGACGCCGGGCCGGCGAGCGCGCCGGACAATGCCAGGGCACCGAGCAACGGCAGAACGCGTTTGGTCTTGAACATAAAGCCTCCTAGAAAAGGTTACGGACATGCCGCGGCACGACGACAGGTCGCGACGCGACGTCTGTTGGCGATGCGCCGCTCAGTGAAAGCGCGCGTGTCGTTCAACAGCCGCGAGTATCGGGCGCAGAAATCACGCCCCGCTCACGGCGACTTCAAGGTTTGCTCACACGGACCCATCGGCGGCGCGGCGCAATTGCGTAGTGGCGCATCCCGCGTTGGTCGCGCTCGAACTCATGACGAAGAGCCTGTGCTGCGATGGGGAGCGCCGAAGCGAATGGCATGAACGCGCCGTTCCGCATACCGAGCAACGCGTCGCCGCACTGCAGCTGTGAAACCTCTGAAATGGGACTTGGGAACGGTGCGATGCCGCCGAGAAGAGAAGACGGACCGCAGGGCGGCAGCGCCCGTGCGGTCCGTGGGTCGTCATCAGCCGCGGTCGATGCCGATGAAGTAGGGCACCCACTGCATCATGACAACGCGATCCTGAGAAGCGCCGCGCGCCACCGTCGATTGGCCGGCGCTGTAGACGCCTGCATAGTCAACCGTCAGGGTCGGCGTTTCGACCGGAGCGGCCTCGATGGCGCCGCTATTTGCGAACGACACCGCGGCGCCCTTGGCGGAGGCGTAGGTGTGCGCGAAATCGACGGTCAGGGTCGGGGTGTTCGCTTCCGCGAACGCCGGGCTCGCCAGCATGCCGGAAAGAACGGTGGCACCGATCAGGGAAAGAACTCGCTTGCTCTTGAACATGGTAATCTCCTGTTGAAAAAGTGTCGCGGCATTACCTGAATTCATGCGACGGACATGCCGCACCATAAACCCGTCACATCGTTTTCCTGCAACCTGCACACTCCCATATACGGCCGGGCTCGCGGACTGGATTCAACCCGGACGCTTTTTTTGTCCCGCCGCGCTGCCGGCTCCGCTTTGCCCGTTTCGGACCGGGCCTGCATCGTTGCCCCGTCCATGTGCGGCCAGTATCCGGCCCTGGATTCACGGGCATTTCACCCGAAGATCACATTTCGATCACACACCATGGGGGCGCCGGTGCCAACCGGCATGCGCTACCGTATGATGGCGACTCGTTGGTCGAGAAGAGGAAAGGGAGCGAGGTGAGATCAGGCGGGCAGGACGCGCAAGGGCTGTCGACGCGCCGCGGCGTGCCCCTTGGCGTGAGCCTGTTGGTCCTCGTTCTATGCGCGCTGGCCGCGGTGTTGGCGTCGGCGACGGCGCGGGCAGGCATTCTGGGTCGGGCGGATCTGGAGCGGCGCTTCGGCCCGCCTCTGCACGTCGGCGAGCTTGCCCGCGACGTACCCATTTGGCCTATCACCAGCGAGCTGGAGCCGGAGGCCGGCCCCGTCGGCTACGTCTTCGAGTCCATCGACTTCGCGCCCATTCCGGGTTTCGAAGGCACGCCCATCAATCTCCTCGTGGCGCTCGACCGCAGGGGCAACTTCATCGACGTGGAAGTGCTGCGTCAGCACGAGCCGGTCTTTCTCAGCGGCCTGGGCGAGGCGCCGTTGAAGGCCTTCGTCGCCCAGTACGCCGGCCACAACGTGCGCCAGGAGATCACCGTGTCCAGCGCCTATGGCGACACCAAGAGCGGCGGCGGCGCCAACCGCGTCGTGCTCGACGGCGTCACCAAGGCCACCGCCTCGGTGCGCATCGTCAATCAGACGGTGCTTGCGGCGGCGCTGGCGACGGCGCGCGCCCGGCTCGGTTTCGCCGCGCCGCGCAATGCCTCGCAGATTGCCAGACCGCGCCTCGACGCCTTCGAACCGCTCGACTTTGCGCACCTGCTTGCGGGGCGTCACGTTGCCCGGCTGGTGGTGAAGAACCGCGAGGTGGAGAAATTGTTCGCCGGCAGCGATGGCGCCGAAACAGATCAGGAGGCACTCGATCATCCCGACGACACGTTCGCCGAGCTGTACGTCGCCTACGTCAACGCGCCGACCATCGGCCGCTCGCTCCTCGGCGACAAGGGCTATGCCCGCGCCATGACGCGCGCGCCCGACGGGCAGCCGCTATTATGGATCGCCAGCGCCGGCCGCTATGCCATTGTCGATGACCGATTCGTGCCGGGTACGGTGCCGCCGCGGCTGTCCCTTAGCCAGGGTGGCCTGCCGCTCGAACTGCGCGACGGTGGCCTTGACCTGCCGTTGCCAGCCGGCGCGCCACTGCTCAACGCGGCACGGCTGTTCGTCGTGCCCGAGGCGGCCGGGCTCGACCCCGCCAGCCCAGTGGAAGTAGCATTGAACATCACCCGTGCCAAGGGTCAGATCCTGCCTCGTCTCGCCCATGCCAGCGTCGTGCTCGGGTACACACCGCCAGCCGCGCTGTTCGAGTATCCACCGCGGCCGCTGCCGGAATGGCTGATCGCCTGGCAGGGGCGCTGGCCCGATCTGGCGGCCATCGGCGTTGCGCTGGTGCTGTTGAGTATCGTGCTGGCGAAACCGAGAGCCATTGCCCGCCGGGCGTCGGTGTTGCGCGCTTTGCGCGCGGCATTCCTTTTGTTTACCCTGTGTTTCATCGGCTGGTACGCCCAAGGACAACTGTCCATCGTCCAGATCACCGGCGCTGTCAAATCCCTTGCAGCCGGACAGGGGCTGGCGAGTTTTCTCTATGATCCCGTCTCGCTGCTGCTAATCGCCTTCACGCTGGTCACGTTCGTGGTCTGGGGGCGCGGCACCTTCTGCGGCTGGCTCTGCCCCTTCGGTGCCCTGCAGGAGTTCGTCGCCATGCTGGCGCAGGTGCTACGGCTGCCGCAGAAGCGCCTGCCACCCTTGTTCGGGCTGTGGCTGGCGCGCAGCCGCTATCTGGTCCTGGCGGTACTGGTACTCGCGGCCGCCCTCGCGCCCCAGGCTGCCGAGCGCATGGTGGAAATCGAACCGTTCAAGACGGCCATCACCGTTGGCTTCGATCGCACCTGGCCCTACGTTGCCTACGCCGTGGCGCTTCTGCTGGCCGGGGCTTTCTACTACAAGTTCTTTTGCCGTTATCTATGCCCGCTCGGTGCCGCTATCACCCTCGGCGGCAAGCTGCGTCGCTTCGACTGGCTTGTGCGCCGGCGTGAATGCGGCCAGCCCTGCCAGACCTGTCGCCACCGCTGCACGTACGACGCGATCGAACGCAGCGGCGCCATTCGCTATGACGAATGCTTCCAGTGCCTCGATTGCGTCGGCATCTACCACGACGCGCAGCGCTGCGCACCAGTCTTGCTCTACGACCGCAAGGGCAAGGTGATTTCGCCGCGCGGCGCCGCACTCGCCGGTCGTCGCCGGACCGAACCAGCTCGCGCGTAAGGACATCGGGCGCCGGCGAGCTTGCCATTGCGCGGGGAAGCGCCGCCCGCGGCGGCTCAAATCTATAATTGCGTGATACTGTTGCTGCACGCTTCCATGCAAAGGACCGACTGTGTTGCTGAAGGGCAGGTTCCAAGGCCTATCTTTGCGCATCTACCTCGCGTTTCTGATCGCCGCGGTCGTGCCGGTCATGATCGCCGGCCTCATCGGCATCTACTATTCTCTCGGCGCGATGAAGAAGGAAACCCTCCATCACCTGGACCAGGAGGTGACGAACCGCGCGGGCGCCATGGCCCGCTTCTTCGACCAGCTCACGAGCGAACTGCTCTACCTCGCCAACGCCTCGAATCTGCGTGATGCTGCCAATGACATGGTCGCCGACGGCGCCGATCTATCGGCGCGCCTGCGCCAGCGCCTGGAGCGCGACTATTCCGCCTTTGCCAAGGCCTATCCCTATATCTATCAGGTGCGCTTCGTTAGCGCACAGGGAATGGAGTTGGTGCGTGTGGACCGTAAGGGCGAGCAGGTCCTCGTTGTGCCGGAGTCCGAGCTGCAGGACAAGTCGGACCGCTATTACGTCCATGAAGGCATGAGCCACGAACCCGGACAGGTATACGTTTCGCCGCTGGATCTTAATGTCGAACGCGGACAGGTGGAGATCCCCGAGCGCCCCGTCATCCGGTTCGCCACGCCCATCGTGGACCGCAAGGGCGACAAGCGCGGCCTGCTGATCGTCAACCTTCATGCCGCATTCATCCTCGAGCAGATCCAGGAAATGGCTGGAGCCCGTGGTGGTGTTGCCTATCTGTTCGATCGCTCCGGCTTCTATCTATCGCGCTCCGGGGGCGCGGAACAGGCGCCGTCGTTCAAGATGCAGTCCGTCGAGGCGCTGGCGAGCCTTCTGCCCCGGGCGCGCCTGAGCGCAATACTCAAGGGCGAGCGCGGCACTGAGGAATATGGCGAATGGATCATCGCCCACGCCCCCATCGTCATCGGCAGCACGCTCGCCGAGCGCAGCGACAGTTCCATGGAATGGTCGGTCGCCGTGGCCTTTCCGGCCAAGCGGTTATTCGAGGCGGTGTTCAATCTGTACATCCTTTATGGCGTGCTGGCATTGAGCCTGATCGCCACCGCCGTGGCCGGCTTCGCCCTGTCCCGACATCTGCTTGGTCCACTGGAGCTACTCAGCGTCGAGACGGAGGAGATCGCGAAGGGCAATTTTTCCCATCGCGTCGAGATCCAGGGTCACGACGAGATCGCCGACCTCGGCGCGCGCTTCAATTCCATGGCTGCTCGCCTGGAGCAGTCCTACCGGTCGCTGGAGGGGCGTAAGGGAGAACTGGAACGGGAGGTGTGGGCGCGCACGGCCGATCTCGAACGGGAACGCCGCAGCCTTGCCACCATCGTCGAGAACACCGCCGACGGCATCCTGTCACTCAGTGCCGACGGCACGATCGAACGCGCCAATGCGGCGGCGGAGACCATGCTCGCGGCCACGCGACGTAACCTTGCGGGTGCGCATTTCCGCGAGTTCTGGCCGGGATGGGACGAATACCTGGCCCGAAGCCTGTCTTCGCCCGACACTGCTTCCCGACATGACCTCAGCGCTCGCGGCCGCACGCTTTCGCTGAACATCGCCGCCGTCGCGAGCGATGGCGCCCGTACCGGCTACATTCTGGTGATGCGCGATGTGAGTGAGGAGCGCCGGCTGCAGGACGACCGCCGCGAACTGGACCGGCAGATGTTCCAGATGGAAAAGATGTCCACCATGGGCGAGATCGCCATGGGCCTGGCCCACGAAATCGGCAATCCGCTGGCGGGCATGAAGGCCACGGTGCAGATGCTGCTCGACGACGCGGCGTTGTCCGGCGCGCAGCGCGAATACCTGGAACGCGTCCACGGCGAGGTCAACCGTCTGTCCGAGTTTCTGCGTACCTTTCACGGCTTCTCGGCGCCCCAGGAGTCCCACCCCGTGGCCTGCCGTTTGGAACAGGTGCTGCAAGACGTGTTGTTGTGGACGCGCAAGGAAGCCAAGTCGCGGGGTGTTACGATCAGTTATTTCCCCTGCTGCGAGAATGTTCCGGAGTTGTGGGCGGATCCTAACCAGCTCAAGCAGGTTCTGCTCAACCTGGTCATCAATGCCACACACGCTATGCCCGATGGCGGTGCCATTAGCATCGGCATGTGCGCGGGCACGGCACACCCGGAAGACCTGGAAAGCCCGGTGCCGCGCATGCGCTTCTGCGTGCGCGACACCGGCCCCGGTATTGCCCCGGACGTGCTGCCGCGCATCTTCGATCCCTTCTTCACCACGCGCGCCGACGGCTCCGGACTGGGGCTGGCGGTGGTGAAGAAGATCGCCGTTCAGCATGGCGCCGACATATACGTGGAGAGCGCGCCGGGACGCGGCAGTTGTTTTGAGCTGGTGTGGCCGATCAGCGCCGATGCATGCTGGCTGGAAGCGGCGCGGGCGCGTGGCAAGGCCGGGGCGCCATGTACAAAGGAGATCGCCCGTGCCTGAGCGCATCCTCGTCGTCGAGGACGATACCACCATACGCTTGACGCTACGCGACGTGCTGACCAGGCAGGGCTACGAGGTAGACGTTGCCGAAGACGGCGGTTCGGGACTGCGGCTGTTCCGCGAGCACGGGTACGGACTGGTGATGCTCGACCTGCGCCTGCCGGACATGCACGGTCTGGATGTGTTGCGGACGGTGCGCGAGTTGGATGGGGAAGCGCTGGTGGTGGTGATGACCGCCTATCCGGAGGTGCGCACGGCGGTGGACAGTCTCAAGGCCGGCGCCTACGACTATCTCAACAAGCCCTTCGAGCTGGACGACCTGAAGGAGATTGTTCGACGTTCACTGGAAACGCGCCGGCTGCGCCTGGAAGTGGAGCGGCTGCGCGTTGCCGCCGCCCAGCCGGCACCGCTGGAGGGCATGATCGGAGCAAGTCCTGCCTTCCTGTCAATGGTGGAGGTAACTCGTCGCCTCGCTGCTGCATCCCGCGTGCCGGTACTCATCCGCGGCGAGTCGGGCACTGGCAAGGAGCGGGTCGCGCAGGCGATTCATAGCCTCAGTCCACGGGCGTCGGGCCCGTGGGTGACATTGAACTGCTCGGCGCTGGCCGAGGGACTGCTGGAATCGGAAATGTTCGGCCACGAGAAGGGCGCGTTCACCGATGCCAAGAACGCCAAGCGCGGCCTCCTCGAACTGGCCGACGGCGGCACGCTGTTCCTGGACGAGATCGGCGACCTGGCGCTGTCGCTGCAGCCCAAGCTGCTGCGGGCCATCGAGACGCAGGCCTTCCGCCGCGTTGGCGGCCAGAAGGAGTTGCGTGTCGATGTCCGTTTCGTCGCCGCGACGAACCGCGACCTCGACGCCATGGTCAAGGCCGGCAGCTTCCGCGAGGATCTCTACTACCGGCTCAACGTCGGCAGCATCGACGTGCCGCCGCTGCGGGCACGGCGCGAAGACATCCTACCGCTTGCCCGCCACTTCCTCGACGTGGCGGCGCGTATCATGGGCATGCCCAAGCCCAGGCTCGATGCCGACATCGGCGCTCTGCTCGAGGCCTACGCGTGGCCCGGCAACGCGCGCGAGCTGCGCAATGTCATGGAGCGCGCGCTCATCCTGTCCGGCGGGGCACCCATCGCCGCTGCCCATATGCCAAAGGAAATAAGCGGCGTGGGGGCAGCCGAATCGGCCGAGACCGCTGCCCGCGGCGGCCAGATCCTGCCGCTCTCCGAAGTGGAAAAGCGGCACATCCGTTACGTGCTCGAACAATGCCGCGGCAACAAGACCCA
The DNA here is from genome assembly GCA_036824005.1 of Rhodocyclaceae bacterium. GTDB lineage: Bacteria > Pseudomonadota > Gammaproteobacteria > Burkholderiales > Rhodocyclaceae > DAITBA01. The sequence continues at coordinate 38,394 of DAITBA010000003.1, forward strand.
GGCGGCACGGCTGCTCGGCATCACCCGCCTGACCCTGCGCACCAGGGTTGTCGACTACGGCTGGTCGGAATTTACCGATCGGAACGAAGCCGCTACCGATCGGTAGTCCGCGTGCGGCGGACGCGCGCGGCAGTGATTACGCCGACACGCACACGGGGGATTGCGCCCCCGGGTGACGCCGGGCGTGCGTACGACTCGATCGTCGTGCGCCAGAGCGGTAGATTTGTAGCCATCCCGGTTAGTTTTTGACCACGGAAGTTTCTCCGGCCTTTCTCTGCCATCTCCCGGAAACGCCCGCCTGTGGTTGCGCTCTGAGCGGATCCTGCCGTTGGCACGGATGCTGCAATGCTCTCCCGCGCGCGTGACCTTTGCATTCCGCGCGCCCTTGCACTGGAGAGAGTTTTGGCGCAGACCCGCACGCTTTCGGCTGTTCAGGCATTGAAAGGCACCTACCAGGGCGTCGTCAAGATTTCGCTCATGCTGGCGGCGACCTACCTGGTCGCGCAGGGGGTGTCGAGCTTTCTGCCTGCCGCCGACTACCGCCAGTTCTTCGGCTTCTCCAACCGCACCGCGGTGTGGGTGGTGGCGGAACTGCACCTGATGTTCGCCGCCTTCGTGCTCGGCGTGCCGATCTTCGCCTTCATCACCGAGATCGTCGGCGTGGCGACGAAGGAGCGGCGCTACGACGACCTGGCGCGCGAGTTCACCAAGCTGCTGGCCATGGCCTACACGCTCACCGCCGTGCTCGGCTGCGTGCTGCTGGTGCTGTTCATCGTCCTGTACCCGAAGCTGACCGGCTACCTCTCGGGCCTGTTCAAGCCGACCTGGCTCGCCTACATCGTGCTGATTTTCGGCGAGGTGATCGTCGCCTACCTCTACTGGTATAGCTGGGATCTCCTGCAGGGCGCGCGCAAGAAATGGCATCTGCTGCTCGGCCTGCTGGTGAACCTGTGGGGCACGGCGCTGCTCTTCGTTGCCGACATCTGGGTCACCTTCATGATGAGCCCTGCCGGCATCGACGACGCCAACAACCTGGTCAGCCTGTGGGACGCCATCAACAACCACACCTGGATGCCGATCAACATCCACCGCCTGCTCGCCAACGTCGCCTTCGGCGGCGCCATCGTCGCCGCCTATGCCGCGGTGCGCTTCCTCAACGCGAAATCCGACGAGGAGCGCGCGCGCTTCGACTGGATGGGCTACGTCGGCTCCTTCATCGCCATCGCCGCCTTCATCCCGCTGCCCTTCGCCGGCTACTGGCTGGGGCGCGAGATCTACCAGTTCTCCGAGCAGATGGGCGTGTCGATGATGGGCGGCAGCTTCGCCTGGCTGTGGATCCTGCAGGCCATGCTCATCGGCGGCCTGTTCCTCGCCTCCAACTTCTATCTGTGGCTGGGCATGGGGCGCATTCCCGGCGCCGAGCGCTACACGAAGTTCCAGGTCGGCATGATGATCGTGCTCACCATCGGCTTCATCGTCTGGGCCACACCGCGCTCGATCATCGCCTCCGGCGCCGAGATGGCGGCGATGGGCGGCTCGCACCATCCCTTCCTCGGCCTGTTCGGCGTCATGGCGGCGAAGAACACGGCGGTGAACCTGATGATCCTCACCACCTTCTTCTCCTTCATGCTCTACCGCCGCGGCAACCGCATTCCGACGGTGGCCTGGGCGACGACGGGCAAGATCGTGCAGGCGCTGGCCATCGCCGCCGCCGCGGCGGTCGTCGTCGGCTACGGGGTCTACAGCTATTTCGTGCCGTCCATCACCCGCATCGGCTTCTCGGTGTACCAGGTCTCGGCGGTGCTCGTCGCCATGACGGTGTTCGTCGCCATCGACATTCCCCTGCTGAAGGGGGCGAAGGAGATCGGCGCCATCCGCTGGGGGCAGATCCCGGCGCGCGCGCAGTACGCGCTGTTCTTCCTCGCCGTCTCCTTCACCTGGCTGATGGGCCTGATGGGCTACATCCGCTCCGGCATCCGCCAGTACTGGCATGTCTACGGCCGCGTCATGGACGAGAGCGCCAACGCCTACACCATGGCGCACGGCCACGCCACCATCATCGTCTCGGTGATCGTCGTCATCTTCTTCCTGCTCGTTTCCGCTGTCTTTGCGATGGCGACGCGGCACGATGCGGGGAAGGTGGCGCGGTCATGACCGACATGAGCAAGACCTTCCTCAAGGTGTTCGCCTTCGTCGTGGCGACGGTGAGCGTCTATGCCTACGTCGGCCAGCTGGTGCCGCAGTTCGAGGAACATCCGCCGAAGAAAAAAGTCATCACGCCGGAGACGCCGCAAGAGGAACTCCTCGCATCCGGCCAGGAGCTGCTGCGCGGCAAGGGCGGCTGCCTGGTCTGCCACAAGGACCAGGAGCGCGGCAACGAGCGCGGCCCGGACCTGCGCCAGGCAGCCGGCAAGGCCGCCACGCGCAAGCCCGGCATGGGCGCGGAGGCCTACCTCATCGAATCGCTGGTGACGCCGGATGTCTTCCTCGTCGAGGGCTATCCGAAGATGATGCCGTCGGCGATGAAGCCTCCGGCCAACCTGTCCATGGCGGAGGTGAAGGCGGTGGTGGCCTACCTGCAGTCGCTCGGCGGCGCCGAGGTGACGGTGAAGGTCGAGGCCGCCGACGTCGCCGCCGAGAAAACGGCCGCCGGCCCGGTGCATCGCGGCAAGGCGCTGATGGCCGAGCAGGGCTGCACCGGCTGCCACAAGGTGGAAGGCGACGGCGGCGAGATCGGCCCGGAGCTGACCAAGGTCGCCGAGCGCATCGAGCCGACGAAGATCGCGCAGAAGATCGCCGATCCGAAGTTGTGGACGGCCGAAGGCTACCAGGCCGGCCTGATGCCGCCGCGGCCCGACATGCCGGAAGGCGACCGGCAGGAGATCGCCGCCTATCTCGCCGGACTCGCCGGTAAGGATTACAGCCCGACCGGCGCCGCCTCGCCCTGGTCGCACGAGGGCGTGCGTCTCGGCGTGGTGATCGCGGTGTTCAACGTTGCCATGCTGCTGGTGCTGGCCTGGGCGCGCGCGCGCGAGAAGAAGGAGGCAGCGTAATGGTCAGGTGGACCTTCTATATCGCGCTCGTCCTGTGGCTGGCCATCCTCGCCGGCCTGAAGCTGCTGGTGCGGCCGCCCATGCCGGCCAGCGTGCTGATGATCTACATGACGCTGTCGACCCTCGGCATCCTGGTCTTCGTCGCCGCCAACGAAGCGCGCTTCCAGGCCTTCGTCGCGCCGCTGAGGTCGGTGTTCGAGGGCCGCGCGCCGAAGGCCGTGCAGGCGCTGGTGCTGGCCGGCATCCCGCTCTTGATCGGCTGGGGCGCCTGGCTGCGCACGGCGCCTTCCTGGGACGCGCCCTTCGAGCCGCGCGTGGTGCATCCCGAGCCGCCCTCGACCTTCACCTCGCACGGCAAGCGCATCGAAGCGGCCGGACTGAAGAATCCGCTGCGCGTCGACGACCCGGCCAAGCTCGCGCAATATACCGCCGAGGGCAAGACCATCTACTACCAGAACTGCTTCTTCTGCCACGGCGACGCGCTGGCCGGCGACGGCCATTTCGCCAACGCCTTCACGCCGATCCCGGCCAACTTCCGCGACGTCGGCACCATCTCCATGCTGCAGGAGTCCTTCGTCTACTGGCGCGTTGCCACCGGCGGCCCCGGCCTGCCCAAGGGCGCCACGCCCTGGCTGTCCGCCATGCCGGTGTGGCAGGACATGCTCACCGAGGAGGAAATCTGGAAGGCCATCCTCTACATCTACGAAGGCTCGGGCTCGACGCCGCGCACCTGGGAAGAGGAGCCGAAGAAATGAGACGCTTCTTCCTCATCTCTCTGCTGATTGTCGCGCCGGTCTTCGCCGCCGACGCGCCGAAGGTGAAAACCGAGCTGGTCAAGGCCACGCCGGTGGCGGCCGATCTCGATACCGGCAAGAAGCTCTATCAGCGCTGGTGCGCGCAATGCCACGGCGACGAGGGCAAGGGCGACGGCCCCGCCGCCGAGTTCGTCTATCCGCGACCGCGCGATTTCACGCTGGCCATGTTCAAGGTGCGCACCACGCCCTCCGGTGCCCTGCCCACGGACCACGACCTCTTCCACATCATAAGCAAGGGCTTGCCCGGCACCTCGATGCCTGCCTGGGAGAAATTCATTCCCGAGAACGAGCGCTGGCAGCTGGTGCACTACGTTAAGACCTTCGACTCGCTCGGCCTCTTCGAAGAGGAGCCTGCCAAGGAGCAGGTCGTGATCGACGCGTCGCCGAAGATCACCCCCGAGCTCGTCGCCAAGGGGAAGGAACTCTATCAGCAGAAAAAGTGCTGGCAGTGCCACGGCCAGTACGGGCGCGGCGATGGGCCCTCCGCCTCGGGCATGAAGGATGAGTGGGGCTTCCCGATCCGGCCGGTGAACTTCACCAAGAGCTGGCGCTTCCGCGGTGGCGACCGCATCGAGGATATCTACCGCACCTTCACCACCGGCTTCAACGGCACGCCGATGCCGTCTTTCGTTGACGCCATCCCCGCGGCCGAGGATCGCTGGGCGCTGGCGGCCTTCGTCAAGAGTTTGGCGCGGCCGCAGAAGACCGGCCAGGTGCTCAAGGCCGGCTTTGTCGCCGGCGACATTCCCGCCGACCCCTTTGCGGTGGCCTGGGAGCAGGTCGAGTTCACCGACTTTCCCCTTGCCGGGCAGATCATCCAGGAACCGCGCTGGTTCCAGCCCATGCACGACGTCGTCACGGCGCGCGCTCTCTACAACGACAAGGAAATCGCCATTTTGCTCGAGTGGGACGACGGCACGCACAACAAGGGCGAGGGCGGCAAGCCCGCCGACCAGGTGGCACTGCAGTTGCCGGCTGGGCCGCTCGATGGCTCGGAGAAACCCTACTTCGTCCTCGGCGACGCCAGGTACGCCGTCGACCTCTGGCGCTGGAATCCGGCACAAGGCTTGTCCCGCGTCACCGCCAACGGTGCGGCGAAGCAGGCACCGCGCGAGGCGGGCGTCGTCGTCGCGCAGGGCTCGTACCGCGACGGCCAGTACCGCGTCATCCTGCGCCGGCCCCTCAAGGGTGGAAACGGAGAAATCCCCATCGAGCCCGGCCAGTTCCTACCTATCGCCTTTCAGCTTTGGGACGGCGACAACGGCGAGGAGGGCATGAAGATGTCGCTGTCCACCTGGTACTCCCTGCTGCCGCAGCCGGCCACGCCGCTCACCGCCTATCTCTGGCCGCTCGGCTTCGGTTGCCTGGCGCTGGGCGGAGAGGTGTGGCTGCTGCAGCGCATGCGGCGCAGAAACGGGGTCCGGGCATGACGGCTCCGATGCGCAATCTGTCCACCCTGCTTGCGCTCCTGCTGGTCCTGGTCGTGGCACCCGCATGCGCCCAGCATCCCGGTCCGCAGGACAGCCAGTGGCAGCGGCTCGACGCCGGCGAGCCGGCGCCGCGCTTCTCGCTTGTCGACCAGAACGGCAAGCGGGTGGCGCTCACCGACTTTCGCGGCACGGCCATCATCGTCACCTTCCTGTATACCCAATGCACCGATGTCTGCCCGGTGCTTCCGCAGATGCTTGCGCGTGTCGATCAGCAGTTCTCGGAGGTGGAGCGCGAGCGGTTCCGCTTCGTCGGCATCAGCGTCGATCCGCGCCGCGATACGCCGCAGCAGCTGAAGGCGTTTCTGCGCGAGCGTGGGCTATCGGAATCACGCTGGACGCTGCTCACCGGTTCGGTGAAGGAGTTGACGCAGGTGGCGACGGATTACGGCGTGGTGGTGCGGCCCGATCCGCGCGGCGATCTGGTGCACAACACAGTGTTCGTGCTGATCGATGCCGCGGGTTGGGAGCACGTCGAGTTCCATGGCCTCGCCACCCCCACGGCGGAGATTGCCAAGGCCGTGCGCAGTCTCATCGCGCCCAAGGCCGCAAGGAAGAGGTAACCATGTACAAGTCCATCTACCTGCCCCTCGACAATTCCGCCCACTCGCTCGCCGGCGTGGACATTGCCGTCGCCTTGGCCAAGTCGACCGGCGCCGCGCTCACTGGCAGCCACGTCTACGCGGCCAAGTTGCACGACCGCCGCTTCCGCCAGATGGAGGGCGGGCTGCCAGAGGCCTATCGCATGGAGGAGAAGCTCACCGAGCAGCGCGACATCCACGACGACCTCATCACGCGCGGCCTGCAGGTGATCTCGGACTCCTATCTCGACGTGTTCCAGGCGAAGTGCGCCGAGGCTGGTCTGGGGGGACGCGCCGTCTCGCTCGAGGGCAAGAACTGGCAGGCGCTGGTGCGCGATATCGCCGCTTCCGATGCCGACCTGGTGGTGATGGGCGCGCTCGGCCTGGGCGCCGTGGCGCACTCGCAGCTCGGCAGCGTGTGCGAGCGCGTGGCGCGGCGCATCGACCGCGACCTGTTGGTCGTACGCGAGCCCGAGGCGCGCGAGGCGGGCGCCATCGTCGTCGCCCTCGACGGCAGCCCGCAGTCCTACGGCGCGCTGTTGACGGCCATGGAGCTTTCACGCGTCTTCAAGCGCCCGCTCGAGGCGGTGGCCGCCTTCGATCCGCATTTCCACTACGTCGCCTTCAACAGCATCGCCAAGGTGCTCTCGTCCGAGGCGGCCGGCATCTTCCGCTTCCAGGAGCAGGAGCGCCTGCACGAGGAGATCATCGACTCGGGCCTGGCCAGGATCTACCAAGGCCATCTCGACGTGGCGAAACGCATCGCCGCCGACGAGGGCATCGAGTTGGCGACGCACCTGCTCGCCGGCAAGGCCTTCGAAGAGCTACTCAAGTACGCGCAGGAAACGAAGCCCTGGCTCATGCTGCTGGGGAGAATCGGCGTCCATTCCGATGCCGACATGGACCTCGGCTCCGCCACGGAAAACCTGCTGCGCCAGGCGCCGTGCAACCTGTTGCTTTCGGCGCGCTGCTTCACGCCGCCGCTCGACCACGTCGCCGAGACGACCATGAGCTGGACCGTGGAGGCCGAGGCGCGCATGGGCCGGGTGCCGGAGTTCGCGCGCGGCATGGCGAGGAAGGCGGTGGTGACGCATGCCGCCGAACAGGGCCACACTGTCGTCACCTCCGACGTCATCGATGCGTGCCTGGCGAAGTTCATGCCCGGCGGCGCAGGCGTCGTGACGTCCGGCGGCAAGTGTCCCTTCGCCCACGGCGCGGAGCACTCGGAGCCGGCCGCCGACGTCGCGCCGCTTGCGTGGCAGCCGCAGGCGCTGGCCCGCATCGGGCAGCTGCCGGCCGGGCTTCGCGAGCACGCCCGGCTGCGCATCGAGAAGATGGCGCGGCGCCTGAAGCAGCACACCATTACCGAAACCATGGTCGAGGCCGCCTCACGCAGCGTCTCCGAAATGCTGGAGTAATCCCGTGACCGACGCCGCGCCGCAACTGGTGTCGTGGAACCTGACGCGGGTGTGCAACCTCGCCTGTGGTCACTGCTATCTCGACGCCGTGCAGCGCCGCCGCGAGGCGGCCGACGAGCTGAGCACGGACGAGGCGCTGCGCGTGGTGCGCGAGATCGCCGCCACGGCTCCGGGCGCCATGCTCGTGCTTACCGGCGGCGAGCCGCTGTTGCGCAAGGACTTGCCTCTGCTCGTCGCCGCCGCGGCCGAGCAGGGGCTGATGCCGGTGATCGGCAGCAACGGCACGCTTCTCACCGACGGCAAGGCGCGCGTGCTGCGCGCATCGGGTGCGGTGGGCGTGGGCATCAGCGTCGACTCCGCCACGCCGGAGTTCCACGACCGGCTGCGCGGTGCGGACGGGGCCTGGTTCGGCGCCTGGGCCGGTGTCGATGCCGCCCGCGAAGCGGGGCTCGCCGTGCAGGTTCAGATGACGCTGTTCGAGGAAAACCGCAACGACCTCGAGGCTGTCACCGATCTTGCCGAGGCCAATGGCGCTCTGGCGCTCAACCTCTTCTTCCTGGTATGCACCGGCCGCGGGGTGAAGCAGACCGACATGCCGGAGCCGCTCTACGAGGCGACGCTGCGCCGCATTGCCGCGTTGCAGGCGCAGCGGCCCAAACTCATGATCCGCGCCCGCTGCGCGCCTTACATGCGGCGCATCGTCGGCCTGCACGCCGGGCAGTCTTGCGGTAGCTATGCGTCATGGTCGAGCGCTTGTCTTGCCGGGCGCACCTATTTGCGCATCACGCCCCAGGGAGAGGTCACGCCCTGTCCCTACATCCCCGAGGCGGTCGGCGATCTGCGCCGCGATGCCCTGCAGGATGTGTGGCACCGCCACCCGACGCTGCAGCGTCTGCGTCGGGACCTGCCGGGCGGCAAATGCGGCGCGTGCGACTGGCGCTATTCCTGCGGCGGCTGTCGCGCCCGGGCGGCGGCGGTGGCGGGCGACGTGATGGCGGAAGACCCGAAGTGTGGCTACCGACGACCCGAGGAGGCATTGCCTGAACCGCCGCCCGGCGAAGCGCGAGGAGATGCGGGCGTGCCCTGGACGCCGGAGGCGCAGGCACTGCTCGAACGCATTCCCACCTTCGTGCGCGAACGAGTGCGCGAACGTGTCGAAGCAGCGGCGGCACACCAATCGATTGTGGCGATCAGCGTCGAGTTCATGCGGGCGCAGCGGCCAGACTCGGTCGTCCTCTCCTCGTTCCGTCGCCCGCTGCCATGAAGCTTGTGACGCCCTGCGCGGCGGACAGCGCCGCGTCGATGCAGGCGGCCGTCGATACCCCTGCGACATAGTTGCCCGTGACGAAGACGCCCGGCCATTCGCATTCCAGCGCCCGCAGTGCCTCGATGCGCAGCGCGTGACCGAGGTCCGGCTGGGGCAGCCCCCGCTGCCAATAGCGCACGCTGGAGAACACCGGCATACCGCATACGCCGAGCAGATCGCGCAACTCGTGGAGAACGAGCTGCTCCAGCTCGGCGCGGGGCAGGAGCGCCAGCTCGGGCTGGCGCGCGCCGCCGACGTAGGCCGTGAGCAGCACATGGCCGTCGGGCGCGCGTGCGGCGAAGAGCGTCGACGAGAACAGCACACCGAGCACACCGCGTGCTTCGACGGAAGGCGTGAGCACGCCCAGGCCGTCGAGGGGATGGTCCACATCGCAGGCGCGAAATCCTAGCGCCGCCACGGCGAGCGGCGGGTGTTCGATCGCCGCCAGGCCCGACGCGGCGGCCGCTTGCAGCGGCTGCAACACCCGCGCCGCCGCGTAGGCGGGCAGAGCGACGATGACGCAGCGCGCGCGCAGCGACGCGGGCGTTTCGCCGTCGCGCAGTGCGAGCCGATAGCCACCGTTTCTGACTGCGTCGATCGCTTCGACGCGCACACCGAAACGCACACGGCCGGCAAGCCTGCTTACCAAGCGTTCCGGCAGCGTGCTCATTCCTTCCCGGAACGAGAAAAGACGCCGCCGCCGTGGATCGAAACCGCCGCACTGCCCCGCCCGCCGCACTGCCAAGGCACCGCGGATGATCGAGCCGTAGGTGCGCTCCAGGCGCTTGAGCTGAGGAAACAGTGCGCTGACGCTCAGTCGATCGGCGTCGCCTGCGTACAAACCTCCGACGAGCGGATCGAAAACGTAGTCGAGCAGTTCCGGCCCGAAGCGCCGGCGGACAAAATCCGCCACCGTCTCGTCATCGTTGTTTGGTCGCACGAGCGGTTCGCCGAGCAGTCGCAATCGGCCCGACAGCGAGAAGAATCCCGAAGAGAAGAATCCCAGCGGATCGAGGGGCAGCCCGTGGACGTGGCCGTGGCGAACGAGATAACGCTGTCGCACGCGGGAGCCGCGGTCGATGCGCTCGCCAGCAAGACCCGAAGCATCGATCAAGGACTCGGTAGCCGGCGCGGGTGTGATCATGCTATGGGGGCCGTGCTCGACCAGGAAGCCGTTCGAGCGTTCGGTATGGATGCGTCCGCCGGCGGCCGGTCGGCGATCCAGCACGACGACATCATGTCCCGCGGCAGCCAAGGCGTGGGCAGCGGTCAGACCAGAGATGCCGGCGCCGATGACGACGACAGAGACGGAGCTGGGCACGGTTGAAACCTGTCGCAACGAACTTCACCTCGACGAGCAAGAGGCATGCCGCACAGCGACGGCGCTTGTGAGCGAGATTCTTCACTGCGGTGACTGCGCGCAATGGCACGCATCGGAATCCCCTTCCCGGTCAGTTTCTGTTCACGCTGGTCGAAATTTGACCGCAGCGCCTGCTGCATCGCCCTCGGCGAGATTGTGCAGATCGGCGTGAACATTGACGCAACGCAAGTTTTCCATCGTGGCATGTCCGTTGCTTCGCAGCAATCGGCAGTCCTGCGCTAATCATTTTCCAGGAGGGAGACCATGAACAGAACACTGACCGCTTGTGCGATCGCCGTGGGCACGCTTTGCCTCGTACCCCTAGCTCATGCCTATGACGTTGCCGCCGTTTCCGGCGGCGGCAAGGTGACCGGCAAGGTCAGCTTCAAAGGCGCTGCACCGGCGCCGAAATCGATCGCTATCACCAAGGACAACCAGGTGTGCGGCACGGGCAATCGCGATGTCGTCGAAGTGGCGGTGAAGGACGGCAACCTGCGCGGAGCCGTGGTCTTCGTCGCGAAGATCGACAAGGGCAAGGACTGGGGCGAACTCGACAAGCCGGTCCTCGATCAGAAGGGCTGCCGCTTCGCGCCTGATGTGCTGCTGGTGAAAAAGGATGCCGATCTCACCATCCGCAACTCCGACCCGGTGCTGCACAACATTCACACCTACGAAATCATTGGCACCGTCCGCCGCACCATGTTCAACGTCGGCCAGCCGGACAAGGGCGACATGAAACAGCCGGTCAAGGTGCGTCGCGCCAATGCGGTGAAGATCGAGTGCGACGCCCACGATTTCATGCATGCCTGGGCTTTCGCCGCCGACAACCCCTATGCGGCCGTGAGCGGGGATGACGGCTCGTTCGCCATCGACAACCTGCCGGCAGGTGAATACGAGGTGAAAGCGTGGCATCCGGTGCTGGGCGAGAAGAGCACCAAGGTCAGCGTGGCCGGCGGTGCCGCCGCCAGCGCCAACTTCGAGTTTTCCAAGTAGGACGGGGAGATTTCCATGAAACCGATCGCAATCACGCGGCTCGCCAGTGCGCTTGCCGTCGTCGGCATTGCCACGGCAACGGCCGTGTTGGCGCCGCCTCACGGTGAAGCCACGGCGCAGGGTGCCGGGCCGGATCTGGCACCGCTGCCGGAAGCGAAGTTCAACAAGGATCAGGCGGAACTGGGCCGCTACCTGTTCTTCGATGTCCGCCTCTCGGGCGATGCGGCGCTGTCCTGCGCCACCTGCCACGATCCCAACAAGGGCTGGAGCGACGGTCAGCCGCTGTCCAAGGGTTATCCGGCTTCGGAGTATTTCCGCAACAGTCCGAGCATCGTCAATGCTGCCTTTAAGAAACGCTTCATGTGGGACGGCCGGCTCGACGGCTCTGACATCGGCACCCTGGTGCGCGACATGATCACCGAGGCGCATACCATGAACGCCGATAGCCGCCTGGTGCAAGAGCGGCTGAAGCAGGTGCCGGAGTACAACGCCATGTGGCAGAAGTTCCGCAAGGACGACATCAACGGCATGCGCGTCTATGGCGTGGTGGGCGAGTTCGTGAAGAGCGTGGTATCGAAGAACGCGCCCATCGACCGCTTCCTCAAGGGCGAGCAGGGCGCGCTTAGCGAGGAGCAAAAGCAGGGCTATGCGCTGTTCAAGGGCAAGGCGGGGTGCGTCGCCTGCCACAACGGGCCGCTCGGTTCCGACGGCAATCTGCATCGCACCGGCGTACCGGAGAATCCGGCCATCACCGCCGAACCTCTCCGGCATATCACCATGCTGCGCCACTACTCCACCAGCGGCATGCCAAACTATATGAACACCCACACGGACGTCGGCGCCTTCGCCATCACCAAGGACGAGCGCGACCGCGGCAAGTTCGCTACGCCGAGCCTACGCGAGTTGAAGTACACCGCGCCCTACATGCACAACGGCGTGTTTGCCTCGCTCGACCAGGTGATCGATTTCTACGACAAGGGCGGCGGCGCCGGCTCGGAACTGAAGCCCCTGGGGCTCAGCGCAGCGGAGAAGAAGCAACTCGCGGCCTTCCTCGATGCCTTGAGCGGCGAGCCGGTGAAAGTGGATGTCCCGAAGTCGCCGGCCTATCAGGTCCGCGCCTTCGGCAAGAACTAGGAGCGATGCCATGAAAACACAAGGATTCAAGCTCGGTGTGATGGCTTCGGCGATCGGCGCGGCGCTGCTCTCGCTTGCCGTCACCGTGCCGGTCGATGCGGCACCGAAGGATGCCAAGCCCGCCACCAAGGCGGCGCCGGCATTCCCGCCCCTCGGACCCCTCGGGCCGGTCCCGGTGCCTACCGACAACCCCATGACGGCGGAGAAAGTCGAACTCGGCAAGTTGCTCTTCTGGGACAGCCGGCTGGGCGGCGACGCCAGCTCGCCCTGCGTGGTCTGCCACGAACCCTCCAAGGGCTGGGGCGACGGCGGCGAAATCTCGCGCGGCTATCCGGGAACGGAGCACTGGCGCAATTCGCAGACGGTGCTCAACGCCGCTTACTACAACAAGCTGTTCTGGGAGGGCAGTGTCACCAGCCTGGAGGGCCAGGCGCCATCGGCCGCCGAGGGTAACGTCGCCGGCAACGGCGATCCGTCGCTGATGGAGATGCGCATGCGCTTCATCCCGGAGTATGTGGCGCGCTTCAAGAAGGTATTCGGCACCGAGTGGCCGCGCATGTTCCACGCCTATCAGGCGATTGCAGCCTTCGAGCGCACTCTCGTGTCCGATGCTAACAAAGTTCCGTTCGACCGCTACATGAAGGGCGACAAGAAGGCGCTGTCGGAATCGCAACTGCGCGGCATGGCAATCTACAACGGCAAGGCCGGCTGCATCCAGTGCCACAACGGGCCGCTTGCCTCCGACCAGAGGTTCTATGCCCTCGGCGTGCCGGAGAACGAGGTGTTCAAGACAACGCCGCTCTACCAGATCACCCACCGCTGGGAGCACTACCAGAAGGGCGTGAACGAAAAGGACTACCGCGGTGCCGACCTCGATCTCGGGCTCTACTACATCACCAAGAACCCGAAGGACGTGAACAAGTTCAGGACGCCCTCCCTGCGCGAACTGAAGTACACCGCGCCCTACATGCACAACGGCATCTTCTACACGCTGGACGAGGTGGTGGATTTCTACGACAAGGGCGGCGGTCAGGGGCCGAACAAGAGCGCCTTGATCAAGCCGCTGGGCCTCACCGACCAGGAGAAGAAGGATCTGGTGTCTTTCCTCGAAGCGCTGAGCATGGACACGCCTCTGCTCATGGATCCACCCAAGCTGCCGCCGTACCAGCCGCTGAAGACTGCGAAATAGGAGGCCGACATGAACGACAAACACGTAATTCGGTTGCATGACGAAGACGGCCACGACGAGGCAGGCGGCCGGCTGTGCATGAGCCGCCGCCAGTTCCTGCTCTCCGGCGGCGCCGCGGTCACCGTGGTGGCGCTGGGCAACATCCCCGGTCTGGCGCTCGCCGCAGGCGAGCCGGTCCAGGCGCTCAAGGCGAGCTACCCCCGGCAGAAGATCGGCTCGCTGTCGAAGCTGGCCAAGGGCAAGCCGGTGTACTTCAAGTATCCCTACGCCAATGTGGACAACATGCTGGTCAAGCTCGGTGCGCCCGCCGGCGCCGGCATCGGTCCGGATCAGGACGTGGTCGCATTCAACATGCAATGCACCCACATGGGCGGCCCGCTGCAGGAAACCTACAAGGACGCGCACCAGGTGCTCGGTCCGTGCCCTCTGCATCTGACCACCTTCGACCTCACCCGCCACGGCATGGTGGTGGCCGGTCACGGCACGGAAAGCCTGCCCCAGATCGTGCTCGAAACCTCCGGTGACGACATCTATGCCGTCGGGGTGCTCGGGCTGATCTACGGCTATGCCCACAATGTCACCGGCACTGGCCGGGCCTGAGAACGAAGGAGAGAAATCATGGCAACTGATAAAGGGTCCGGCACGTTCGCGGTCTTCGCCAAGGATTACGTGCCGCTGCCGCCGAGGGACGCCGAAGTCCTGACGACGGCCTGCGACTACTGCACCATCGCCTGTGGTTACAAGGTTTACCGCTGGCCGGTGGGCAGAGAGGGCGGCGTCAAGGCTGCCGACAACGCCTTCAAGCAGAACATGCCCTCGGGCGGAGTGCAGGTGAAGTGGGCCAGCCCGAGCCAGCACAACGTCGTACGCCACAAGGGCAAGCCGCACCACGTGCTCGTCATCCCGGACTTCGAGGCCACCGTGGTCAACCGTGGTGGCGACCACTCGATCCGCGGCGGCACCCTGGCGCAGAAGTGCTACAACCCGGAGAACCGCACCTCCGAGCGGCTGCTCTACCCGATGATCCGGGTGCGCGGCACGCTGATGCCCGTGTCCTGGGATCTGGCCACCGAGGCCATGGCGGACATCTCGAAATACATCCTGCAGAAGTACGGCGAGCATGCCTGGGGCATCAAGATGTACTCCTACCAGTACTTCGAGAACACCTACGCCATCACGCGGCTGGGCATGACCTCGATCGGCACGCCGGCGATCGCGCCCCACGACAAGTGCTCCAACACCAACGACGCCACCGGCCTCGACGACGCCGGCATCGACTCGTTCGCCGCCTGCTACGAGGACTGGGGCATGTGTGATGTCGCGTTCCTGTCCGGCGTCGATCCCTACGAAACCAAGACCACCCTGTTCACCGAGTGGATCATGGGCGGGGCGAACCCGAACAAGAAGCTCATCTTCGTCACCCCGCACATGACCACGGGCGTGGCCTGGGGGGTGAAGAACGGCGGGCTGTGGCTGCCCATCATCCCGGGCACCGACTCCGTTCTGCACAACGCGCTCGCCCGCATCATCATCGAAAACAAGTGGCAGGACCAGGAGTTCATCGACAAGTGGATCGCCAACTCCTGGGACGTGGACTCCGGCTACGGCCGCGGCACGCGCAACACCGGCTGGCAGTGGCGCACCACCTGGGGTAATTGGCAGAGCGATTGGCCCGACTACCAGAAGTTCATCCTCGGTGCGGAAGAGAGCAAGCTGGAGAACGCGGCGAAGATCACTGGGCTCAAGGCCGAGGACATCATGCGCTGCGCCGAGATGATCGCCAAGCCGAAGGCCGACGGCAGCCGCCCGAAGACCTCGTTCATGCTGGAAAAGGGCAACTACTGGTCGAACAACTACATGAACACCACCTCGCTGGCGGCGCTCGGGTTGATCTGCGGCGCCGGCAACCGTCCGGGGCGTGTTATCTCCCGTGGCGGCGGCCACCAGCGCGGCATGATGGGCGCCGGTGGCGGCTCGGGCTGGCTCAATCCGGAGAAGTATCCCGGCCGGCGCAAGAAATCCTTTAACCTCGACCGCTGGATGATCGACGGCAAGCTCAAATTCGTCTGGGTGTTCGGCACCACCTGGTTCGCCGCCATGATGGCCAGCCAGGAACTGCAGGACGCGGCCTTCCGCATGACGCGCGGCAACCCGCATCAGATCGGCAGCCTCGACCGGCAGGCGATCTTCGAGGCGCTGAAAAAGCGCGTCGATTCCGGCGGCATGATCTTCGTGGACTCCGACATCTATCCGGTCGAGCCTCTGGGTACCACCATTGCCGACATCGTTCTGCCGGCGGCCACCTGGGGCGAGGACGACTTCACCCGGTGCAACTCCGAGCGCCGGCTGCGCCTGTACTCGAAGTTCTACGACGCGCCCGGTGAGGCGAAACCTGACTGGTGGGCGGTGCAGAAGTTCGCGCGCAAGATGGGCTTCGACGCCGATGGCAGCTACGCGTGGAAAGACTCCAACGACGTGTTCGAGGAGGCGGCCCGCTTCGGGCGCGGCGGTGTGCTCAACTATCACCCGCTGGTGGTCAAGGCGAAGGAGATGAAGGTACGCGCCCACGACCTGCTGCGCACCTACGGCACCACCGGCATCCAGACGCCGATCCGCGTGCGCAACGGTGAACTGGTGGGTACCAAGCGGCTGCACGATCCGGCCAACGACTGGGACGAGATGGAGCAGGCGGAGGTGCAGCGCCACTTCCTCCATGCCTTCAACACCCACTCGGGCAAGGCGATCCTGCTCAAGAGTCCGTGGAAGTTCGCCGGCTGGATCCAGTTCTACGACGCCATCAAGCCCCGCGCCGACAAGGGCGAGATCTGGGTCACCAACGGCCGGGTGAACGAAACCTGGCAGTCGGGTTTCGACGACCTGCGCAAGCCCTACCTGTCCCAGCGCTGGCCCTATCCCTTCATCGTCATCCACCCCAACGACGCGAAGAAGAAGGGCATCGAAAGCGGCGACTTCGTCCAGGTGTTCAACGACACGGTCTATGTTCAGACCGGCCAGCCCCAGGGCGTGCTGGATGCCGATCTCAACTTCAATCAGTTGATGAAGGACGGGCACATCAAGACGACCACGGGGCAGTTCGTGGCCGTGGCCATCGTCTCCGACGAAATTCGCGAGGGCGTGGCGAAGGCCAACTTCAACTTCCCCGGTGCGCCGGCCAACGCGGTGTGCCACGCCGTGCCCGACCCGGTGACCAACAACTACCGCTACAAGCTGGGCCGCGGCGTGCTGACCAAGGTGGGCGAGTCGCCTTACAAACACTCCTTCACTTCGATGAGTCTGAAGCCGCGCAACATCGTCTGACCGCCCGGCGGGCGGCGCCTTTCGGACCCGACCGGCTTCGCGTCACCGGTCGGGTCTTTCTTTTCCGTCGCAGGTGCGACTTCCCGTCTTCTGACCGATGTCTGACCCGGGTTGCCTGACTACCGGCCGCGGGAGTACGCTTCGTTGCAGACGCCGGACCTCCTCATACAGCACAGCGCTCGCACCATCCATGACTCATGGCCACGCAACGCATTGAGCTACTGCGCCGGATGCCCATCTTCGGCGCCATCCGCGACAACATCCTGGAACTTGTCCTGAGCCTGTCGCGCACCGTGCGCATTGGCGGCGGCGAGTTCTTCTGCCACGAAGGCGACCCCGGCGAATCGATGTTTGTGCTCGAAGAGGGCCGGGTCGAAATCCTCAAGGGCAAACGGGGCGAGGAGCGCGCCATCGGCCAGCTCGGACCGGGGGATTGCTTCGGCGAGATGGCATTGATGGATTTCTCGCCGCGCAGCGCGTCGATCCGGGCGCTGGAGGACTGCCTCGCCATCGAGATCTCGGCGTCCTGCCTGTACCGCATTTACGAAACCGACATCGAGCAGTTCGCCCTCATCGAAATGAACATGGGGCGCGAAGTGAGCCGCCGGCTGCGCGAGGCGGACAAGCGGTTGTACGGCTCCGAGTGATCGACGCCGCAGCGCGTGGTTCGCATCAGCTCGTCAGCCGGATGCGCACGCGGTTGCTGATGACGTCTACGAAACCGACGAGCACGATCATCGCCAGCAGTACGCTCGCTGCCTCGTGAGTCTGGAACAGGCTCAGGTGGAAGTGCAGCATCTGGCCCAAGCCGCCGGCGCCGACCACGCCGAGGATGGCGGCGGCGCGAATGTTGATCTCCCAGCGATACAGCGTATAGCTCGCCAGTTGCGGCAGCACCTGGGGAAAGGTGGCATACCAGAACGCCGCCAGCGCGCCCACGCCGTGCCGGCGCAGGCTGAGGTGGGGCTCGGGGTTCACGTTCTCCAGCGCCTCGGCGAAGAGCCGCCCGAGCACGCCCGAGGTGTGCAGGCCGAGCGCTACCGTGCCCGAGAAGGGTCCGAGGCCGGCTGCCACCACTACCAGCGCTGCCCACACCAGTTCCGGCACCGCCCGCAAGACGTTCAGCGCCAGCCGCGAAGCGCCCTTCGCCGCCACACCCCGGCGCCCGGCCGCGGGCAGCGCCAGCATCAGCCCGCCGACCACCGCCAGCAGCGTGCCCAGCCAGGAGATGGCCAGCGTCTCCAGCGCTGCGACGGCGAGCTTGCGCAGGAATGACGCGTCCGTCGCCGGCGGATAGAACCCGGACGCGAACTGGAACATCTTTGCCACCGACTCGCCGCTCAGCAGGCTCGTCCAGTCGCCGGAGAGCGTGGCCACGCAGGCGCCGAAAAACACCAGCCAGACCAGGACGGCGAGCAGCGGCTTGACCACGAGCGGATTCATCTTCGCCTCACTCCGCCCACTTGCGCAGCATCAGGCTCACCTGGTCGGCGATCCACACCAGTAGCACGAATACCAGCAGCATGGTCAGCACTTCGCCGCCGGCCAGCATGCGCATCGACAGCTCCATCTGCTGGCCGAGGCCACCGGCGCCGACGAAACCCATGATGACGGAGGCACGGATCGCGCACTCCCAGCGGTAGATGCTGTAGGAGACCAGCTCGGAGAGACAGGTGGGCAGCATGCCGTACAGGAAGGCCTCGCTGCGCGAGGCGCCGTTGCGCAACAGGTTGCGCGTGGCCTCCCCGTCGCTGGACTCGAAGATCTCGATGTAGACCTTGCCCAGCATGCCACCGTAGGTGAGGGCGATGGCCAGCACGCCGGCGGTATCGCCCAGCCCGACGGCGCGCACGATGAGCAGCGCCCAGACGATCTCGGGGATGCTGCGCAGAAAAATCAGCAGCCAGCGCAGCGCCGAACGCAGGGTGGCCGGGACGATCGCCATGCGTCCCGTTGCCAGCGCCGAGAGCGAGAGCCGCCGGTTGGCGAGGAGCGCCAGGGGCAGGGCAATCAGCACCGCCAGCGCCGTGCCCACGGTGGCGATGGCGATGGTCTTCCAGGTGGATACGGCGACGAGCTGCAGAAACTCCAGTTGGTGGGCGGGCGGCAGGAAGGTCGCAAGGAACTGCCGGAGCGTGCGCAGATTGCCCTCGGTGAACAACCCCGCCGGGTTGAACTCCGCCAGATAACCTGCCGGTGCCAGCAGTGCCAGGAACAGCACGGCCCAGGTGAGCCGGCCATGCCAGGCGGGATCGCGCAGCGCGTCGGCGGCAGCCTTGTTCATCGGAAGAGACTCATTTCACCGCGAAGGACACAGAGGACGCGGAGGGAAGACGTGTGGTCGCATTCTCCACCGTCGAATCGTTGGTGGAGAATGAACTCCTCGTGCCTCTTCGGTTCTCCTCTGCGTCCTCTGTGGTGGACTGTTGCTTGCCGTTTCATAGACAGGTGCGGCAGATCTTGATCGCCTCGGCCTGGTGCTCCGGCGGCGCCTGGAAGGAGTTGCACAACTCGGTGCCGTAGAGTTCGATCAGCAGGCGCTCGTTCACCTGCGGCCGCGGCAGATCGAACAGCACGCGCCCGGCGCGCACGCCGACGATGCGCGGGAAGCGCGCCAGGGCCAGGTCCACCGCGTGCAGGCTGACGACCATGGTCGCCTGGCGCGCGCGCGCCTCCCCCTGCAGCGTCTCCAGTGCACTCTGGGCCAGCGCCGGATCGAGTGCGCTCACCGGTTCGTCGAGCAGGAACAGCTCGGCGCACGAAGTGAGCAGGCGCGCCAGACCGACGCGCTGGCGCTCGCCGCCGGAGAGTCGGTCGCAGCGCAGGAACAGTTTGTCCTCGAGGCGAAAACCCGCCAGCGCCGCGCGCGCCGTCTCGATGTCGGCGGGATAGACGAGCGAGCGCAACGCCTGCCACGGCGTCCACTCCGGCAGGCGGCCGGCGAGCACGGCGTGCACCACGCGCTGGCGCGGCGGCAGGGGCGGCGATTGCGGCGCCAGGAACAGGCGCCGGCGCAGCCGGTGCAGGGCGCCATTGTCGAGTTGCCAGGGATCGACACCGAGCACCGTCACCTGACCGCCTGCCGGCTGTAGCGCGCAGGCGAGCGTGTGCAAAAGGGTTGTCTTGCCCGCGCCCGAGGGTCCGATGATCGCTACCTGCTCGCCCGGCTCGAATGCAAGCGTGATGTCATCGAGCGCCGTCGCGCCGCGCGCGTAACTCACGCGCACGGCGGCGAGGCGCGTCGTGAGGGCAGGCTCGCGCAGGGCGTCCGGCGCCGGCGCACGGGGCAGAGGGGTGGACAAGGCCATCGCGCCTATTTCAGCAGGCCCGCCGCGCGCGCCGCTTCCTCGATGCCCTTGTAATTCTCGGGCTTGGTCGGAACGAAGCGCGCCGCGCGCTGCAACTTGAGAATCTCCGCGTGCTCGGGATTCCTGGCGTCGAGCGCCAGGAAGGCGTCACGGATCTTCTGGATCACCTGCGGGTCGAGATCGCCGCGCACGGTCCAGTTGTAATCGTAGTAGGGCGGCGTGGTGTAGAAGATCTTTACCTGGTTGGCGTCGATCTTCTGCTGCTCCACCAACTTCTCCCAGACGGAGATATTGAGTGCACCGGCGTCCACCTTGCCGCCAGCGACCTGGAAGGCGGTGGCGTCGTGGGCGCCGGAGAAGGCGATGCGCATGTCCTTGTCCGGGTTGATGCCCTGCTGCTGCAGGAAGTAGCGCGGCATCAGGTGCCCCGAGGTAGAGGAGACGGAACCGAAGGTGAAGTTCTTGCCTTTCAGGTCGCCGACGGAATTGATGCCGCTGCCGGCCTTGGTGATGAACACCGAGCGGAATTTCTCGTCCTCTTCGCGCTGCACCAGCGGAATCGCCGTGCCGTTGGTGCGCAGGCGTGCCTGGACGAAGGTGAAACCGCCGTACCAGACCATGTCCAGCTTCTTGCCGGCCAGGCCTTCGACGGTCGCGGCGTAATCGGTGACGGGCGTGAACTCGACTTTCATGCCGAGTTTTTGTTCGAGGTACTTGCCGAGGGGGGTGAACTTGCGTTGCAGTTCGGTGGGGGCTTCGTCGGGAATGGCGGATACCTTGAGCACCTGCTGCGCGGCGCCGACGCTGGCCCACACCAGGGTGCAGATGCCGAGCAGCGTCTTCAGCGTGCGCGAACGGCTGGGGATGATCATGAACTCTCCTTTGCAAAATGATTACCAACGTCCGAGCCGCAATGTGCGGACGGGAGGGTGACCGAAGGCGCAGGCGAACTGTCGGGTTCTTTTTCCTCAGGTCTAAAACGTAGTATAGACGCTCATGCGCGGCAAGCGGACGAACAGCGCAATCACGTGCCGCTAACGTGGTTTTTTCATCCCGCGCGGCGTGTCTTCAGTCTTCGATGCGCACGCCCTTCCAGAAAGCGACACGGCCGGCGATGTGCGC
Source organism: Rhodocyclaceae bacterium (assembly GCA_036824005.1). Lineage (GTDB taxonomy): Bacteria > Pseudomonadota > Gammaproteobacteria > Burkholderiales > Rhodocyclaceae > DAITBA01. Next base: position 59,478 of record DAITBA010000003.1, read on the forward strand.
CGCCGCGGGCAGCGGCTGCGGGTAATACCACGCAGCGTCCTTGTTCACCTCGCCATCGACGACCACGTCGTAGTAGCTCGCCGTGCCTTTCCAGCGGCACACCGTGTGGGTATCGCTCGCGCTCAGGAATTCGTGCCGCACCGCCTCGGGCGGAAAGTACTTGTTGCCTTCGACGGTCTCGCAGCGATCGCTCTCGGCCAGCACGGCGCCGCGCCAGATTGCCTTTGTCATGGTGCGGTTCTCCTGTTGTCGGTGATTGGGGAGCACGAAGGGTTCGCCGACTAGCGGCCATCCGTCGGCTGGTTGACCAGTTATCGTGGTGACACCATAATGGTTGCATTCTGGTTGGAGTGAAACATGCCCACGACGTTGACTCTAAAGAACATTCCCGGCGAAGTGTATGAACGCCTGAAGCTTGCCGCCGAAGCGCACCGGCGCAGCCTGAACAGCGAAGCCATCGTCTGCCTCGAGATGGTGCTACTGCCGACGAAGATGGTGCCCGCCGAACGGCTCGCGCGCGCGCGCCAGCTTCGCGCCTCGCTGGGCAAAGCGAGGTTCCGGGCGCGCGAGATCGATGCTCTGAAAAGGCAGGGCCGCCCATGATCGTGGTGGACACGAACGTGCTCGCCTATCTGTACTTCCCCTGTGAGCACACGGCGCACGCCGAGGCGTTGTTCGAGCGGGATCCGGAGTGGTCGGTGCCGGTCCTGTGGCGCAGCGAGTTCCGGAACATTCTCGCGGGATATATGCGGCGCGGGGCGATAACGTTCGATCAGGCGTGCGATCTGCAGAGGGAGGCCGAAAGTCTGCTCGAAGGGGCCGAGTTCGAAGTGGACTCCGTCAGTGTGCTGGCGCTGGTGCGCGACAGCGATTGCTCGGCCTACGACTGCGAATTCATCGCTTTGGCAGCACAACTCCAGACGCGGCTCGTGACCATGGATCGCAAGCTGCTGCGGGGATTTCCGGACCGCGCGACGGCGCTCACGGCGGACTGACTCCGGGTGCTTGGACCGACGTGATGCGCGACCGTGGTTGGGGGTCAGGTCGCTCACGCCGGCTCGTGGCAGACCGCCTCGATGTTGTGGCCGTCGGGGTCGAGCACGAAGGCGCCGTAGTAATTCGGGTGATAGTGGGGACGCAACCCCGGCGCGCCATTGTCGCGCCCGCCGGCGGCAAGGGCGGCGTGGTAGAACGCGTCGACCAATGCCCGGCTCGCGGCGCGAAAGGCGACATGGACCGGGGGTACATTTGCCCCGCCGCCGCCGATCCAGAGGTCCGGTTTGGGCGGCACGCCGAAGCCTGCGTAATCCTTGCTTCCCGTCTCGGCCGCTGTGACCGCCATGACCAAGGAGTAGCCGAGGGGCGCGAGCGCTTTGGAGTAGAAGTCTTTGCTCGTTTCGAAGTCGCTGACTGCGATGCCGATGTGGTCGATCATGATGGAGGCTCCTGTTGGCGAACTTCACGATGGCTGCGGCATGCTGTGCCACCAGATGCGGCAACGTTTGCACAGATCACCCTCGAACTCGGCCGCGAGCACGCCGTCGAGGATCATCCGCGGCAGGGGATCGCCCGGCTTGCGCGCCACCAGGTTCGTGCCGGTGGACTTGGCCCAGATCTGGAACAGCTCCTCCGAGGCGACCTGGTAGGTGGTGTGCCAGTGGGCGATGCCGCCGCCGGGCGTGGCGGCGAGGATCTCGTAGTCGACGCGGACGTCCTCCTGCAGCTTCACGCGCTGCCAGTACTCGGCAAGCTGCGCGTGTCCGCGCTGCACGGCGAACGGCGTGTTGTGGTATTCGCCACCGGGGAGAAACAGCGCGCAGAACTTCGCCTCGTCGCGCTGCTCCCACGCTGCCTTGTAGCCGTGCATGAATTGTTCGATGTTCACGGTGCTCCTCCCGTTGTGAGTGCTGTCATGCGCCGGAAGATGAGTGGTGTTTGGGGAACTCTGGTCATCCACCTTTCAGCATCCACGCGCGCGGGTTCGGCTCGAAGCCCAGCTTCGGATAGTAGTCGTTCGCCTTGGGCGCGGCCAGCAGCACGATCATGCACTCGGGCCACAGACGGCGCTTCGTTTCCTCGACGAGCCGCCTGCCGATGCCTCGTCGCTGATACGCCGAGTCCACTGCGAGATCCGCGAGGTAGGCGACATAGGTGAAATCGGTCAGCGTGCGGGCGATGCCGACAAGCCGGTCGCCGTGCCAGGCCGACACAATGAGGTCCGCATTTCGCAGCATGCCTTCGAAGACGTCGCGGCGATGAACGGGTCTGCGCTCGCCGAGGGTCGAGCGCTGGTAGAGATCGATGGCCGCTTCCACGGAGATTGCGGCATTGTCGCGGTAGTCGATATCCATGGGAGTCAATTCACGCTGCTCCGCCGCTCGCCGACACCGAGGAAGGAAGCGAACTGCGGTCGCAGCGCGGCGACCTCGACCGGCTGGTTGAGAGAGGCATTGCGAATGCCCAGGGCCGCGCCCGCGGAAAGCAGCAGATCTCTTCGACTCACCATGGCGCGCATTGTCGGCGAAAAGGTGCGGTCAGTCACCGTGAAAGAGCAGCGGAAAGAACCATACGACTGTTGCATACGCGACCACGAGCACCTCCACGGCGGTTGCCCCCAGAAAAGCGAACCGTGGCGACCGGTGCGGTGACAGAAGTGCAAAGACCAGGAAGGCCGGTGCGAGAACGGGTGCCAGGAGGATCCTGAGCACGGAAAGACCTGCCCATGAGGCCAGAGGGGAGGGCGCCACGGCGTGTCTGGCAAGGGCGTACAGGGCCGCCGCCGCGGCACCGGTGAAGGCCACGCCGAGACCCACGGCCCCAAGCACGAACCAGAAGCGACGGTATGGTCTCAGGAAAACGAGCGCCGCGCCCGTGGGCACCAGCGCTAGCAGGCCGAACACCGCGATGAAGAGGTAGGCGTCGCCGAAAGCGTGCATGCCGCTCGACGCCTGCGCATCGGGGCCGTCGGTGTGCGCCATGCGGACGGCAACCACCGCGGCGGCAACGAGAAACGCGCCGGCGTATCCCGCCGCGACCAGACCGATCCTCAGTGCAGGGCTCACGCAATAGTCCTGTCGCTGGTCGCCGAGAGCTCGTCGGCGAGCCCGCGGCACCAGGCGATGCCGCGCTCGATCTTGCCAGCGGTCGCGGCCGCTGTTCGCAGGCGGAGCATGACAACGGGGCGCTGCGGTCGCAAAGCTCAGCGGCGCGGCGCTTGCCGCGCGTCCGCCACAGCGATCTGTTGGGCACCGCCTTCCTTGATGTACCGCGTGATGGCTCGTGCCAGGGCGAGAGATTTCAGATCAATGTCCTCACGGCGGAAGTAATGATCGACGCCCAGCTCTGGAATGGTCACGCCGTCGGGAGCGATGGCATCCGCAAGGTAGGTCAGGCCGTCGTTCGGTCCATCGGGTTGAAGACGCGAGTAGCCGCCGCGTGCTTGATCGGAAATCTGACCGGACAAAGGAATACCGACATAATTGACCACCAGGGTGTCTTGCGGAAGTCTTATGGCATCGAACCGGGTCATGCTTGGTCCGATGGACAGGCTTCGGATCCCTTCGAACGAACGGTCCGGGAGCACGGCGAGATAGACGAACCAGCAGGCAGGCCAGCTCAGCCCGACGTCGGCGAGGCGCGTTCCGTGAAGCAAACCGCCGATGTTCAACCATGCCTTGACCTGCCGTCCCGCCGGCTGATCCCGGAGATTGGACAATGCCAGGGCTACTTCGGGACCGCCCTTGCTGCCGCTGACAAGGATGAGCTTTTGCCCTGAAGCGGAGAGGCGAAGAATCTGCGCTTCGATCAGTTTGGCGTTCTCCTCGACGGACAGGTTTTCCCCCGTCTCGATCAGAGCCACCCGCGCCCCGTGCCGACTCAAGTGCGCTCTGAACCGCGCGAAGTCGGCGCCCGTTGTCGGGTCGGACCGATAGAGCCAACCCGGCACGAAGAGAATGAGAAAATCCGGGTCGACTGCCAGCGCATCGAGATTGCCCGACCGATCGGCGCTCGACACCGCGGACAACTCCTCGCGAAACAGCATGTCCAGCGGCTGCTTCTGCGCTTGCCGGAGGAGCTGACGCGCGAGTACGAGAGCGGCAAGATCCGTAGAGTACATCCGCGACCAGTCCCGAAGCTCCATCGAGGCCGGAAGACGATCGCCCAGTTGGCGATGAATCGCGTCAAGCGCTTCGTCCCAATCTTCTCTGTGTCTCGAACCCGCAAGATAGCTTTCGACGTAATAGCTCGCGATGGGCGCATCGACGGTCGTCGTTATTCGCTGTCCGGCAAGTTCGCCACGCAGCGGGATAGTGGAAACGTCCCACGTGCAGGACGTCAGGTACAGCACGGAAACGAGAGCGAGGCAGAGTTTGTGCTTCATTCGGTGTTACGACTCGCGTCGCCGGGTGGCACCGATGATCCGAATAATACTGCGCCATTCCGTGTGTGCCACGACCGGCAAACGGCCCTGCGTCGAGACGCCAACGTGACGAAGCGATCTTCTTCGAGCGAGTGGTCCGTGTCGTGGCAGGTCACGCTGAAGTCGTCCCGAACGGCAGTTGTGGCCTCCTCGAACGAATCACCGTGCTTGCGGAGATTCGCATTGGTCTTTTCGGATCCCACTCAAAGCGTATGGGGCCGTGATAGGCCCGTGCCTACGCCACGCGCACCGCCACGTCGAAGCTCGCGGCGTAGCCCTGCTCCGTCTCGACGGGGGAGAGCAGCAACTGGCTGCCGCCGCGGCGGTAGAGGCCGTCGGCTTCGTTGCGCGTGCGGCGCGGGCCGCGGCGCGCGTAGGGCTCGCGCCCGTACGCGCGGTCGGTGACCGCTTCGTCGAAATAGAGCTGGGAGGTGAATTCGAGGCGCCGGCCCGCTGCTGTCTGGGTGCGCACCTTGAAGTGGATGTGCACCGCCCGGCCCGGATACCAGCCGGGATAGATGGTGGCGAAGCGGGCCATGCCGTCGGCATCGGTGAGCTGGTAGCCGCGCAGGAACTTGCGGCCGCGGGCGTCGGCGCCGGCGTCCGCGACGTCGGAATAGACGCCGTCGGCATCGCAGTGCCAGATGTCCACCATGGCGCCAGGCAGGGGCGTGCACCGCTCGCCGTCGACGGCGGCCACCCGCAGCGCCAGCGTCAGCGGCAGGCCCGGGCGCAGCGAGCCGTCGGCGGGATCGGAGCGGATGTCGGAGCGGTTCAGGCGCTCATCGACGAAGTATGGGCCTTCGGTCTGCGCCGGCGTCAGCACGCACAGGCCGGGCTTGCCCGCGGTCTGCGCCGGCGCGCGCCGGGCGAGCAGCAGGGCGGCGGATGCGCCGAGCAGCGCCAGCAGCCGGCGGCGGTCGATGAGGCGAAGCAGGGGTGAGCGAAGGCTGGTCATGGTCGTCTCCAGGGCAGCGGCCGCGACGGCGGGCGGGAGCGGCGCGGCAACAGTGATTCGTGCCGGCAAGGGGCGGGAAAGTTCCTGCACCGCTGCGTCTCATGCGCCGAGCGCATCCTGGCGCCACAGGGCATTGACCGCCGCCGTCCCGGAGGCGTTGTCGTCGAAGCCCGCGACCGCTCCACCCACCGTTCCTCCGACCGCCGCCCTTGTCTGCCATCTTGTCAGGCCGTGCCTGACGTTCTGGCAGGCATTTCCCTCCTCTGGCATTTCGCGTCTGAAATGTCCCCGTGTTTTCCATGACTTGCGTCAGCCGCGGCGCTGGCATCGGGATTGCATGAGGGAATGGTCGTTCGAGGGAGGCGCAATGAAATCGACGACCTGCCTGATTGCTGCATTGCTGGCCGGCGCGCTGCCGGCGGCGGCTTGGGCCGAGTCTTCACCTCGGGTGGCTGGCCTGCAGCCGGATCGCCGACCGGACGGCGCGCCGGTGGTCGCCGCGACGCCGCTCGATGACAAACAGGTGGCACTGCGCCTGCGTGGTGTGGAAGGCGTGCCGCCGAAGGAACTGAACTGGGTCGCGCAGGAGGGTCCATGGTATTCGCCGTTCGGGTTGCCCGGCATGGGCGGACCCTACGACTGGCGCCATCTGCGCGAGGGGGCACGATGAGCTGCACGGCAGCCGTGCCCGGAAAAGGATCGAAGCCCGTCGGCCGTGCTGCCGGCGGGTGCTCGATGAGCCGCCGCGTGGCGGCAGGGAGGAGTGATCCTCTCGGGGAGTCATGTTTTCAATTCTGAGGAGAATGATATGAAGGCGATTCACAAAGCCATTACCCTGTCCGCCCTTGCTGCTGCACTTATGGTTGCACTGCCTGCCACGGCGCAGGACCAGAAAGGGATGTCGGGGATGCAAGGCCAGAAAGGCATGGGCGGCATGTCCGGCATGGAAGGTCAGAAGGGCATGGGCGGTATGGGCGGCATGGAAGGCAAGAAGTAATTCGAGCCCGAGCGGCACCCCGGCGGCGTGCCCGCCGGGGTGCCGGACGATCATTGACTTTCACAATGACGAAATCCTACGGAATACTCGCGCCCCTGGTGGCTCTGGCGAGCGCGTGCGTGCTTTCCGCCTGCGGCGAGCGCACGCCGCAGCATGTGGCGCAACCGCAAGCGGCGCCGCAGCCCGCCGTGGCGCAGCCGGCGCCGCCGGACTACCAGCGCGCCCGGTTCAGTGAACTGCATTTCAAACCACATATCGACAAGGCGAGCGATCAGGACTGCCTGGCCTGCCATGCCGAAGTCCTGAAGCCGACGGTGCGCGAGGCATCGCCCGCCGGCGTGCAGGCCGCGAACGTCAAGGCCTGGTATCAGCAGACGTCCACCTACGAAGGCGGGCAGGATACCTTCCATCGCCGCCATCTCGAGACGCCCCTCGCCAAATCCCTGATGAACCTGCGCTGCAACGCGTGCCACCAGGGTCTCGACGTGCGCGAAGAGACGTCCGGATCGTCGGCCACGGCGCAGGATGGCGGCTATGCCATGCGCAAGCAGGTGGATCCGGCGGCGACCTGTCTCAAATGTCATGGCCAGATGAGCTGGCAGGTGATGGGTTTGCCCTCTCCCTGGGAGACGGCAAAGGATGCTTTCCAGGGCAACTGCCTGCTGTGCCATGCCGGCATCCGCACCCACCGACACAAGGTGAGCTATCTCAATGCCGAGGCGATCGAGGCCGCGGCGCAGAAGAATCCCGAGACCTGCTTCGGCTGCCACGGCGGCCGCGCCTGGTATCGCATCACCTACCCCTATCCGCGCCACCCTTGGCCCGGCATGCCGGAACAGGTCCCCGACTGGGCCAAGGACCGGCCGGCGGAATCCGAGGTGCGCTTCCTGACTGCGGGCGCCGAACCGAAGACACCCTGAGACGACCATGAAGCTGCAGATCGAGGATCCACGCATCGCGCTGCTCAATCCGCGGCGGCGCGACTTTCTCAAGGCACTCGGCGCCGCCGGCAGCGGGCTGGTCGCCGTCGGCCTGAAGTCGGACGACGCGCGTGCTTTTGCCTACGAGCCGTATCTGACCGACGACCAACTCACGACGGTGGTCACCTCCTGTGCCCACAACTGCGGCTCGCGCCACATGCTGGTGGCGCACAAGAAGGGCGATGTCATCGTGCGCCTGTCCACGGACGACGGGCGCTATCAGGCGGGCGGCTTCTACGGCAAGGACACGCCGGAAGAGCCGCAGTTGCGCGCCTGCCTGCGTGGGCGCTCGTATCGTGCCCGGCTCTACTCGCCCGAGCGGCTGCTCTATCCCATGGTGCGGGTGGGCAAGCGCGGCGAGGGCAAGTTCAAGCGCGTGTCCTGGGACGAGGCACTCGATCGTGTCGCGCAGAAAATGGTCGAGCTGAAGACCAGGTACGGCCCGACGGCACTGCTCGACCAGAGCTACGCCGGCGCCTCCTACGGCGCGTTGCACAAGTCCGATCAGATCGAAGGTCTGCTCGGGCGCTTCATGGGCATGTTCGGCTGCCGCACCAATTCCTGGTCGGTGCCCTCCTACCAGGGCACGACGTTCTCCTCGCGCATGACCTTCGGTACCATCGAGGACGGCAACGAGGACGATGCCTTCGCGCATTCGAAGCTGATCATCATGTGGGGCTGGAACCCGGCCTACACCTTCCACGGCGGCAACACCTTCTACTACATGCGCCTGGCCAAGCAGCGGGGCTGCAAGTTCGTGGTCGTCGATCCGCAATACACCGACTCGGCCGCCACCTACAATGCCTGGTGGATACCGATCCGGCCCAACACCGATGCTGCGATGCTCGCGGCCATGGCGTACCACGTCTTCACCAACAACCTGCAGGACCAGAGGTTCATCGACTGCTTCTGCCTGGGCATGGACGCGGGCACCATGCCGGTCGACCACAAGGACAAGGAGAACTTCAAGGACTACATCCTCGGCAAGTACGACAACACGCCCAAGACGCCCGAGTGGGCCGAAGCGATCTGTGGTGTCAAGGCCGAGGACATCCGCAAGCTCGCACAGATGTATGCCACGACCAAGCCGGCCGCGCTCAAGGCGAGCTGGGCGCCAGGGCGCAACGCCTACGGCGAGCAGTACAACCGCATGGCCGCCGCCCTGCAGGCGATGACCGGCAACATCGGCGTGCTCGGCGGTTGCGCCGAGGGCGTGGGCAAGGCCTGGCATCCGGAGAGCGTTGCCTATCCCTACGATGAGTTTGCCAATGTCTGGTTCGCTTCGATCAAGAGCGACCGCTGGGCGCACTGCGTGCTCAACTATCCCAACGTCAAGCGCGAGGAAGTCGGCTGCTGGCCGCGGGACGACAAGCTCGATGGCGTGATCCCGAATATCCGCGGCATCTTCTGGCATGGCTCGGACTGGTTCAATCAGCTCACCAACATCAACAAAGAGATCAAGGCGATCGAAAAGCTCGATCTCGTCGTGTGCATGGACTCGACGATCACGCCCTCCGCCATCTGGGCCGACGTGGTGCTGCCGGTCGCCACCCACTTCGAGCGGCACGACGTGGCGCTGCCCTGGTACAAGGGCCACTATTACATCCACCGGCCGAAGGTGATCGAACCACTGGGAGAATCGAAGACCGATTTCCAGATCTTCACCGAGCTTGCCTATCGGCTGGAGAAGCTCGACACCTCCCTGCCCAACTTCGGCCGGCGTTACAACCCGCGGGCGACACGCGACTACTTCCAGCACAACGACGAAGTGGACGAAGCCTATCTGCGCGACTGGTGGGACAAGAAGGTTCGTCCCCACCAGGGCGTGACCATGAGCTGGGAGGAGTTCAAGAAGCGCGGCGTGTACAAGTTCGTTTTTGCGCAGCCGCTGGTCGCTTTTCGCGAGCAGATCGAAAAGGGCACGCGCTTCCAGACGCCATCGGGCAAGATCGAAATTCTCTCCACCGTGCTGGCCAACGTCCAGGATTGGACGCGCACCCAGTACGGCTACCCGATTCCCTACATCCCGAAGTGGATCGAACCCTTCGAGTCGCTCAACAGCCCGAAGGCGAAGACTTTCCCCTTCCATCTGGTGTCGCCGCATCCGCGCTGGCGTACCCATTCGATTTTCAACAACATCGCCTGGCTGCGCGAAACCTACGAGCAGGAGGTCACCATCAATGCTTCCGACGCTGCGCGATTAGGCATCAAGACCGGCGACACGGTGGAAATCTGGAATGAACGCGGCCGCGTCGTCGTGCCCGCCTACGTCACCGAGCGCTGCATGCCCGGCGTGCTGGTGCTCTTCGAAGGCGCCTGGATGGACCTCGACGACAAGGGTGTAGACCGGGCCGGCAACCCCGACTTCCTGACGCTCGACGAGCCGAGCCCGGCCGGCGCGTTCGCCTACAACACGGCGCTGGTGGACATGCGCAAGACGGAGCTCGCCCACCGTCCGGGCTGGGACATCGTCGGGACGTCGCGCTCGCACGTGTTCCGCCGCGACTACTGAGGCCGCGCCATGGCAGACCAGAACTCAGTGCCGCGCAAGATCGACGACAAGGACAAACTCCACTCCGCCGTCGCCCGGCGCAATGCCGCGACCTATGTGCCGGTGAAGCCCGCGATGCAGTTGGGCTTCATCCACAACAACGTGGACTGCATCGGCTGCCGCGCCTGCGAGATCGCCTGCAAGGACAAGAACGGATTGCCCCCGGGCCCGCGCTTCCGGCGCGTGATGTATGTGGAAGGCGGCAATTATCCGGACGTGTTTGCCTACAAGGTAAATATGTCCTGCAACCACTGCGCCGAGCCTGCCTGCCTGCCCACCTGTCCCACGGGCGCCATCTGGAAGCGCGCCGACAACGGCATCGTGGACATCGATTCGACGCTGTGCATCGGCTGCCGCCGCTGCGAGGCCGCCTGCCCTTACGGCGCACCGCAGTACGATCCCACCGACCGCACGGTCAAGAAGTGCAACCTGTGCGTCGATGAGATCGCCGCCGGACGCAAACCCTACTGCGTCATGGCGTGCATGATGCGCGTGCTCGACGTCGGGCCCATCGATCAGTTGCGCACCGGCGCCTATCGCACGCGCGCCTTGAATCCCGGCGAAAGGCCGGTAGGGCGGGTGAAGAACATGGCCGACCCGGCATTGACCGACCCGTCCATCGTCTTCGTTGTCCATCCGAAGGGACGAGTCGACGGATGAGAACGCATGCCGGGGCCGTGTCGTCACCGAGGCACCCGTAGAGGGCGCAGCCGTACCGCGGACGCAGGGTGGGCGAAGCAACGGATTGGGTCGAGCGCGGGGTGGACAGCGTTGCTCGCGATTGGGGTGTTGCCGAACCCTCCTCAGGCAGCACCCATTTTTTTGCCATCGGGATGCAGCGACTTGCGCGCGCGCCAGTGGCCGATACCGCGCTGGTGCTAGACTAGTTTCCTCGACGCAACACCTCGCACTCAATACGCATGGGGCCAGAGCAGGTTCGCCGATGGCTGAGCGCACGGTTGGCGCGCAAGCTCGCGGTATCGCTCGCTGCGACGGTGCTGGCAACCGCGCTCGTCTTTCTCCTTGCCGCCCAGTGGCTGGCCGAACGCAGCGTCCGCGCCGAGCACGAAGCCGCGGCTCGGCGCACCGCCGAGCTGTTCGAAGCGAGCCTGAAAAATGCCATGCTCAAGCGCGACCTGCTCGGACTGGAGGAAATTCTCGCCCGGCTGGGCGAGGTGCCCGGCGTGCGCGAGGCGATGATCCTGAACACCGCCGGCGAGATCCGCTTCGCGGCGCGGCGCAATCGCATCGGCGAGCGGCCCGCGGAGGCATTGACCGGCCTGTGCCTGGCGCAGGGGTGCATGGCCTCGCCGCCACGCTACGACTGGCTGACGCGCGAGGACGGCGGGGGCGTGCGCATCACTTATCCGGTGCGCAATGAATCGCGCTGCGTCCAGTGCCACGGCGAGCCCCAGGCGCGCCCGGTCAACGGCGTCTTGCTTATCGAGTTCTCCGCCGTCGCCGGCGAGGCCGAAGCCCGGCGTCATGCCGGCGTCCTGGTGGGGGCCGGCATCGCGGCCATGGTTTTTCTCATGGCGATGGTGGCGTGGCTGCTCAACCGCACCGTGCTCCAGCCGCAGCGCCTGTTGTCCCGGACCGCCGAGGCCTACGCTCGCGGCGACTGGTCGGCGCGAGCAGCACTGCCGGGCGACGACGAGCTGGCGCAGCTGGGTGGTCAGCTCGAGCATATGGCCGGGCGTATCGACACCATGATCGGCGAACTACGCGACCAGCGCGCCTTCCTGCAGCGCCTGGTGGACGCGGCGCCGGATCCGATGCTGGTTATCGACGATGACTTTCGCATCGTCCTCACCAACAATGCCTACGCCAGACTCATCGGGCGCAGCGATGCGGCCGGCCGGCACTGTTACGAGGTGAGCCGCGGCAAACCGGAGCCTTGCGCGCCGACGCTGGTGAGCTGCCCGGTTGTGGAGTTGCGCAACCGGACGGCGGCGATGCGCTGCGTCATGCAGTTCGTTCGCGGCAGCGGCGCCACGACCGACGTCGAGATCGACGCCGCGCCGCTCGTCAGCCCGGACGGCAAGCGCTTGGTGGTCGAAGTCATCCGCTCGCTGGAAGACAAGGTGCGTTTCTCCCAGGAGCAGCGCCTGTCCGCGGTCGGCCTGCTCGCCAACGGCGTCGCCCACGAGATCCACAATCCGCTGGCTTCGATCCGTATCGCCCTGCAGGCGAGCCTCCGCGGTCTGCGCAGCGGCAATATGCCGCGCGAGGAGCTGACCGACTATCTTGAACTCGTGGACCGCGAGATCGACCGCTGCGTGGCGATCACCCAGCGGTTGCTGCGCATCAGCCAGCCCCCGCGCGACAGCGTCGACGTCGTGGCGGTGCGTCCGGCCGTGGAGGAGACGCTGGCCTTGCTGGCCCAGGAGGCGCGCGCGCGGCAAATCGAAGTCGAAGTCGCCCTCGATCCGCCCGATGCGCGGGTGCTCGCCGACGACGGCGAGCTGCGCATGGTGGTCCTGAATGTGGTGCAGAATGCCTTTCACGCCATGCCCGATGGCGGCCGGCTTGCCGTGCGCGGATACGCGCAGGAAGCCAACTTCGTTCTCGCCTTCGAGGACAACGGCGTCGGTATCGACGCTGCCGACCTGCCCATGATCTTTCTTCCCTTCTTCAGCCGGCGCGCGGACAGCCGGCGCGGCACCGGTCTCGGGCTGGCCATCTCCCGCGGCATCGTCGAGCGCTTCGGCGGCCGAATCGAGGTGAATAGCGAGCCTGGCGCGGGCAGCGTCTTCCGCGTCATCCTGCCTCGTGACGACGAGCCGCGGCCATGAAACCGTCGATACTGATCGTTGAAGACGACGCGACGCTCTGCGGCCTGTTGTGCAAGGAACTGGCCAAGGTCGGCTACGATCCGGCGGCGGCCCATAGCTGGGGCGAGGCGCGCAAGTCCATCGCCGAGCTGGCGCCCGACCTGGTTCTGCTCGACGTCAATCTTCCCGATTCCAGCGGCTTTGGGCCCCTGGCGGAAATTGCCGAGGCGCGCCCGGTCGTCATGCTTACGGCCTACGGCTCGATTCACCAGGCGGTGGAAGCCATGCGCTTGGGCGCCGCCGATTACCTCACCAAGCCGGTGAACCTCGACGAGCTGGAACTGGTCATCCGTCACGCCCTGGAGCGCTCGCGGCTGCGTGCCGAGCACGAGTTCCGGCGCAGCGAGTCGGGCGCCCGCTACTCCGGCGGCATGGTCGGCGACAGCCCCGGTCTGCGCGAGGTGCGCCGGCTGGTCACCGCGGTGGCGCCGACCGACAAGATCGTGCTCATCCACGGCGAGAGCGGCGTCGGCAAGGAACTCGTCGCCCACGCCATCCACGACGCCAGCCTGCGCCGCGACGGCAACTTTGTCGCCCTCGATTGCACGACGCTGCAGGAGAGCCTGTTCGAGTCGGAGTTGTTCGGCCACGAGAAAGGCGCATTTACCGGCGCGGACCGGCGCAAGCCGGGGCTCATCGAAGTGGCGGCCGGCGGCACGCTGTTTCTCGACGAGATCGGCGAGCTCGGCCCGGCCACGCAGGCGAAGCTGCTGCGGGCGATCGAGACAGGGCGCTTCCGGCGCGTCGGCGCGACGGCCGATCTGCGCAGCGACGCCCGCATCGTCGCAGCGACCAACCGCAACCTGGCGCAGATGGTGGGTGCGGGTGAGTTTCGCGCCGATCTCTACTATCGCCTCATGGCCTTCGCCATCGAGGTGCCGCCGCTGCGCGCGCGCCGCGAGGACGTCGCGCCGCTGGCAAAGAGCTTTCTCGCCCGCGCCGCGGAAGGCGGCACGCCCAAGCGTTTATCATCGGCGTCGCTGGCGCTGCTGCTGGAGCACACTTGGCCCGGCAACGTGCGCGAGTTGCGCAACATGATCGAACGGGCTGCGATCCTGGCGGGTGATGCGGAAGAGATCGGGCCGGCGCACCTCACCGGGCTGGCGGCGGTCGAGCAACCGGTGCAGCAGCCGGGTGAGGGGCTGTTTCTACCCGGCGAACCGACCTTGGACGAGATCGAGCGCGCCTACCTCCAGCGCCTGCTGGACAAACACGAGGGCAACCGCCGGCGCGTCGCACAGGCGCTCGGCGTGTCGGAGCGCACCGCCTATCGCATGCTTGAGCGACACTCGCTGAAGTAGTGTCGCGCAGGCGGCGCGGTTACCTCGACTCGAAAGGGATGGGTCGTCGTTCGCGCGCAACGATGAGCGGCATCGCCGCATACAGAACCAGCACTGCCACATAGACGGCGCCGGAGACAGGGTCGCGGCTGGCGATGTATTGCGCCAGAGGCCGCTCCTGGAGCATTACGGCGAGCAGGAACTCCGCCGCAAGCAGCAACGCCAGGGCGAGCAGGCCGACGCCCGGGCGGACCCGCAGGGTGGCGGCCAGTGCGAACCGCATCGTGACGTAGCGCGCCGGTTCAAGCGCAATGCGCTGCGCCTCGCCGCCGGCGGCATCGAACAGCACATGCCCCTGCAGGCCGTTGGCCGATGCTGCCTGCATCAGGTTCGCGGCCGCGCAGCCGAGGGAAACGAACAGGTGGTGATCGTCCGGATCGACCGCCGGGCAGCGCCGCGTCAGATCGGGCAGGATGGGAATCGCGTGCTCATCGAGGCGGAACCTCCAGCACTGGGCGTTGTGGCTCGACGGCGCCGGGGTGGCGTAGCGTACCAGTTCGCGCAGCGCCGCCGTGCAATTGCACCGCGCCCAGCCCCTTCGCCAGATAGCGCCCGGTGTGACTGTCCGTGTTCTCCGCCACCTGCTCCGGCGTGCCGGCGGCGACGATGCTGCCGCCGCCCTCGCCGCCCTCGGGGCCGAGGTCGATCAGCCAGTCGGCGGTCTTGATGACGTCCAGGTTGTGCTCGATGACGACGATGGTGTTGCCGTGGTCGCGCAGCCGGTGCAGTACCTTGAGCAGCATGTCGATGTCGTGGAAGTGCAGGCCCGTGGTCGGCTCGTCGAGGATGTAGAGCGTGCGGCCGGTGTCGCGCTTGGACAGCTCGAGCGACAGCTTCACCCGCTGCGCCTCGCCGCCGGAGAGCGTCGTTGCCGACTGACCCAGCTCGATGTAACCGAGGCCCACATCCATGAGCGTCTTGAGCTTGCGCGCGACGATGGGCACGGCGGCGAAGAACTCGTGCGCCTGCTCCACCGTCATCTGCAGCACCTCGTGGATGCTGCGGCCTTTGTAGCGGATCTCCAGCGTCTCGCGGTTGTAGCGTTTGCCGTGGCAGACGTCGCAGGGCACGAAGATGTCGGGCAGGAAGTGCATCTCCACCTTGATCAGACCGTCGCCCTGGCAGGCTTCGCAGCGCCCGCCCTTGACGTTGAAAGAGAAGCGGCCCGGACCGTAGCCGCGCGAGCGCGCCTCGGGCACGCCGGCGAAAAGCTCGCGGACCGGCGTCAGCAGACCCGTGTAGGTGGCAGGGTTGGAGCGCGGCGTGCGACCGATGGGCGACTGGTCGACGTTGATCACCTTGTCGAAGAAATCCAGCCCCTCGATCGCATCGTGCGCCGCCGGCTCGGCCGCCGCACCGTAGAGATGCCGGGCCGCCGCGGCGTAGAGTGTGTCGTTGATGAGCGTGGACTTGCCCGAGCCCGACACGCCAGTGATGCAGGTAAACAGCCCGACGGGAACATCCACCGTGACGTGCTTCAGATTATTGCCGCGGGCGCCGACGATCCTCAGTTGTCTCAGCGGATTGCCCGGCTGGCGCTTGGCCGGCACGGCAATGCTGCGCCGGCCGGAGAGATAGGCGCCGGTGAGCGAGTCGGGGTGGGCGACGATGTCCTGCGGCGTGCCTTCGGCGACGACCCTGCCGCCATGCACGCCGGCACCGGGTCCCAGGTCCAGCACGTGGTCGGCGGCGCGGATGGCCTCCTCGTCGTGCTCGACGACGATCACCGTGTTGCCCAGGTCGCGCAATTCCGCCAGCGTCGCCAGCAGCCGCGCGTTGTCGCGCTGGTGCAGGCCGATGGAAGGCTCGTCGAGTACGTACATGACACCGGTCAGTCCGGAGCCGATCTGCGATGCCAGGCGAATGCGCTGCGCTTCGCCGCCGGAGAGCGTCTCGGCCGAACGGTCCAGCGCAAGATATTCCAGCCCGACGTTGATCAGGAACTGCAGCCGGTTGGCGATCTCCTTGACGATCCTCTCCGCCACCTGCGCCTTGTGGCCGCCGAGCTGCACCGTGGCAAAGAAGTCGCGCGCCGCCGCCAGGGGCAGGCCGCTTACCTCGGGCAGGGTACGCCCGCCGATGGTGACGTGGCGTGCTTCGACGCGCAGGCGTGTGCCTGCGCATTCGGGACAGGGCTTGGCGTTGAGATACTTGGCCAGTTCCTCGCGCACGGCCACGGAGTCCGTTTCCCTGTAGCGGCGCTCCAGGTTGTGGACGATGCCCTCAAAGGTGTGCTCACGCACCACGGTGCGCCCGCTCTCGGACAGGTAGCGGAAAGGCAGCGTGTCTTTGCCCGAGCCGTACAGGACCACCTGACGGACTTCCTCCGGCAGCGCCTCGAAAGGTGTTTCAATGTCGAAGCGGTAATGGGCGGCGAGGCTCGCCAGCATCTGGAAGTAGAACTGGTTGCGCCGGTCCCAGCCGCGAATGCAGCCGGCCGCAAGCGACAGATGCGGATAGGCGACGACCCGCGCCGGATCGAAGAACTGGATCGATCCCAGACCGTCGCACTTGGGGCAGGCGCCGAGCGGGTTGTTGAACGAGAACAGGCGCGGCTCCAGCTCCTGCAGCGCGAAGCTGCACACCGGACATGCGAAGCGGGCGGAGAACAGGTGTTCGCGGCCGGAGTCCAGCTCCACTGCGATGGCGCGCCCCTCGGCGTGCACCAGGGCCGTCTCGAAAGACTCGGCCAGGCGCTGGCGCGCGTCCGGGCGCACCTTCAGCCGATCGACGACGATGTCGATGGAATGGCGGGTGTGTTTGCCCAGCTTGGGCAGATTCTCAATCTCGCACACCTGGCCGTCCACGCGCAGACGAATGAAACCCTGGGCGCGCAGTTCGGCGAACAGGTCCTGCTGCTCGCCCTTGCGGCCGGCGATCACCGGCGCCAGGATCATTAGCCGCGTCTCATCCGGCAGCGACAGCACCGTGTCTACCATCTGCGACACGCTCTGCGCCTCCAGCGGTTGGCCGTGTTCCGGGCAGTGGGGCGTACCGGCGCGAGCGTAGAGTAGGCGCAGGTAGTCGTGGATCTCGGTTACCGTGCCGACCGTCGAGCGCGGGTTGTGGCTGGTGGCCTTCTGCTCGATGGCGATGGCCGGCGACAGACCCTCGATCAGATCCACGTCGGGCTTTTCCATCAGCTCCAGGAACTGACGCGCGTAGGCCGAGAGCGATTCGACGTAGCGCCGCTGCCCCTCGGCGTAGAGGGTGTCGAAGGCGAGCGATGACTTGCCGGAACCGGATAGCCCCGTGATCACCGTGAGCCGGTTGCGCGGCAGGTCCAGATTGATGTTCTTCAAATTGTGGGTGCGTGCGCCGCGGATCTTGATGGCGTCCATGCGTGCTGCGTGCGGAGGGGTGTCGGGTCCGGGCGGGTTCGAAAGGGCAATCTGCTAATATACGCAACTTGTCGTTCTGAAGCCAACCCGCATTGCCTTTATGCTGCCCCCCGCCGCCGACCGCATGACCCGGGAGGAGTTGCGCGCCGGCGTTTCGCTCGCGGCGATCTTCGGGTTGCGCATGCTCGGGTTGTTCCTGATCCTGCCGGTGTTCGCGGCCCATGCCAAGACCATCCCGGGCGGCGATGATCTGACGCTGGTCGGCATCGCGCTCGGCGCCTACGGCCTAACCCAGGCCTTCTTCCAGATTCCTTTCGGCATTGCCTCGGATCGCCGCGGGCGCAAACGCGTCATCATCGTCGGTCTGCTGATCTTCGCCATCGGCAGTTTCGTGGCGGCGCTGGCCGACGACATCTATGTCACGATCATTGGCCGCTGCCTGCAGGGCGCCGGCGCCATCTCCGCCGCGGTGACGGCATTGGCGGCGGACCTGACCCGCGAGCATCACCGAACCAAGGTGATGGCAATGATCGGTTCGAGCATCGGCGTGGTGTTCGGCGGCTCGCTGATCGCTGCGCCGCCGCTCTATGCCGCGGTCGGCATGGGCGGCATCTTCGCGCTCACCGGAGCCTTGGCGCTGGCGGCGATTCTCCTGGTTACCCACGTCGTGCCCGATCCGCCGCCGGTGGACGCAGCGCAGCCCACCAGCTTCCGCGAGGTGCTGCGGCACCCTGAACTGCTGCGTCTGAATTTCGGCATCTTCGCCGTGCACATGGTGCAGATGGCGATGTTCGTGGTCTTGCCGACAGCGCTAATCGCCAGCGGCGATCTGCCGCTGCGCGAGCACTGGCTTGTCTATCTGCCGGCACTGCTCGGTTCCTTCCTGCTGATGCTGCCGGCCATCTTCATGGCCGAGCGGCGCGCGCGCATGAAGCCGGTGTTCATCGCCTCGATCGCCCTGATGCTGCTGACCCAGATCGGCTTCGGCTTCGGTCGCGACAGCTTCGCGGCGCTGGTGACGCTGCTGCTGTTCTACTTCGTCGCCTTCAACATCCTCGAAGCGAGCCTGCCGTCGCTGATCTCGCGCATTGCACCTCCCCAGGCCAAGGGCGCGGCGCTGGGCGTCTACAACACGATGCAGGCGTTGGGGCTGTTCGCCGGCGGAGCGGTGGGGGGGGCGCTGGCGCAGCATTTCGGCGCCGGGGCAGTGTTCGGCTTCGGCGCGGCGATGGTGTTGGTGTGGCTGATCATTGCCTGGTCGATGCAGCCGCCGCCGGTGATTGCGCTGCGCGAGTTCCTGATCCAGCCCCACGTGGACATCGACGCCGTGCGCCCGCAACTGGCGGCGCTGCCCGGCGTGCGCGAGGCGGTAGTGGTACGCGAGAAGCGCATGGCATATCTGAAGGTCAATCTGGAACGCTGGGACGAGTCGCGTCTGCGACAATTGCTTGGAGGAGAGACATAAATGGCATCGGTGAACAAGGTGATTCTGGTGGGCAACCTCGGGCGGGACCCGGAAACGCGCTACTCACCCGACGGCAGCGCCATTACCAACGTGTCGGTGGCCACCACTTCCCAATGGAAGGACAAGAACACAGGGGAGAAGAAGGAGGAAACCGAGTGGCACCGGGTGGTCTTCTACGGCCGACTGGCGGAGATCGCGGGGCAGTACCTGAAGAAGGGCCGCTCGGTCTACGTCGAGGGTCGGCTGCGCACGCGCAAGTGGCAGGACAAGGAGGGCCAGGAGCGCTACACGACGGAAATCATCGCCGATGCCATGCAGATGCTCGGCGGGCGCGAAGGCATGGGCGAGCCCACGGGCGCGGTCGGGCGCGAGAGCGCACCGTCGCAAGCGCCGGCTGCCGGCGCGGCGAAGAAACCGCAGGCACCGTCCGGCTTCGGCGACATGGACGACGATATTCCCTTCTAGGCGGCGGCAGCCGAAGGCGAGCGGCACGTGCAGCAATCCCTGACATCATTCCGCCGCGCCCGCCGCGGGCAGCCGGTCGCCGACCGCTGAAGCCATGGCCCGCAAGAAACTTGGCGAACTATCCCTGCGCGATGTGCTGATCGTCGGCATTCCATCGCTTCTGCTGGTCGTTGCCGGCTTCTGGATCGCTTCGAAATTCATCAGACCGGCGCCGCCTGATTACCTGATCATCAGCACGGGCGGCGAGGGCGGTGCCTATCAGCTCTACGCGGCGCGCTATCGGCAGATTCTGACCCGCGACGGCATCGAGTTGCGCGAACGGCCGTCGGCGGGCGCGCTGGAAAACATCAAACGTCTGCGCGATCCGACCGAGGAGGTTGACGTTGCTTTCGTGCAGGGCGGCAGCGAGCGCGGGGCGGAAGATGACACGCTGGTTGCCCTCGGCAGCTTTTACTACGAACCGCTGTGGGTGTTCTATCGCGGCAAGGAAGACATCGACCGGCTGACGCAGTTGAAAGGCCGGCGCGTCGCGATTGGCCCCGAGGGCAGCGGCACGCGCAAGCTGGCGTTGGAGCTGCTCGAGGCCAGTGGCGTTGCCGACGCGCCGACGCAATTGCTCGATTACGGCGGACTCTCCGCCGTGCAGGCCATTCAGGAGGGCAAGGCGGACGTGGTCTTCGTCGCCGGCGCGGCGCAGTCGGCCGCGGTGTGGTCGCTGCTATATGCCGAGAACGTGAAGCTCATGCACCTCACCCAGGCCGAAGCCTATACACGTCGCTACGCGTACCTGTCGAAGGTGGTCCTGCCCCATGGCTCGATCGACTTTGTGCGCAACATTCCGCCGCGCGATGTAACGTTGGTTGCGCCAGTGGCTACCCTGGTGGCGCGGGAAGAAACCCATCCGGCGTTGATCGATCTGCTGCTGCAGGCGGCCACCGAGGTGCACGGCGAACCCGGACTGTTCCAGAAGCCGAAAGAGTTCCCCAAGCCGACCCAGGTGGATTTCCCGCTGTCGAAGGAGGCGGACCGCTTCTACAAGTCCGGCAAACCATTCCTGCAGCGCTATCTGCCATTTTGGGCGGCGACCTTCATCGACCGCATGGTGGTCATGCTCATTCCGATTTTCGCCGTGCTCGTGCCGCTGATCAAAATCGCTCCCCAGCTTTACGGCTGGCGTGTGCGCTCGCGCATCTATCGCTGGTACGGCGAGCTGAAGTTTCTTGAGAATGAACTCGAGCACAGTGCCGCCGCCCACAGCCAGGCGGACTGGCTGGCAAAGCTTGAGCGCATCGAGCGCGGCGTCGAGCACTTGCCGACGCCGCTGGCCTTTTCCGATCAGCTTTACACGCTGCGTTCGCACGTGGACATGGTGCGCACGATCATCGTGCGCAAGACCGCAAGCTCGGGTGAGAAGTCGGTCACGACGTAACCGCCGCCCTCCGTCAAGTTCCACTGCGGTTAGCCGTTATTCCTCCCGCTCCGGCGCATTGCCGGTTTCGGGAGGAAGCAATGAAACGTGTTACAGCCTGTTGCACCACCGCAGTTCTCGCCCTAGGTATGATCAGCCCGTCCGTATCCGCCTACCAGGAGGCCATCGCGGCACCGCAGCGCCTGTGCCTGTACTACGGCTACCCGTCCTACGTGAACGGCAGCAGTGGTGACGTTGCCGCGGCGGCGGTGCAGTTCAACAATTGTGACGTGGTCGTGCTCGGCGACGGCATCCAGCATGCGGAGCATGAAGAAAATCGCCCGGCGGCTCAGATCATTGCCGCCCTCAATAGCGCCGGAAAGCGGGTATTCGGCTATGTGGACCTGGGCGTTACGACGGTGAACCTGGACATCGCGACCATGCAGCGCTACACAGACGAATGGCGTGCGCTGGGCGCAGGCGGCATCTTTCTCGACGACGCCGGTTATGACTACGGCGTGACGCGGGCGCGCCAGAGCGCAATGGTGGACTACGTGCATCAGCTCGGCATGGCCGTGTTCGTCAATGCCTGGAACATCGACGACGTTCTTGCAGATGTCGATGAATTGCAGCGCCCCAGCCCATCGCATCTGCAAGCCGGGGACTGGTACCTGGCCGAAAGCTGGCTGGTGGGGGGAGGCGCCTACATGTCGCTTGGCGAGTGGGCGGCCAAAGCGGACAAGGCGCTGGGCTATGCGCGCGCCAGAGGGGTGCGCATAGCCGGTGTCAGCACCGCGGCGGTAAATAAGGCCGGGGCGGGCGACTACAAACTTAACAAGTTCAAGATGGGCTGGTGGGGTGCGGCGATGTACGGCCTGCATGCCTGGCAATGGACCGACTCAGCCTACAGCTCCGCCAACGATATGCTGCGCTTTTACGACATGAGCGGCAGCGCCTACGGCAGCGAGTTCACCGCTGCCGGCATCACCCATGGCAGCGGTATGCGGGTACATACCCGCACGACAAACGCCGGCAAGATCACGGTGCAGGGCGATGGGGTGAGCAAGGGAACGGGATTCTTCCGCTAGCCATCGGGGCGGGCGGATTGTTCAATCCCAGAACAGCCATTCACCACGAGGGACCCCAAGGACGCCGAGAGATTTCGATTTCCCGAGGCACGGCGGGGCTCCCCTAGTCGGGCATGCGACTCTCTTTTATGGTGACTGGGGTCTCCTGGTGTCCTTTGTGTCCTTGGTGGTGCAAAAGGGGTTTCGCGCATCAACCGCGCCGGATTTTCTCCAGCGTTGCCGTCGTCGAGCGCTCGTGCAGAAACGGAATGGAGTAAACCTTGCCGCCCCAGCCCGTCACCTCGCCATGGCCGACGATCTTTTCCACCTGCCAGTCGCCGCCCTTGACCAGCACGCCGGGTCGGCAGGCAAGGATGCGCTGCAGCGGCGTGTCCTCGTCGAACCAGGTGACGAGATCCACGCATTCCAGGGCGGCGAGCACAGCCATTCGATCGGCGAGCACATTCACCGGTCGATCCTCGCCTTTGCCCAGACGCTTCACGGAGGCATCGCTGTTCGCCGCAACGACCAGGCTTGCGCCCAGCGCCCGCGCCTGGGCGAGATAGGTCACATGGCCGCGATGCAGGATGTCGAATACGCCGTTGGTGAACACCAACGGCCGCGGCAGCGCCGCCGCACGCCGCGGCAGTTCGTCCGGCGCGCAGACCTTGGCCTCGAAGTTGGGCGGAGGAAAACTATGCATCGCGGGCGACATCCTATCGCGAATCGGGCGTTCCTTCAGTGCCTTGCGCCGCGCTGACGTAGTGCGCACAACGTGCGGCAGCGGTCATCGCATCGTGGGCCGCATCCGTTACTGGCTTATCCCCGTATCGACCTCCGCCAGCGCTTGCCGGACGAGGACCGCTCCGCGGGGAGCCGTCTCGTTTTCAGGCCTTACCCGGGCAAAGCCACGTCGGAGCACTGCGAACCCGCAGGGGCGCGACGGCCGAGGTTTCGCGTCATGCGGCTCGAACCGGCTTCGGCGCGGCGATGCATACCTGCGCTGCCGGGAGTCGCTTACCGAGCCGCCAATGCGGTGGGCGTTTCCGTCGCCGATGGATGGAAGCGCCAAACCAAGGGAGCGGCAGCGTGCGCCGTGGCTCACTGCTTGTTGGTGGCAGGCGCGGGATTCTCCGGCGGGCGGGAATCGAGTTGTTTCGCCTGGTCTTCCCCGACGTACTCGAACGCGCGCACGACCTTGCGCACGCCACTCGTCGTGCGGGCGATTTCCACCGCGTCGTCCGCCTCCTTGCGCGTCACGATGCCCATCAGGAAAACCGTGGCGGCTTCCGTGGCAACCTTGACATGGTTGGGGTAGAACTTCCCGGCGTCAACGAAGCGCGCCTTGACTTTCGAGGTGATGTAGGCGTCATTGCTGCGGTCGCCGAACGAACCGGCCGGCCCGACCTGGATCTCGTTGAGGATACTGCGCAAGTTGGGCACCCCGGAAACCAGCCGTTCGATGTCCGCCTTGGCTTCGGCCGAGGGCGCTTGTCCCGACAGGAGCACGACGCGGTTGTAGCTGATCACATCCACGTGCGTATTCTTGCCATAGTTGTGCTCGATGCGATCCACCGCGTTGCGTTCGATCTCGGCATCGGTCACCAACGTGCCGTACGTGCGCCGGTCCACCGTTGCTACGGCGGCGGCGCCGACGCCGGTGGCAACGACGGGGAAGCATCCTTGAAGTGCCGGCAGGCTGGCAGCAATGAGCAGGGCAAGCGCGGTCGAGCGTTTCACAAATTTCATCATTCCACTCCCAAAAACATGCAATCGATGCCGTCGCACAAACAGTGCAGGGTCAGCAGGTGGACCTCCTGGATGCGCGCGGTGCGTTCGGCCGGCACGCAGATATGAACGTCGCCTGGTCCAAGCAGGGCACCCATCTTGCCGCCGTCGCGGCCCGTCAGCGCCACCACGCGCACATCGCGCTCGTGAGCGGCTTCGACGGCGGCGATGACATTGGGCGAGTTGCCGCTGGTGGAAATCGCCAGCAGCACGTCGTGGGGCTGGCCCAAAGCGCGCACCTGCTTGGCGAAAATCTGCTCGTAGGCGTAATCGTTGGCGATGGACGTCAGTGTCGAGGTGTCGGTGGTCAAAGCGATCGCTGCCAGGCCGGGACGCTCCATCTCGAACCGGTTGAGCAGCTCGGCGGCGAAATGCTGGCAATCTGCTGCCGACCCGCCGTTGCCGCAGGCCATGATCTTGCCGTTGGCGAGCAGGCATTTGACCATCAGTTCCGCCGCCTCGGCGATGGGGCCGGCGAGAGAGGTGACCGCTTGAAGCTTGGTCTGGGCGCTATCGTTGAATTGCCGCGTAATGCGAGCGACTAGGTCCATTGGGCCACGGGACGCGCAGCGGCGCGTTGGCGATTGCTCGATGGCGGCAGATTCTAGCACGCTCCTCCGTGAGCCCTGAAACTGTCGCTACAGTACGACATAGACATCGACGAGCACGCGCCGCCAAGGATTGCGGTCCTCTGCGAGCCGGGCGATGCGTGCCGCGACCTGTGTGCCGCGATCCATCTCGGCGGCCACGGCGCGGTTCTCCGCCCGCGGCAGATAGCCGATCTGGTGGCCTTGCCATTCGACGCGCACGGCATTCGCGTCATGGCGGTTGTCCGGTTCACGCACGAGCGTCAGCGCATCGCCCGGCTGCATCTGGGACCACAGGCGTTTCCCGGCGTGGTACTGAAAGCCGGCCAGAGGCGAGCTCTGTACGAGGATCTTGATTTGCTGGGCCCATCCCGGAGTCCCGATGGCGACGGATATGGTGCACTGGAGGAAGACCAGGCGGAACAGCGCGGCCACCGTCCGTCGCCCGAACTGTCGGCCTGGTACAGCTGGTCCGGCGTGGTCGAAGTCACTGCGCATCGAAGGCGTTGCGCAGCCATTGGATGCCGGCGGCGTCCAGGGTGTCCAGCAGCACCGCGTCGAAGCGACAGGGGCGCTCCGGCCGGCCGGCGAGATAGTGCCGCGCGGCGAGCACGATGCGCCGCTGCTTGTGGCCCGTGATGCTCGCGGCAGCGCCGCCGAACTCCGCGCGGCTGCGCAGGCGCACTTCGACGAACACCAGCGTGCTGCCATCCTCACAGACCAGATCGATCTCGCCACCGCGGCAGCGAAAATTGCGTGCGACCACACGCAACCCCTGCCTGCGCAGGAATTCCTCCGCCAGCGCCTCAGCCGCCGCACCGCGGCTCATGGCGTCGCCTTGGCGCGATTGCCGGGCAGCGGGCCAGCCGGCACAATGGGCGCATGATGGATGGGCATGAACAAGAACGGCCGAGGCACGAGGCAAGGTTGTCGGCGGCATTATATTTGGTGCCCACGCCGCTCGGAAATCTGGGTGACATCACCCTGCGCGCGCTCGATGTGCTGCGTCGGGCCGATCATGTTGCCGCCGAGGACACGCGCCAGGCGCGCCGATTGCTCGCTCATTTCGGCATCCAGGCGCGCCTGCTCTCGCTGCACGAACACAATGAGGCGGCGGCGGCGCACAGGATAGTCGAGCTTCTGTCGGCGGGGCAAAGCGTTGCCCTGGTGTCCGATGCCGGCACGCCGTGCATTTCGGACCCGGGTGCGCGGTTGGTTGCGGCGCTGCGCGCAGCCGGCCATGCCATCGTCCCGCTGCCCGGGCCGAACGCCGCCGTAACCGCCGTTTCCGCCGCCGGTCTCGACGATGCGCACTTCCTCTTCTACGGATTCCTGCCCGTGCGGCAGGCGGCACGGCGCAAAGTGCTGGAGGAGTTGCGGCCCTTGCCCTTCGCGTTGGTGTTCTACGAGGCGCCGCACCGTATCGTCGAGTCGGTCGCCGACCTGGCCGATCTGCTCGAACCCGAGCGCAGCCTCGTAATCGGGCGCGAGTTGACGAAGCTGTTCGAGACGCTCGCTTGCATGCCGCTGCCCGATGCGCCGCAGTGGCTGGCCGAGGATCACCATCGCCGGCGTGGCGAGTTCGTGCTCGTTGTGTCCGCGCCGCCCGCGGCCACGGGACTTACGCCCGATGCCGAGCGCGTGCTGCGCATTCTGCTCGCGGAACTGCCGCTGAAGCAGGCCGTGCGTTTGGCCGCGGAAATCAGCGGCGGGGCGCGCAACCTGCTCTACGACCTGGCGCTGACGCTGCGTGTGAAGTGACCCGGGCATTCTCGGACCCTGCCGATCGCCAATCCACAATCCGTTGTGCTGGGATACACTCCGGGACGACAAACATCGCAGGCTTCGATTTGCCACCATGCAAACCCTGACCTTGACCCGCCCCGACGACTGGCATCTGCACCTGCGTGATGGTGCCGCCCTGGCCGCCGTGTTGCCTGACACGGCGCGGCGTTTCGGCCGCGCCATCGTCATGCCCAATCTGAAACCGCCGGTGACCACCGTGGCCCAGGCGGCTGCCTATCGCGCGCGCATACTCGATGCTCTGCCTTCAGGGCTCAAGTTTTCACCGCTCATGACGTTATACCTCACCGATAACACGCCTCCTGCGGAAATCGAGGCGGCGCAACAGAGCGGGATCGTCTTCGCCGTGAAGTATTACCCGGCCGGGGCGACCACCCACTCCGACGCCGGCGTCACCGCAGTGGAGAAGTGCCAGGCAACGCTGGCGCGCATGGAGGCGACAGGGCTGCCCCTGCTGATACACGGAGAGGTTACCGATGCTGATGTCGATGTCTTTGATCGCGAGCGCGTTTTTATTGATCGTGTCCTGGCGCCCCTTGCGGCGCGTTTTCCCGGACTACGTATCGTCTTCGAGCACATCACGACGGGCGAAGCGGCGCGGTTCGTGACCGAATCCAGCCGCAACATCGCGGCGACCATCACCGCGCATCACCTGCTCATGAATCGCAACGCCATCTTTGCCGGCGGCGTGAGGCCCCACAACTACTGCCTGCCCGTGCTCAAGCGCGAGACCCATCGTCAGACGCTGATCGCTGCAGCCACCTCGGGCAACCCAAAGTTTTTTCTCGGAACGGACTCGGCGCCGCATGCGCGTAGCGCTAAGGAAGCCGCTTGCGGCTGTGCCGGCTGTTACACGGCGCATGCCGCCATCGAACTATATGCCGAGGCTTTCGAGGCCGCTGGCGCACTGGACAAGCTGGAAGCCTTCGCCAGTCATTTCGGCCCGGACTTCTACGGCCTGCCACGCAATGAGGACACGATCACGCTGGTGAAAGAGAGCTGGCACGTTCCCGTACGCCAGGTGTTCGGCGACGGCGAAGAACTCGTGCCCCTGCGCGCCGGCGAGAGCATCGCATGGAGACTGACCGATAGCGAGGGTGCCTGATTGGCGCAATCG
Source organism: Rhodocyclaceae bacterium (assembly GCA_036824005.1). Lineage (GTDB taxonomy): Bacteria > Pseudomonadota > Gammaproteobacteria > Burkholderiales > Rhodocyclaceae > DAITBA01. The sequence goes on from DAITBA010000003.1 coordinate 86,599, forward strand.
TCGCGGAACGATTCCATACCCCTGGATGCCATGACATCGTCCCGATACGTCCAGATCGTCGTCCTCGGGCTGACGGGCATACTGCTCGCCGGCTGCGATAACGATGCTGCCTCGTATCAGATCGACGGCCGCGAACATGCCGTGACGCTGCTGCGCCAGCAACCCTACTTCTGGAGCAAGAAGACAGAGCTTGCCGTCGTCATCGCACGCCTGCCCGACTGCCAGCGCCGGCACCCGCTCAAGCCGGCGGTGGACGGCGATCCGCGCGCCGAACTATTCGAGCATGCGCCAGGGCAATTGCTGCTCCGGCGCGGTACCGAGTGGTACGCGCTGGAGACGCAGAACTGCGTGCTTCAGGCGGTCGCGGCGCCCCAGGGCAGCGCCAGCGCGCGCCCGCTCGGCGCCTTCGACAAGACCGCCGGCAAGCTGCGATTTATTGCTGCATCCACCGTACCCAAGCCGCGCTAGGGCAGATTTTGGCACGCGATTGCAGCGGGTATTGGCGGTGTTGTTCGGCGCTCGTTTTTTGCGTTTCCGCTTCAAGGGGTTCTCATCCATGTTCATGCGAATTGCGATTTCAGTGTTTCTTGCTAGTCACGCCTCAATAGCGCCTGCTACTCCGACAGATAGTCCCGTTCAGCGCGGCGAGCAGATCGGCCGTTATGTGGGGAATATAAGAGCGGCGCAACAGGTCACCTATCGGCTCCTTGACTACTGCGGCGAGGTGAATCCGGCCAAACGTGGAGACGTAGTCCGAGCAAGAGAGGAGTGGGACAAACGCAACCTTGCTCTCGTAACGAGCTGGCGGGAGGTAGTCAAGAACTGGTTGATCGCGGACGATGTAGCCGCGGGCGATGTCGCATCTACGATTGATGAATTGGATGTCGCTGCTTCCCAGACGCTGGAAGCGCTGAAACCTGCACAAGATGAGTTAATAAAGCGCATTGCTGCAAAACCGCCAGAGGAGCGGACAAAGACGTGTGCCATCCTTGTGGGCCTTGTGATCGGTGGTGGCAGAGATATTCGTGTGACTTCTCCAGCCTCCATGAAGATCTACGAAAAGTTCGCCCCGACGTCCTCTAACAGTGCGGTGGGGGGCGTTGCTCACTAAAGCTGCGCAGCGCCTCATATCGTAAGCGCTCAGGCTGCGGGATAATCCGAGTGCAGGCTCCCTTGCGTGTCACGGTGGCTACGGTCACTCCGTCGGTCTCCGACCTGGCGCTGCGGGAGGGCGCCTCGCCAGCAATCCGGCTGCCCCTAGCTTGCAGCGATATGCCATGGTCGTTGCTGCCGCGTGCCCTGTATCGTATCCACCGCACCCAGCCACTCAGCCCTGTGGCATGTCTTCCCGCCGCGTGCGCAGTGCTGCGCGGCGGCCGCGCGTGATATTCACCCCGCCCAACACAAGCAGCCCAGCGACGAAATAGCTGCCCGTGATCAGGATCGCAAGGCGGTGATCGCCATGCGACAGCCAGGTGGCGATTCCGTAGGTCAGAGGGCCGAAGATCGCCGCCAGATTTACCGCCAGTCCCCACAGGCCGAAGAATTCGGCCCGCCGCGACGGTGGCGCCAGAATGCCGACCACGGCCCGCCCGGCGGCCTGGGACGATCCCATGCACAGCCCGGCGATGTTCGCCGCCAGCCAGAACATCGCCGGCTCCTCGGCGCGCCAGGCGAGCACGACCATAGCGATCCAGCCACAAAGGGTGAGGGCCACCGCGCGCACATGACCGATGCGGTCCTGCAGATAGCCGAACGCCAGCGCGCCGATCGAGGCAGTGACATTGACGACCAGGATCAGCGCCAGGGTTTGCTGGGTGGTGAAGCGCATTGCGTCCTGGGCATAGATCGCCGCCAGCGCAATGACTGCCTGAATGCCAGCGTGATAGAGCGTGCCGCAGAGCAGGAAGCGGCTCAGGTCGCGGAACCGGCGCGCCTCCGTGACGGTTGTCCTCAGGCGCCGCCAGGCCGGCGCAAGAACGCCTTCGGCGCCGACCCGTTGCGGCACCGCCCGCTCGCGCAGAAACACGAATGTTGGGACGCTCGCCACGGCGAACAGCGCCGCCGTGATGAGCATGGTGACGGGCACGAACTGCTCGGCGCTCTGGCCGTGCGCCTGGGCGGCGGAAACATATATGAGGCATAGGCCGAGGGCGAGCAGCCCGCCGACGTACCCTAGCGCCCAGCCCCAACCCGAGACGCGCCCCATCGTGCGGCTGCGAGCCAGTTCCGGCAGAAAGGCGGCAATGAGATTCTGACCCGTGCCGTAACAGAGGTTCGACACAACGACGCCGAGCGCGGCGATCCAGAGGGTGCCGGGGCCTGCGAAGTAGAGCAATGCAGTAGCCGCCACGCAGCCGAAGGTGCACGCGGCAAGCAGGCGCTTCTTGGCGGCGCGGGCGTCGGCGTAAGCGCCGAGCAGCGGTGCCGAGATCGTGATCAGCGCATAGGACGCCGACAGGCATGCGGTCCAGGCGAGCGTGGCCCAGGGGGCGCCGGCCGCGACGACGCCGACGAAGTAAGCGTTGAACACCGCCGTGATGACGACCGTGGTGTAGCCGGAATTGGCGAAGTCGTACATCGCCCACGCCCAGACTTCCCGGGGGCGCACGTCTTCAGCGAGCGTCGGCGTGCCGGACGGCTGCGACATGGGTGGATTCGTTACAATGGCTGCGGGATTATCCCACGCGTCGCAGCCGCGCATCGCGGCGCGACGGATCCAACCGTGACCGAAACCGAGCGTACCCTCATTGCGCAACAGCCGCTGTTTGCACCGCTGGCGGCCGCGCTCGCCGCATTTCACGCGCTCCCGGCGTCGTGTTCGGATCTCAACGCTTATGTCGATCGCATGGCGCAGGGGCCAGTGAGCGGTGGCGGGATGCCGATCCGGTTCGTCGCGCCCGCCAGCGGCCATCTCTGTTACGAGCAGCGCGTGTTCAGCCGCGGTGAGGTCGAGACGCGGGCGGACAACTGGCACGATTTCTTCAATGCCCTGGTGTGGCTGACCTTTCCGCGCATCAAGGCGGCGCTCAATCGCCGGCATCATGAAGCGCTCACGGGCCAGCGTGCCGGCGAACCTGCGCGGCGCGGGCCGGTGCGCGATGCCGCGACGCAGTTCGACGAATGTGGCGTGGTGGTGATTTCCGCCGATGCTGGTCTGCTCGATCTACTCCAGGCCCATCGCTGGCGCGAACTGTTCTGGGACCGGCGTGGCGACGTAGTGCGGCACCTGGGCGTGTTTGTCGTCGGCCACGCCCTTTACGACCAATTGCGGACGCCGTTCGTGGGGTTGTGCGGCAAAGCGCTGCTTGTCGAACTACCGCAGAATTCATGGGCGTCGTCATCCTTTCAGGTGGAGGCGGTAGACGAAGCCGTGGCATGCTTGCTCGCCGACGCGGCGGCATATGCGCGGCCGCGACAGTTCCAGCCGTTGCCTCTGCTTGGCATCCCCGGCGCCGTTCTCGACAACGCACGCGCCGAGTACTACGCCGATGGGCGCCAGTTCCGACCAGCGCGCACGGGAGGGGAGCGGGCTTTGCGCGTCCGGGTCGAATTGACACGCACGGCAATGGTAGGATGAGCATGGAAGTCCGCCAGGCAGTCGCTGCATGCGCTCGACGTGTGCGGAGGAAAGTCCGGGCCCCTCAGAGCAGGATGCCGGCTAACGGCCGGGCGCTATAAGTCTTCGGACAAAGGCGACGGAAAGTGCAACAGAAAGCAAACCGCCGATGGCCTCGGCCACGAGGCTCAGGCAAGGGCGAACCGGCGAGGTAAGAGCTCACCGCGGACGTGGCGACACGGACGGCACGGCAAACCCCATCCGGGGCAAGGCCAAATAGGGAAGCGACAGCGTGGCTCGCGCTGCTTCCGGGTAGGCTGCTCGAGCGTGTCGGCAACGGCACGCCCAGATGAATGACTGCCCTCGACAGAACCCGGCTTATCGGCGGACTTCCATTCCTGTCATTGCCGCCGCCTCCATCGAAAGGTGTAGGCGACGTGCCCACACTTAACGCAATGTCTGCGGTAATCTATATATCTCATTATTTTTATTAGCTATTCCATTTTGCATTTTTTGCCCCCGGTCGCCGATAAGTCGTTGTCGCGACTGTAAAAATCGCCCGCGAACGGCTTGACCCGGCTGGCCACTTCCACTAGAGTGGGGAAAAGTGGAGAAATGTGGGAGATTCGGCAGGTTCGGGTGTCCCGCACCGATGAGGGGGTGGCATGTTTCAAGGCGCAGCGGCGCTCAATCTCGATGCCAAGGGACGGCTGGCCATTCCTGCCCGGCACCGGGATCCGCTGGCCGTGCTCGCCGCCGGCAAGCTGGTGCTGACCGCGCATCCCGATCGCTGCTTACTCATCTATCCCAGCCCTGCCTGGGAACCCATCCGCGACAAGATCCTCGCCGCACCCAGTCTGGATCCGCGCACGGCGGTCCTGAAGCGGCTGTTCATTGGCTATGCCCGCGAAGAGGAGATGGACGCCGCCGGCCGCGTGCTGGTCGCGCCGGAACTGCGCAGCGTCGCCGAATTGGACAAGCTTGCCTGGCTGGTGGGGCAGGGCAGCCATTTCGAGCTGTGGTCCGACACCGGATGGCAGAAACAGCAAGAGACCATGTTTTCGCTGGGCAATCAGGCGCTGCCGCCAGGACTGGAGGATCTCGCCTTGTGATGCCCGCGGCGGCGCCGGGTGCGCAGGCTCATACAGCGGTACTGCTGGGCGAGGCGGTGGATGCTCTGATGGTGAAACCGGACGGAGTGTATCTCGATGCCACGTTCGGACGCGGTGGCCACAGCCGGCTGATTCTGGACCGGCTGGGCAGGCAAGGCCGGCTGATCGCGATCGATCGCGATCCGCAGGCGGTGGCTGCCGGTGCCGAGTTAGTTGACGAGCGGTTCACGCTGGTGCATGCGCGCTTCAGCGAAGCGGCGCAGGTGCTGGAGCAGCAGGGTGTGGCGCAGCTCGACGGCGCGCTGTTCGACTTGGGTGTGTCGTCACCGCAATTGGATGACGTGGCCAGGGGTTTCAGCTTTCGCGCTGATGCGCCGCTGGACATGCGTATGGACACCAGCCGCGGCGAAACGGTGGCGCAGTGGCTGGCGCGGGCAACGCAGCAGCAGATTGCAGAGGTGCTTAAAGACTATGGCGAAGAACGGTTTGCTCATGCGATTGCAAAGGCGATTGTTGCTGCTCGCGGTCGGCCGGATCGGCAGCCTGTCGCGACCACTGGACAACTTGCCGCACTCGTGGCGCAAACCGTCCGCACGCGCGAGCCGGGCCAGCATCCGGCGACGCGCAGCTTTCAGGCTCTACGGATTTACGTCAATCAGGAACTTGAAGAGCTCGAAACTGCGCTCCCACGATGCTTCGGCCTGCTCAGGCACGGCGGAAGGCTTGTGGTGATCAGCTTCCACTCCCTGGAGGATCGCATCGTCAAGCGCTTCATGCGCGCCTGCTCCCGCCCGGAAGGACCGCCACCGCGGTTACCCGTGCGCGCTGCGCAGCTGCCGCAGCCGACGCTGCGGCTCGTCGGCAAGCCCGTGCGGCCTGCGGCGGTGGAGATTGCCACAAATCCTCGCGCGCGCAGCGCCATCATGCGCGTGGCGGAAAGGATCTGACCATGCACGAGCACACAACCTCAAGCTCCGTGGCGGTGAGAAGACTGCTCAGCCTGCTCGCGCAGCGCTTGGCGATGCGCCGCAGAATTCGGCGCCTCATGCTCGGAAAGGTTCTGCGCAGGCAATGGCACGGCTTAATCTGATGCTGCTCATCGCGGCGGTGCTCTGCGCCATTGGCGTCGTGGCGGCGACGCACAAGTCGCGCCGGTTGTTCAGCGAACTGGAGCGCGAGCAGGAGCGTGCGCGCCAGCTCGAAGTCGAGTGGGGCCAGCTGCAGCTGGAGCAAAGCACCTGGGCCGGACACGCGCGTATCGAGCAGATCGCCCGGGACAAGCTGCAGATGCGCATGCCCGCCAGCGTGCTCGCCGTCGATGTGCCGGAGAAGAAGTGAAGTTCGCCCATAGTCCGCTGCTGTCGCAACTGTTGCCGGCGTGGCGCGCGCGTTTCGTGCTGCTGCTTCTGCTCGGCGGGTTCGCCGCTCTGACGGTGCGATCGTTGTACCTGCAAGAGGTCAACAGCGATTTTCTACAGCAGAAGGGAGAGTCACGCTATTCGCGCGTCATCGAGCTGTCGGCCACGCGCGGGCGCATCACCGATCGCCACGGCGACATGCTGGCCGTGAGCACACCCGTCAAGTCGGTCTGGGCCATTCCCGAGGACGCGACGCTGCAGCCGGCGCAGGTGCGCCGGCTTGCCGGCCTGCTGGAAATCGACGTCCGCGAACTGCACCGCAAACTCGCCTCGGAGCGGGACTTCGTGTTCCTCAAACGCCAGATTCCCCCGGACGTTGCCGACAAGGTAGCCGCGTTGCGTCTGCCGGGCATCCACCAGCAGCGGGAGTATCGGCGCTATTACCCGGCAGGGGAGTTGACGGCCCACGTGCTCGGCTTTACCGGGGTCGACGACACCGGCCAGGAGGGCGTCGAACTCGCGTTCAACGACCAGCTCGCCGGCCGGCCCGGCAGCCGGCGGGTCATCAAGGACCGTCGCGGCGAGATCATCGAGGACGTGGAGAGCATCCGCGAGCCCCAGGATGGGCGCGACATCACCCTGGCGCTGGATAGCAAAGTCCAGTATCTCGCCTACGCCAATCTGAAACAGGCGATCACGACCCACAAGGCGAAGGCCGGTGGCATCGTCGTCATCGACGTGAAAACCGGTGAGGTGCTGGCGCTTACCAATCTGCCGGCCTATAACCCGAACAACCGCGGCAAGCTCGCCGGCAGCCAGTTGCGCAATCGCGTGCTCACCGACGCCTTCGAGCCCGGTTCGACCATGAAACCGTTTACCGCCGCGCTGGCGTTGGACAAGGGAAAGGTGCGCTTCGACACGCCGATCCAAACGGCGCCGGGGCGTATCACCATCGGCAACGCGACGATTAGCGACGCACATCCGCACGGCGTGCTGACTGTGGCCCAGGTGATCCAGAAATCGTCCAACGTCGGCGCCACCAAGCTCGCCCTGTCCATGTCACCGGAGGAGATGTGGCAGATGTTCGATGTCGTCGGTTTCGGCACGGCGCCGGGGCTGGGCTTCCCGGGCGAGGCCGGCGGGCGTCTGCGGCCCCACAAAACCTGGAAGCCGATCGAACAGGCGACCATGTCCTATGGCCATGGCATTTCCGTCAGTTTGATGCAGTTGGCGCGCGCCTACCTGGCATTCGCCCGCGACGGTGATGTCATTCCGCTGTCGCTCACGCGCACGAGCGAGCCGGCGCCCGGTAGCCGGCAGGTGTTCTCGGTCCAGACGGCACGCGAGTTGCGCATCATGCTTGAGATGGCAGTGCAGCCCGGCGGCACGGCACCCAAGGCGCAAGTGCCCGGCTACCGCGTCGCCGGCAAGACGGGAACGGCACACAAGCTCGACGGCGGCATCTACACCGACCGTTACGTGTCGTCCTTCGTCGGCTTCGCGCCGGTGTCGGATCCGCGCCTGGTGGTCGCCGTCATGATCGACGAGCCGGGTGCCGGCAAATACTACGGCGGCGAGGTCGCGGCCCCGGTGTTTTCGCAGGTCATGGCTGGCGCTTTGCGCACGCTCGGCGTCGCGCCCGATGCTCCGCTAAAGCCGCTGCAGATGGCCGAAGCACGGGAGCGCATGTGAACGGGCAGATGGCCGGCCAAGTCATCGAGACGCTGCGCCGGCAACAAGTCCCGGTGCGGCGTTTGTGCGCAGACTCGCGCGCGGTCAAGTCCGGCGATGTGTTCGTCGCCTATCCCGGCGCCCATGCCGATGGGCGCCGCTTCATCGGTGACGCCGTGCTGCGGGGTGCAGCTGCGGTCCTGTGGGAGCGCCTGGACTTCGTGTGGGACGATTCGTTGCGCGTGCCGAACGTCGCGGTAGACGAGTTGCAGGCGCTGGCCGGCCACGTGGCACACCTGGTCTATGGTCGGCCGTCGGAGAAGCTGCAACTCATCGGCGTAACCGGCACCAATGGCAAGACCTCGGTGACGCAGTGGCTTGCCCAAGCGTTCGACCGCCTCGGGCAGCGCTGCGCCGTGATCGGTACCCTCGGCTGCGGCTTTGTCGGTGCCCTGCAGGACAGCCTCAACACCACGCCCGATGCCATCACGCTGCACGGCATGCTGGCCGAGTTTCTTGCCCATGGCGCGGTGGCGACGGCGATGGAAGTCTCCTCGATCGGCCTGGACCAGGGACGGGTCAATGGCGCGCGTTTCGACATCGCCGTGTTTACCAATCTGACGCGCGATCACCTCGAGTATCACAAGACGATGCAGGCTTACGGTGCGGCCAAGGCGAAGCTGTTTGCGGTGCCGGGATTGCGCAGCGTCGTGCTCAATGTCGATGACGCCTTCGGCCGCGAGCAGGCGGCGCGGCTTGCCGGCGCCGGCGTCCAGCGTCTGGGTTACAGTCTCGATGGCACGATGATCCCGCGCGGGACGGTCGACATACTGTTCCGTGCAGAGCAAATCGCCGTGATCGGCAACGGGCTGCGCTTCGACGTCGTCGCGCCGGCCGGCCGTGTGCGCGTCGAAGTGCCGCTGATCGGCCGGTTCAATGTTTCCAATCTGCTGGCGGTGCTGGCGACACTGATTGCCGCCGGAATGCCGATCGATCGGGCCGCCGCCGTGCTGCCGCACCTGGCGCCACCGCCCGGACGCATGCAGATGCTCGGTGGCGATCGGGCGCCGCTGGTGGTCGTGGACTACGCGCACACGCCCGATGCGCTGGACCAGGCGTTGCAAGCCTTGCGCGAGAGCGCGCAGGCACGGGGCGGGCGTCTGATTTGCGTGTTTGGCTGCGGTGGCGATCGCGACCCGGGCAAGCGACCACTCATGGGTGCTGTCGCTGCTCGTGCTGCCGACCGCGTCGTGCTGACCAGCGACAATCCGCGCGGCGAATTGCCCGGTGCCATCATCGCCGACATTGCCGCCGGAAGCGGCACTGCGACCACGATCGTGGAAGATCGCGCCGAAGCCATCCGCAGCACGGTCGCGGCCGCGCAGGTCGAAGACGTGGTGCTCGTCGCCGGCAAGGGCCACGAAACCTACCAGGAGATCGCCGGCGTACGCCAGCCCTTCTCCGACGTCGACCATGCCGCGCGGGCGCTGGCCGTGCGCGGCGGGAGCCGGCCATGATGGAGCTGCTGGAAGCCGCCCGCGCCACCGGCGGCACTGCCCGCAACGGCAATCCGTGGTTCGGCGCAGTGTCCACGGACACGCGCAGCATCGCTGCCGACGAGCTGTTCATTGCCCTGCGCGGACCGAACTTCGACGGTCACGACTTCATCCAGGCGGCGGTGGAAGGCGGCGCCGTCGCCGCAATGGTGGACGAAACCTGGGCCGCAACCCACGCTTCAGCCGTGCCGCAGGTGGTGGTTCGCGATACGCGCCTTGCCTTGGGAGCGCTGGCTGCCTACTGGCGCGGCCGCTTCGCACTACCCTTGATCGGCATCACCGGCAGCAACGGCAAGACCACGGTCAAGGAAATGACGGCGGCCATTCTGCGCGCCCAGACGCGGGCCGACGGCTACGATCCTGAGCTTGCCGTGCTGGCTACGCTGGGCAACCTCAACAATGACATCGGTGTGCCGCTGATGCTGCTCAAGCTGCACGTCACCAGCCGCGCTGCGGTGATCGAGATGGGCATGAACCATCCCGGCGAGATTGCCTACCTGACGCAGCTCGCGCGGCCGACGGTGGCGCTGGTCAACAACGCCCAGCGCGCCCACCTCGAGGGCATGGGCAGCGTCGCGGAAGTGGCGCGTGAAAAGGGCTGCATCTACGCTGGTCTCGACGATGACGGCATTGCCGTGATCAATGCCGACGATGCCTTCTGCGACTACTGGCGTCAGCTCAACCGCGGCCGGCAGGTGCTCACTTTCGGATTGGCAGCCGATGCCGACGTGGCCGCCGAGGTGACGCGCATCGGCGCCGGCAGCGCACTGCGCATGCGCACCCCCCAGGGTCGGATGGATGTCGTGCTGCAGGTGCCTGGCATTCACAACGTGTGCAATGCCCTGGCCGCGACGGCGGCGGCGACTGCGGCCGGCGCATCGCTGGAGGCAGTGGCCGCGGGGTTGTCGGTCTATGCCGGTGTCAAAGGGCGCCTGCAACTGCGCCGGATCGCGCGCGGCGCGACGCTGATTGACGACAGCTACAACGCCAATCCCGATTCGATGCGCGCCGCCATCGATGTTCTGACGGCGACACCGGGACGCAAGATCCTGGTTCTGGGCGACATGGGTGAGCTGGGTGAACGGGCCGGCCAGCTCCACGACGAAATCGGCGGCTATGCCAAGAGCCAAGGAGTGGACCAGATGTTCGCCCTCGGGGAGCTGGCCGAACTCGCTGTGCGCAATTTCGGCAGCGGCGCGCGGCACTTCGCCAGCGCAGACGCCTTGGTTGCGGCGCTGTGTCCGGAACTGGACGACGGCACGACCGTGCTCGTGAAGGGCTCGCGCTTCATGCGCATGGAGCGCGTCGTGGAAGCGCTCGCCGCACGCTGATATGGACGACGGAGGAATGCGCCGAGAACAAACGCGCCATGCCGGGAAATGCCCCCATGGAGCCGCTTTTCGGTCATGGCGATGCCACAGGGGCGGGGAAGAATGAAACTCCCCGCTCCTCGACGCTGAACGTATAGATCATGCTGCTTGAACTTGCTCAATTGCTGGCGCAGGACTTCAGGGTGTTCAACGTCTTCAACTACATCACCCTGCGCACCGTGCTCGCCGCCATGACGGCGCTGACGCTGTCTTTCGTCTTCGGTCCGATGGTGATCCGCAAACTCACGTCGTACAAGATCGGACAGGCAGTGCGCGACGATGGGCCGAAGTCGCATCTGACCAAGGCTGGAACGCCGACCATGGGCGGTGCCCTGATTCTGATCGCAATCGCCATCACGACGCTGCTCTGGGGCGATCTGTCCAACCGCTACATCTGGGTGGTGCTGATCGTGACGCTCGGCTTCGGTGCCATCGGCTGGGTGGATGACTACCGCAAGGTGGTACGGCGCGACCCGAAAGGGCTTTCGGCGAAGGCCAAGTTCTTCTGGCAATCGGTATTCGGTGTGGCGGCGGCAACCTATCTGGGCGTGAGCGCGACGCTGCCGGCGCAGATCGAACTCATCGTGCCCTTCTTCAAGACATTTGCCTATCCGCTGGGCGTGATCGGTTTCATCGCGCTGACGTATTTCGTCATCGTCGGCAGCAGCAACGCAGTAAATCTGACCGATGGCCTCGACGGTCTGGCGATCATGCCGGCGGCCCTGGTCGGCGCTGCGCTGGCGATCTTCGCCTACGTGGCGGGGCATGCGGTCTTCTCGAAGTACTTGGGCGTGCCCCATATCCCCGGCGCTGGCGAGCTGGCGGTGTTCTGCGGTGCGCTGGCAGGCGCGGCGCTTGGGTTTCTCTGGTTCAACGCCTATCCGGCCGAGGTCTTCATGGGCGACGTCGGCGCGCTCGCCTTGGGTGCGGCGCTCGGGACGGTGGCGGTGATCGTGCGCCAGGAAATCGTGCTGTTCATCATGGGTGGGTTGTTCGTCGCGGAAACGCTGTCCGTGATGCTGCAGGTGATGTACTTCAAGTGGACGGGCGGCAAGCGCATTTTCCGCATGGCGCCGCTGCACCATCACTACGAGCTGGGCGGCTGGAAGGAGACGCAGGTCGTCGTGCGGTTCTGGATCATCACCATCCTTCTGGTGCTGTTTGGGTTGTCGACGTTGAAACTGAGATAGGAATGAACCACAGAGGCACAGAGGCACAGAGAGCGGACACAGAGAAATCCTCTGTGTCTCTGTGTCTCTGTGGTTAGGTTCTCATGCAACTGTCAGGCAAGCACATACTGATTCTCGGCATGGGCGAAAGCGGCCTGGCGATGGCGCGCTGGCTGGCGCGCCGGGGGGCGCGGCTGCGCGTGGCCGACAGCCGCGAAGCGCCCCCCGCCGCGGCGGAGCTGCGCCAGAGTGTGCCGCAGGCGCAAGTCGTCACTGGAGCGTTCAACAACGATCTGCTCGAGGGCATCGAGCTTCTCGCCCTGAGTCCCGGCCTGTCGGGCGACGAGGCGGTGGTGGTCGAGGCACGACGGCACGGCATTCCGGTAACTGGAGAGATCGAGTTGTTCGCCTGCGCCCTGCGCGATCTCGGCGCCCGCGACCATGCCAGGATCATCGCCATCACCGGCACCAACGGCAAGACCACGGTCACCTCGATGGTGGGCGCCATGGGCCGAGCTGCCGGCCTGCTCACCGCTGTGGCGGGAAACATCAGCCCCGCGGCGCTGTCGGCGCTGATGACCTGCCAGGACGCGAGCAGGCTGCCACAGCTGTGGGTGCTCGAGCTGTCCAGCTTCCAACTGGAGACTATGGAATCCCTCGACGCCGACGCGGCGACGGTGCTTAACCTGAGCGACGATCACCTGGACCGTTATCGCGGACTCGATGACTACGCCCGGGCGAAGGCGCGCATTTTCGATGGCAAGGGGGCCCAGGTGCTCAACCGCCAAGACGCGCGCGTCGTCTCTATGCGCCTGCCGAGGCGGTCGGTGTGGACCTTCGGCCTTGATGCGCCGACAGCCGCGGAGGACTTCGGCCTGCTCGAACATCGCGGCGAAGTGTGGCTCGCCCAGGGCGGGACGCCGCTCATGCGGGTGGCCGAGCTGCCCCTGGCGGGACTGCACAACGCCGCCAATGCGCTCGCCGCACTTGCCCTGTGCCACGCGCTGGGGCTGCCGATGCCGCCCTTGCTCGAGGCGCTGCGCCGCTTCAAGGGGCTGCCGCACCGCGTGGAAAGGATCGCCGACATCGACAGCATTGCCTTCTACGACGACTCGAAAGGCACGAACGTCGGCGCCACCATTGCGGCGCTGGAAGGACTAGGCGGCCAATTGGCCACGCTGACCAGTCACCTCCCTCCCCCGGGGAGGGAGGCAGGGAGGGAGGGCGCATATGGGCCGGATACCGGCTATGAGAACCATCCCAAGATGGTTCTCATAGCCGGTGGCGATGGCAAGGGTCAGGACTTCGCACCCTTGAAGCCTGCCGTCACCCGGCACGCCCGCGCGCTCATTCTGATCGGCCGCGATGCGCCGGCCATCGAGCATGCCGTGGCAGGCAGCGGCGTGCCGGTACGGCGCGCCGGCGACATGCAGCAGGCCGTCGCCGAGGCTTTTGCTGCGGCGCACCCCGGCGATGCCGTGCTGCTCTCGCCGGGCTGCGCCAGCTTCGACATGTTCCGCAACTATGCCCATCGCGCCGAGGTATTCGCCGCCGCGGTCCATGGCCTTGCCCAGAGCAGAGAGCCCGTGCGATGAAAGAAAACGGCACCTTGTCCGGAGCGCTCGGCGGGCTGTTGAACAGACGGGCGAGGCCGTCGCGACCCAACTACGGCCATCTCTACGTCGGCGCGCAGCGCGCGCCGGCGGAACTGGACAACGTCCTGTTGTGGTCGGTGGTCGGCCTGCTGCTCTATGGACTGGTCATGGTGTACTCGGCGTCGATCGCCACCGCCGAAGGCAGCAAGTTCAGCGGCCACCAGCAGACCTACTTTCTCGTGCGTCACGCCTTCTTTCTCGCCATCGGCGTGGTGGCAGCGGTAGTCGCCTTCCAGATTCCGCTGCGCGCCTGGCAGGAAATGGCGCCCTGGCTGTTCATTGCCGGCGTCGTGCTGCTGGTGGTCGTGCTCATTCCCCACGTGGGGCGCGAGGTCAACGGTGCGCGCCGCTGGCTGCCGCTCGGCCCGGTGAATCTGCAACCCTCGGAGCTGATGAAGCTGCTCGCGGTGCTCTACGCCGCCGACTACACGGTGCGCAAGCTGCCCGACATGGGCAGCTTCAAGCGCGGCTTTCTGCCCATGGCCATGGTCATGCTCGCCATCGGGTTCCTGCTACTGCGCGAGCCGGACTTCGGTGCCTTCGTGGTGATCGTGGCCATTGCCATGGGCATCCTGTTTCTGGGCGGCATCAATGCCCGGCTGTTCCTGATCCTGATCGTGCTGCTTGCCATCGGCTTCCTGGTGCTGATCTGGGTCTCACCCTACCGCTGGGAGCGGCTCACCAATTTCATGCGGCCGTGGGACGACCCCTTCGGCAAGGGCTATCAGTTGTCCCATGCGCTGATCGCGTTTGGCCGCGGGGAATGGTTCGGCGTCGGCCTGGGTGCGAGCGTGGAGAAGTTGTTCTACCTGCCGGAGGCGCACACGGATTTTCTCTTGGCGGTGGTCGCCGAGGAGCTTGGTTTCGCCGGCGTCATGGTCGCCATCGCGCTGTTTGTGCTGATCATCCAGCGTGCGTTCGCCATCGGCCGCCAGGCATTGTTGCTCGATCGCGCCTACCCGGCCCTGGTCGCCATGGGCATTGCCCTGTGGATCGGGTTGCAGGCGTTCATCAACATGGGCGTGAACATGGGGCTGCTGCCGACCAAGGGCCTGACCCTGCCGCTGATGAGCTTTGGCGGCTCGGGGATCGTCGTCAACTGCGTTGCCATGGCGATCCTGCTCCGGGTCGATTGGGAATCTCGGCAGCTGATGCGGGGGCTGCCGGCATGAGCCGCACGATCCTCATCATGGCGGGTGGAACCGGCGGGCACATCTATCCCGGTCTGGCGGTCGCGGATTACCTGCGCCGGTACGGCTGGCACGTCGTCTGGCTCGGCAATCCGGATGGCATGGAAGCGAAACTGGTGCCGCCGCGCGGTTACGACATGGCCTCGGTCCGTTTCGTGGGGTTGCGCGGAAAAGGACTTTTGCGCGCGTTGCTTCTGCCGCTGAACCTGCTGCGCGGGTTCTGGCAGGCGCTGCGCGAGCTGCGTCGGTTAAGGCCGGACGTGGTGTTGGGTATGGGCGGTTACGTCACCTTTCCTGGCGGCATGATGGCGGCACTGACCGGCCGCCCGCTGGTCATCCACGAGCAGAACTCCATCGCTGGACTGGCTAACAAAGTGCTGGCGGGCGTTGCCGATCGTATCGCCAGCGGCTTTCCCGCGACGCTTGCCAATGCCGTTTGGACCGGTAACCCCGTGCGCGAAGAAATTGCGGTCATCGCGCCGCCGGCGAGCCGTTACGCCGGGCGCAACGGGCGACTTAACCTGCTTGTCGTCGGGGGCAGTCTCGGCGCGCAGGTGCTGAACAACACGGTGCCTCAGGCCCTGGCACTGCTGCCGGAGGACGAACGACCCCGCGTGGCGCACCAGTCGGGAGCGCGGCAGCTCGATGCCTTGCGCCGGGCCTACGCGGCCGCCGGCGTCTCCGGCGAACTGGTGCCATTCATCGAAGACATGGCGCGGCGCTATGCCGAAGCAGATCTGGTGATCTGCCGCGCCGGCGCTCTGACCGTGGCGGAGCTGGCGGCGGCCGGGGTGGCCAGCGTGCTGGTGCCGTTTCCCCATGCGGTGGACGATCACCAGACCGCCAACGCACGTTTCCTCGCCGAGGCAGGGGCCGCCATCCTCCTGCCACAAAGGGATCTGTCACCGGAACGGCTGGCGCAAGTGCTGCGCGAACTGACGCGTGAGCGTCTGCGGGCGATGGCCGAGAAGGCGCGCAACTTGGCCAAGCCGGAGGCGACGCGCGATGTGGCGGAACTGTGCATGGCGGTGGCGAGATGAAATCGACCACAAAGGACACCAAGAACACCAAGAAATCCGCTTCTTGGTTTCCTGGTCTCTTGGTGTTCTTGGTGTGCTTGGTGGTGTGAAACATGAAACACAAGGTCAAACACATACACTTCGTCGGCATCGGCGGCTCGGGCATGAGCGGAATCGCCGAGGTCCTGCTCAACCTCGGCTACGTGGTGAGCGGCTCCGACCTTGCCGATAACGCTGCCACGCGCCGGCTGGCAGCGCTCGGGGCACGGGTGCTGACTGGTCACGATACCGGTCACATCGTCGGCGCCGATGCCGTCGTTGTGTCCACCGCAGTCAAGGGCGACAATCCCGAAGTCATAGCGGCGCGGGCGCGCCAGATCCCCGTCGTGCCGCGGGCGCTCATGCTGGCCGAGCTGATGCGCCTGAAGCAGGGCATCGCGGTTGCCGGTACCCACGGCAAGACGACCACCACCAGCCTCATCGCCAGCATTCTTGCCGAAGGCGGCCTTGATCCGACTTTCGTCATCGGCGGGCGCCTGAATTCCGCGGGCACCCACGCCCGGCTCGGCACTGGTGAGTTCCTGGTTGCCGAAGCGGACGAATCCGACGCTTCCTTTCTTCTCCTGCAGCCGGTGATCGCGGTGGTCACAAACGTCGACGCCGACCACATGGAGACCTATGGTCACGACTTCGCGCGCCTCAAGCAGGCGTTCGTCGAGTTCCTGCAGCATCTGCCCTTTTATGGGTCGGCGGTGCTGTGCACCGACGATGCCAACGTACGCGAGATCATGCCCTTCGTCTCCAAGCCAGTCGTTCGCTACGGTCTGGATGCGGCGGCGCACGTGCGGGCGGAGAACGTGGTAGCGGCCGGCGGGCGCATGAAGTTCGATCTGGTGCGCGCCAACGGCACCACCAGTCGATTGCCGGTGGAGCTTAACCTGGCCGGCTTGCACAATGTTCAGAACGCGCTTGCCGCCATCGCCGTGGCGAGCGAGGTGGGCGTCCAGGACGCTTCCATCGTCAAGGCGCTGGCGGAGTTCAAGGGCGTCGGCCGCCGCTTCCAGCGCTACGGTGACATCAACCTTCCCGGCGGCGGCACGGCGACCTTGATCGACGACTACGGCCATCACCCGGCGGAGATGGCCGCCACCATCGCTGCAGTGCGCGGCGCTTTTCCCGGCCGGCGACTACTGCTGGCATTTCAGCCCCACCGCTACACGCGTACCCGCGACTGTTTCGAGGACTTCGTTCGCGTGCTGTCCACCGCCGATGCGCTGTTGCTGGCCGAGGTCTATGCCGCGGGCGAGGCGCCGATCGTCGCCGCCGACGGCCGTTCGCTGGCCCGTGCGTTGCGCGTTTCCGGCCGCGTCGAGCCGGTGTTCGTCGAGGACATCGCCGCCATGCCGCAGCAGATCCTGGATCAAGCGCAGGATGGCGACGTCATTGTCACCATGGGTGCCGGCTCGGTCGGCGGCGTGCCGGCGAAGCTGGTGAGGAGCGAGGAGTGAGCAGTGAGCCGGACCGATGCGGCACGCAAGGATGAAGCGGCGGTGATGGCGTCCGGTATATCCCATGATCCACGCATCGCGGGTCTGCGTGGCGAGTTGCGGCTCGATGAGCCGATGGCAGGGCACGTCACCTGGCGTGCCGGCGGCGCCGCAGCGCGGGCGTTCTTTCCGGCCGACCTCGATGATCTGATTCTGTTTCTGCGCCACTTGCGCAGCGATGAGCCGCTGCTCTTCGTCGGGCTGGGCAGCAACCTGCTGGTGCGCGACGGCGGATTCGATGGCACGGTGGTGTTCACCCACGGCGCGCTCAAGGCATTGCGCCTGGAAACCGAACCCTCACCGCCGGGGCCGGACGCCCCGCTCATCTACGCCGAGGCAGGCGTCGCATGTCCGAAGGTGGCGCGCTTTGCCGCCAACAACGGCCTCGCGGGGGCCGAATTCCTTGCCGGCATTCCCGGAACGGTCGGCGGAGCGATGACCATGAACGCCGGCTGCTACGGCGGCGAGACCTGGAATGCCGTTGCTGAGGCCGTCACGGTGGACCGGCGCGGCGAATTGCGGCACCGACTCCGCGACGACTTCGAGGTCGGCTATCGCCGCGTTGGTCTGCGTGCAGCCACGGACGAGTGGTTCGTCGCCGCACGGCTGGCATTCGCGCCGGGCGACGGCGAGCTGGCGCGCCGGCGCATCAAGGAACTGCTGGAGAAGCGCATCGCCAGCCAGCCGCTGCAGCTGCCCAACGCCGGCTCGGTGTTCCGCAATCCGGAGGGAGATCATGCCGCGCGGCTGATCGAAGCGTCTGGATTGAAGGGCTTGAGCGTCGGCGGTGCGCGGGTGTCCGAGAAACATGCCAACTTCATCGTCAATCCGGGCGGCGTCGGGTGCGCCGCTGACATCGAGTCGCTGATCGAACAGGTCCATGCCACGGTGCTGGAGAAACAGGGCGTGGATCTGGTGCGCGAGGTACGCATCGTCGGAGAGAAGCCATGATCCGTAACGCGTTTGAAGCCGTGCGCAAAGTCCGGCGCAGGCCGAATCCGCATCCGCGGGATCGCGCCGCGCATTTCCGCGCAAGCACCGCAGGAGGACTTCGGTGAGCGTGAAGGAACTCGGCAAGGTCGCCGTGCTCATGGGCGGAACGTCGGCTGAGCGGGAGATCTCGCTCCTAAGCGGCAACGCAGTCCTGGCGGCGCTGCGGCGTCGCGGCGTCGATGCGCATGCGTTCGACCCGCGGGACCGCTCGGTGTGCGAGCTGAAGGACGGCAACTTCGACCGTGCGTTCATCGCCCTGCACGGCCGCGGCGGCGAGGACGGCACGATCCAGGGCGCGCTCGAAACGCTGGGTATCGCCTACACCGGCAGCGGCGTCATGGCCTCGGCGCTGGCGATGGACAAGTGGCGCACGAAGATGATCTGGCAGGCGGCTGGCCTGCCGACACCGCGCTGCAGCGTGCTGACAAAGGATACCGATTGGGACGCCGTGGTGCGTGAGTTGGGTCTGCCCATCTTCGTCAAACCGGTGCACGAGGGATCGAGCGTAGGCGCCACGAAAGTGACCGAGGCGGCGCAGCTGCGCCCGGCTTGGGAACTCGCGGCGCACTATGACAGCTTGGTGCTCGCCGAAGAATTCATCGCGGGCGCGGAGCTGACCTGCGGATTCATAGGCGAGGAAGCCCTGCCGCTGGTCCGCATCGCCGCACCTGGCGGCAACTACGACTATCAGAACAAATACTTCTCCGACGAGACCCAGTACTTCTGCCCGAGCGGGCTGCCGGCGGCGACCGAGCACCTGCTCCAGGACGTAGTCATGCGCTCGGCGCGACTGCTCGGCTGCCGCGGCTGGGGCCGCGCCGACCTGATGCTCGGCGCCGGCGACCGTCCCTATCTGCTGGAGATCAACACGTCTCCCGGCATGACCGGCCATTCGCTGGTGCCGATGGCGGCGCGCGCCGCCGGTATCGGGTTCGAGGACCTCGTACTGCGTATCCTGGCACTGGCGCGTCTCGGATGAATGCTGGACGGGATGAGATTGTCATGGCCGGT
Source organism: Rhodocyclaceae bacterium (assembly GCA_036824005.1). GTDB lineage: Bacteria > Pseudomonadota > Gammaproteobacteria > Burkholderiales > Rhodocyclaceae > DAITBA01. The sequence continues at coordinate 105,809 of DAITBA010000003.1, forward strand.
GGGGCGCGCAGGAGGACCAAGGAGCAGGCGGGGGGCTTTTGGGACAGACCGAAGATGATGAATTTGGTTGCCGATCTGCTGCTGTTTCTCGCGACGCTTGCCTTCGGCTACATCGCCGTGGCCGTGGTGCTGCGGCTGCCACTCTTTCCGGTGCGCGAGGTGATCGTCGTCAGCCCGCTGGTTCAGGTGACATCGGCGCAGATCGAGTACGCGGCGCGCAGCTCGTTCTCGGGCAACTTCTTCACTGTCAATCTCGATGGCGTGCGCACCAATTTCGAGAAGCTGCCTTGGGTACGCCGTGCTCATATCCGACGCCTCTGGCCGGACGGGATCGCGCTCGAGATCGAGGAGCACACAGCAGTGGCGTTTTGGAAGCAGGGCGATGCCGGCGAGACGCGGCTCGTCAATCCTCTGGGCGAGGTCTTTGCTGCTGCCAGCAATGCCGCCCTGCCGGTGTTCAGCGGCCCGCAAGGCAGCGCGCCGGAAGTGCTAGCGCGCTACGGCGAGTTTGCCGACGCCCTGGCCCCGGTCGGGCACAAACTGCAGGCCGTGACGCTCAGCCCGCGGCTCGCCTGGCAGCTGCGCCTGGACAACGGCACCGTGCTCGAACTCGGCCGCGACCAGCCCAAGGCACCGGTTGCGGAAAGGCTTGCGCGTTTCGTCGCCGTCCTGCACCAGGCGGAGGAGCGTCTACGCGCCCCGGTCGTCATGGCCGACCTGCGATATCCCAACGGTCTCGCGGTCCGCACTGGCCGCGCAACCCGGACAGACAGCAAAGGAAAGTGATGAGCAAGGAGAGCAAGGATCTCATCGTTGGACTGGACATCGGCACCTCGAAAATCGTCGCCGTCGTCGCCGACCTGACCCCAGAAGGCAGGCTGGAGATTCTTGGCATTGGCAGCCAAGAATCGCGCGGGCTAAAGAAAGGTGTCGTGGTCAATATCGAGGCCACGGTAAGCACAATTTCCCGCGTCATCCAGGAAGTGGAGCTGATGGCCGATTGCAAGGTGAAGGACGTCTACACCGGCATCGCGGGCAGCCACATCCGCAGTTTCAACTCAAACGGCATGGTGGCGATCAAGGATAAGGAGGTGTCGCCTCTGGACGTCGAGCGGGTCGTCGAAACGGCGCGCGCCATGCCGATTCCAAACGACCAGCAGATCCTGCACATCCTGACCCAGGAGTTCATCATCGACGGGCAAGACGGCGTGCGCGAGCCGATCGGCATGAGCGGCGTGCGCCTCGAAGTGAAGGTGCACATCGTCACGGGCGCCGTCTCGGCGGCGCAGAACATCGTCAAGTGCGTGCGTCGCTGCGGTCTGGAGGTGCTCGATCTGGTGCTGCAACCCCTGGCGTCGAGCTATGCCGTGCTCAGCGATGACGAGAAAGATCTGGGTGTGTGTCTTGTAGACGTGGGCGGCGGCACCACCGACATCGCGGTGTTCACCCAGGGCGCAATCCGCCACACGGCTGTCATCCCCATCGCCGGCGACCAGATCACCAACGACATCGCCATGGCGTTGCGCACACCGACCCAGGACGCCGAGGAGATCAAGATCCGGCACGGCGTGGCGCTGCAGCAGCTGGCCGATCCGGAGGAGCTGGTGGACGTTCCCGGCATCGGTGAGCGCGGGCCGCGCAAGCTGTCGCGCCAAGCCCTCGCCGATGTCATCGAGCCGCGCGTGTCCGAACTGTTCGAACTGGTGCAGGCTGAGCTGCGCCGCAGCGGCTACGAAGAGCTGTTGTCGTCGGGCATCGTGCTCACCGGCGGTTCGGCTGTGATGCAGGGCATGGTGGAACTGGGGGAGGAGGTCTTCCACTTGCCGGTACGCGTCGGCACGCCCCGCTACGAGGGCAGCCTTGCGGACGTGGTGCAGCATCCGAAGTACGCCACCGTCATGGGCCTGCTACTGGAAGGCATGACGCAGAAGAAGCGCGGCATCGTGGCGCGCGAGACGCGCACGGTCAAGGACGTGCTGATGCGGATGAAGTCGTGGTTCGAGAAAAATTTTTAGGATGGGGCGTGCGGCGACGGGAAGGGACGCGGGTCGCTGCCCGGCGCGTTGCGCACGCCTGGGGTGATGGTTTGTCGTTGTAACAACAAGGAGGCGAGCATGTTCGAAATCGTGGAAAAGGAACCGAGCGGTACCGTGATCAAGGTAATCGGCGTCGGTGGCGCCGGCGGCAACGCCGTCGAGCACATGATCCGGGAAGGGGTGCAGGGCGTGGAATTCATCTGCGCCAACACCGACGCCCAGGCGCTCAAGCGCAGTTCAGCGGCGGCCAAGCTGCAACTCGGCCGCTCCGGCCTGGGCGCGGGAGCGAAACCGGATATGGGGCGCACGTCGGCCGTCGAAGAACGCGAACGCATCGCCGATGCCCTGCGTGGCGCGCACATGGTGTTCATCACCGCCGGCATGGGCGGCGGCACGGGCACGGGTGCGGCACCGGTGGTCGCGGAAGTCGCCCGCGAGCTGGGCATCCTGACCGTTGCCGTGGTGACCAAACCCTTCGCCTTCGAGGGCAAGCGCATCCGCATCGCCGAGCAGGGCATCGAGGAGCTGGCCAAGCACGTCGATTCGCTCATCGTCATCCTCAATGAGCGCCTGATGGAGGTGCTCGGCGACGATGTCAGTGTGCAGGAGGCCTTCAAGGCGGCGGACAACGTGCTGCGCAACGCCGTCGGCGGCATCGCCGAAATCATCAACTTCCCCGGTCTGGTCAATGTGGACTTCGAGGACGTGCGGACCGTCATGGGCGAGATGGGTATGGCCATGATGGGTTCCGCATCGAGCGCCGGTGTCGACCGTGCCCGCCTGGCCGCGGAACAGGCGGTGGCGAGCCCGCTGCTGGAGGGTATCAACCTGTCCGGCGCGCGCGGCGTGCTGGTGAACATCACGGCCAGCGCCTCCCTGCGCATGAAGGAGGTCAACGAGGTCATGAACACCATCCGCGCGTTCGCCGCCGAGGATGCCCACATCATCTTCGGTGCCGTGTTCGACGACAACATGGATGACGGTCTGCGCGTGACGGTTGTCGCCACGGGGCTGGGCATGGCAAACCGCGCCCAGGCCAAGCCGCCGATGAAGCTCGTCCCGGCGACGGGAACCGACGGCATGCCGATCGCGGTCGAAACCATCGATTACAGCGGACTGGACGTGCCGGCGGTCATGCGCACCCGTCGTACGTCCACCGTCGAGGCCATGACGGCGAGCGGCGTGGACAAGTACGACATACCCGCTTTCCTCAGGAAGCAGGCCGACTGAGCGGCAAGCTTCGCGCAGTGCTGCCGGACGTTGGCCATTCGGTCGGCGCGGGTGCGACCACGGTCGCCGCGGTCAGGCGGGGTCTGTCATCCCCCGGGCCGCAGGTGCGTTACGGAGCAGGGCGGATGGGCAATATGTTAAAATTCGCCTCTTTGTCATAGCGCTCTATGCCATGCTCAAGCAGCGCACGCTGAAATCGGCGATCAGTGCCACCGGTGTGGGATTGCACAGCGGGGTCAAGGTCACCTTGACCCTGCGCCCGGCGGCCGCCGATACCGGCATCGTCTTTCGTCGCGTGGACACCGTTCCGCCGACGGAGCTGCGCGCCGATCCGTATTCGGTCGTCGATACGCGCTTGTGCTCGGGGTTGCAGCGCGGCGATGTTAAGGTCAGCACGGTCGAGCATTTGATGTCGGCGCTGGCGGGGCTGGGCATCGACAACGTTCATGTCGACCTCGATGCCCAGGAAATCCCGATCATGGACGGCAGCGCTGCGCCGTTCGTGTTTCTGCTGCAGTCGGCAGGCATCGAGGAGCAGGCGGCGCCGAAGAAGTTCCTGCGCGTCAAGCGGCCGGTCGAGGTGCGCGACGGCGACAAATGGGCGCGGCTCGATCCCTATGACGGCTTCCGCCTGACGTTTTCGATTGTCTTCAACCACCCTGCTGTCGATCGCACTGGCACCAGCGTCACGGTCGATTTCGCCGAGAACTCCTATGTCAAGGAGGTGGCGCGCGCCAGGACATTCGGCTTCATGCAGGACGTCGAGGCGATGCGCGCCAGCGGCCTGGCCCTAGGCGGCAGCCTGGACAACGCGATCGTCATGGACGAGTACCGTGTGCTCAACAGCGAAGGACTGCGCTACGCCGACGAGTTCGTCAAGCACAAGGTGCTCGATGCCGTAGGCGATCTGTATCTCGTCGGGCATCCGCTGCTCGCGGCATTTTCGGCGCACAAATCCGGTCACGCCCTGAACAACGAGCTGCTGCGGGCCCTGCTCGCCGACCAGCGAGCGTGGGAGATGATCAGCTTTGCCGCCGAAGAGGACGTGCCGCCGGCGGTCGCACGTCTGTTCGCGCCCCAGTTTGCCTGACCGCCCCGCCGTCATCGCCCGAACATGCTGATCCTGCGTATCGTCGGCGTGCTGGCGGTGATCGCCATTGGCGCCGGCATCCTTGCCTTCCTGTTTACCCGCGATCGGCGCTACCTCGGTTTCGCCTGGCGGGTCGGCAAGTATGCTCTGATTTTTGCTCTGATCGTTCTTTCCCTGTTTTTTCTCGAACGCGTTATCGTTCTTTGACCGGGCCGGTGCCCGGATCACGGCGCTGCGCGGCCGGATGCTCCTCCCGCATCGTGTTCGGCGCGGGAGGGACGGCCTGACAACGGCGCGCGGCTGCAGTCACCAGCGAAAGTAAAAGTGGCGTTACGGCGCTTTGGGGCGGCCGGAGCTCTCTTTGGGCGGCGGACGCTTGCGCGCGTCTTGCCGTGCCAGCATGCGATCCACCGCCCGTTTCAGCGGCGAATCGGGTAGCCGGCCGGAAAGCCGCGCCAGCTCTTGGATTGCCGCCGGCGCGAGCTCGGGACGCTCTATTTTCAAGGACTTACCGGCGTTAGCGGGCGCTTGCACTTTGACCTGAATTTTAGTAATCTCGCAACTCCTGTTTGAAAACTCGTCGCATAGTCTCGGTGCCAACTGCCTGAGCTTCGCGGCGACCGCGCCGTTCGCGGCGTGGACAATAACAACCCCCTGCTTCAGATTCGCCACCTGGCTGGAACGGGCCAGAGGCTTCGGCGCGATCTGCTGGAATATCCGCTGCAGCCTCATCAGGCGGGCAGCGTGCGTGGCGAGGGGTGCCAGATCTTCAGAGAGCGTGAGTAAGGCGTGGAGTTTTGTCGCGCTCATTCGATTCTCTGGGAGGAGCTAGATGCATATTATTCTTGTATCCGACCGCATGGCAACGGCACGGACGATCACGCTGACCAGCCGCCATCTCGTCCTCGCTGCGGTCGTTCTGACCGTCGCCGTGCTCTCGATCTCCTCGCTCTTCTCCTTCGTGACCCTGCGTCATGCGGCCGAGATGCGGTTGCCCTTCGTCCAGGAGTTGCTGCTCAGCCTGCGTCAGGAGGAAACCCGTAAGACCCAGGAGTTCCTGCGCGAAAACCTCAATGCCATGGCCGTCAAGCTTGGTCAGCTCCAGGCTCAGTTGATCCGCCTCGACTCGCTCGGTGAGCGCCTCGGCAGCTTGGCCGGCATCAAGCCCCAGGAGTTCAGGATGAGCGAGCCGCCGGCCCGTGGCGGCATGCTGGTCGAACCCGCGCGGCCGCTATCGGCGGCGGACATGCAGCAGCAACTGGATGCTCTGTCCCATCAATTGGAAGTGCGCAGCGACTACCTCGGGCTGGTGGAGTCCGAGATGCTGGACGAGCGGGTGCGGCGCAATCTCCTACCGACGACGCTGCCCATTACGACGACTTGGAATGCATCGAGCTTCGGTTGGCGAATCGATCCCTTTACCGGCCAGAACGCGCTGCACGAAGGCGTGGACTTCGTCGCCGACACCGGCACGGCGATCATGGCCGCCGCCGGCGGCATTGTCGTCACGGCGGACTTTCAGCCCCACTATGGCAACACCGTCGAGATCGACCATGGCAACGGCCTGACTACCCGCTACGCCCACGCCTCGAAAATCCTGGTCAAGGTCGGCGCGGTGGTCAAGCGCGGCCAGAAGATCGCCGAGGTCGGCTCCACCGGTCGTTCAACCGGGCCGCACCTGCACTTCGAAGTGCGCAAGAACGGTGTTGCCCAGAATCCCAACCGCTTCCTCCAGCACGCGCAGCAGAACGGCGACGGTGCGCTGGCAGCACACCGCAAGTAGCGCAGCGACGGCTTCTGTCCCGATCTCTTCGTGACGGGCTGGCTGAGGGCGGCCCGTCGCCCGGGTTGGGCGCTCCCGACGTGGTAAACTCCGCAGTTTTGCGGCCCCCCGCCGCGCCAGCCGCGTCCCGAATTCCATGATTTCCGGCCTACTCAAGAAAATCTTCGGCAGCCGCAACGATCGGCTGATCCGGCAGTATTCGAACACCGTGCGCACCATCAATGCGCTCGAACCGGCAATCGGTGCGCTGACCGACGACCAACTGCGCGCCAAAACCGACGAGTTCAAACAGAAGCTGGCGGCCGGCTCAGCGTTGAACGATATCCTGCCCGAGGCGTTCGCCGTGGTGCGCGAGGCCGGCAAACGCACCTTGGGCATGCGCCACTTCGACGTGCAGTTGATCGGCGGCATGGTCCTGAACGACAACAAGATCGCCGAGATGCGCACGGGCGAGGGCAAGACGCTGGTCGCGACGTTGCCTGCCTATCTCAATGCCCTGACGGGCAAGGGTGTGCACATCGTCACTGTCAACGACTACCTGGCCAGCCGCGATGCGGAGTGGATGGGTAAGATCTACCGCTTCCTCGGTTTGACCGTGGGCTGCAATCTGTCGCAGATGCCGCACACGGAGAAGCAGCAGGCCTTCGCCGCCGATATCACCTACGGCACCAACAACGAATTCGGCTTCGATTACCTGCGCGACAACATGGTGTACACCACCGCCGAGCGGGTGGTCCAGCGCGGGCTCTACTATGCGATCGTCGACGAGGTGGATTCCATCCTCATCGACGAGGCGCGCACACCGCTCATCATCTCCGGCCAGGCGGAGGACCACAGCGAGCTGTACGTGCGCATGAACCAGGTCGCGCCGCTACTGACCAAGGGCGAGGCGGCCAAGCAGCAAGGCGAGCAGGACACCGGCGATTACACGGTGGATCTCAAGTCGCACCAGGTCCTGCTTACCGAGCAGGGCCATGAGCACGCCGAAGAGATCTTGGCGCGCATGGGCATGCTGCCGCCCGGCGGCAGTCTCTACGAGCCGGCGAACATCCTGCTCATGCACCACCTGTATGCCGCGCTGCGCGCCCATAACCTGTTCCATCGCGACCAGCACTATGTGGTGCAAAACGGCGAGGTCATCATCGTCGACGAATTCACCGGGAGGCTCATGCCCGGCCGGCGCTGGTCCGACGGCCTGCATCAGGCAGTCGAGGCGAAGGAGGGCGTGTCGATCCAGAGCGAGAACCAGACGCTGGCTTCGATCACGTTCCAGAATTACTTTCGCATGTACCAGAAGCTTTCGGGCATGACCGGCACGGCGGACACCGAGGCCTACGAGTTCCATCAGATCTACGGCCTGGAAACGGTGGTCATTCCCACCCACAAGCCGATGGTCCGCGACGACCGTATGGACCAGGTCTACCGCACGGCCAAGGAAAAGTACGCCGCCATCATCGCCGACATCAAGGACTGCCACGAGCGCGGCCAGCCGGTGCTGGTGGGCACGACGTCGATCGAGAACAACGAGCTGCTTTCAGGCATTCTGCACAAAGAGAAGCTGCCCCATCAGGTGCTCAACGCCAAGCAGCACGCGCGCGAGGCGGAAATCGTCGTCCAGGCCGGGCGCCCGGGCGTGATCACCATCGCCACCAACATGGCCGGCCGCGGCACCGACATCGTGCTTGGCGGCAATGTCAACAAGCAGATTGAACAGATTCGCGATGACGCCGCTCTGAGTGAGCCGGACAAGGAAGCGCGCATCGCTGCGTTGCGCGCCGAATGGCAAAAGCTGCACGAGCAGGTCATCGCCGCCGGCGGGTTGCACATCATCGGCTCCGAACGTCACGAATCGCGGCGCATCGACAACCAGTTGCGCGGCCGCTCGGGGCGCCAGGGTGATCCGGGCTCGTCGCGTTTCTACCTGTCTCTGGAAGACCCGCTGCTCAAGATCTTCGCCGGCGAACGGCTCAATGCCATCATGGTGCGGCTGAAAATGCCCGAGGGCGAGGCCATTGAGCATGCCATGGTCACCCGCTCCCTGGAATCGGCTCAGCGCAAGGTCGAGCAGCGCAACTTCGACATTCGCAAGCAGCTGCTGGAGTACGACGATGTCGCCAACGACCAGCGCAAGGTGATCTATCAGCAGCGCAACGAACTGCTGGAGACGGACGATATCACCGAGACCATCACCGCCATGCGTCACGGCGTGCTGCACGATTGCCTGCGCACGTACGTTCCGGCGGAGAGCGTCGAGGAGCAGTGGGACATCCCCGGGCTCGAAAAGGCCCTCGCCGCCGAGTACCAGGTACACGTCCCCGTGGGCGAGTGGGTGAAGGCCGAGCCGACCCTTAACGACGATGGCATTCTGAGGCGCATCATAGATGCCGCCGACGCCGGATATGCCGTCAAGGTCGAGCAGGTGGGTGCGGTGGCGTTCCACCAGTTCGAGCGCAACGTCATGCTGCAGAGCCTGGATACGCATTGGCGCGAACACCTCGCAGCGCTCGATCATCTGCGCCAGGGGATCCACCTGCGCGGCTACGCCCAGAAGAACCCGAAGCAGGAGTACAAGCGCGAGGCCTTCGAGCTGTTCGAGGCACTGCTGCAGACGGTGCGCGTGGAGGTATCGCGCCTATTGATGACGGTCGAGATTCGTTCCCAGGAGCAGATTGCCGAAGCAGAGCCGGCGCCGGCGGTCGAGAACGTCCAGTATCATCACGCCGATTACGACGAGGCGCTCGGCGCGCCCGCCGAGGAACGCCCGCAGCAGCCCATCGTGCGCAGCGGCCAGAAGGTCGGCCGCAACGATCCCTGCCCCTGCGGTTCGGGCAAGAAATACAAGCACTGCCACGGGAAGTTGAGCTGATCGATGAACCACCAAGGGCACAAAGGACACCAAGCTTTGCCTGGTTTTCCTTCGTGTCCTTGGTGTCCTTGGTGGTGAGAAATGCCTGTTAACTATTCGACCCCATCTGCCGAGGCCCTGCATGCGGTTCATGGCGTTCGCCTCGGCACGGCCGAGGCCGGCATCCGCAAGCTCGATCGGAAGGACTTGCTGCTGATCGAACTGGCGCCGGGCAGCACCGTCGCCGGCGTGTTTACCCAAAACCGTTTCTGCGCGGCGCCCGTGACCGTCTGCAAGGCAAATCTGGAGTTGGCCCGCCAGGACAACGGCATCCGCGCGCTGCTGATCAATACCGGCATCGCCAACGCCGGCACCGGTGCGCCGGGGCTTGCGGCGGCCCAGGCGACCTGCGCCGCGGTGGCGCAGCGCCTGGGCTGCCGGCCGGACCAGGTGCTGCCGTTTTCCACCGGCGTCATCATGGAACCGCTTCCGGTCGAGCGCATCGAGGCGGCGCTCCCTGTCTGCGTCGCGAACTTGGACGAGCGCCGCTGGCATGAGGCTGCCCACGCCATTATGACGACCGATACTGTAGCCAAGGCTGCCTCGCGCCGCGTCGAGATCGACGGCGTGCCCGTCACCATCACCGGCATTGCCAAGGGGGCCGGCATGATCCGGCCGAACATGGCGACCATGCTCGGCTTCGTCGCCACCGACGCCCCGGTGGACCAGCCCGTGTTGGAGCGGCTGGTGCGGGAGGTGGCGGATCGCTCGTTCAACTGCGTGACGGTGGATGGGGACACGTCCACCAACGATTCGTTCGTCCTGCTCGCCACGGGCAGGGCGGGTGGCGCGCCCATTGCCGACGGCGACAGTGCTGCGTGCGCCGTACTGCGCGAGGCGCTCGTTGCCGTGGCGGCGGAACTTGCCCGGGCCATCGTGCGCGATGGCGAAGGCGCGACCAAGTTCATCAGCATCGTCGTCGAGGGCGGGCGCGACGTGGCGGAGTGCAGGGCGGTCGGCTATGCCATCGCCCACTCGCCGCTGGTGAAAACCGCGTTCTTCGCTTCCGATCCCAATCTCGGCCGCATTCTCGCAGCCATCGGCAATGCCGGCATCGGCGACCTCGACGTGACGAAGGTGCGCCTGTGGCTCGATGAGGTTCTCGTCGCCGCCGATGGCGGTCGTCACCCCGACTACCGCGAGGAGGACGGCGTCCGGGTGATGAAGCAGGACGAGATCACGGTGCGCGTCGACCTGGCGCGGGGCGCCGCGCAGGCGACCGTGTGGACCTGCGACTTTTCCTACGACTACGTGAAAATCAACGCGGATTATCGGAGTTAACAGCAGCTCACCACAGAGGACGCAGAGGACACAGAGGAAAGGCGGGATGCGATGTGAATTCTTCGCCCCCCTTTCATCTCCTCTGCGTCCTCCGCGTCCTCTGTGGTGAAGTCAGTTTTCGGGCGATTCGCGTTGCCCCCGGCGCTCAGCCGGCCTTCCTCAGCCGGATGACCCGGAACCAACCGCGCGCCAGGACCGGCTCGTCGCTCACCAGCTCCAGCTCCGGCACGGTCGCCAGCACGTCCTCGAACACGACATCCAGCCGCGTCGCCAGGCGACGGACCACAGGATTCAGCACCCGGCGCAGTGGCGCCGCCTGACGCGGCCGGAGGAACTTGTCGAACACCAGCACGCTGCCGCCGGGGCGCACGGTGCGCGCCGCTTCGGCAAGACAAAGCATGGGTTGCGGCACCACCGCCAAGATCAGGTGCAGTACGGCGGCATCGAATGCGTCGTTGGCGAACGGCAGGCGTTGGGCATCGCCGCGTACGGCAGTGAAATCCAGACCAGCGTTGCGCCGACGCGTCTTCGCCAGCATCGCGCCAGTCAGGTCGAGCCCGGCGTAGCGGTGCTGGCGCGGCAAAAAGGGCAAGTCGAGTCCCGTTCCTACGCCGGCGAGCAGCACGTGACAGGGCGGACTGTTGGCAATCAGTTCGATGTTGCGGCGGCGTGCCGCCCGCGTCGCCGTGTCGATGAGTACGTCATAGAACGGCGCGAACAGCGTGTAGCTATGCTTGAGGGACATGGTGCGGGACGTTAGCGCGGCGAGGTCTGTGCCCCCGAAAATCTATTCTCACCACCAAGGACACCAAGAACACGAAGAAATCCCGGCTCCTTCATACAATAGCGCATCTGCGTACTGAATCAGGGACGGCGGCATTCCAGGCGCTCGGACTTCCTTCTTGGTGTCCTTTGTGTCCTTGGTGGTGAACTGCCCTGCGACGGGCGGGCCGCCCCAACCCCAGTTGGCGCCGGTCCTCGCGCCTTGGGCAGCGCTTTTCGTCTCAATGCAGCACGCGCGGCATGGCGAGCGTGAACTCGGCGATCGGTGCCTCGAAGTGGGTGCCGTCCTCGGCGACCATCTGATACGCGCCGCGCATGGTACCCACCGGCGTCGTGAGCGCGCAACCGCTGGTGTATTCGAAACTCTCGCCCGGTCGCAGCAGCGGCTGCTGGCCGACTACGCCGAGTCCGCGCACCTCCTGCACCTGCGCTTCGGCGTCGGTGATGATCCAATGGCGGCTGACCAGTTGCGCGCTAATGCTGCCGGTGTTGCGGACGGTAATGGTGTAGGCGAAGACATAACGGCCGCCGACGGGATCGGACTGATCCGCAAGATACTCCGTTTGCGCGGAAACGTTGATTTCGTATTTCTTGCTTTCGGCCATCACGCTATTGAATCCGATTTCCCCGCACGTGGCAAGAAATCCCGCTGCCGCAGGGCAGCGGGCGCGCAGGGTCTGAACCCGCGGGTACCGTTGCAAAGAGCTGGTTATGGAAAGCATAAGAAAAACTCAGTTTCCTTATGGATAAAACTGGCTAGAATCGTTTCATCTTAGCAATTGGAGCCCATCCATGTATCGCATCGCGCCGAGCATTCTCTCCGCCAACTTCGCCAAATTGGGCGAGGAGGTCACCAACGTCATCGCCGCCGGCGCCGATTGGATTCATTTCGATGTCATGGACAACCACTATGTGCCCAATCTCACCATCGGGCCACTGGTGTGCGAGGCGATCCGACCCCTGACGGAGGCGACGATCGACGTCCATCTGATGGTCAAGCCCGTGGATCGCATCATTCCAGACTTCGCCAAGGCGGGCGCCAATCTCATCAGCTTCCATCCCGAGGCTTCCGAGCATGTCGACCGCTCGCTGGCGCTGATCAAGGATTGCGGCTGCCAGACCGGCCTCGTGTTCAATCCCGCCACGCCGTTGCACTACCTGGACCACGTGATGGACAAGCTGGATCTGATCCTGATCATGTCGGTGAACCCCGGTTTCGGCGGGCAAAAGTTCATCGCCGAGGCGCTCAACAAACTGCGCGCGGTGCGCCGGCGCATCGACGAGTCGGGGCGGGACATTCGTCTGGAGGTGGATGGCGGCGTGAAGGTGGACAACATCGCCGAGATCGCCGCCGCCGGCGCCGACACCTTCGTTGCCGGCTCCGCCATCTACGGCACCAAGGATTACAAGGCGACCATCGCCGCCATGCGCGCCGAGTTGGCGCAGGTCAAGTAGGGCGCCGGGGCCGGCGACGGCTACCGGAGCATCCACGCCGACTCGCGACACGGACGCCGGCTCATGCGCTTTCCGATCCCCGTCGACAGCGTGACGCTCGACCTCGACGGCACGTTGTTGGATACCGTTCCCGATCTTGCCGCGGCGGCCAATCTCATGCTGTGCGAATTGGGGCTGCCCGAGCGCCGCGACGAAGAGATCCGCCGATTCGTCGGCCGAGGCATTCCCAATCTGGTCCAGCGTTGCGTGACACGCGAAACCGCCCCCGATACCGCCTTTCTGGCTCGGGCCAACGAAGTATTCCGCCGCCACTACGCGCTCACGAACGGCCGGCGCTCGACCCCGTATCCCGGCGTGCTGGCGGGGCTCGACGCTTTTCGTCGCATGGGCCTGCCCATGGCCTGTATCACGAACAAGGCGGCGGCATTCACCGAACCGCTGCTTCACATGACCGGCCTGGCGGACTATCTCGCACTGGCCGTCTCGGGCGATACCCTGCCGGAAAGGAAGCCGCACCCCCTGCCGCTGCTCTACGCCTGTGAGCAGCTCGGCGTTGCCCCCAGCCACAATCTGCATATCGGCGATTCCAAGCACGATACCTTCGCTGCCCGTGCCGCCGGTTGCCCGGTATTCTGCGTGCCCTATGGCTACAACGAGGGCGGGGACGTGCGCGAGCTGGATTGTGATGCTATAGTGTCCACGCTCGACGAAGCCGCGACGCGGATCGTCAAGTTATCCAAATCTGCTATCTGAACCGTCGTGACCCACACGAAACGCACGTACGAGAGGAAGTACGCGAAAGGTGCCGAGGCATGGCCCTGGCGTCGCTGGCGTCCCTAGGCGTCGGCGCTGCGGGATGTTCCCGCGTCCTTTTTCTTGTGCTGTGGGGTCATGATGACTGAAGTCGAATTCAATCAGCTTGCCGGGCACGGTTACAACCGCATCCCGGTCACGCTCGAAACCTTTGCCGATCTCGACACGCCGCTGTCGATATATCTGAAGCTGGCCAACGAGCCGTACACCTACCTGCTGGAGTCGGTGCAGGGGGGCGAGCGCTTCGGGCGCTATTCCATCATCGGCTTGGCCTCGACCACCCGCGTCGCCGTCTACGGCCGCACTGTGCTGACGCTGACCGGCGATCGCATCGCCGAGCGGCGCGACTATGGCAACCCGATGGCCTATGTCGCCGAATTCCAATCCCGCTTCCGCGTGCCCCGCGTGGCCGGCCTGCCGCGCTATTGCGGCGGGCTGGTCGGCTGCTTCGGTTACGACACGGTGCGCTACATCGAGCCGCGGCTGGAGCGCAATGAAGTAGACGATGCCATCGGCACGCCTGACATCATTCTCCTGCTATCCGAAGAGATCGCGGTGGTGGATAACCTTTCGGGCATGCTGACGCTGGTGGTCTATGCCGAGCCCGGTGTGCCAGGCGCCTTCCAGAAGGCCAAGCGCCGGCTCGCCGAGCTGCTGAGAAAGCTGCGCGCGCCGGCCGGCATTCCGCCCGACACCTCGGGACCGTCGCAGCCGGCGGTGTCGAGCTTCGGCGAGGAGCAATTCAAAGCGGCGGTGGTGCGCGCCAAGCAGTACATCGTCGACGGCGACATCATGCAGGTGGTGTTGTCGCAACGCATGTCCAAGCCTTACGCGGCAACGCCGATCGCGCTCTACCGTGCGCTGCGCAAGCTCAATCCCTCGCCCTACATGTTTTTCTTCAACTTCGAGGACTTTCATGTTGTCGGCGCCTCACCCGAGATTCTGGTGCGGCTCGAAGGCGAGACCGTGACGGTGCGGCCGATCGCCGGCACGCGCCGGCGCGGCGCTACACCTGAGGAAGATGCCGCCCTGGCCCAGGAGCTGCTCGCCGACGAGAAGGAGCGCGCCGAGCACCTGATGCTCCTCGACCTGGGCCGCAACGACGTCGGCCGTGTCGCCGCCACCGGCAGCGTCCGTGTGACCGAGCAGTTCGTCGTCGAGCGCTACTCCCACGTCATGCACATCGTGTCAAATGTCGAGGGGAGGCTGCGGAACGGCCGAAGCGCGCTCGACGTGCTGCGCGCCTCCTTCCCCGCCGGCACTGTGTCCGGAGCACCCAAGGTACGGGCGATGGAGATCATCGACGAGCTGGAGCCGACCAAGCGCGGCATCTACGCCGGCGCCGTCGGCTACCTCGGCTTCCACGGCGACATGGATCTCGCCATCGCCATTCGCACGGCGGTGATCAAGGACGGCATGCTGCACGTCCAGGCCGGCGCCGGCATCGTCGCCGACTCGAACCCGGATGCCGAATGGGTGGAAACCCAGAACAAGGCCCGCGCCCTGCTGCGGGCGGCGGAGATGGCCGAGGGCGGGTTGGATACGAAGCTTGATTGAACGATGAACCACAGGGGCACAGAGACACAGAGTTCAGCACAGAGGGACCCGCTGACAGAGAGAGTTATCGGGGCGGCAATCGAAGTGCATCGGGCGCTGGGCCCCGGGCTCCTTGAGTCCGCTTATGAGGAGTGCCTCTGCTACGAGCTTGGTCAGGTCGGAATCGAATTCGAACGCCAGGTGGAGTTGCCGCTGGTCTACAAGTCCTTGCGGCTCGATCACGGTTATCGCATCGACATCGTGGTCGATGGGGTGCTCGTGGTCGAAGTGAAAGCAGTGGATATGCTGCTTCCAATCCACGAGGCGCAGCTTTTGACCTATCCCAGGCTGGGAGGCTACCCGACGGGCTTGTTGATCAACTTCAATGTTCCCGTCTTGAAGAACGGCCTTCGACGAATGAAACTCTGATTTCTCTGTGACATCCTCTGTGTCTCTGTGCCTCTGTGGTAGGGGTCTAACATGCTTCTGATGATCGACAACTACGATTCCTTCACCTACAACCTCGTGCAGTATTTCGGCGAGCTGGGCGAGGACGTGCGCGTGTTTCGCAACGACGAAATCACGCTCGAGCAGATCGGCGCCATGGCGCCGGGGCACATCGTCGTATCGCCCGGCCCATGTTCGCCCAACGAGGCCGGGATTTCCGTGCCGGTGATCCGCGCGTTCGCCGGGCGCTTTCCCATCCTCGGCGTATGCCTTGGCCACCAGAGCATCGGCGCGGCTTTCGGAGGCGAGATCATACATGCCAAACAACTCATGCACGGCAAGACCTCGCCCATCCGCCACACCGGCACCGGCGTGTTCCGCGGCCTGCCGAATCCACTGGTCGCCACCCGCTACCATTCGCTCGCCATCCGCCGCGAGACCCTGCCCGAGTGCCTGGAGATCACGGCCTGGACGGAGGACGGCGAAATCATGGGCGTGCGCCACAAACAGTTCGACCTCGAAGGCGTGCAGTTTCACCCGGAATCCATCCTGACCGAGCACGGGCACGATCTGCTGCGCAACTTTCTGAACCGCCACTGACGGCCCGCGACAAGGAACCTACCGATGATCACTCCGCAAGAAGCTCTGCAGCGCACCATCGAGCATCGCGAGATCTTTCATGACGAGATGCTGCATCTGATGCGCCAGATCATGAGCGCGCAGATCTCGCCACTGATGGTCGCCGCCATTCTCACTGGGCTGCGTGTCAAGAAGGAAACCATCGGCGAGATTTCCGCTGCGGCGAAGGTGATGCGCGAGCTGTGCACGCCGGTCGACGTGCCCCACGACGCGCACTTCGTCGATGTCGTGGGCACCGGCGGCGACGGCGCCCAAACCTTCAACATCTCGACGGCCTCGATGTTCGTGGTCGCGGCGGCGGGCGCGCGCGTTGCCAAGCACGGCAACCGCGGCGTGTCCTCCAGTTCCGGCAGCGCCGACGTGCTGGAAGCGCTGGGCGCCACGATCACGCTCGGGCCGGCCCAGGTCGCCGAATGCATCCGGCGCACGGGCATCGGTTTCATGTTCGCACCGAACCATCATCCTGCCATGAAGAACGTCGCGCCCATCCGGCGCGAAATGGGCGTGCGCACCATCTTCAACATCCTCGGCCCGCTCACCAACCCTGCCGGCGCGCCCAACACACTCATGGGCGTTTTCCATCCCGACTTGGTGGGCATCCAGGTGCGGGTCATGCAGGAACTGGGCGCCAATCACGTGCTGGTGGTCTGGGGCAAGGACGGCATGGACGAGGTGTCCCTGGGCGCCGCTACCATGGTCGGCGAACTGAAGAACGGCGAGATCGTCGAATACGAGATCCATCCCGAGGACTTCGGCCTGCGGATGGTGTCGAACCGCGGACTGCGGGTCGCCAACGCTCAGGAATCGAAAGACATGGTGATCGAGGCGTTGTCCGATACGCCGGGCACCCCGCGGGAGATCGTCACCCTAAATTCCGGCACCGCGCTCTATGCGGCAAACATGGTCGACACCATCGGCGAAGGCATCGACCGCGCCCGGCAGGTGATCGCCAGCGGCGCGGCGCGGGCCAAGCTCGACGAGTTCGTGAGCGCGACGCGGCAGTTGGCATGATGGTATTCACCGCAGAGGACGCAGAGGACGCGGAGGAACTCGATTGGAGATCAATGCGATCTCAGGACAGGTGGTCGATGCGGCCATGCGGGTCCACTCGGCGCTCGGTCCAGGGCTGTTGGAGTCCGTGTATGAAGCATGTCTTGCCTACGAACTGGGTCGTCGCGGATTGGACGTGGAACGACAACTGCAACTGCCGATCCGCTATGGAGACATGACCTTGGATGCCGGCTTGCGCCTCGACCTCGTGGTTGAACGGAGTGTCGTCGTCGAGCTGAAGTCTGTCGACGCATTACTCCCCATACATAGTGCCCAGCTGCTTACATATCTCAAGCTAGGCAACTATCCGATCGGCCTGCTGCTCAACTTCAATGTCGTCCGCATGAAAGACGGCATCAAGCGCCTGGCCAATGGAGCGTGAGCCGAGTTGCAGAGTCGTTCCTCTGCGTCCTCCGCGTCCTCTGTGGTGAATAACCAATGTCCGACATCCTGCAACGCATCCTCGCTGTCAAGCGCGACGAAGTGACGGCGGCCCAGGCGGCCAAGCCGCTTTCGGCCATGCGCGTGGAAGCCGAGGCGGCGCCGAAGCCGCGCGATTTCGTTGCCGCGCTGCGCGACAGAATCGCCGCCGGCCTGCCGGCCGTGATCGCGGAGATCAAGAAGGCCAGTCCTTCGAAAGGTGTGCTGCGGCAGGACTTCCGTCCGGGCGAGATCGCCGCGTCCTACTCCGCCCACGGTGCCGCCTGCCTGTCGGTGCTCACCGACCGGCAGTTCTTCCAGGGCGCGGTGGAATACCTGAAAGAGGCGCGCGCTGCCTGCGAGCTGCCGGTGTTGCGCAAGGATTTCCTGATCGACCCCTACCAGGTCTGGGAGGCGCGGGCGATGGGCGCGGACTGCATCCTGCTCATCGTCGCCGCCCTAGGGCTCGATGCCATGCGGGAGATGGAAGCCGTCGCCGCCGGATTGGGCATGGCGGTCCTGGTCGAGGTCCATGACGCCGGCGAACTCGACCTCGCCCTGCAGTTGGACACCCCCCTGATCGGCATCAACAATCGCGATCTGCGCACCTTCGGAACGCGCCTGGAGACCACCATCGGCCTCCTGGACCGCATCCCCGCCGGCCGCGTCGTCGTCACGGAGAGCGGAATCCTCGCCCCCGAGGACGTGGCGCGGATGCGCGCCCACGGCGTCCATGCCTTTCTGGTGGGCGAGGCCTTCATGCGGGCGGAGGATCCCGGTGCCGAACTGGCGCGGCTCTTCGGTCGAGCGTAAGGATCTGGTTTCACCACAGAGGACGCGGAGGACGCAGAGGGAAGTCAATGAGCGATAAGGGATAATCCATTCGCCGACGGGTGAATAGAAGAAGAGTTTTCTCCTCTCCCGTTTTTTCTCCGCGTCCTCTGCGTCCCTGCGGTGAATCGCAGTTTCTAATCCCCAGTCTTCTGTTGCAAAAAAGCAACAAACCGGCCCGCCAAGGGCTGCCAAAGCCAGCAATTTCTTGCTGCCGCGAATTCACCTTTGCGACAATCGTCACAACTTCTCGATCCTGAGAGGTCTCACGGCCGGGTCGAAATCCATGAGGTGTGTCCCGGCTGCAACGTCAACTTAGAGGAGGACTCTATGCAGAAGAAACTGATTGCCCTGGCAGTAGCCGGTCTGGCATCCGTTCCCGCCTTCGCACAGTCCAACGTGACCATCTACGGTCGCGCGGACGCTGGCTGGGTCAACAGCGGCGGCGACAGCGGCGGCATCCGGACCAACGGCAACAAGAACGAGGTCGCATCCGGTATCGGCGGCGGTAGCCGCTTCGGCCTGCGCGGCACGGAAGATCTGGGCAATGGCCTGAAAGCCATCTTCCAGATGGAATACAACGTGCAGCTCGACTCCGCCAGCATCGCCGCGGCGAACGTCACCACCAACCCGAACCCCTCGGGCCTGCGTAGCCGCAACGCCTGGGTCGGCCTGACCGGCAACTTCGGTACCGCCCTGATCGGCCGCGTCGATGGCGCCCGCTACGGTGTGGCCACCAAGTACGATCCGTTCGGCAGCGGCTATGTCGGCAACATGGCATCCCTGCAGACCCACGCCACCCGCGCCGACAACGCGCTAGTGTATGTGACCCCGAGCTGGGGCGGTTTCAAGATCGTGGGTGCCTACACCACCCAGTTGATCGGCCAGGAATCCACCGCTGGTGCGCAGACGACCACCGGTGTCGACCCCGTTGCGCCGGCCTCCGCCAACCGCGGCGATCTGCGCCTGTGGGCGATCCTGCCGTCCTATGAGAACGGCCCGATCAGCGTCACGTTCGACTACGAAGAAGCCAAGAACAAGGACCTGCCGGACACCAAGATCAAGCTGTACGTGGTGGGCGGTTCCTATGACTTCGGCGTCGTCAAGCTGCACGGCTACTGGGAGAAAGCCAAGTCCCAGGACGCTGGCGCTGCGCCTGCCACGGGTAACGGTTACATTCCCGTTGCCGGTGCCGACAACTGGGATCAGCGTAGCTGGATGCTGGGCCTGAGCGCTCCGCTCATGGGCGGCAAGACGGTGCTGCGTACGTCCTACGTTCGTCTGGATGACCGCACCGCGACCGACGTGAATGGCCGCCAGCTCACCGGCGACTGCCACAAGTGGGGCATCGGCGCCAGCTACTTCCTGTCCAAGCGCACCAGCGTGTTCGCCGACTACGCCAAGATCAGCAACAAGTCGCAAGGCACCTGCACGATCACCGTTTCCGGTGCGGCCGGCTCCTTCGACGGCGGTGGCGGCACGGGTCCTGCGGGCGGCTTCGGTGTCCGCGGCTTCGACCTGGGTATCGCCCACACCTTCTAATCGGCACAACCGGTTACGACGGTTCGAAAACGGGCGCCTTCGGGCGCCCGTTTTTTTGTCTGTGGGATTTGTTAGAGTGTTGTCATGATCCTGCCGCAGCCCACGACCGGGGTGACAAATTCGCGGCCTACCGGCAACTGGCTTCCCTGGAGGAATACGCCCTGATCGACCCCGACCGGCGGACGATCGAGGTGTTCCGCCGCATGCCGGATGGCAATTGGCTGCTGGCTACGGCGGAGGCTGCCCGGGGGCTGGTGCTGCGCAGCCTGGATTTCGTCGCGGCGCCGGAAGCGGTGTTCGAGGACGTCGAGGCCGCGGCTTCCGGTTCTGCGTAAACGCCGAGCGGACCGTGGGAAGCGTCAGGCCAGCAGTTCGGTCACGTCGATGCTCGCCGCCGGCAGCGCCTCGGCGCTCGCGACGCCATCGTGCAGGACGGTGATCTGCTGATATTCCCCGAACTCCTGCCGCGGCTGGCGATGCACGAGCAGCCGCTTGGCGATCAGGTCCACGAGCCAAACTTCGCGGATGCCGTGGCGGGCGTAGAGGGGGATCTTGTATTCCCGGTCATACGCTGCCGAAGAATCCGCGACCTCGACCACCAGTAGCACATCGCTTGGCTCCGGATGGCTGCCACGATAGAAATCGGCCCGCGGCCGCACGAGCGCCAGATCGGGCTGCGGCAGCGAATTCGCAGACAGGGCAAGCGGCTGCTGGACGTGGAGCAGGGCCTGGGCCGGGTCGATGGCGTGCAATCGTGCCACGAGAAGGTTGACGGTCCCTGCGTGCAGACTCCCTATCGGCGCCATCTCGATCAGCTCCCCTTCAATCAGTTCGATCCGGTCGTCCTCCTTGAGGATGCCCGCCGCGAGCATCTGCGCCATATCGGAGGTGGTGAGCCGATGACGCTGCAATACCGGGGAATCCGCAACCGTAGCCATCTTCACTCCAGCATGGAAAGGGCAATGCACCGCAGAGGAGGACGATTCAACGAAGAATCACTCAAGGGTCTCGCTTTTCCTCTGTGTCCTCTGCGTCCTCCGTGGTGAATGAACTTGCCGCTTTCGGGATCATAGCAACACCAGGTTGTCCCTGTGAATCAGCTCCGGTTCGTCGACGTAGCCGAGGATGCCCTCGATCTCGGCGCTCGGGCAGCGGGCGATGCGGCGCGCCTCCGAGCCGGGGTAGTTGATCAGGCCGCGGGCGATTTCGCGGCCGTCGGGGGCGCGGCAGGCGACCGCGGCGCCGCGTTCGAAGTCGCCCTCGACGGCGACGACGCCGATGGGCAGCAGGCTCTTGCCTGAGGCCAGCGCGCGCACGGCGCCCTCGTCGAGGATCAGGCTGCCGGCCAGTTGCAGATGATCGGCCAGCCACTGCTTGCGTGCCGCCAGCGGCGTGGCCGTGGCGTAGAGCAGGGTGCCCATGTCCTCGCCGGCGGCAAGCCGTACCAGGGCGTCGGGTTCGCGGCCGCTGGCGATGAGCGTGTGCGCCCCGCTGCGCGCAGCCCGCTGGGCGGCCCGCACCTTGGTGATCATGCCGCCGCGGGCGATGCCGCTGCCGGCACCGCCGGCCATGGATTCCAGGCCGGCATCGTCGGCACGCGCCTGGCTGACCAGCGTCGCGCCGGGATCGCGGCGCGGATCGACGGTGTACAGCCCCGCCTGGTCGGTGAGGATGATCAGGCACTCGGCCTCGATCAGGTTCGCCACCAGCGCGCCGAGGGTATCGTTGTCACCGAACTTGATCTCGTCGGTGACCACCGTGTCGTTCTCGTTGATGATGGGCACGACACCCAGTTGCAGCAGCGTCGTCAGCGTCGAGCGGGCGTTGAGATAACGCTTGCGGTCGGCCAAGTCCTCGTGGGTGAGCAGGATCTGGGCGGTGCCGAGTCCGTGGCGGGAAAACACCGTTTCGTAGGTCTGCGCCAGGCCCATCTGGCCCACGGCAGCGGCGGCCTGCAGCTCGTGCATGGCGTGGGGACGCACGGTCCAGCCCAGGCGTTGCATGCCGGCGGCGATCGCACCCGATGACACCAGCACGACTTCGCGGCCGTCGCTGCGCAGGCGCGCGATCTGGCTTGCCCATTCGGCCAACGCGTCATGGGCCAGGCCGGTGCCGTTGTTGGTTACCAGCGCGCTGCCGACCTTTACGACCAAGCGGCGCGCGTCACGGATCAGCCTTCTCATGCTCGGCGGTGTCTTCGGCGGCGTGGCGCTGCTGGTCCAGGTAGTCCATGACGGCGAAGGTCAGCTCCCGGCAGCCAGCGCCGTTGATGGCGGAAATGGCGAAGTACCGCGACACATTACCATACTTGCGGACCAGGGCTTCGATGCGCGCCTGGCGCTCCGACTCCGGTATCAGGTCGATCTTGTTCAGCACCAGCCAGCGCGGTTTCTCGTAAAGCTTGGCGTCATACTTGCGCAGCTCTTCGACGATGGCATGGGCATCGCGCAGGGGATCGGCGCCCGGATCGAAGGGTGCAATATCGACGATGTGCAGCAGCAGCCGCGTGCGCTGCAGGTGACGCAGGAACTGGTGGCCGAGACCCGCCCCTTCCGCCGCACCCTCAATCAGACCAGGGATGTCGGCGACGACGAAACTGCGATTGACGTCGGTGCGCACGACGCCGAGATTGGGATGCAGAGTGGTGAAGGGATAATCCGCCACCTTGGGCCGTGCCGCCGAGACGGCACGAATGAAGGTGGACTTGCCGGCGTTGGGTAGCCCCAGCAGGCCAACGTCGGCCAGTACGCGCAACTCCAGGTGCAGTTCGCGCCGCTCCCCCGGCTCGCCCGGCGTGCATTGGCGCGGCGCCCGGTTGGTGCTCGATTTGAAATGGATGTTGCCCAGGCCGCCGGCGCCGCCCTTGGCGATCAGCGCGCGCGCGCCATCGTGGTCGAGATCGGCCAGGACTTCGTCGGTCGCCCCGTCGCGGATGACCGTGCCCACCGGCATGCGCAGCACCATGTCGTCGCCGCCTTTGCCGTAGCAGTCCGAGCCCATGCCGTTCTCGCCCCGCTCGGCGCGGAAGATGCGTGTGTAGCGGTAGTCGATCAGCGTATTCAGATTGCGATCGGCCAGTGCGAAGATGCTGCCGCCCCGGCCGCCGTCGCCGCCCGAGGGCCCGCCCCGGGGCACGTACTTCTCGCGCCGGAACGTAGCCACGCCATTGCCGCCGTCGCCGGCAATGACCTCGATGATGGCTTCGTCGAAGAACTTCATGACCGCGGGTTGGAAACAGACGCTTTCACCGCAGAGGGCGCGGAGGACACAGAGGAAATGCAAACTGCTTGTTCATCTCTGCGTCCTCTGCGTCCTCCGTGGTGCAAAACAAAAAGCCCTGCCGCGACGGCAGGGCTTTTCGTCGCAGTGCGTGGCGGCTCAGGCGGCCGGGACGATGCTCACCGTCCGGCGCTGATTGACCCCCTTCACCGCGAATTGCACCGTGCCGGTGATTTTCGCGAACAGGGTATGGTCCTTGCCCATGCCGACATTGTCGCCGGCGTGAAACTGCGTGCCGCGCTGGCGCACGATGATGCTGCCGGCGTTGACTAACTGACCGCCGAAGCGCTTCAGCCCCAGGCGCTTCGACTGGGAATCGCGGCCGTTGCGCGAACTGCCGCCTGCCTTTTTGTGTGCCATGTGTGACTCCTGACTGGCTAGTGCGAAATCCGGCCGGTGCCGATTCCGCTACGCGTTGATGGCATCGACGCGCACTTCGGTGAAATTCTGGCGATGCCCCTGGTGCTTCTGGTAGTGCTTGCGCCGGCGCATCTTGAAGATCTTCACTTTCGGATGCCGGCCCTGGGCGAGAACCGTCGCCTTGACGGATGCGCCGGCCACCAGCGGCGCACCGATCTTCACCGATTCGCCTTCGCCGACCATCAACACCTGGTCGAGCGTGATTTCCGTGCCCACGTCTGCCGGTATCTGTTCTATTTTCAGTTTTTCGCCGGGGGCAACGCGATACTGCTTGCCACCGGTTTTTATGACCGCATACATGATGGACTCCCGTTGAACCGCCTGCTTCGAAGAACCGCGCATTCTACACAAAGCCGCCTTTCCGGTCAAAACCTTGAGGGCTGCGCTTGACGCGACAGAGGGCGGCGCCTACCATGGCGGCCGTCCGTTCCTTCGTCTGCCATCTTGTCCCACGAAGCCCTGTACGCCCTCATTGCCGACGACATGCGCGCGGTCGATGAGGTGATCCGCGACCGGCTGCACTCCGATGTGGTTCTGATTCGCCAAGTGGCGGAATACATCATCGGCAGCGGCGGCAAACGCCTGCGTCCGGCGCTGGTGCTCCTCGCCGCCGGCGCCATGGGCTACCGCGGCACGCACCATCACGAGCTGGCCGCCGTGGTCGAGTTCATCCACACCGCGACGCTGCTGCACGACGACGTGGTGGACGAATCCGACCTGCGCCGCGGCAACAAGACCGCCAATGCGCTGTTCGGCAATGCGGCGGCGGTGCTGGTGGGCGACTTTTTGTACTCGCGCGCCTTCCAGATGATGGTCTCGGTGGACAGCATGTATGTCATGCGGGTACTGGCGGATGCCACCAACACCATCGCCGAGGGCGAGGTGCTGCAACTGCTCAACTGCCACAACGCCGACATCGGCGTCGAGGAGTATCTGCAGGTCATCCGCTACAAGACGGCCAAGCTGTTCGAGGCGGCGGCCCGGCTCGGCGCCATCGTCGGCGGCGCGCCCCGGGAGGTGGAGGAGGCGCTGGCGCGCTACGGCATGCACCTGGGCACGGCGTTCCAGTTGATCGACGACGTGCTCGACTACTCCGGTGACGAACACGCCACCGGCAAGCATCTCGGCGACGACCTCGCCGAAGGCAAGCCGACGCTGCCGCTGATCCACGTGCTGCACCACGGCGACGCGGACCAGTCGCAATGCGTGCGGCGCGCCATCGAGCACGGCGGGCGGGACGAATTTCCCGCCGTGCTAGCGGCCATACGCAGCACCGACGCGCTGGACGAAACGCGCCGGCGCGCCGAGGCGGAAGCGCAGGCCGCCCGTGAAGCACTGGCGCTCGTTACGCATTCAACCTACCGCGAATCTCTGCTAAACTTATGCGCTTTCGCGGTCAAGCGTGATCACTGATCCCGGGATCGCGCCGGCCATCCAGCGGGGGCACACATCCCTGCGACAGTTGGTTCCATCGGGGTGTAGCTCAGCCTGGTAGAGTACTGCGTTCGGGACGCAGGAGTCGGAGGTTCAAATCCTCTCACCCCGACCAATCTTTTCCCGAAGTTTTCCCAAAGGTTCGAGGTCGGTATCCTGCCGCGACGAGCAGGCCCTGAGAGGCGATCTTCTCCACCGGGCGGACGATGCTGCTGGTCACGAGTGATCCTGGCCAGCCCAACTGAGCGCCTCGTCGTGGTTCATGGGTCGGACATGGAACGTGTGCTCCCTGCGGCAGCGGTAGCCGTCTGCGCGCCGACCAGGATTATTGCGCCAATACCCCGATGCGGCTATCGTTCCGCTATGAATACGCGTTACGACGAAGGCATTGCAGGGAATCCCGTGGCTCGCCGGACATCCGTTCGCGCCGCCAACCTGTGACGCTCCGCCTGCGAATCGCCGCCAGGGCTGCCGGTGAGATCGAGCGCGCTGATGCGTGTTGGCGAGAGAACAGATTGGCCGTGCCTGGCGCGGTTCGGGAAGATGTGAGGGCTGCGTTCCAACTGTTGCGTCAGCAGCCCGGCGTCCGCGCTGCGCTAGCAGGCGACCGTCAACGCGTGGTCCTTCGTAGTACTGCGGTCCAGGTACGTTGCCCGCAATCGTCATTTCGGCTTGGCAAACAACGACGCCACCGCCTCCCCCGTCGGCCGGTTCTCGTTGACGTGCCGCAGGGCGCCCGGGAAGTACTGGGCGGTGAGGCTCTTGCTGTGGATCGGAACCTCGCCGCCGGCACCGAAGCGGCGCCAGTCCTTGACCCAGAAGATGTCGTTACACAGCTCGAGCATGCCGATGGTCTCGCGGTCGCCGATCAGGATGCCTTGCACGCGTAGCCCCAGCTCGTCCCGCGCCTTGGCGACCAGTTCGGCGATGTCGGGCGGCGCGCCGAACTCGCCGTCGGTGGCGAGCAGCAGGTCGGCGAAGCGCCACTCCTCTGCGTTCAGGCGCTCGACGGCACGGCGCAGGGGCTCGCTCACCTCCGTGCCCCCCTTGAAGCTCTGCGTGAGGAAGGTGATCACCGCCTCGATGCCCTGGGCATCGACGGGCAGTTCCAGCTCGAGGATCTCCTCCGGTCCGCCGAAGGCATAGACGTAGCAGCGGCGCCGCTGGGCGTTGGCCACGCGCATGGCTTCCAGCACCGCCGCCTTCGCCACCTGCTCGGCGCCGCCCTGCATGGAGCCGGAGGTATCGACGCAGACGATCATCGGTCCCATCTCCAGCCGGCGCTCGGGGATGGGCTGCGGGTTGGGACGCCAGCTTTCGGATTCCACCAGCACCGGCTCGTTCAGGGTATCGTCGTCCTCGTAGGTGAGCAGCGCATGTTCGGCGTGGCGCGCGAACCAGGCCAGGCGCAGGCGCGGGTGGCGCATGTGCACCGCTTCGCTCGGCAGCATGCGGGCGATGGAACCGGAGCGATGGATGCCGCGGGTCTCCGCCGGCAGCTCGGGCACGTGGATCTCGCGCATGCGGGGCGCCAGCGTGCGCGTCTTCTCCATCACCCGCACCTGGGGCAGGTTCGAGGGGTCCGGCTCCTCGGTCTGCTGCGCGCGGCCCAATCGCCGAATGACGGCGCGCAGCTCGGGCAGATGCTCGAGCAGCTTGCGGATGCGCACCAAATCCTGCCAACCCTCGCTGCGCAGCAGCCCGCGGGTCAGGTCCCAGCGGTTGAACTTGAGGGCATCGCCGAGGTCGTCGAAGACGAACAGCAGCGCCTCGATCTCGCTCGCCGTCTCCTGCCATTCGTCATGGAAGGCCTGGGCGGCGCGCTGGATCGCCGCTTCGCGCCCGCACTCGTCCTGGTAGTCGATGATGCGGTCGCTGTGCCAGAGCATGGCGCGCAGCACCTGACCGGTGACGTCCTCGTGGTGCTCACAGTACTTCGGCAGGCCCAGTTGCGCGATCTTTGCCAGGAACGCCGCGGCCGCGGGCGGCGGTGGCCACGCCAGTCCCGCCACGCACGGCGCCTCGCCCTTGATCAGAACGTCGCGCAGCTCGGGCATCTGCTGCAGCCGCGGCAGCAGTTCGCCCAGGCTGTTGATGATGCTTTGCAGCCACAGCTCGCGCGGCAATTCCTCGAGCGGCGCCAGCGGCGCGTCGAGGGCGTAGGGATCGAAGCCGTTGCCGTGGATCTGCATGGGCGCGTCAGCCGACCGCGATCGGCTGCGGGGCGGCATCGTCCGCGGATTCGGTGCATGGGAGCGCGCCGAAACCGGCCTTGACGCGGCCGATGCGGTGGTACAGCGCCGCGGCGTTGTTGCGCGTGCCTTCCAGATTGGCCCGCGCCGTCGCGGCGAAATACGGCGGTAGCCACAGGTGCTCGCGCACCTCGCGCTCCAGGTCGCCGAGGGTCTCGTCGAGTTTGCGCAGGTAATCGTCCAGTTGCGCGATCAACTCCTCCGTCTGCGCCACGCGCGCCGCCACGTGGGAGGGGCCGTAGGCGCGCTGCTTGAGGAAGCTGGGCATGCGCAGTGCCGCATCGCCGCCCTTGGCGTCGGTCAGGCCGGCGGCCATCGCCAGCTTGCCCTCGGCGTTGTAGTTGAGATCGTTGGCGTTCTCCTCCAGCTCAAGCTGGGCCTCGAAGGCCTCGACGACGCGCGTGAAGCGCTCCAGGCTGAGTGCCTCGTAGGTGCCGAGCTGCGTGCCGTACCACTGCTCGATGCGCGGACGCTGCTCGACGCTCTGGGTAGCGCAGAACTGCACCAGCCACAAATCCCAAATGGATACCGCGTCGCGGCCGTTGGTCAGCGCCGAGGTCTTGAGCAGGCGGACGATCTTGCGCCAGCGCCGGTCGGAAACGTAGATCTGCTCTTCGGCGAGGAAATCGCGCAGCGCGGCAAGCAGGTCCATGACAACCGCCGGCAGGGCTACCTGGTCGATGTGTTGGGTGATCGCGGTCAGATCGGCGTTGGTCAGGCACAGCTCGTCGGCGATGTCGATCGTCTGCTCCTCCGGCAGGGCGAGCAGGTCGGCGAAGGCGTCGCGGCTGACGGGCTCGACGGCGTAGCGCAGGAGAAAGCGATCGTAAAAGGCGGCGATGACCTCGTCCTCGGGTACCTGGTTGGTGGCGCCGATGACGCTGATCAGCGGTGTGGCGACGCGCTGGGCACCGTTGTCGAACTCGCGTTCGTTGAGCAGCGTGAGCAGGGCGTTGAGGATGGCGCTGTTGGCCTTGAACACCTCGTCGATGAAGGCGATGGCGGCGCTGGGCAGATAGCCGGCGATCTGGCGCTCGTAGCGGTCCTGCTCGAGGGCGGCGATGGACAGCGGCCCGAACAATTCCTCCGGCACGGAAAAGCGCGTCAGCAGTCGCTCGAAGTAGGCGGAATCGCGGAACGCCCGATGCAGCCGTCGCGCCAGATCGCTCTTGGCGGTGCCGGGCGGTCCGATCAACAACAGATGTTCGCCTGCCAGTGCTGCGAGCAGGGCCAGGCGTACCGGCGTTTCCCGCTCGATCAGGCCGCGCGATAAAGCGTCGATAAGAGCGGCGAGTTGGGGCTTGAGGGGTTGTGCGTCTGCACTCATGGCGGTTCCCGTCCTATTTGATTTCCGAGTCGATATGGATCTCCAGTCCGCTCGCACCAGGCTTCACCGGCTTGCTCAGTCCTTGCAGGTCGCCTGCCTTGGCGGCTGCGTCGCCGGATTTCGATATACGCGCGCCAACGACCACCTGCGCCGCGCCGGAAAGCTTGGCCTCGGGCGCCATGGCCAGGGAGTCGTCGAGTGAAAACGAGAAAGGCAGATCCTTGACCTGCTTGCGCAGGGTTGCCAGCGGCATGCGCGGGCCTTCGGCCGGGCGGGCGAAGACAAACACCGTGTCGGTCGGCGCGACCCGATCCGCCAGCGCCGGCGCGAGCTGCACCGTACCCGTTATCGTGCCTGCAGAAACCTTCGTCGCCGGTGCGGCCGTCGCGGGTTTCGCGCCGTCGAGCTTGCCGCGGCTTCGCGCCTCGGCAATGCTGCCTGCCACCGACCGGCCGATGTCGGAATCCTCGGGGACCAGCTCGAGCAGCTTCTGCCAGTGCCTCACCGCCGCGGCAAAGTCGTTGCGCTCGAACGCGGCCGAGCCGGCCATGGCCAGCGCTTTTGGATTGGCCGGATCGGCCTGCAGGGCCTGCGCGATGAGCCGCTCCGGCTCGCCCTGGAGCTTGCGTCCCTGGGCCATGGCCAGCGCATCGGCATAATCGGCGAGCAGTTGGGCGTCACCCGGAAGTTGCTTGACCGCCTGGGCGTAGGCGCCGCTGGCCTCCGCATAGCGCTTCAGCACGCGATAGGAGCGGGCCAGCATCACCCAACCCTCGACGTTGTCCGGCTCCTCCTTCAGCTTTGCCGCAAGCGTATCCACCATGGCGGCGATCTGCTCTTCGCTGATGGCGTGTTCTTGCGATGCCTGATTCACCGCCTTGGCCGGGTCGAGCCCTTGCGGGTTGCCCAGCAGAACGTACAGGCCGATGGCAAGCACCGGCACGCCGATACCGACGGCTGCCGCCACGCCTTTGCCCGTGCGCATGGCGGCCTGTGCGGCTCGTGCCTGGTCGCCCACTTCCTGCAACAGCCGTTGCTCGATGTCGCGCCGTGCCGCGTCGTGCTGCTCCTGGCTGATGGTGCCGGCGACGAGGTCGGACTCGAGTTCTCGCAACTGATCGCGGTAGATCGATATGTTGGCCGCATCCTGGGAGACGAGGTGCGGTCGAAGTGCCCTGCTGCCGAGCAGCGGTGGCACGGCGAAGAGCAGCGCACCGGCGAGCAGCAGGCCGGCGATGATCAGGAACAGCGTCATGCTCGGTCCCGCTTATCGTCGGCTTCGAGCAGCGACTGGGCGCGGGCGTGCTCGGCGGCACTCAATGGCGCGTCGCGCACCTTGAGATTGCGCTGGCGCAGCTTGAGGAACAGCACCGCCAAGCCAACCACGAGCAGCACGAAGGGGCCGAACCAGAGCAGCCAGGTCGTGGACTTCACCGGCGGGTTGTAGAGCACGAAGTCGCCGTAGCGCTGCACCATGAAGTCCATGATTTGCTTTTCGGTCATTCCCTGGCGCAGCTTCTCGCGTATCTGGTTCTTGAGATCGACGGCGAGATCGGCGTGGGAATCGGCGATGGTCTGGTTCTGGCACACCAGACAGCGCAGCGTCTCCGCCAAGGCATTGACGCGCTTCTCCAGCGCCGGATCGTCCGCGGCCGGCGCTGCGTCGCCGGCGTGGACCAATGGTACGAACGCCAACAGCATGGCCAGCAGCAGTGATCGAAACCTACGATTGGCCATTGAGCTCTTTTACCAGCGGCAAAATCCTGTCGCGCACGGCTTCCCTCGTGAGCGGCCCGATATGCTTGTGGCGGATGATGCCGGCCTTGTCGATGACGAAGGTCTCCGGTACGCCGTAGACGCCATAGTCGATACCCACGCGCCCGTCGGCATCGAAGGCGGAAAGCACGTAGGGATCGCCGAACTGACGTAGCCAGTCCTTGCCGTCCTCACGCTGATCCTTGTAATTCAGCCCGTAGATAGGCACGGCGTTCGACTTGGCTAACTCGACCAGGACCGGGTGCTCCTGGCGGCAGGACACGCACCATGACGCCCAGATGTTCAGCAGCCATACCTTGCCCAGCAGGTCCGCCTGGGAAATGGTCTTGTCCGGTTCGTGGAGCCGGGTCAGCTTGAAGGCCGGCGCCGGCTTGTCGATCAGCGGCGAGGGTACTTCGCGCGGGTTCAGCTTCAGGCCGACGAACAGGAAGCCCACCAGAACGATGAATACGCCGAGGGGCAGAAGAAAGCGGTTCATATGGGCAACGACAGTGTCTCGATTACGGCTGGTGGGCGGAGGCGGTGGCCGTCGCCTCGGGCGCGTGGCCTGCATCGCGCTCGCGACGCGCAGCGAGCACGCGGTAACGCCGGTCGCAGGCGGCGAGGATGCCGCCGAGGGCCATGAGCACGCAGCCGCCCCAGATCCAGTCTACGAACGGCTTGTAGCGGATTTGCACGATCCAGGTCTGCGCATCCAGCGGCTCGCCCAGCGAAACATAGAGATCGCGCAGCAAGCCGGTGTCGATGGCCGCTTCGGTCATGGGCATGCGCTGCACCGTGTAGATGCGCTTCTCGGGCGTCATGGTCCTGACGACGCGGCCGTTCTTGCTGACTTCGATGGTGCCGCGCGCGGCGGTGTAGTTCGGCCCCTGGACGTCGCTCACCCCCTGGAAGCGGAAGCTGTAGCCACCCAGTTCGGCGACGTCGCCGGGACGCATTTTCAGATCCTTGTCGGCTTCGTAGCCCTTGACCAGGGTCACGCCGATGATGAACACACCCACGCCGACGTGCGCCAGCAGCATGCCGAGGAAACCCAGCGGCAGGGCCCGCAGCCGCGCGCCGAGCGGACGCGCGGCATCCGTGCCCTGCTGGAGCCGGCGTACCAAGCTAACGACGCTGGCAAAAATCACCCAAAAGGCGAGCAACAGGCCGAACGCCACCATGGGCGACCAGGCGCCCATGACGAACGGGAACAGCGCGGCACTGGCGATGCTGATCGCAAGGGCCCAGCGCAGCCGCAGCGCCAAATCCGGCAGCGTGGCCTGCTTCCAGCGCGCGAAGGGTCCGACCGCCATCAGGAATGCCACCGGTGTCATGAGCGGTACGAACACCGCCTCGAAGTAGGGCGGGCCGACGGAGATCTTGCCCAGGCCGAGAGCGTCGAGAAACAGCGGATAGAGCGTGCCAAGCATCACCGAGCCGGCCGCCACGGCGAGCAGGACGTTGTTGGTGAGCAGCATCGACTCGCGCGAGACGAGTCCGAAGCTGCCGCCCAGGCCCACCTTGGGCGCGCGCCAGGCGAACAGCAGCAGCGAGGCGCCGATGACGATGACCAGGAAACTGAGGATGAAGATGCCACGCTTGGGGTCGGTGGCGAAGGCGTGCACCGAAGTGAGCACGCCGGAGCGAACGAGGAAGGTGCCGAGCAGGCTGAGCGAGAAGGCGAAGATCGCGAGCAGCACCGTCCAACTCTTGAAGCTGCCGCGCTTTTCGGTCACGGCCAGTGAGTGCATGAGCGCGGTGCCGATGAGCCAGGGCATGAAGGAAGCATTCTCGACCGGGTCCCAGAACCACCAGCCGCCCCAGCCCAGCTCGTAGTAGGCCCACCAGC
Source organism: Rhodocyclaceae bacterium (assembly GCA_036824005.1). Lineage (GTDB taxonomy): Bacteria > Pseudomonadota > Gammaproteobacteria > Burkholderiales > Rhodocyclaceae > DAITBA01. The sequence continues at coordinate 137,969 of DAITBA010000003.1, forward strand.
TGCCCAGGGCGATGCCGAGCGTCAGGAACATCCAGGCAATCGTCGTCCAGGGACGCGACCAGCGCGCCCAGGCGGCGTCCAGGTGGCCGCCGAGGAGCGCCGCGATGGCGAAGGCGAAGGCGACCGAGAAGCCGACATAGCCCATGTACAGCATGGGCGGATGCAGCACCATGCCGGGGTCCTGAAGCAGGGGATTCAGGTCGCGCCCGTCGTCGGCGGCCGGCAGCAGGCGTTCGAACGGGTTCGAGGTGAACAGCATGAAGGCGATGAAGCCGACGCTCACCAGGCCCATGACGCCGAGCACGCGCGCCACCATCTCGTCGGGCAGGTGGTCGCTGAACACGGACACGGCCACCGACCATACGGTCAGCATCAGCACCCAAAGCAGCAACGAGCCCTCGTGGCCGCCCCAGACGCCGGCAATGCGATAGGCCAGCGGCAGCCTGGAGTTGGAGTGCTGGGCGATGTACTCGACGGAGAAGTCGTTGCTGATGAAGGCATACGTGAGACAGCCGAAGGCGATGGCCACGAACACGAACTGGCCTTGCGCCAGGGGCCGCGCTGCGCTGATCCACTGCCCATTGCCGCGGCTGGCGCCGGCGATGGGCAGCGTACCCTGCACCAGCGCCAGGCACAGCGCGACGATTAAGGCAAAATGGCCGAGTTCGGGGATCACTGTTTCACCGTCTTCGCCGCCTTGTGCGCCTGATCCACTGCGTGCTGTGCTTCGGGGGGCATGTAGTTCTCGTCGTGCTTGGCCAGCACTTCGTCGGCGACGAACACGCCGTCGGCGCCGAGCTTGCCCTGGGTGACGACACCCTTGCCTTCCCGGAAAAGGTCCGGCAGCACGCCCTTGTAGTGGACGGGGATGGTCTTGGCCGTATCGGTGACGGCGAAGCTCACGGTGATGCCGTCGCTCTGACGCTTGACGCTACCCGGTTCTACCAGTCCGCCGATGCGGAAGCTGCGGCCCTTCGGCGCCTCGTCCGCGGCCACCTGCGAGGGCGTGAAGAAGAACACCAGATTCTTCTGGAAGGCGCTCAGCACCAGCGTCGATGCGATCGCCAGTCCGGCCAGTCCGGCCGCCACCAGCGCCAGTCTCTTATGTCTCGGTTTCATTTGCCGCTCCGAAAGATCATTGCCGCCGGTCCCGCTGCAGAGACTGCCGCGAAAGGCGGGCAATTGCCCGCTTGATGAGATTTCCGCGCCGGAACACGAGTACGACTTCCGCAGCCATAAACACGGCGGTGACCAGATACGACCCCCAGACGTAGAGGCCGTAACCGCCCATGGCCCAGAAATCGGCCCAACTATTCCAGTTCATTGTTCCGCCACCGCCAACTGCCTGACCCAGTCGCTGTTGCGCTCGCGCTCGAGGATGACACTGCGTACGCGCATCAGGGCGACGGCGATGCTGTACATCCAGAACCCCAGGGCCATGAGCAGCATGCCCCAGAGCATGGTCTTGGCCATCGAAGGGGCAGCCGTCAGGCTCACCGAGGCGCCCTGGTGCAGGGTGTTCCACCACTGCACCGAGAAATAGATGATCGGAATGTTCACCACACCCACCAGCGCCAGCACGGCACCCGCACGGTCGGCGCGTCGCGGATCGTCGATGGCCGCCTGCAGCGCCATGAACCCTAGATACAGGAAGAGCAGGATAAGTTCCGAGGTGAGCCGGGCATCCCACACCCACCAGGTGCCCCAGGTCGGCTTGCCCCAGAGCGCACCGGTCCACAAGGCGATGAAGCTCATCAGCGCGCCTGTGGGGGCGAGCGCGGTCGCCATCATGGAGGACAGCCGGGTGTTGAGCACCAGTCCCAGACCGGCCCAGAACGCCATGACCACGTAGATAAACATACTCATCCAGGCGGCCGGAACATGGATGAAGATGATCCGGTAGGCCTCGCCCTGCTGGGCGTCCGTGGGTGCGACGAAGAATCCGAGGTACAGGCCGACGACGCAAAATGCCGCTGCCGCCAGCCAGAACCAGGGCACCATGCGGCCGGCCAGCTCGTAGAACAGTGGTGGCGAGGAGAACTGCAGCCACCGGATATCGGCGAGCGCCATCAGAACGCCTTCGGCCGGCATCGGTGCGGCCACTGTCGTGCCCTCGTCACTGGGGCAATAGACTGGAATCGCGTCTTCATCCTCTGACGATCATAGTGCTTCGAGTACGGCATTGCTATTCGACCGATATCCGCAGTGCGACGGCGGTGGCCAGGGGCGCCACGACCAATGCCAGCAGGAGACAGGCGGCGAGCAGCAACAGGTGAGCCGCGGGACCCAGACCAGCGGCCTGCGCGCCCACTGCCCCGGCACCGAAAATCAGCACCGGTACGTAAAGGGGAAGGATCAGGAGCGCCAGCAGAACGCCCCCGCCGCGCAGGCCGAGAGTCAAGGCGGCGCCTACCGCCCCGATCAGGCAAAGCGTCGGCGTACCGAGCGCCAAAGATAATATCAGGACGCCCAAAGCGGATTGTTCCAGGTCAAACTGCAGGCCAAGCACTGGCGTGATGAGCACCAGCGGCAAGCCGGTCGTCAGCCAGTAGGCGGCCACCTTGCCGAGCACGATCAGAACCAGCGGTTCGGTGGACAGCAGCATCTGCTCCAGCGTGCCGTCTTGGTAGTCGGCGGCGAACAGGCGCACCAGCGAGAGCAATGTCGCCAGGAGCGCCGCCACCCAGAGCACGCCGGGCGCCATCGTGCGCAGCAGGTTGGGCTCCGGCCCTACCCCAAGGGGAAAGAGGCTGGCGACGATGACGAAAAAGGCCAGCGTCGTGAGGACGTCGGCGCGCCGCCGCCAGGCCAGCAGCAGGTCGCGGCGGATGACGGCGGCGAGCGTGTTCAGCACGCCGCCGCCTTGCCCAGGTCGAGCACTTGGCAGTTCGCGGCGTGCACCGGTACTTCCTGATGGGTGGTCATGACGACCATGCCGCCGTGGTCGAGATGGGATTCGATGGTCGAGCACAGGTCGGTGATCGCGCCCTGATCGAGGGCCGTAAATGGCTCGTCGAGTATCCACAGAGGCAGGCTGCGGCCGAGCAGCAGGCGCGCCAGCGCTACGCGCCGCCGCTGACCCTGGGACAGATGCTTCGCTGGATGATCGACGAACCAGGCCAGGCCGAACTTCTCCAGCGCGCCCAGCGCCGACGACTCGTGGACGCGCACCCCGGCGACGGCACAGGCGACGCGCACGTTCTCGATCGCCGTCAACTCGTCCTTTACCGCATTGGCATGGCCGAGATAGAGCAGTTCGGCGTGATACTCCTCGCGCTGCTTGCGGATGTTTCGGCCGCGCCACAGGACTTCGCCGGTCTCGGGTGTCATGAGTCCGCACAGCAGGCGCAACAGGCTGGTCTTGCCGGCACCGTTCGGCCCGGCCACACGCAGCAGCCCGCCGGCATCGAGCGAGAAACCGACTGCCTCAAACAGGCGGCGGTCGCCGCGCTGGCAGGCTAGTTCGCGTACTTCGAGCATGGGCGGGGCGGCTGCCCGGTGCGGCCGCCGGAAAGAAAGCCGCGATTATACCGGTGTCGCACCCGGCTAGACGGCAGGAGGCGCCGGCGTGGCCGGGCCGGAATCGGCCATGGTGATGGCCGTTGCCGGACACAGCGCGACGCAGGCGCCGCAACCGGTGCAGGCTTGGGCATCCAGCTCCGGCAGCGACGCGCCGCCAAGGCGCGGCCGGAACCGGATCGCCTGCGCCTCGCAAGCATCGCCACAGGTCCGGCAGACCACGTCGCGCCGCGCCAGGCAGGTCGTACCGAGGACGGCCTTGATGGTCCATGGTGACCGGTGCTCGCTGCGCTGAAGGGCGCCGTCGCGGCAGGCGTCGACGCACTCGCCGCAGAAGGTGCACTCGCCGCGGGCGAAGTCGATGCGCGGGTAGTCGCCGCGACCCTTGACAATGATGTGGGTCGGGCAGACGTCGATGCAGGCGGCGCAGCGCGTGCAGCGGGCGACGAATGCTTCCTCGGCAAGCGCCCAGGGCGGACGGATCGCATCGGTCCGGCCGGAGAAGTTGCCGCGTAGGAATTGTCTGCGTGATGTGGCCATGGTCGTGATCCTTCGATCGACCAAGGGTAATGCAAATTCCCCCTTTCGCGCATCGGGTGCCCAGGCGTGGCGGTCTGATGGGGACAGTTGACGCCCGGCATCGCCGCGGGCGCAGTATGTTGCTGTTGCCTCTGCGCCGTATCACCGGTGCCACGCCCCGGAGGGCGAGTGGATCGACGCTGCGAGCTTTTCCGTCCAGACTGGTTACGAGAACGGGTGATTCCGGTTTGACAAGTGTCAACGCGCACCGTGTCGGGGGTGGCATGGTACAAGATGTGTGAACCGCAGTCCGCCGCGACCTGGCATACGGAAGGGACGCGTACTCCATGGAAATCCACGAGATCAGCCTCATCGGCGGCTTCGGCAAGACCGGCGAGCGCGAGCCGGTGCCACGTCTCGATATGCGCATGGGTGATGTCGTGAGCGTCGTCGGACCCACGGGCTCGGGCAAGACCATGCTCATCAATGACATTGCGCTGTTCGCCGATGCCAACACGCCATCGCGGCGACGCGTCCTGGTGAATGGCGCGCCACCGCCGGCCATTTTCCAGGAGGATCCCTCGCACAACCCCATCGCGCTGATCACGCAGCACACGACCTTCCTCTCTGACCTGCCGGTGCGCGAATTCCTGCGCATCCATGCCAGGATCCGGCGCGCCGCGCGCCAGGAATCGGCAGTCGAGGAGACGCTCGCGTTCGCGAACGAGCTCACCGGCGAGCCGATCATCGAGCAGGCGGCGATGACCGAGCTCTCCGGCGGCCAGACACGTGCGCTGCTGGTCGCCGACGCGGTGGTCATCGGCAATTCGCCGATCATCCTGCTCGACGAGCTGGAGAATGCCGGCATCGACCGGCTGCGCGCGCTCGAGCTTCTCAAACGCTATCGCAAGATCTTCATCTTCGTCACCCACGATCTGAGGATCACGCTGTTGTCGGACTACCGCGTCGTGCTGTTGCGCGGTGCCATGCAGGCAATCGTGTCTCGCGCCGAAGAGGAGCGCCGCGTGGCGAGTCGCATCGGGCTGCTCGACGAAGTCATGGTGGAGATGCGTAACCGCCTGCGCGCCGGCGAGCGACTGGCCGAACACGACCTCGTTGGCGAACTCAGGCACGTGCTCGATGCACCGTCCGAGGAGGCCGCGCGATGAGGGCGGTCGTCTGCGCCGGGCCACCAACGAGCGGCAAGACGACCGTGCTGCGCCACGCCGCACGGCGGCTCGCCGAGCGCGGTCGCCGGCTCGCATATCTCAAGGTCGATGTGCAGTACTGCGACGAGGACGAACTCTTCGCCCGCGAGCTGGGTATCCCGGCGCGCAAGGTCTATTCGGGCGATCTGTGCCCAGACCATTGCAGCGTGCTCGTGCTGGGCGACGCGCTGGCGTGGGCGGGACGCGAGGCGGCCGAGTTTCTGTTGGTCGAGACTGCCGGACTGTGCCTGCGCTGCGCACCCTACATCGAGGGCGCGCTCGGCATGATCGTGCTGGAGGCGACCAGCGGCATGAACCTCCCGCGCAAGATCGGCGCCATGCTTACGCTCGCCGACTTGGCGGTGGTGACCAAGATCGACCTCGTCTCCCAGGCGGAAAAGGAGGTGTTCCGCGCCAATCTGCTCGACACCGCCGACGTGCCGGTGATCGAGACCGATGCGCTGCATGGCATCAACCTCGAGCCGGTGGTGCGCCGGATCGAGACCACGCCCGAGCTGGTGCAACCCTCGCGGCTGCGCGGCAGCCCGCCGATGTCCGTGTGCACGATCTGCGCCGGCAAGAAAGAAATCGGCTGGGAGCATCACTACGGGATCGTCCGTACGCTTGACTCCGACCTCTTCTACCGGGGCGAGTGATGGAGCAGCGCGTCGCCGAGATCGCCGCCACGCTGCCGGGCAAGGACTGCGGGCAGTGCGGCTTCAAGACCTGCGCGGGCCTGGCCGAGCTGATCCTGCACGACCCGGGCGCACGCCGCCGCTGCGTGCATCTGCAACCGGGCGCGGCGGCCATGCCGCAGACTGCGCCCGAACCCGAGACCGTGTGGCACGACCTCCTCGGCCGCGAGTATCAGATGGTGCTGGAACCCTTCCCCGAGGACCCTGGACCGCGCGAGCATATCCTGCCGTTCAATCCCGCGCTCGCCGAGCGACTGGGCCTGAAAGCGGGCGACATCCTGTTCGGGCGTCCGGCCGCGGTCGGCTGTCCGGTGACCCACGTCGGACGTGTGATGGAAGCGCCCGAGCCCCTCTCGGGTGCTCTCGTGTGGTGCGTGGTCGGACCGATGGCGGCACGTGAGGCGCGCGGCGTCGAGATCGGCGGCTACCACACCATTGCTTACGAAGGGATGGTACGCCAGACACGCGTCGTGCTGCAGGTGGGTGTGCGCTACTTCTTCAAGCCCGCGTTGTGCATGCTCCAGGCGCGCCATTCCGGCGTGCTAAGTGCCGCCGCCCATCGTCCCGAAGGCTGGCGCGTGCGCTTCGAGGGCATCGCCATCGCGTGAGCGCGCACCCCGCGTCGGAAGCTCCTCTGGCAACGCGCGCAACGGCTCTGCCTTACGGATGGCGGCGCTGCAGATGGCTTCCGTCTGAGGAAGTTCGGACGTGTGGGTTTGATTTGCCCGATTGACAGCCGACGCTGCCGTGGGAGTAGTATCGGCAGTGACGAGGAGCGCTGCGCGTGATGCCGATTCTTGCGGCAGACGTGTGGGGTGGTCATCCACCGCAACGAGCACGACGAAGTGTTGTCTCGCTACATCGAGATCGACTTCGTTCCTTGGCTGCTGAGGAGCCAGCGCGAGGACGAGGTGGATTCCGCCGCGGCGCTGGCGGACAGCCTCGGGGGAGAGAGATCTTCGTGAAGGTGACAGGGATGGCCGCGAACGAAAAGGGGGGTGCATGTCGTCTGCTTACGACCTGACGGTGGGCGAGGCGCTGCGGCGGGCGGGTGTCAGTCGCCGTTGCTTTCTCAAGTTCTGCGCCACGACGGCGTCACTTCTGGCGCTGCCGCCGTCCGCGGTGCCGGCCATCGCGGCGGCACTGCAGAAGGCGCGCCGACCCTCGGTGATCTGGCTGTCATTCCAGGAATGCACCGGGTGCACCGAATCTCTCACCCGTTCGCACACGCCGTCGCTGGAAGGCCTGATCCTCGACCAGGTATCGCTCGACTATCACCACACCCTGCAGGCTGCGTCGGGCGCTGCCGCTGAGCAGGCGCGCGAGCAGGCGATGCACGAGCATGCCGGACAGTATCTGCTAGTGGTGGACGGCTCGATTCCGCTGGGCAATCCGGGCTATTCGACCATTGCCGGGGTGAGTAACGAGGACATGCTGCGCGAGGCGGCGAAGGGCGCTGCCGCCGTGATCGCGGTCGGCAGTTGCGCGGCCTACGGCGGCCTGCCCGCCGCCCAGCCCAATCCGACCGGCGCGGTGCCGGTGAGCAGGCTGGTCATGGACAAGCCGGTGGTCAACGTGCCCGGCTGCCCGCCTATTCCCGTCGTCATAACAGGCGTGCTGGCGCACTTCCTCACCTTCAATACATTGCCAGAACTCGATGCGCTGGGCCGGCCCAAGGTGTTCTACGGCGAAACCATCCACGACCGCTGCTACCGCCGGCCCTTTTATGACCAGGGCAAGTTCGCGGAGAGCTTCGACGACGAGGGCGCGCGCCGCGGCTGGTGCCTGTTCAAGCTGGGCTGCAAGGGGCCGATCGCCTACAACGCGTGCGCCACGACGAAGTGGAATCAGGGCGTGAGCTTCCCCATCCAGTCTGGTCACGGCTGCATAGGCTGCTCGGAACCCGGATTCTGGGACATGGGGCCGCTATACAAACCCCTGTCCATGCCCATCGGTCCGGTCGGCACCGTTGTCGCTGCGGCTGCCGCGGCAGGGCTTGCCGCCGGCGCCGCCGTGGCCGTGCGCAATCGCACGGCGAAGAATGCCGCGCGCGCCGCGCACCAGACGGTCACGGTGCACGATCTGGCGCAGGAGAGGAAGGCATGACACCGCTGGAGCTTCTTGCCTGGGTGCGCGGACCTGGTCTGGCGCTGGCACTTGCTATCTGCGTCTTCGGTGTGCTGTTGCGCCTGTTCGAAGTCTTCAGCCTAGGTCGCACGACTGATCTGGCGGTGCCGCGGCCGGCGAGCCCCGGCAGCGGCTGGCGCACTATCCTCAGCCGCTCCGTGCCGCCACCGGGGATGCTCCGGCAATCTCCCGTCACCTATATCGGCGGCTATGTGTTCCACATCGGCTTCGCCATTGCCCTGCTGTTCTTCGTGCCCCACATCGAACTGGTGCGCGGACTCACCGGGCTGCACTGGCCCGGCCTGCCGACGCCGCTGGTGGATGCCGCCGCGGTGGCCGGAATCATCGGCCTGATCGCCGTGCTGGCCAGCCGCCTTACCGATCCGGTCAAGCGCTTTATTTCAGGGGTCGGCGACTATGCCGCCTGGCTGCTCACGTTCCTGCCCCTGTTGACCGGTTATTTGGCATTCCATCACATGCTGCTGGACTACACGCTGATGTTGGCGCTGCACATCCTGTCCGTGGAACTGCTGCTGGTGGCGCTGCCCTTCACCAAGCTCTTCCACACCGTGAGCGTGTTCGTGTCGCGCTGGTACAACGGCAATATTTCCGGCCGGAAGGGCGTTGCATCATGAGCGCTTCCCTCGAACGAGGTGTCGCCGCCTTCAAGGAGGTGCTGGATGCGCCCATCGCCAGTTTCTTCTCCAGTTGCGTCCACTGCGGCTTGTGCGCCGAGGCCTGCCTGTTCTACACGGAAACGGGCGACCCGAAGCACACGCCAATCTACAAACTGGAGCCGCTACGCCGCCTGTGGCAGCAGGAGTACACCCTCACCGGAAAAGTCATGAAGCTGGTGGGACTGTCGAAACCGGTCACCGACGAGGAACTTGCCGCCTGGAGTCCCCTTGTCTATGACTCTTGCACCATGTGCGGGCGCTGTGCCATGGTATGCCCGGTAGGTAACGACATCACCTACATGGTGCGCAAGATGCGCGAAGGCGTGGCGGCGGCCGGGCATGCTCCGGAAGGACTGGTGGAGGCCACCGCCCGCGCCATCCAGAGCGGCAGCCCGGCCGGCGTCAAATGGGCGACGGTGCAGGCCCAGATCAGGCGCATGCAGGCGCAGTTCGGCATTGAGGTGCCGATCAACCGCGAGCGTGCGGATTACCTGGTGCTGCTGTCCTCGTGGGAGATCCTCAACTTCCCCGAGTACCTCGGCGCTGTCGGCAAGATCCTCGACCGGGCTGGCGCCACCTGGACCCTGGCCGAAGATGCCTACGAGGCAACGAACAGCGGCATCCAGATCGGGGTTTCCGACTTGGCGCGGGAACTGGTCGGCCGCATCGTTGCCGCGGCGGATCGCCTGAAGGTGAAATGCGTCATTAGTCCCGAGTGTGGCCACGCCTACACGGCGCTGCGCTGGGACGGGCCGAACCTGGTGGGCCGCCCATTCGGTTTCGAAGTCAAGCACATCCTCGAAGTCCTCGACGAGTTGCGTCGCGCCGGCCGGCTGCCGATGCAGGGCACCGTGGACAAGCCGCTTACCTATCATGATCCCTGCCAGATCTCGCGCCGCGGCGGCGTCTATGAGCAGCCGCGGACCCTGCTCCATAAGCTCGCGCCGCAGTTCCGGGAGATGCGCGACACGGGCGTGATGAACTGGTGCTGCGGCGGCGGAGGCGGCGTATCGGCCAACGAACGGGCCGAGAAGCTGCGCACTATCGCCTTCAAGCGAAAGAAGGCGCAGTTGGAGGAGCTGGGCGTGAAGACGATGGTCACCGCCTGCGCCAATTGCCGTGTCGTCATGGAGGAGGCGATGGAGCACTACCGAATGGATGTCGAGATGATCGGCCTGGCCGAGCTGGTGGCCGAGCATCTGGTCGAGAAGGAGTGAGGCCGTGAATCAGCGCGTCGTCATCGACCCGATTACCCGCATCGAGGGCCATCTGCGCATCGAGGCACAGATGAGCGGCGGCGCCATCGAGCAGGCCTATTCCTCGGGGACCATGGTGCGCGGCATCGAGGTCATTCTGCGCGAGCGCGACCCGCGCGATGCCTGGGCGCTGGCCCAGCGCATCTGCGGCGTATGCACGCTGGTGCATGGCATGGCCTCGGTGCGCGCGGTCGAGGATGCGCTCAAGTACCCGATTCCGCCCAATGCCGATCTCATCCGTAATCTGATGATCGGCGCCCAGTACATCCACGACCATGTCATGCACTTTTACCACCTGCACGCACTGGATTGGGTGGACGTGGTGTCGGCGCTGCAGGCCGATGCGAAGGCGACCTCGGCGCTGGCGCAGTCGCTGTCGAGCTACGCACGGACATCGCCGGGCTATTTCGCCGATGTGCAGAGAAAGCTCAAGGGTTTCGTTGAGTCCGGCCAGTTGGGTATTTTCCGCAATGGCTACTGGGGCCATCCGGCTTACAGACTGCCGCCGGAGGCAAACCTCATGGCGGTGGCCCACTACCTGGATGCCTTGGTGTGGCAGCGCGACGTGGTGGCGCTGCACACCATCCTCGGCGGCAAGAACCCGCATCCCAACTTCACCGTCGGCGGTGCGCCGGTGGCCATCAGCGTGCATCCGCAGCATCCCGGCAGGGGAAAGGGACCGCACTACCGCGGCGGCCAGGGTGGCACGGCGCTGGACGTGGTTGGATTGCAGCGCATCCAGGCAGTGATCAACGTCATGCGCGAGTTCGTCGATCAGGTCTACGTGCCAGACACGGTGGCGATCGCGGGCTTCTATAAAGACTGGTTCCGGCAGGGCGAGGGTCTGGGCAACTTCCTGACCTTCGGCGATCTGCCGACCAAGGGCATGGGCAATCCGTCCGGCTTCTTCTTCCCGCGTGGCGCCATCCTCAACCGCGACCTGTCCAGGATTCATGAGGTAGACCTCGCCGCCGAGGATCAGGTGCAGGAGTTCATCGCCCATTCCTGGTACGACTATGCCGATGGCAAGGACCGGGGGCTGCATCCCTACCGTGGCGAAACGAAGCTCAACTACACCGGTCCCAAGCCGCCCTTCCAGCAGTTGCCCGTGGAGCAGGCTTACTCGTGGCTCAAATCGCCACGCTGGAAGGGCTATGCCATGGAGGTGGGACCTTTGGCCCGCGTGCTCATGCTCTACGCCACCGGCCATGCGCAGACGAAAGAGCTCGTGACGTCGACGCTGCGAACATTGGACCTGCCGTTGACGGCGCTTTACTCCACCCTGGGGCGGACGGCGGCGCGCACGCTGGAAACGAAGATCATCGCCGACGCCATGCAGGGCTGGTACGACCAGCTCATCGCCAATATCAAGGGTGGCGATCTGCGCACGTTCAACGATGCCCTGTGGGAGCCCGCGACCTGGCCGCGGAGCTGCCGCGGTGTTGGCTTCATGGAAGCCCCCCGCGGGGCGCTGGCCCACTGGATCGTCATCGAGGAGGCGAAGGTCGCCAACTACCAGGCGGTGGTGCCGAGCACCTGGAACGCCGGCCCGCGCGACCCGGACGGCAAGCCGGGCGCCTACGAGGCGGCGCTTGCCGGGCACGCCCTGCACGATCCGCAGCAGCCGATCGAAGTATTGCGCACCATCCACAGCTTCGATCCCTGCATCGCCTGTGCCGTGCATCTCGTGGACGAGCGTGGCGCGGCGTTCGAAGTGCGGGTGATCTGACGGCGGCGGGTCCGGGGCCGCGGTCGTCAGCACACTTCACAGGTATTCACGGACCTAATTGGTCATGATCTTCAGCATGTCATTGCGCGTAAGCGCAGGGCGCCGCGGATTCCAGAACACATGCCGGAAAATCTCCCTGGATCCCGGGTTCCGCCCTGACGGGCAACCCCGGAATGACGAACCCCGCCGCCTGGGCCCTGTTTGCAATCACGCTCACCGATGACTGGACCTGTGGTCCCTGCAGTTGGACGTTGCCCGGGGCGTTCGTTGCAGTGAACTTGCTGCTTCTGGGGTTATACTCTTGGCGTCGAATACGCCCGTCGCATGTTTGCGGCGGCCGATGCCACGAACGGAGACCGCGCACAACGTGCTGCTTCGCCTGATTCTCCTCATTCTTCTGGGCTTCGTCATTTTCGCCCTGTACAAGGGGTTCAAGCGTTCGATCAAAGGTGGCGCGCAACCGCCGCCGAACGACAAGGCGGTGGAGCATATGGTTACCTGCGCCAAGTGCGGCGTTCATTTGCCCGAGAGCGACAGCGTCACTAGCGGTGGAAAACACTACTGCTGCGAAGAGCACCGCCGGCTGGCGGGCTGAGCCGGTGGCGGCGCCAGCCGCCCGCTCCGTCTCCTGGCCAGCCGGCTTGCCCGAGCCGGGTCCGGACACGGCCGAGTCCTTGTGGCGATCCCTGCACTATTTCAATCTATATCGCTTTGCCGTCGCCAGCGTTTTCTTCTTCGTTGCCACCGTATTCGAAGGTGGGCTGACTTTCGGCGCCCAGTCGCTGCGGCTGTTTCTCGGGGTCTGTATTGTTTACTGGCTGGCGGCGCTGTTCTTCCTCGTTGCCAGCCGCCGCGTCGGTGTCCGATTCGGATTCATCCTCGGCGCGCAGGTGGGCGTCGACATCCTGGCGCTGACCTTGCTGATGCATGCCAGCGGCGGGCACAAGAGCGGCATCTCGCTCATGTTGCTTGTCGTGCTGGCTGGGGCCGCGCTCGTCGGCCAGGGGCGCTCGACGCTCTTTTACGCCGCGGTGGCCACGATCGCGCTGCTGCTGGAACAGAGCTACCGTTCCATTCGTCTGGCGGCTGAGCCGGAGGAGTTCGTCCAGGTCGGGATAGTCTGCATCGGCTTTTTTGCCACCGCCATCAGCGCACGGCTGCTCGCCAGCCGCATCATTGCCCACGCCGAGCTGGCCCGCCAGCGTGGCGTCGATCTGGCGATTCAGATGCGCATCAACCAGCAGGTCATTCACGACATGCATGACGGCGTCTTGGTAGTGGATGCCGCGGGCCAAGTCCGCCAGCACAATCCCCAGGCCGAAGTGCTGCTCGGCGTCGTAGCGCCGGCGGCCTCCCATGTGTCCGCCTATTCGATGGCCCTGGCGCAGCGATTCGCCCGGCTCGATGGCGCCGGGGAGGCCAGCGCTTGCGTCATCCTGGCGCCGGGTAGCGGCAAGTCGCTCCAGGCGCGTTTTGTTCCCGCCGGCGAGGACGGCGATCTGCTGATCTATCTTGAAGACCTCGATCGCGCCCAGAGCCGTGCCCAGCAGCTGAAGCTCGCCGCGCTGGGGCGGCTGACCGGCAACATCGCCCACGAGATCCGCAATCCGTTGTCGGCCATCAGCCACGCTGCCGAACTGCTGCGGGAAGAAAAGCGCGCCGACATGCAGGCGCGGCTGACGCGCATCATCAACGACAACGCCCGGCGCCTGGAAAGGATGGTGCGCGACGTGCTTGACCTGGGACGACGCGACCGGGTCGAGGAGGAGGCGATCTCGGTTGCCCTGTTCCTCGATGCTTTTCTCGAGGAGTTCTGCATGCACGAAAAGGCTTCGCGCGAGACGTTTTCGCTGGACGTAGCGGAGGACGTGACGCTGCTCTTCGACCGTGCGCACCTCAACCAGGTGCTCTGGAATCTGCTGCGCAATGCGCTGCGCTACTGCAGCAGCTATCCCGGCGCGGTGCGTCTTCAGGCGGTGGTGGGCCGCGCCGGGCAACCTTCCGCAAACCGCGTCGAATTGCATATTATTGACGATGGGCCGGGGATTGCGGCGGAGCAGCGGACGCAGATCTTCGAGCCGTTCTTCACCACGGACGGCAAAGGCACCGGGCTCGGATTGTATATTGCGCGCGAATTGTGCGAAGCCAGCGGTGCGACGCTGGAAGTTCTGGACAATGCGCCCGGCGCGCACTTTTGCCTCACCGGCCGGCGCACCAACGGATAGTCACGCATGGGTAGAGTCGACCGCAGAAGCCGTCCACCAGCGGCGCAGGTACTGGTGGTGGATGATGAAGCCGACATACGCGAGCTGCTCGACCTGACGCTCGTGCGTATGGGGTTGGCGGCCGATTGCGTCGGTTCGGTGGCCGAAGCGCGGCAGATGCTGGAACAGCGGCACTACCAGCTGTGCCTGACGGACATGCGCCTGCCCGATGGCGATGGGCTGATGCTGGTGCGCTACATCGGCGAGCATTGCCGGGACCTGCCCGTGGCCGTCATCACCGCCTACGGCAGCATGGAGAACGCCGTCGCCGCCCTCAAGGCCGGCGCCTTCGATTACCTGTCCAAGCCGGTTTCCCTGGACAATCTGCGCGCGCTGGTGAAGTCGGCCCTGAACCTGCCGCAGCAACCGGCCGGTGCGGCGCGCGAGCCGGATGCCTATACCCTTCTCGGCGAGTCGGCGGCGATCCAGCAGGTGCGCGAGATGATCGACAAGTTGGCGCGCAGCCAGGCGCCGGTTTATATCTCCGGCGAATCAGGCAGCGGCAAGGAGCGCGCGGCGCGGTTGATCCACGAGCACAGCCCGCGCGCGAGCCAGTCATTCGTGCCGGTGAACTGCGGAGCCATCCCGGAGAACCTCATGGAAAGCGAGTTCTTCGGTTACAAGAAGGGCGCCTTCACCGGCGCGGACAGCGACCGCGACGGATTCTTCCAGGCCGCCAGCGGCGGCACGCTGTTCCTCGACGAAGTGGCCGACCTGCCACTGTCCATGCAGGTGAAGCTGCTGCGGGCGATCCAGGAGCGGCGCGTGCGCAAGATCGGCGACACCAGCGAAGACCCGGTGGACGTGCGCATTGTCAGCGCCACGCACCAGAATCTGAAAGCGCTGGTGGAGGCCGGCAAGTTTCGCCAAGACCTGTTCTATCGGCTCAACGTCATCGAGCTGAAGATGCCTGCCCTGCGCGATTGTCGCGAGGACATTCCGCTGCTGGCGGAGAAGATCCTGGGGCGGCTGGCAGCGGAGGCCGGTGTCGCCGCACCGCGGCTGACGGCCGAGGCGCTACGCGTACTTTCGGATTATCCCTTCCCGGGCAACGTGCGTGAGCTGGAGAACACGCTGGAGCGCGCCATGGCGTTGACGAGCGGCAGCGTCATCGATACCGACGATCTGCAGCTCGCGCCGACGCAGACGGCAGCGGAGGCGAAGCTCCAGGAAGGTGGCTCCCTTCAGGATTATCTCGACCGCATCGAACGGCAAGCCATCCTCGAGGCGCTGCAAAGAACACGCTTCAACCGCACGGCGGCCGCCAGGCTGCTCGGTGTCACCTTCCGCTCCCTGCGTTATCGCATGGAGCGCCTGGGTCTGAACGAGTGAAGCGTGCCCGGCGGGCGGTGAGGGCGCCGCTGGCGGGCGCCCGCTTCGACGCACGGGGCTGGCTGACGGGGGTGCGCCACATGCCCTCGCCGAACTGCGACCAGCGCCCGGCGAGCATGCCGGTGCGGCTCGTGGTCGTCCATGCCATCAGCCTGCCGCCGGGCGAGTTCGGTGGCGACGCCGTCCTTCGGCTGTTCGCGAATTCCCTCGATCCCGACGAGCACCCCTGTTACCGGGACATCCACACCCTGCGCGTGTCCGCCCACTTCCTCATTCGCCGCAACGGCATGATCGTCCAGTTCGTCGCCTGCGACGACCGGGCCTGGCATGCCGGTGCGTCCTGCTGGAACGGAGCGGAGCGCTGCAATGATTTTTCCGTCGGCATAGAGCTCGAAGGGTGTGACACATTACCCTTCGATGCACGCCAGTATCCCGTTCTGGCGAAGCTCGTCGCGCTGCTCGGCGGTCGCTACCCGATCGCCGATGTCGTCGGCCACAGCGACATCGCGCCTGGCCGCAAGACCGATCCCGGGCCGCACTTCGATTGGGCGCTGCTGCGCCGCATGCTTGCATTGTCGTGACGGCGCAGGTCCGGCCGGGGCGCAGGCCGGCTTTGCGCAGATCGAATTGTGCGAGCTGCCATCGCTCAACTCTGCGCGCGATTCCATGCCGGCACGAACAACGGACGACGCGCGAGCGTCGCGTTGCCTGAGCGCACGCACGCAAGAATCGCGTGCGCGTGATAGCGAACTTTTCGCCGAAAGTCAAAAAACTCTTGCAACTTAAAATTTGGGGTACTAGAATTAGTCGCAGTAGTAGCCGGTGGTACTAGATATAGTATGTGGCACCGGGATGCATAAAACGGGGGCATTTCTGGACGACAGGCGGGAGTAACGAGAGGCGAAAGTTCTAGGTCGAACCAGAAAAACAAGACAACAAAAGAGCGAGACATACATGCACATTGCGAGCGATACCGTTTCCACAAATTCCCTTTCTCCCGATTCGCCCCCCGACAGTCTTTCCAGCAGCTCCCCGCACTTTTCTGAGTTCAAGCTCATTCGGCGCAACGGCGCCGTCGTCGCATTCGAGCCCGCCAAGATATCCATTGCCATGACCAAGGCCTTCCTGGCCGTGAGCGGCAATCAGGGGGCGGCGTCGGCGCGCATCCGCGATCTCGTCGCGCAGTTGTCCGATGCGGTGGTCGCTGCGCTCATCCGCAGGCAGCCGGCGGGCGGCACCTTCCATATTGAAGACGTACAGGATCAGGTCGAGCTGGCGTTGATGCGCTCGGGCGAGCACGATGTGGCGCGCGCCTACGTTCTGTACCGGGAAAAGCGTGCCGAGGAGCGGGCGCGCAAGGCGCGCGAACAGGCGGTGGTGGCGGCGGAGCCGGTGCTGCATGTGGTGGAGGCGGGCATGCGCCGGCCGCTGGACCGTGGCGCGCTGGTGGCGCTGGTCGACGCCGCGTGCGTCGGCTTGGGTGAGGCGGTTCGGCCTGCGCTGATCGTCGAGGCGACGCTCAAGAACCTGTACGACGGCGTGCCCATGCAGGAATTGCGCAAGTCGGCCATCCTGTCGGCGCGGGCGCTGATCGAGAAGGATCCGGCCTACAGTTATGTGACCGCCCGGCTTCTGCTGCATGTCATGCGTCACGAAATCCTGGGCGAGGAAGTGCCGCAGGCCGACATGGCGGAGCGCTATGCCGAGTACTTTCCGCGCTTCATCCGGCTCGGCATCGAGAACGAGCTGCTGGATCCCAGGCTGGCCCAGTTCGACCTTGCCCGGCTGGGGCAGGCGCTCGAGGCGGGACGCGACCTGCGATTCAACTATCTCGGACTGCAGACCCTTTACGATCGCTACTTCCTCCAGATCAAATCGGGGACGAACGAGCGCCGCATCGAACTGCCCCAGGCGTTCTTCATGCGCGTGGCCATGGGCCTCGCCCTCAACGAAATCGACCGCGAGGCGCGCGCCATCGAGTTCTACCACGTGTTGTCGAGCTTCGACTTTATGAGTTCGACGCCGACGCTGTTCAACTCCGGCACTCTGCGCTCGCAGTTGTCGAGCTGCTATCTGACGACGGTTTCCGACGACCTCGACAGCATCTTCGAGGCGATCAAGGAAAACGCGCTGCTTGCCAAGTATGCCGGCGGCTTGGGTAACGACTGGACGGCGGTGCGCGCGCTGGGCAGCCACATCAAAGGCACCAACGGCCGCTCCCAGGGTGTGGTGCCCTTTCTCAAGGTGGTCAATGACACGGCCGTCGCCGTGAACCAGGGCGGCAAGCGCAAGGGGGCGGTGTGCGCCTATCTGGAGTGCTGGCACCTGGATGCCGAGGAGTTTCTGGAGCTGCGCAAGAACACCGGCGACGATCGCCGGCGTACCCACGACATGAACACGGCCAACTGGATTCCCGACCTGTTCATGAAGCGGGTGATGGAGAACGGCGAATGGACGCTGTTCTCACCGGCCGACTGCCCGGATCTGCACGACAAGTACGGCAAGGCGTTCGAGGATGCCTACCGCGGCTACGAGGAGAAAGCAGCCCGCGGCGACATCAAGCTGTACAAGAAGATGCCCGCCGTGCAGCTCTGGCGCAAGATGCTGACGATGCTGTTCGAGACCGGGCATCCGTGGATCACCTTCAAGGACGCCTGCAACGTCCGCTCGCCCCAACAGCACGCGGGTACGGTGCACAGCTCCAACCTGTGCACGGAGATCACACTGAACACCTCGGATGCGGAGATCGCCGTGTGCAATCTGGGCTCGGTCAATCTTGCCGCCCACATCCGCGATGGCGCGCTCGACCACGCCAAGCTGCAACGCACGGTGTCCGCCGCCATGCGCATGCTCGACAACGTGATCGACATCAACTACTACGCGGTGGGCAAGGCCCGTGCCGCCAACCTGCGCCATCGCCCTGTCGGCTTGGGGCTGATGGGTTTTCAGGATTGCCTGCACGAGCTGCGCATTCCCTACGCCAGCGATGCGGCAGTGGACTTTGCCGATCGCTCCATGGAGGCGCTGGCCTACTACGCCTACTGGGCATCCACGGATCTGGCCGAGGAGCGCGGGTGCTACTCCAGCTTTAAGGGCAGCCTGTGGGACCGCGGCATCCTGCCGCAGGACAGCCTCGATCTGCTGGCGGACCAGCGCGGCGGCTATGTGGACGTCGACCGCTCGGCCACGATGGACTGGGAGGCACTGCGCCGGCGCATCCGGCAGCACGGCATGCGCAACTCGAACTGCCTGGCAATCGCGCCGACCGCGACCATTTCCAACATCATAGGGGTCGACGCGAGCATCGAGCCGACCTATCAGAACTTGTTCGTCAAGTCGAACCTGTCTGGCGAGTTCACTGTCGTCAATGAACACTTGGTGCGCGAGCTGAAGAGTCTCGGGCTCTGGGACGAGGTCATGGTCGCCGACCTCAAGTACTTCGACGGCTCGCTGGCGCGCATCGACCGCGTGCCGGTCGAAATCCGGCAGCTTTACGCCACGGCCTTCGAGATCGAGCCCAAGTGGCTGGTCGAAGCGGCGGCGCGGCGCCAAAAGTGGATCGACCAGGCCCAGTCGCTGAACATCTACATGGCCGGGGCTTCGGGCAAGAAGCTCGACGACACTTACAAGCTCGCCTGGCAGCGTGGCCTGAAGACGACCTATTACCTGCGCACTCTGGCGGCAAGCCATGCCGAGAAATCCACCGGCAAGGCCGGCGCGCTGAACGCCGTCCCGTCAGCCGGCGTGGGCGCCGGTGACGGCGCTGAACCGAGGTACTGCGCCATCGACAACCCGGACTGCGAGGCATGTCAATAAGCACCCAACAATGGAAAGGAGGAAGCCCGCGTGCTGAGCTTTGAGGACGATCGAGTGGGGATGGGATTGCGCAGCGCCGTGCCGGCGTTCATGCCCGTTGCGCCGTCCGTGCCCCGCGTCGAGCGTGCGCCCACCGGCGAGGGCGCCGGACTGCGCCGCGTGCGCGCCGAGGACAAGCGCATTATCAACGGCCAGACCGACGTCAATCAGCTTGTTCCCTTCAAGTACAAATGGGCTTGGGAAAAGTATCTCGCTGCCTGCGCCAACCATTGGATGCCGCAGGAGATCAACATGCAGCGCGACATCGAACTGTGGAAGAGCCCGACCGGCCTGACCGCGGACGAGCGCCGGCTGATCAAGCGCAACCTCGGTTTCTTCGTCACCGCTGACAGCCTGGCTGCCAACAACATCGTGCTCGGCACGTACCGGCAGATCACTGCCCCCGAGTGTCGGCAGTACCTGTTACGCCAGGCTTTCGAGGAGGCCATTCACACCCACGCCTACCAGTACATCGTCGAGAGCCTGGGCCTGGACGAGGGCGAGATCTTCAACGCCTACCACGAGATTCCCAGCATCCGCGACAAGGACGAGTTTCTCATCCCTTTCATCGACACGCTCACGGACCCGTCTTTCAAGACCGGCTCGCCCGAGAACGACCAAAAACTGCTCAAGAGCCTGATTGTGTTCGCGTGCCTGATGGAGGGGCTTTTCTTCTACGTCGGCTTCGTGCAGATCCTTGCCCTCGGACGGCAGAACAAGATGACGGGCGCGGCCGAGCAGTATCAGTACATCCTGCGCGACGAGTCGATGCATTGCAATTTCGGCATCGACGTCATCAACCAGATCAAGATGGAGAACCCGCATCTGTGGACGGCGGCGTTCCGCAACGAGCTGATGGGTCTGGTGCGCACCGCCGTGGAACTGGAGTATCGCTACGCCGAGGACACCATGCCCAGAGGTGTGCTCGGGCTGAATGCAGCCATGTTCAAGGAGTATCTGCGCTACATCGCCAACCGGCGCTGCCAGCAGATCGGCTTGGAAGTGTTGTTCCACGGGGCGGAAAACCCTTTTCCGTGGATGAGCGAAATGATCGACTTGAAGAAGGAGCGCAACTTCTTCGAAACGCGCGTCATCGAGTATCAGACGGGAGGCGCGCTAAGTTGGGATTGAGAGCCTATAACAGGAATGAAACCATTCGCGCCGCAACCAACGGCAGGGCATAGGTGCGAATCGCAATTCCAGGTTCATAGGTTCTGGTGCTGCCGCGAGGCGCGAGGGCGCCGCGGATAGCCGCTTACTGAATTCGCTTGGAGCAGGGCGACACGCCTTGCAGCCTGCCCCTTCCGAGGCGTCGGTGCGTCGGAAGGGGGTGAGATGAGACGTGAAGAATTCAATGCGTCGAACGCGAGTCCGGCGCTTGAATAATCCGTGCTTGTTGAGACGGGTTGCAGTTGTTTGTGTTCATTCCTGTTATTTTGTGAAGGAGGTAAGCAATGGCTGAAACCAAGAAAGCTGCGAAGAAACCCGCGGCGAAGAAACCTGCTGCAAAGAAAGCTACGGCCAAGAAGCCGGCGGCGAAGAAGGCAACGGCGAAGAAGCCGGTTGCGAAGAAAGCCGCGAATCCGGGCACGAAGAAGCCCGCGGCGAAGAAGGCTGCAGCGAAGCCCGCAGCGAAGAAAGCGACGGCGAAGAAGCCTGCGGCCAAGAAGGCCACGGCGAAGA
>DAITBA010000003.1:158932-215841 GCA_036824005.1 Rhodocyclaceae bacterium
CGGCTGCGAAGAAAGCTGCAAAACCGGCAGCGAAGAAAGCGACGGCGAAGAAGCCTGCGGCCAAGAAGGCCACGGCGAAGAAGCCGGCTGCGAAGAAAGCTGCAAAACCGGCAGCGAAGAAAGCGACGGCGAAGAAGCCGGCTGCGAAGAAAGCGACCGCCAAGAAGCCGGCGGCGAAGGCCGCGGCCCCTGCGGCGCCCTCCGCCCCTGCCCCGGCAGCGCCCTCGACCGCAGCAACCCCCGGCTTGAAGTCTTCGCTCAACCCGGCGGCGGCATGGCCGTTCCCGACCGGTTCGCGTCCTTCCTAACCGGTGTTTTCAGATGAGCGGGCGGGCGCAAGCCTGCCCCGCGCAGATTGCCCGCCCGTTTCATCTATCCCGATGTCTTGACGGCGCCGTTGTGCGCCGGTCGTGGCCGCTGCGCCGCTTCGCCGGAGCGTTGCCGGTCCGGACCCCGCCCGTGGCATCTGCGCAGTCTCTCGACCTCAACTTGATCGGACAGTTGCGTGTAGCAGGCGCGCGCTACGGTGGCAGATGGACTGCGCGCAAGTCCAGGCTGCTCGATCGTTGCGCGGCGCGTGCTCTCGACCATCCGCGCTGCCTGGTCGAGTACCACGACTGCCTGCTGTTTCTGCTGGCATATCCCGAGCATGCCCGGCTGCTGTCGGCCGCCGAACGCGAGCTGGCGCGTGTTGCCCTGGCCGCTCGGACAATTGCCGAACGGGGCAGTGCGCGCGAGCGCAGGCGTTTGTGCGGCACCGGCATTGCGTGGTCCGAGGTGTCCTTCGGATTCAGCTTCGAGATAGCTCGCTGGCTCGCGCAGCGATACCCGGACCACGCCGACATACAGTGTTTCGGCGAAGGTGGCGAATTGCCGCAGAACGTGCTGCGCCTGGGCGTGCCCGGCATGGAGTTCGAACTTCTCGCACCGGAGCGCTTGGCGCCGGAGGAGTTCCTGATGCGCGCACGTGGCCCGCGCGGTGGTTCGGCACTGGGCTGGCTAGTGGCACAGATGCAACAGCTTCCATGCTCTGAGGCGATACGCGATCAGCTGTTCGAGACGCTGCACGCGTTCATCCGGGTCGAACCCAGGGATACGCCTCTGTCGCGCACCTTTGCCCGAGGCCCGCTGGCCGACACCCATTTCCATGGCGACGGGCTGCTGCGAGACGTCGACCCGCCGGCGCTCATCGCCGAACCACTGCCGCCACCGCGTCGTCTGTCAGTGCCGCAGCGGAGCGGACTGCTTGCCTGCGCGCGCGCCATGCTGATCATGCTCGGGCGTGAAACGGAGCCCCTTACCTACGGATCGCCATCATGCGTCGAATACTTCCAGCTCGGCCGCGGCCTGGGCATCGCCCTCTACTACATGCGCCCGGAGCGCCGCTTTGCTATCGACTCCCACGTCGGCTTCATGCTGTTCAAAAACACCATACCGGTGGGATACGGCGGCGGCTGGCCGTTTCTCGATACCTGCAAGATCGGCGTCAACATGTTCGCGCCTTTCCGTGGCGGCGAGTCGGCATTCTGCTTCTGCCAGGTGTTGCGTGCCTATCGCCAGCGCTTCGAGCCGGTGCGCTTCGTGGTCGAGCCCTACCAGTTCGGCGCCGGTAACCGCGAGGGACTGATGTCCGGCGCCTTCTGGTTTTACTATCGCCTTGGGTTCCGCCCTATCGAGCCAACCCAGGCGCAACTCGCCGAGGCCGAGTTCGTGCGCATCAGCGCCGAGCGATTCTATCGTTCGCCGCTTTCAGTGATGCGCCGGCTGACGCGCTCGAACATCGAGCTGCGGCTGGCAGCAGCCGGCGATGCGGAAATCGCGGACTGCGATCCCGCCGATCTCAGTCTCGCCGTCTCCCGGCGGATTGCACACGAACATGGCGGCGACCGCGCCGCTGCCGGCGAAGTTGCACTGCGTTATGTGACCTCCTCGCTCGGTGTCCGGGACATGTCGGGCTGGTCAGGCGGGGAGCGACAGGCTTTCGGGTCGCTCTCGTTGTTGCTGGCGCTGGTGCCGCGCCTGTCCGAGTGGTCGGTGCGGGAGCGGCGCGCCTGCGTGGCGTTGATGCGGGCCAAGGGTGGCGACGAGGCGCGCTACTTCGTCCTGGCGCGCAGGCACCGCCGGTTTCGAGAGGCGATGATCGCCATCGCCGCGGCGGAGGCATCGTGCGCACAATAGCGGACAAGCGCCGGTGTCTGTCGATCAACCTGTCCGCCGCGTCAAGTGGTTGGCGCTTCGGGTTGACAGCTCCAGGCGGCATCGGCATAATTTGGTCTGCTGCACCGCAACATCGTCATTTCCGATGGCACGCGGGATACCGTCGTAACGAAACGTCCCGCGCTGAAAGCCCCGCCATGTTCCGAGGCGATGCATGTTGCCGGTCTTTGACTACGTTCCAACCAGACGTCCCGCCTGCAGCCACTCCGCGGTGGCCTACGGCAGTGAGTACCCGCTCGCACTCCCCGTTTTCTGCTCGTGACAGGCATTGCCTTCGCGCGCGGTCGTCGGAATTGCCGGGGCGTCATCCGGTGAAACGAGGAAAGGAGAACGCATGCCCTGCATGAGTCCCATCATTAAGCTGCTGAAGAGCACAGTAACCTTTGTGATTCATTTCGCACATGGAGGTCTGCTCGTCGCCGGCATCATGACGACGGTCTTCGCCGTGGCGCTGTACCAGAGCGGCGGCTTCCATGCGCCCGATCTCAAGCATTGGTTCGGGGAATCGGCGCCGGCGGCAGTGCGCGCCGCCGACGCGGAAGCGGACAGCGTTGCCGCCGCGGCGCCAGCACCTGAGTTGCGCGGCATCGCCGACTACGCGGCGCGCAAGTACCGGGTTGCCGCCTCGGCCATCGAACCATTCATCGGCGTCGCCCACGCTGCGGGCCGGCAGGTGGGCCTCGATCCGCTGCTCATCGTCGCCGTGATGGCGATCGAGTCGGGCTTCAATCCGCTCGCCGAAAGCCCTCGCGGTGCCCAGGGGCTGATGCAGGTGATTCCGCGTTTCCACCAGGACAAGCTGGAACAGCGCGGCAGGGACGAGTCCCTGCTCGACCCACAAGCCAATATTCACATCGGCGCCCAGATCCTGAAGGAATCGATCGAGCGCGCCGGCGGCATGGAAGCGGGGCTGCAGCAATATGCTGGCGCCCCCAACGATGCCGACGCCCAGTATGCCGCCAAGGTATTGGCGGAAAGACAGCGCCTGGCTCAGTTCGCCGGCAAGGGCAAGATCATCGTCGCCGACGCGCGACGCTAAGCTGCGCCGCCATCAAGATGGCCCGAGAAAACGGGCGATCCGCGTCACGCCTTCGGCTAGTTTCTCCCGGGCCGTCGTGTAGGCAAAGCGCATATGGCGTGCCGGGGCGTTGTCACCGAAGTCCAGACCGGGCGTAACCGCCACGCCTGCCTCCTCGATCAGTCGCAGCGCCAGCGCGTAGCTGTCCTTGGCTAGTTCCGAGACATCGGCATACAGGTAGAACGCGCCGCGCGGCGGCGCCGGAATCCTGAAGCCGAGCCGCGTTAGCGCCGGCATCAGAAAGTCACGTCGGGCCTGGAACTCGGCGCGGCGCTGCTCGAGCAACGCGATCGTCTCCGGGGCGAATGCCGCCAACGCCGCGTGCTGGGCCGGTGCCGACGGTGAGATGTACAGATTCTGCGCCAGCTTTTCGATATCGCGCACATACTCCGCCGGCGCGATCAGCCAGCCCAGGCGCCAGCCCGTCATGTTGAAATACTTCGAAAAGCTGTTCACCACGAAGGCGTCGTCGGTCAGGCCAAGAACCGTCTTGGCGTCCATGCCGTAGGTCAGGCCGTGGTAGATCTCGTCGACGATCATCACGCCCTGCCGCTCGGCGACCGTGCGCGCGAGCGCCGCCAGCGTGTCGTCGGCAAGCATCGTGCCGGTCGGATTGGCCGGAGAGGCGACCAGCAGGCCCTTGGTGCGCGACGACCACGCCTTCCCGATCTGCTCCGCGGTCGGCTGGTAGTCGGTCTCCGGTCCCACCGCCAGTGCCCGTGGCATTCCCTCCAGCAGGCGCACGAAGTGGCGATTGCACGGATAGCCCGGATCGGTCAGCAGAATCTCGTCGCCCGGATTCACGACCACCGCCAGCGCCAACAGCAGCGCCGCCGACGCGCCAGCGGTGACGATGACCCGCGCCGGATCGAGGCCGACGCCATAGCGCTCGGCATAGAAGGCTGCGATGGCCTCGCGCAGTTGCGGCAGGCCGAGCGCGGCGGTGTAATGCACATGGCCACCTGCCAGGAAGCGCATTGCTGCCTCGATCACGGGCTGTGGTGTCGGGAAATCCGGCTCACCAACTTCCATGTGGATGATGGAGCTTCCGGCCGCCTCCAACTCGTGGGCGCAGCGCATCAGCTCCATGACATGAAAGGGCGCGATGTCGGCCATGCGTGCCGCGAGCTGACGCGGCGTCGGGCGCGGGGCGTTCATGGGCGGTGCAAGTCGAGTGGGCGCGATGGTTGCGTGGCGCGGATTTCGCAGCGCCGATATTACCGTGTTTCCCGCGCTGGGAATCCTCGCGGCGTATGGGCGGGCGCGACGACGGCTGGACGTGGGAGACTTCGGAAAAGAAAACCGGCCCGAAGGCCGGTTTCCAATAAACGAGGATGTACGTCCTCAGGCCGCAGCGATGTTCCAGACCTCCGGCGCCTTCTCTGCGCGTTGCGCCAGCGCCTGGCGCTGGTTCTCCAGGTCCTGGGGCAGGTGATGGCCGAACTTGGCGAAGTAGTCCTTCACTTCGTTCGCTTCACTTACCGCGCCGGCGCGGCTGACGTTCATGATCTCCTGATACATGTCCTTGGTGAAATGCAGTCCAGTCCAGGTGATGTCCTCGTAGCGCGGCATCTGGCCAAAGGGGCTGCGCACGGCATCGACCCGGTTGTTCACCCGATCCACGATCCACTTCACCACGCGCATGTTCTGCCCGTATCCCGGCCAGATGAAGCTGCCTTTCTCATCCTTGCGGAACCAATTGACGCGGAAGATCTTGGGCAGCTTGAGTCCCGGCTTCTCGCCCATGCCCAGCCAGTGGTTCCAGTATTCGGCCATGTTGTAGCCGGCGAAGGGCAGCATGGCGAACGGATCGCGGCGGATCGCCGCCTGGCCGATGGCCGCCGCCGTTGCCTCGGAGCCCATCGTTGCCGCCATGAATACGCCGTGGTTCCAGTCGAAGGACTGAAATACCAGCGGGAAGGTCTTGGACAGGCGCCCGCCGAAGATGAAGGCCGAGATCGGCACGCCGGCCGGATCCTCCCACGCCGGATCAATGGTCGGGCACTGCGAAGCCGGCGCGGTGAAGCGCGCATTCGGGTGCGCCGCCGGCCGACCCGCGTCGGGGGTCCAGTCCTTGCCCTGCCAGTCGATGGCGTGCTTGGGCGCCGGACCCATGCCCTCCCACCAGATATCGCCGTCATCGGTCAGGGCGACGTTGGTGAAGATGCAGTTGGCCTTGACGGAGTCCATGGCCATGGGGTTGGAGCTGTAGGATGTGCCGGGCGCGACGCCGAAAAAGCCGGCCTCGGGATTGATGGCGCGCAGCGTGCCGTCGGGTCCCGGCTTGATCCAGGCGATGTCGTCACCCACGGTCAGCGCCTTCCAGCCGTTGAAGCCCTCCGGCGGCACGATCATGGCCAGATTGGTCTTGCCGCAGGCGCTGGGGAAGGCCGCCGCCACATAGGTCTTCTCGCCCTCGGGGGACTGCAGGCCGAGGATGAGCATATGCTCGGCGAGCCAGCCCTCGTCGCGGGCCATCACCGAAGCGATGCGCAGCGCCAGACATTTCTTGCCCAGCAGGGCATTGCCACCATAGCCGGAGCCGTAGGACCAGATCTCCCGCGTTTCGGGGAAATGGACGATGTACTTGCGGCTGATATCGCCTTCGCACGGCCAGGGAACGTCGGCCTGGCCGGCGGCCAGCGGCGCGCCGACGGAGTGCATGCAGGGGATGAAAAACCCGTCTCCCAGCACGTCGAGCACCTTACGGCCCATGCGTGTCATGATTTTCATATTGACCACGACGTACGGGCTGTCGGTGATCTGCACGCCGATCTGGGCGATGGGCGAACCTAACGGGCCCATGCTGAAGGGGATGACGTACATGGTGCGTCCGCGCATGCAGCCTTCGAACAGCCCGTGCAGCGTCGTGCGCATCTGCTCCGGTGGCGCCCAGTTGTTGGTCGGGCCTGCGTCCTCTTCCTTCGCCGCGCAGATGTAAGTGCGTTCCTCGACCCGCGCCACGTCCGAAGGGTGGGAACGGGCAAGATAGCTGTTCGGACGCTTCTGCGGATTGAGGCGTATGAAGGTGCCTGCCTGCACCATCTGCTCGCACAGGCGGTCGTATTCTTCCTGCGTGCCGTCGCACCAGTGGACCGTCTCCGGCTTGCACATCTCAGCCATCGCTTCCACCCAGGCAAGCAGCTTCTCGTTCCTCGTCGGTCCTGTCTTACTCATGTCAATCTCTCCAGCAAAAAGGCGCGCGGCAACGCCGGCCTGCCTCGAAGCTCAAGGCCGGCGATGCGTGGCGACCGGGTTCACACTGATCGAAAAAACGCGTTCGGGCATGCCCTTGCAAACTACAACATCGGAACTCTGTTGGCTATCCGGGCTGCGTGGAGCCCGGCGCACTCTGCCGTCGGGGATGGGGTATGGATTGCACTGGTTTGCGGTGATCATCTGCAAGACCCAATAAACGCTGTCGGGGAGATTGCCTGATTGGTCGGTTGGATGCCTGGATGCGTGGCACCTCTTCGCCGATGGCGCGCGTACAGGGTCTGTGTAGCGCTCCGAGCGACGCGCGGGATCACGGCGCGTTGCCCTGGTAACAGCGCTCAGATTATGCCACAGACGGCCCCGGCGACGTAACCTCGGCGGGAGCGCGCCTCTCGCACCTGCGAACGAAATTCTTTCGAAAGTGGCATAGAATGAGGCATATAAAAACAAAAAAGCAAAAAAATCTTGACACAGAGGACGGAGAAGGCATCAGCCATGGACTCGATTCGTATCGGCTCCTCGTTTGCACGGCAGACGGAGGCTGCAGTGACGGATCTGGCGCGCCAACTGGCCGGGCACGACTATGCCTTAGTCATGGTATTCGCCGCCGATGTCCATGACGGAAACGAACTTGTCACCCGGATGCGCCGTGCCTTTCCCGCCCCGACGGCGCTCGTTGGCTGCACTACCGCGGGCGAGATCGGCTTGGCCGGTTACCAGAACGATTCCATCGTCGCCGTCGGATTCTCGGCGGACGATTTCTCGGCCGTCACCGCGGTCATCACCGATCTCGCCGGCTTCGACATGGGCGAGTGCCAGCGCCGCATTCAGGAAGCGCTTCAGAATTCGACCTTGCAGCGCGAAGCGCGCGGCTTCGACAAGTCCCTGGCCGTTGCTCTCATCGACGGGCTGTCGCTGCGCGAGGAGCCCGTGGGCCGGGCGCTCCAGCTCATACTCGGCGACATCCCCCTGATCGGCGGTTCCGCCGGCGATTCCCTGCGCTTCCAGCGTACCCGAGTGTTTCACGACGACACCGCATTCGACAACGCGGCCGTCGTGGCGATCATCAGTACCGGCCTTGCGTTTCGCGTCATCAAGACCCAGCATTTCGAGCGCACCGAGGGACGCATGGTGGTCACCGGCGCGCGCCCCCAGGAGCGTATCGTCACCGAGATCAACGGCTTTCCGGCGGCCATCGAATACGCGCGCATCGTCGGCATTCCCGTCGACCGCCTCAGCCCCATGGCCTTTGCGGCGCATCCCGTGGTCGTGCGCATCGGCGGCCAGGAGTATGTGCGCTCGATCCAGAAGGTCAATCCCGACCATAGCCTCAGCTTCTACTGCGCCATCGACGAAGGCATTGTCCTGTCGCGGGCCCGGGGCCTGGACGCCCTGTCGAATCTGGAGCAATGCCTCGACGCCGTGACCAAGGAAATCGGCGAGCCGCAGGCCGTTCTCGCCTGCGACTGCATCCTGCGCAATCTGGAATTCCGTCAGAGCGACCAAATCGGGGTTATGTCGAAAGCATTGTGCCGGCACAAGGTTGTCGGCTTCTCTACCTTCGGCGAACTGCACATGGGCGTGCATGTGAACCAGACGTTCACAGCCGTCGCCTTCGGTCGCCGCGCCGAGAACGCCATCGGCAAGGGCCGCTGATGCTCGAGCGACCGACCAATGGCCAAGATGCGGCGGCACCGAAGGACATCGCCGCCGAGCTTGCACGCAAGGACAAGATCATTCGCGTGCTCATGGATCGGGTCGAACTCGGCATGGACACGCAGGGTTCGGACTACAGCTTCTTCCAGGCGACGGTGCTGCTCGGCGAGCAGGTGCGCGAACGTACCCAGCGCCTCGACGAAGCCATGCTCGCCCTGCAACGCAGCAATGCTGCCCTGGCCCAGGAAAAGCGTGCCGCCGAGGCAGCGCGCGTGCGGCTTTACGAAGCCGTTGGTGCCAGCTCCGACGGCTTCGCTTTTTTTGACGACAAGGACTGCCTCATCGTCGCCAATCCCGAATTCGCCACCGTGTGGGCCGGGAACGGTTCGGCTGCGGTGATCAGCGAAGGTCAGTCTTTTTCTGCCATCGTCGCTGCGCTCGTCGGCCACGCGGACAGTCCAGACGTGCAGCAGCTCTGGCGGACTCTGCATGAGCAGGCGCGACTGGGCCGTCCCGGCCGCGCTGAAGTGATGGTCCGCGCGGGCTTTTGGGTCCGCATCTCGGAACGGCCGACGACTGACGGCGGGGTGGTCGGAACCTATGCTGACATCAGCGAAATCAAGCTGCAGGAGAATCTACGCCGCGAGAAGGAACTGGCTGCGCAGGCGCTGCTGCTCCAGACCACCCTCGACAATCTCGCGCAGGGTGTCATCGTCTTTGACGGCGAGGGCCGGTTGCTGGTGTGGAACGACAGGCTGGCCGGCATGCTTGGCCTGTCCGCCCACGAGCTGGTCAAGGGCGTTGCACGCACAGCCCTGCCGGGTATCCTCGCGCCAGTTCCGGAGTTGCCGGAGCCTGGCCAGCCCATCGAGTGTACCTTGCCGGACGGGCGCACGTTCAGCGTTCGCCACGCTGCCATGCCGGAGGGCGGAACCCTTGTAACGCTCACCGACATCACCGTTCGCAAACACCAGGAAGCGCGCATCCAGGAACTGCTGGACGAATTGCGCGCCACGTTCGACAACGCCCATGTAGGCATCGCCCACATCCGCAACCGGATTTTCGTCACCTGCAACGCCCGCATGGCGGCGATATTCGGCTGGGATACCCCCGATCAGCTCGTCGGGCGCAGCACGGCGCTCCTTTACCCGACGGCCGAGGAGTGGGCTGCGGACGGCCAGGTCGCCTATGACGATTTGCTGCAGACCGGCTACAGCGACCGGGAATATGAATTCCGCCGGCGCGATGGCAGCCCGGTCTGGTGTCATCGTACGGGCCGCCCGGTCGACCAGGCAAATCCCCAGGGCGGCTCGATCTGGGTCTACGCCGACATCACCGAACGCCGCGCCCAGGAAGATCAGCTTCGCCTTGCGCGCACTGTTTTCGAGAACACCTCCGAGGCCCTGATGATTACCGACCGCCAGGGCAACATCGTCGATGTCAATCATGCGTTTTGCACGATCACCGGCTACGACAAGAGCGAAGTGATCGGGCGCAACCCGAGCATGTTTAAGTCTGGGCGTCATGCGCCGGCCTTCTACGCCGAGATGTGGGACACACTGCTGCGCACAGGCGCCTGGAGCGGTGAGGTTTTCGATCGTCGCAAGAGCGGCGACATCTACCCGAAATGGTTGTCGGTCTCAACCGTGCGCAATCAGAAGGGCGAGATCCTCAACTTCATCGGTTCGTTCCAGGACATCTCCGAGCGCAAGGCGGCGGAGGAAAAGATCCACTACCTGGCACATCACGATGTCCTGACCGCCCTGCCCAACCGTTTGTTGCTGCGTGACCGCTTCGGCCAGGCCATGGAGCGGACGCGGCGCACCTCGCGCTCGCTGGCGTTCATGTTCCTCGACCTGGACGAGTTCAAGCGCGTCAATGACTCCCTCGGTCATCGGGTCGGCGACGAACTGCTGGTGGCGGCGGTGAAGCGGCTCAAGGCGTGTCTGCGCGAGATCGACACCATCAGCCGCCAGGGCGGCGACGAATTCATCGTGCTGTTGAGCGAGATCGACACGCCGGTGGCCGCGGCCGCGGCGGCGAGCAAAATCATTGCCGCCATGGCGGAGCCGTTCGAAATCGGCGGGCACGCCATCAACTCGTCCGTTTCCATCGGCATCGCCATGGCGCCGGTGGATGGCCACGATTTCGACACCCTGCTGCAGAAGGCAGACATCGCGATGTACGACTCCAAGGGGCGCGGTCACGGCGGGTACACCTTCTTCCGCCAGGAAATGAACGATGCGGCCATGTTCCGTCATACACTGGTGAGCGATCTTCACAATGCTCTCGCGCGCTCGGAATTCCGCCTGCATTATCAGCCCCAGCTCGCACTCGGGCCGATGGAAGTGCGTGGCGCCGAGGCACTGCTACGGTGGGTCAGATCCGACGGTGCATTGGTGCGCCCGGCCGATTTCGTTCCCGTCGCCGAAGAAACCGGCCTGATCCTGCCGATCGGCGAGTGGGTCATGCAGGAGGCATGCCGCCAGGCGCGCCTGTGGGCCGATGGCGGCCTGCCGGTCAGCATCGCTGTCAATGTCTCCGGCATTCAGATCTACCGCTCTGACCTCCCGGCGCTGGTCGCCCGTTGCACGGGCGACGCCGGTATTTCGCCGGCCTTCATCGAGGTCGAGCTTACCGAGTCCACGCTGATTCAGGACACCAGCACCGTGCGCGAGGTGATCCGGGAACTCAAGAGCCAGGGATGTTCCATCGCCATCGACGACTTCGGGACCGGGTATTCGAGTCTTTCCTATCTCAGTCGCTTCAATGTGGACAAGCTGAAGATCGACCGCTCTTTTATCGCCGGTTCGGATTCGAACGAAGAGGACGAAGCCATCGTCCACATGATCACCCAGATGGCGCACATGCTGAAGCTCCAGGCCGTCGCAGAGGGCGTCGAGTCCAGCGAGCATATGGCGCTGCTGCGCCGCTGCAATTGCGACCACGCTCAAGGCTATTTCATCAGTCGGCCCGTCGATTTCGCGGTCTTCGAACGCTTCGCTCGCCAGCCCTTTTTCGGTGCCCAGTCGGACCGGTACGCCTGATTCGCCGGCTTGGGATGTTTCGGATTCCCACACTTTGCGGCCGGCCTTGCCTCGGCTAGCATCGCGCCGACAAGAAACTGCCCCCAGACGAGAGGTTTCGCCATGACCGATACCGCACGCACTGCCGCTCTCGAATACCACCGCTATCCGAAGCCGGGAAAGATCTCCGTCACGCCGACCAAGGCCCTGACCAACCAGCAGGATCTCTCGCTTGCCTACTCGCCTGGGGTGGCGGTGGCCTGCGAGGAGATCGTCGCCAATCCCGCCGAGGCGGGCAATCTGACTGCCCGCAGCAATCTCATCGGTGTCGTTACCAACGGCACGGCCGTGCTCGGGCTGGGGCCCATCGGACCGCTCGCGGCTAAGCCGGTGATGGAAGGCAAGGGCGTGCTGTTCAAAAAGTTCGCCAACATCGACGTCTTCGATATCGAGGTCGCCGAGCGCGATCCGGACAGATTGGTGGACATCATCGCCAGCCTCGAGCCCACTTTCGGCGGCATCAATCTGGAGGACATCAAGGCGCCGGAGTGCTTCTACATCGAGAAGAAGCTGCGCGAGCGGATGAGGATTCCGGTCTTCCACGACGACCAGCACGGCACGGCCATCGTTGTCGGCGCCGCGGTGCTCAACGGCCTCAAGGTGGTGAACAAGGATATCCGCAAGGTCAAGCTCGTCGCATCTGGCGCCGGCGCCGCGGCGCTCGCCTGTCTCGATCTGCTGGTGCTGCTCGGCCTGCCAGTCGAGAACATCTGGGTCACCGACATCAAGGGCCTCGTCTACAAGGGCCGCGTCGAGGAGATGGATCCGATCAAGGAGCGCTATGCCAAGGACAGCAAGGCGCGCACTCTGGGCGATGTGATCGAAGGTGCCGATGTATTTCTCGGCCTGTCCGCCGGCGGCGTGCTCAAGCAGGAAATGGTCAGGCGCATGGCGCCCCAGCCGCTCATCCTGGCGCTGGCCAATCCCGTGCCCGAGATCATGCCCGAGGAGGTGAGGGCGGTGCGCGACGATGCGATCATAGCCACGGGCCGCTCCGACTATCCGAACCAAGTAAACAACGTCCTCTGCTTTCCCTTCATCTTCCGCGGCGCGCTCGATGTTGGCGCCACAACCATCACGGAGGAAATGAAGCTGGCATCGGTGCGCGCTATCGCCGAGCTGGCGCAGGCGGAGGACACGATGGAGATCCGCGCCGCCTATGGCGAGCAGATGGCGAGCTTCGGCCCCGAGTACCTCATCCCAAAGCCTTTCGATTCGCGCCTGATCGTCAAAATCGCCCCGGCGGTGGCCAAGGCTGCGGTGGACTCCGGCGTGGCCACGCGGCCGATTTCGGACTGGGATGCCTACAGCCACCAGCTCTCCAGCTTCATCTACCAGACCGGCATGCTGATGAAGCCGGTGTTCGCGGCGGCCAAGAGTCAGCCCAAGCGCATCATCTACGCCGAGGGCGAGGACGAACGTATCCTGCGCGCCGTGCAGACCGTGGTCGACGAGGGTATCGCGCGCCCGATCCTGGTCGGCCGGCCCGATGTCATGGCCATGCGCATCGAGCGCTATGGACTACGCGTCCGCCAGGGGCAACATTTCGATGTCATCAACACGGAATCGGACCCGCGCTACAAGGCACTGTGGAGCACCTACTACGAGCTGACCCAGCGCAAGGGCGTGACACTGGAATACGCCAAGCTCGAGGCGCGCCGCCGCACGACCTTGATTGCCGTGCTCATGCTTCGCCTGGGTCAGGCCGACGGCGTGCTGTGCGGCACTTTCGGCCAGCATCGCGCGCATCTGCGCTTCATCCGCGACGTTCTGGGCATGCGGCCCGGCGTGCGCTCCTTCTATACCCTTAACCTGCTCAACCTGCCGGGGCGGACGGTCGGGTTGTGCGACACCTATGTGAACTACGAACCCGACGTCGAGCAGGTGGTGGAGATGACCGAACTGGCCGCAGAGGAAATGCGCCGTTTCGGCATGACGCCGAAGATCGCCCTGCTGTCGCACTCCAGCTTTGGGAATGAAGACACGCCGACGGCGCTAAAGATGCGCACGGCGCTTGCCACCCTGCACGAGAAGCGGCCAGACCTGGAGGTGGAAGGGGAGATGCACGGCGACGTGGCGCTGGACGGCATGCTGCGTCGCAAGGTGTTTCCCAACTCGCGCCTGGACGGCGACGCCAATCTGCTCATTTTCCCCAATCTGGATGCGGCCAACATCGCCTTCAACCTGCTCAAGACCGCCTCCGGCGAGGGCCTGACCGTGGGACCGATCCTGCTCGGCAGTACCAAGCCGGTACATATCCTGACGCCGACCGCGACGGTGCGCCGGATTGTCAACATGACGGCGCTGACGGTGGTCGAGGCAGGACAGGAACAGCGACGCGGATAGCGCCGCGCGCGGCGTTTTGCGCGGACACGCCTCCCGCCGAGACGATTGCCAAGCGGAGCACACCGATGTTCCGGGCTTCTGTCCGCCGCAATGTCGCCTCGAAGGGCGGTGCTCCCACAGTCGGCGACAGTGCCGTGGCACCCGCATGCCCCGTCGGCTTTGACGCGCTACCACGTGCGACCTAGAGCGATGCATCATCTTGGTGCATAATCGAATTAGAGGGCCGGCATAGATTTGTCACTGACGATCGGCCAGCGAGGAAGGACGTGTCCGTGCTCGCGCAGTCGATATTTGGCCCCACGGGGGAGGGATGGCAGGCGACGTCGTGTCCGGGCAAGGCGAGGCTGGCTACCAGGCGTCGCTTTTGCGCATGTTGCTGGACCATTCGGATGACCTGGTTCTGGCGGTCGATGCCCGGCTGGCGCTGGTGCTCGTGAGTTGCAGCGTCGAGCGGGCCGTTGGTCGACCGGCGGCCGAACTGCTCGGTGGCTCGGTCGTGCAGGCCGGCTTGTTCGGGGCCGACGCGCCGCCCTTCCAAGCCCGCTTGGCCGCGACGCTGCAAGACGGCACGGCGTCCCGCGCCGAATTCAGCTGGCGCCGCGGGGACGGTGCCCCCCGCGCCTATTTGCTCGACGTGGTGGCCGACCGCGACACGTCGGGCAAGGTCGTGCGCGTGCTGGCACGCGCACGCGATGTCACCGATCAGCGCCGCATTGAGAGCGAACTGCGCCAGCGCGAGACCGACTTCCGCACTTTGGCCGAGAACTCGCCCGACAACATCATCCGCTATGGTCTGGATGGGCGGGCTGTGTACTGCAACCGCGAGATCGAGCAGAGGGTCACGGTCACGGCCAGTCACATCGTCGGCCGCACGCCGACAGAGGCTGCGCCGCCAGGCATGGTCGGCGCGCCGGCCTATGAAGCACAGCTGATGCGCACGCTCGCCACCGGCGAACCCGGCACGGCCGAACTGCTGGTACCGCATCCGAGCGGAGAAATCCGCGTGCATAGTATCGTCTTCGCCGCCGAGCGCGACGCGCACGGTGCCGTGTGCGGTGCGGTCGCGGTCGGTCGCGACGTGACTGAGCAGGTGCGCGTGCGCCAGGCGCTGGCCGAGAAGGAGCGCGAGTTCCGCACCCTGGCCGAGAACTCCCCGGACGTGATCGTGCGCTACGACCTCGATATGAGAGTGGTCTACTGCAATTCCACGATCACCGAGAGATCCGGCGTGCCGGTCGCGAATGTTCTTGGACGCCGGGCGCTCGAGGCGATGCCGCCTGGCATGGTCGGCCGCGAGGACTATCTACGCCAGCTTGCCGACACGCTGGCCACGGGCCGCAGCGGCTCGGTGGACCTGCAGTCCATCCACCCGAGTGGTGAGCTGCGCGCCTACAACGTCGAATTCATCGCCGAACGCGATGACCTCGGTGCCGTGTGCGGTGCGCTGGCCGTGGGCCGCGAAGTGACGCAGCAGGTGCGCGCGAATCGCGCGCTGGCCGCCAAGGAGCGCGAATTCCGCACCTTGGCGGAGAACGCAGGCGACAACATCATGCGCTGGGACACCGATGGGCGCGTACGTTACATGAACCCGGCGATGGCCCGCGTGCTCAGCCTAGCGCCGGAGCAGATGCTCGGCCGCACGGTGCCGGAGTCGTTCCAGGATGGGCGCTTCGATGCTGTCCATCGTGCCGTGCGACGCGTGGCGTGCGAAGGGCAACCAACGATGGTCGAGCTGCGCTTTCCCGGTCCGGGCGACCAGGGCACGTTTGTACATCAGATCCGGATCGTGCCCGAGCGCGACGAAAGCGGTGCGGTGTGCAGCGTGCTCGGCATCGGGCGCGACATCACGGAGCAGATCGAACAGCTCGAGTTCATCGAATCGCTGGTGCGTACCGATCCGCTGACGCGCCTCGCGAATCGGCAGGCGCTGTCCGAGCGCGCATCGGCGATGTTCGCGACGGCGAGCCGGCGCACCGACCAAGTCGGCATCATGGTGCTGGACCTGGACCACTTCAAGGCGATCAACGATGGCATGGGGCACAGCGCCGGCGATACCCTCCTGTGCGAAATCGCCCAGCGGCTCACCGCTTGTATGCGCGCGAATGATCTGCTGGTGCGCCTAGGCGGCGACGAGTTCGTCATCGTGGCCCCGGACATCGCGGATGCCGAGGTGCTTGGTGGCATCGCGGCCAAGCTGCATCGGGCTCTCGTGCAGCCATTTCGCTTGGCACAGCGCGAGGTGCATGTCACGGCCAGCATCGGCGTGGCCGTGTTTCCGGCGGACGGGGAGGGCTTGGAGGAGTTGCTTGCCCATGCCGACAGCGCCATGTATCACGCCAAGCGCAGTGGCCGTGGGCGCAGCGAGTATTACCGGCGCGAGCTGAGCGATGCCGTGGAACGCCGGCTGCTGCTCGAAGCCTCGATGCACGACGCCTGCCACGGCACCGGGCTGGAACTGCACTACCAGCCCCAGGTGTGCCTCGGCAGGCAGGACGTGGTGGTGGGCGCCGAAGCCCTGCTGCGTTGGCGTCATCCGAGCATGGGACTGCTGACTCCCGACGCTTTCATCGCCCTGGCCGAGGAAACCGGTATGATCGTGCCCATCGGCCACTGGGTGCTGCGCACGGCAGCCCAGGCTGCCGTTCGGTGGAACCGCGGCCGCGACGTTCCCCTGCGGATTGCCGTTAATGTTTCGACGCGACAGTTCGTCGCGGACGACCTGCCTGCGCTGGTGGACTCGGTGCTGGCGCAGACCGGCTGCGATCCCCGCTGGCTGTCCGTCGAGATCACCGAAAGCGCGCTGCTGGAGGATTCGACGCTGGTGCGGCAGGTGCTCGATACGCTGCGGACGCTGGGTGTGCGCGTCGCGCTGGACGACTTCGGCACGGGCTATTCGGCGCTCAACTACTTGGCACGCTTCCGTGTCGATTGCCTGAAGATAGACAAGAGCTTCGTCCAAGGCATTGGGCGCAGCGAGCGAGAGAGCGAACTGGTGAAGGCCTTTATTGCCATGGCCGCTGCCTTAAACCTGGACTTGGTGGCCGAGGGTGTCGAGACGGACGCTCAGGCCGCATTCCTGCTGGAAAACGGCTGCCAGCACGGCCAAGGCTATCGCTTCGGCCGGCCCATGCCGGTGGCCGAGTTCGAACGCTTCGTCAGTCGCTGCGCTACGGCATGAAGGTCGGCAGGCGCGGTTTTTTGGCGCCGGATGCCGCCCGGCGGGCCTCGTCAGCTGTCCCGATCATATCGCCACGCGACGGCGCCGGTGTTATTCTGAGCGAGCGTGCCGTGGGTTCGCGTTGCCAGCTTGTTGAAAGACCACTTCGGGGCCGGACTACGGCGTTCTTGCTCGCCGAAGTGCCGTGCACGCGGGCGGTGCCTGGAATTTTCGTTCGCTGGAGCCGTACGACCGGGCCTGCACGCTACTTCTTAGACAGCCTGTTAGGCTCCTTGGGTGGTCCATGAGACTTCCTTTCGTCATCGCATCCATCGTCTGCTCGCTGCTGTTCTCGCAGAGCGCATCGGCAGAGCCTGCCAGGAAGGCGGGCAAGATCAACAGCAAGAAAATGGGGCTGTCGATCCGCGTCGAGGGCGGCGGTTGGGGCAGCGCCTGCAAGGAGGACATCGAATCCGTGCTCTACTCGGTGGCCGACGAACTGCTGACGCGCATCCCGGCAAAGCTCGCCGCCCCGATCGTCGTCACCCACACCCACGGCAATCCGATCGCGCTCTATGACAAGGGCGTCAACGGCGAGTACCAGGTCCAGTTGCATGCCCGGGATCAGCGCTGGTCGCAGCTTGCCTACGAGTTCGCCCACGAGTTGTGCCACATCATGTCCAACTACGAAGAAAACGTGGGCGCGGATACGGTCAAGTACAACCAGTGGTTCGAGGAAACCCTGTGCGAAGCGGCTTCGCTCTACACTTTGAGAAGCTTGGCCGCGACATGGGAGTCGTCGGCTGGCGATCCGCGCTGGGCGAGACTGGCGCCGGCGCTGCGCAAGTTCGCCGATCAACTCGTCGCCGAGGGGCATCGGCAGCTTCCGGCCGACGCGCCGCTGGCCAAATGGCTTTCGGACAACGAGGACAGGCTGAGAAACGACCCCTACCTGCGGGAGAAGAACGAAGTCGTTGCCAATCTCCTGCTGCCCCTGTTCGAACAGAGTCCGGAGAACTGGGACGCCCTGCATTACCTGAATCTCGATCCGAACGATGCCAGGAACAACCTGGAGCAGTATCTGCGCAATTGGTACGACAAGGCGCCGGCGGCGCATAAGTCGTTCATCGCCGAGGTATTGGCAATGCTCGGGATCACGGACGTGGGACCGGCGCATGCGATCTACGCCGAGGCGCCTGCTGTCACACCATCGGCCCTTCCTCCGGCAGGGCCGCCGAGCGGGCAGGCCGGCCGCGTTCAGAAATAGATCGCTGAGCCGCGGGTCGCCGCAGGTCGCGCGCAATGTGGCGTACCTCGGACAGGCCGCGCTCGGCGAGCACGCCGTACAGCCGCACGAGATCGGCGTCGAGCCGGCGGTGCAGTCGCTGGCGCCCGAAGTCGTGACGGGGCCGGC
Source organism: Rhodocyclaceae bacterium (assembly GCA_036824005.1). Classification (GTDB taxonomy): domain Bacteria; phylum Pseudomonadota; class Gammaproteobacteria; order Burkholderiales; family Rhodocyclaceae; genus DAITBA01. Next base: position 177,103 of record DAITBA010000003.1, read on the forward strand.
CGCTGCTGCAGGCGCAAGCCAACGCGACAGGAACGGGTACCGACACATTGGCGCGCCCGCGTTCCTGCGTTCCGCTATTCCGATCGAGATCAGACAAGGCGAAGACGGGGTGGATCGTGGGCGTGCGAGGCAGGACGGCCCTCGTGCTCAGCGGTGTCGCCCGCGCCGCTTACCCGATTCCCACATTCCCATTACAGTCTTGTCAGAATTCGATCCTTCGTGTCGGCGGCGACGGCTCGAAGAACCCGCGCGTTTCGAATACCGATGGCGGAAAGCCGCTCCCGTCCGCACGCAAGTGGCGCTTGAGCACGAAATCGAATAGCAGCGGGCTGTACCGGCGGACCTCTTTCAGCACGGCGGCTTGGCCGGCGCCGATGAAGCCCCGATCCGTGAGATGCCGCATGGACACCAGCGGCACGATGCCCGGCAGGGGGTAGTCGGAGCCGTTCAGCAGGCGGGCATGCCAGTCGCTGCGGCCGAGCAGCTCGCGCAGGAAGGCGACGGGCCGGTTGGTCTGGGTGATGGCGGCGATGTCGCCGAACAGGCGCCCCTCGTAGCGCGGCTCGTCCATCAGGCGCGCGAACAAGCGAAAGCTTTCCACCGGCGGACCGTCCGGGCCGCGATCGAGATCCCGGTTCTCGCCCTGGGTCGCGCAGTGGGCGACCACCACGCGCACGCCGTGGTCCAGGGCGCGGCGCAGCCGCAGCGGGTTGTTCAGCTCGTCATCGGCTGCGAGCAGGGGATGCTCGGCACCGCCATGGCTGATCAGCGGCAGACCGAGCCGCGCCAGGGTTTCGTAGTAGCGGTCGCAACGCGGCGAGGCGGGGTCGATATTCATGGCCGAGGGCACCCACTTCACCGCCCGCGCTCTCTGGGCGGCGGCGCTCGCCAACGCCTGCACGCAGTCCTCGCGCCACGGGTGCACCGAGGCGATCCACTCGAAGTGTCGGGGGTGGCGCTGCGCGATCCGCGCCGCATGGGCGTTCGGCACGTGGATGACGGTGCGCGCCGGCACCGGCCGGCCCTGGGCATTGTGGTGCTGATCGAGCGCCATGAGCATGAGCCGCGTGGCCGGCGGCAGCCCGCCGTGGAGGAACACCAGCCGCTCGACGTAGGCTTCGTCCACGCGCCGGAGCCCGGCCGGCACGCATGCCCCATTGAAGAACAGTGCCGTGTGCGCGAACTCGAACGGGCGCCATGCCGTGAGCATGGCCGGATTGATCGACGCACCCGAACCGCTGTCGCCATTGCCCGCCAGATGCACGTGCATGTCCCAGACCCGGGCCGGGTCGAGCCCATCCCATGCCTGCTGCACCAGCTCGTGGCGTGCCAGGTGCTCGGGCAACGGCTCGTTGCCGCAGGGGTGCCACAGCCCGTCCTCGAAGCCGAGTCCGATGCCGCAGCCGCCCAGCGCGGCGCTGCTCAGGGCGACCGAGGCGGTAAGAAAACGGCGGCGGTCCACCGGTCGCCTTCCGTGGCTGCGACGCTCACCACCGGTAGGGCGGGCGATAGCTCTCCAGCACGGTGGTGCGTCCCTGGGCGTCGAAGGCGAAGGCGGTGAAGGGCTGCGGATTCGGTCCTTCCATGCCGGGCGATCCCGGCGGCATCGAAGGCACCGACACGCCGACGACCTTCGGCCGCTCGGCGAGCAGCTTGCGGATGGCGCTCACCGGCACGTGGCCTTCCACCACGTAGCCGTCGACCACCGCCGTGTGGCAGCTCCCGTGGCGCTCGGGCACCTGCAGGCGGCGCTTGATCCGGTCCAGTTCCTCGGGGTGCACGTCCTGCGCCTTGACCTGGAAGCCGTTGCGCTCGAGGTACCTGATCCACGCGCCGCAGCAACCGCAGGTCGGGCTTTTGTAGACGGTGACCGGCGGCGCGGCGAGGCCGGCGGTGGCGGCGAACAGCGCCGTCGTGGCGAGGGCTGTTTTCATGAAACGCATGTGCTTTGCTCCTGGGATACAAAATCTGCTCACCATAGAGACGGCACAAAGGATCACACAGAGAAGAACTCTGTGCTATCTCTGTGTCTCTGTGCCTCTGTGGTTCATGTTTTCTTGCAGCTTCCTCATACGCTGAAGCGCGCCGAGCGGTCAGTGGTTGTGGCCGGCATGACTGTCGGCCGCCTTTTTCGCCAGCGGCTCGAAGCGCGCCTGCTCCGTCTTGCCATCGGCGAAGGTCACGGCTACGACCACCTTCATGGCGGGGTCCGAGAGGTATTTGCCGGTGCCCTTGAGGCGGTTGTCGCCGTCGGGCGCGAGAGCGACGGTGGTCTTCTGTTTGCCGGCGAGCACGGTCGCCGTTCCTTTGGTGCCGGCGGACGGGATTTTTTTGTCGGCATGGTCGGTGACATAGACCAGCACCGGATTGTCCCTTGCTTCCTTGGCGTCGCCGGCAACGACCAGTTCCAGGTGGTAAGCGCCGGCCATGCGCAGTTGGCCGCCGTTGGGTGCCTTCACCGTGTCCAGGTAGGCATCGTCATGGGCGAGCGCCGGCGCGCTGGCCAGAACCAGGGCGGCAAAGAGGGGTATCAGGGCTTTCATCGTTGCACTCCTTTTATGGTCGATAGACTGATCAATAGGCTTCGTCGGTTCGTTGGGCGAGCAGGCGTTCCAGCGGCTTACGCCCCCAACGGTGGAACATGACCGGCGTAACGACGGTGTCGAGCAGGGTCGAGCTGACCAGTCCGCCGAAGATCACCACCGCCACCGGATGCAGAATCTCCTTGCCCGGCGCGTCCGCCGCCAGCAGCAGCGGCACCAGAGCGAAGGCGGCCACCAGCGCGGTCATCAGCACCGGCGTCAGACGCTCCAGCGAACCGCGCACGATCATCGGTTTGCCGAATGCCTCGCCCTCGAAGGCGCACAGGTTGATGTAGTGGCTGATTTTGAGGATGCCGTTGCGCGTGCTGATGCCGGCGAGCGTGACGAAGCCCACCAGCGCCGCCACCGACAGGGGCTGACCGGAGAGCCACAGCGCGACGACGCTGCCCACCAATGCCAGGGGAATGTTGCCCATGATCATCAGTGCCAGCACCGTCGAACGGTAGCGGGCATAGAGCACCAGGAAGATCAGCGTCAGCGAGATCAGCGACAGCCAGGTGATCAGGGCCTGGGCTTCCTCCTGGGCCTGGAACTGTCCCTCGAGGGAAGTGAAATAGCCTTCCGGCAGTGGCTTGGCCGCGACCGCGGCGCGGATATCGGCGACGATGGCGGCCAGATCGCGCCCGTTGCTGTTGCCGGAGATGACGATGCGGCGTCGGCCGTTGTCCCGGCTCACCTGGTTCGGCCCGTCGCCCTCCTCCAGTCTGGCGAGCAGCGACAGCGGTACGCGACCGGCGGGGGTTTCGATCAGCAGCGCGCCCAGCTTCTGGATGCCGCGCTCCGAATCGGGTAGCCGCACCAGCAGGTCGAAGCGGCGGTTGCCTTCGATGATCTGCGCCACGCGCTCGCCGTCCACCATGGTCTGCAGCGACTTGAGCACCACCGCCGGCGAGACCCCGTAACGCGCCGTCGCGGCATGATCCAGCTCGATCTTGAGCTGCGGGATCAGCACCTGCTTCTCGACCGCCAGGTCGGTGAGCCCGTCGATGTCCGACAGGCGTTCGCGCAGATCGGCGGCCAAAGCGCGCAGGGTGTCGAGATCGTCGCCAAAGATCTTGAGCGCAATCTGGGCGCGCACACCGGAGAGCAGATGGTCCAGGCGGTGAGAGATCGGCTGGCCGATGGAGATCGAAGCGGGCAGCGCTGCGAGACGGGTGCGCAGGTCCTGCAGCACCACCTCGCGCGGCCGCGCCGAGGCCTTGAGATCGACGTCCAGCTCCGAGTAATGTACCCCCTCGGCATGCTCGTCCAACTCGGCGCGCCCGGTGCGCCGGCCGACTTTCACCACCTCGGGCACTTCGAGGATCACCTTTTCGGCGAGCTCGCCGACGCGGTTGGACTCACTCAGGGAAGCGCCGGGATTGAGCAGGGCGTTGATGGTCAGCGTGCCCTCGTTGAAGGGGGGCAGGAACGAGCGCGCGAAGAAGGGCACCGCCGCCGCCGCCAGCGCGATGGCAATCAACGCCGCGCCGAGCACCACGCCGGCATGATCGAACGACCAATGCAGCACCTTCGTGTCCCAGGCCTTGAGCTTCGTCACCAGCGGACTGTCGCCGTGGCCCAGCCGTTTCATGCGCGGCAGCAGGTAATAGGCGAGCACCGGCGTGAGAGTCACCGAGACCACCATGCTGGCGAGAATGGAAACGATGTAGGCGACGCCGAGCGGTGCGAACAGCCGGCCCTCCATGCCCGGCAGTGCGAACAGGGGCACGAAGACCAGCACAATGATGAGCGTGGCATAGACGATGGCCGAGCGCACTTCCAGTGTCGCGTCGGCGATGACCGAAAGCACGGGCCGGGGCTGTGTGCCGGCGTGATTCTGTTTCAGCCGCCGGAGGACGTTCTCGACGCCGACCACGGCATCGTCCACCAGTTCGCCGATGGCGATCGCCAGGCCGCCCAGCGTCATGGTGTTGATCGACAGACCGAAGTAGCGGAACACCACGATGGTGACGAGAATCGACACCGGAATGGCGGTCAGCGAGATGAAGGTGGTGCGGAAATTGAGCAGGAACAGGAACAGGACGACGGTCACCAGGATGGCGCCGTCGCGCAGTGCTTCCTCCACGTTGGCGATGGAGGCCTCGATGAAGGCGGCTTGCTTGAACAGAATTTCCGGTCTGGCCAGCCCCGCCGGCATCGCCTTGCCGATGTCATCGAGGGCGGACTCGATGGCGCGGGTCAGCCTGACCGTGTCCGTGCCAGGCTGTTTCTGCACGGAGACGATCACGGCAGGCCTGGCGTTGAAGCTGGCGTCGCCACGCTTGACGCCGGCAGCGAAACGCACGTCGGCCACCTGCCGCAGCAGGATGGGCTGGCCGTTTCTGGCTGTGAGCGCCAGGTTCTGCAGGTCCTCCAGCCGCGACGTGCGGCCGATGTTGCGGATCAGGAACTCGGCCGCGCCGCGCTCGAGGAAGCCGCCGCTTGTGTTGGCGGCGAAGCCGCGCAGCGCCGCCTCGATGCCCTCCAGGCTCAGTTCGAGCGCGCGCATCTGCGCCACGTTCGGCTCGACGCGATACTGCTTGACTTCGCCGCCGATCGGAATCACCTGCGCCACGCCCGGCACCGTCAGCAGCCGCGGCCGTACCACCCAGTCGGCATACTCGCGCACCTGCATGGGACTGACCCGGGCGGGATCGGCGGGCAGGGCGATGAGCATGATCTCGCCCATGATGGAACTGATCGGCCCCATCTGTGGCGTGATGCCTTCGGGCAACTGCTCGCGCACCAGCGCCAGCCGCTCGGCGACCTGCTGGCGGTTGAGATAGATGTCCGAGCCCCAGTCGAACTCGACGAAGACGATCGACAGCCCGATGCCGGAGACCGAGCGCACCCGCGTCACGCCGGGCATGCCGTTCATGGCCGACTCGACGGGGAAGGTGACGAGCTGCTCGACCTCCTCCGGGGCCATGCCGCCGGCCTCGGTCATGAGCGTCACGGCGGGCTTGTTGAGATCGGGGAAGACGTCCACCGGCAACCGGCGCAGGTTGGCCGCACCGTAGGCGATAAGCAGAAGCGCGCCGACGAGCACCAGCAGGCGCTGCTTCAGACTGTGCTGAATGATCCAGTCGAACATGATCAGCGCACCTGGGACAGCGCCGCGGCGCCTTGCACCACCACCCGCTCGCCGCCCCTGAGCCCTTCGGTCACCACGACCCGTTCGGCGTCCAGAGGTTCGGCACGCACCCGGCGCGGGCTGAAGCGCTCCGCCGATTCGCTTATCCAGACCAGATGCTCGCCGCTGCCCGACCGGGTGAGTGCGGCGACGGGCAGCGCCGCACCCTTGCGCAACTCGCGCGTCGCGGCGAATACCTTCAGCGGCTGCCCGACGACCAGCGGTGGAAGCGGCGGCACGATGCGGAAGCTGAGCGGCAGCGCCTGCTCGCGCAGGCTGCGTCCGCCGCCGACGAAGTCGAGCTTGAGCACTTGACCGGCGACGGCGGCGGTTGCGGAGGTCAGTCCGCTGGCCAGCGCCGGGTCATAGGCCAGGGCTTCGACCATCAGGCGCTTGGGATCGACGATTTCGAACAGCACTTCGCGCGCCTCGACCACCTGGCCGGTCAGCGCGTTGGCGACGCTGATGACGCCCGACGCCGGCGCCACCAGCGTTTCGCGGTTGGTCAGGCTGGCACCGATGGCGGCGCGCCGTTCCTGGAGACCTTCCACTTCCAGGCGTGCCGCCTCGATCTCGCGCCGGGGCACGCTGCCTTCCAGTTGCTGCAGGCGCGCATGGCGACGTTTTGCCAGTTCCAGCGCGGTGGCGAGTTCCGTCAGCTGCGCCTGCTGTCGGGAGCGCTCGATGGGATCCTCGATGTGGCGGACGTAGGCCAGCACCTGACCCTTGGCGACATCCTGGCCGACCACCGCCAGACCCTTCGGCCCGGGCTCCACGCGGCCGGACTGGGCCGCCTGGACGCGCCCGCCGGCGTTGGGGTCGGTGACGACCCGGCCGTTCAGCTCGATGCCGCGGGCGTGCTCGGCGATGGCGGCGAGCGTCGTGCGCAGGGCGAGGCGGCGCTGGGTCGGTTTGGGCAGGAGCACGCTGCCGTCGGCGAGACGCTGCGGCGATTCACCATCGCCGACGATGGCGGCTGCCTTCTCCTGTGTCGCGATCTGCCCGGGCGTGCGCTTCGCTGCCTTTGCCGCATCGCCGTGGTCTTCATCACCGTGGCCGAGCGCAGCGGCCGCGGCCAGCGCCAGCGCGGCCGCGAGCAAACTTCTCGAATGACGGCTCATCGCTTTTCCCCCGGGTGCCGGCGGCGCAGCAGAAGGACCCCGCCAAGCAGTACGATGACGCCGCCGGCTGCCGCCAGCGCCCCCGCGGACCATGACGATCCGCTCGCACCGGACGGGGCGGCGACGGGCGCGGCCACCTCCAGGGTAGCGCTCAACAGGTCGGTGAGTTCGCCCGCTTCCACCGAGAACACGAGCGGATGCTTGCCCGGCTGCACCAGCGGACCGACAGGGAGCGCGTAGCTGCCTTCGCCGACCTGCTGTGCCAGCGCCTTGAAGGTGCCGCTTTCCGCCTCCAGCCTGGCGTCGTTGATCGGCTCGTTGCTGGCGTAACGATCGAGATGGACGATCAGCCGTTCGCCCTGCAGTACCGCGAGCAGTTGCACCTCGGACGTATTCGCCTCGACCCGCGGCGCCAGCGCCTGCGCTACTGGGGGCGGCGGGGCGTCGTGGTCGTGGCCTTCGTGGGCGCGTAAGGGCAATGGCATCAGGGCCGCGGTTGCGAGAAGGACCGTCGCCAGTAGTCTCGGTGCCGTAGTCATGGCAGTACTCCAAAGGCTTGGTTGACGCGACCCTGGGCGGCGATGAGGGCCAGCCGTGCCCGCTCTGCGGCGCGGTGGGCATCGTAATGGGCAGCCTGGGCTCGCAAGAGGGTGCTGAGGTCGCTCTCACCGAGCTGATACGCCTTGAGCGCCAGGGAAAGATTGTCGGCGGCCAGTGCGCGCCGGGATTCGGCGAGGTCCTGCTGCTGGCGGGCGGTGTCCACCTCGCGTCGGGCCTTCTCCTGCTCCAGCGACACCTTCAACTCCGCTTGGCGCAGCGCGGCACGCGCCTGCTCCGATTCGGCCTGGGCAGCGGCAATCTGCGCCTGGGTCCGCGGCGTTCTGGAGAAGGGCAAGCGCACCCGCACGCCGATGCTGTTCGCGTAAGTTTCATTGAAATCCGCGCGCTCGCGTCGCACCAGCAGCGAGATCTCCGGGTGCTCCCGTGTCGCCGCTTGCGTTGCGCGCACCCGGGCATCGGCAGCCGCGGCGCTGGATCGGGCCATGGCGATGGCGGGGGCTTCCTGCTCCGGTGCGCCGACCGGCCGCTCGGCGGGCAGGTCGCCGCGGATCTCCAGCCCGGTGAGGGCGCGCAGCGTCAGGTCCGTCTCCAACTCCTTGCTCTGCGCTTCGGCCAGCGCCGATTGCGCGCCGAGCTGCTCGCTGCGCGCCAGGTTGGCGTCGAAGCGCGACACTTCACCGACTTGCAGACGCCGCTGCACGTCGGCTTCCAGCCTGGCCGCAGTCTCCAGCCGATCGCGTGCCAGCGCGGTCTCGCCCCGGGCCAGGCTCAGTGCATGCCATGCGTCACGCACCTCGCCCGTCAGTGCCAGGCGCAGCGCCGTGCGCTGCGCTTCCAGCTCTGCGGATTCGCGCTCGGCCAAGCTCTGTTGGACGCTGCGCTGACCGGGCAGCCACAGGGGCATGCCAATCTCCGCCTCGTATTCCTGCTGTCCGTGATTGCGGTTGAGGCGGTCATTGCGGTTGCCGAGCGTCAGCGCGCCGGGGCCGGCGAACCACGCCTGCGCGGCTTGCCGCTTCGCATCCAGCTCCACGATCCGACCATCCAGCAGGCGCGCCTGGGGATGGCGCGACCAGGCAGCATCGACGGCCTCGCGCAGGCTCTGCGCGCCAGCCACGCCCGATGCCAGGGCGAATAGCAGTGAAATGATCAGTCGCATCGCGTCCTCTCGTTGCAAAGAACCGCGCAGGCGGACGACGCGACAAGGATGCTACATGCGTAGCAGCAAATGCGAATCTGCTAATGGATGCCGCGCGCCCGTATCAGACGGCGCTCGGCAAGGGTGGCCGTTGTGGCTGCTGAGGTATGACGGATGTCAGGGATCGGTCGGAGCGCGTCGGCGCCGCGTCGCCGTCCAACGATAATGCCCGGCCAGGCGTCACGGGCAGAAAGCCGGCACAGGCCAGGTGGCAGAGATCACACTTGTCGCAGTTGAGGGAACCGGAATCGTGGCTCACCCGGTCGTCGCCGGCGTCGTGCCGATGCATGGCGTGGGCATCGGCATGGTGGTGCTGCGACAGTGTCTCCTGATTGGCAGTCGCGGCATGTTTGCAGAACGGCATGACGATACCGGCCCATACCTGCAGCGGCAGCAGGAGCATCAGGGCCAGGGCAACGAGCCGTCTCACGATCCGATTTTCCTTTTCTTGCGTCAGGACGCAATTCTTCCAAAGACTGCAAGTCTAGCAATAAGTTCAGGGCGGGGAAACGGTGGAACGGATTGGCGGGGCTCGGCCGGCTGCGCTAACCTATTTCGACGGAGATCGAAACGGGGGGACGATGAACGCGCCCGGCAGGACGGCGCTGGTGCTTTCCGGTGGCGGCGCCCGCGCCGCCTACCAGGTCGGTGTGCTGGCGGCGATTCGCGAATTGCTGCCCGCGCCGCGCGCCAATCCGTTTCCCATCCTGTGCGGTACCTCTGCGGGCGCCATCAACGCGGCATCCCTTGCCGCGCAGGCGCAGGACTTTCACGCTGCGGTGACGGATCTGCTCGAGGTGTGGCGCAATTTCCACGCCGGCCAGGTCTATCGCGCCGATCCCGCCGGCATCGGCGTGTCCGGGGCGCGCTGGCTGTCGGCACTCATGTTCGGCTGGATGGTGAAGAACAGCCCGCGCTCCCTGCTCGACAACGCACCCCTGCGGGGCCTGCTGAGCGAACGGCTGCCGCTGGGCAACATCGAACATGCCATCGCCAGCGGCGCGCTCTACGCTATCAGCATCACCGCTTCGGGCTACTTCTCCGGACAGAGCATCAGCTTCTTCCAGGGCGGCGAGGGCATCCAGCCATGGCACCGGACCCAGCGCATGGGCGCGCGCGTCAGAATCGGCGTCGATCATCTGCTCGCCTCCAGCGCCATTCCCTTCATCTTTCCGGCCATCAAGCTGCATCGGGAATATTTCGGCGACGGCTCGATGCGGCAGCTGGCGCCCATCAGCCCGGCGATCCATTTGGGCGCCGAGCGCATTCTCGTCGTCGGCGCCGGCCGCATGACCGAGGAGTCCGGGCGCAAACGCGGCGACGTCTATCCGTCCCTGGCGCAGATCGCCGGCCATGCATTGGCGAGCATCTTTCTCGACAGCCTTTCTATGGACCTGGAGTTGTTGCAACGGATCAACAACACCCTTCGGGCGATGCCACCGGAGTTCCGACGGCAGTTCGGCATCGCCCTGCGACCGATCGAGACGCTGGTGATCGCCCCGAGCGAGAGGCTCGACTACCTCGCTGCCCGTCACGTCCGCAGCCTGCCCTGGCCGGTGCGGGTGTTGCTGCGCGGGGTCGGTGCGACCAGCCGCAACGGCTCGGCGCTGGCGAGTTACCTGCTCTTCGAGCAGCCCTACACGGAGGCTTTGATCGATCTCGGCTTCCGCGACACAATGGCCCGGCGCGACGAAGTCTGCCGCTTTCTAGACGTGCCCGTGCCGGACGAGGCGTTGCCGGCCGAGGCGCCTCACACCATCGGCAACAACTTGTAAATTACTTAAACAGACCGTTTTATCCCTCTATTTCTTCTTGCGTATTTGCCATCCGCCGTTAAACTAATAGGCACCCAAAACGTTAGACCGCCCAGAAGGAGGGCGATCCCATGAAGAATAAGGTCAGAATGGCGTTGCTGCTTGCGGCGCTGGCTGGACTGGCGCTGCCGGTCAGCGAGGCTGCGGCAGCCCCGAGCAAAAAAAAGCAGACGGTCAAGGCCGTCAAAACGACCAAGGCGGCCAAGCCGGTCACAGTCAAGAAATCGGCCGTAACCAAAGCCAAGCGCGTGGCGGTGAAGCCGCGCGCAGTCAGCTACGACGATGTGCAGGATGCCGACAACCTGCTTCTGCGCTCCCAGGCGGTGCTCGTTCAGGATCAGTCCTCGGGCGAGGTGCTGTTCGAGAAGAACTCCGACGCGGTGGTGGCGATTGCCTCGATCACCAAGCTCATGACCGCCATCGTCGTGCTCGATGCGCAGCTTAGCCTGACGGAGTCGCTGAGCATCGACGAGGCGGATGTGGACACCCTGCGCCATACCCGCTCGCGTCTGCGCGTCGGCCTGGAACTCAGTCGCGAAGACCTGCTGCGGTTGGCGCTCATGTCCTCGGAGAATCGGGCTGCCTCGGCCCTGTCGCGCCACTACCCGGGTGGCGAGGCGGCCTTCATCGCCGCCATGAACCGCAAGGCGCAGGAGCTGGGGCTGCGTGACACGCACTTCAACGATGCCACGGGGCTGGATGCCGGCAATGTTTCCAGCGCGCGCGATCTTGTCAAGCTGGTCTCCGCCGCTTCCGGATACGCGCTGATTCGCGAGATGACCACGACACCGGAATACACCGTGGAGATCGCCGGCCGGCCGAGCATTTTCCGCAACACGAACGCCCTGGTGAAGAGTCCGGATTGGGACATCGGTGTATCGAAGACCGGCTATATCCACGAATCGGGCAAATGCCTGGTGATGCAGGCTTGGCTCGCCAACAAGCCCATGGTCATCGTCCTGCTCGACTCCTGGGGCAAGCTGACCCGCATCGGCGACGCCAACCGGATCAAGAAGTGGATCGAGAACGCGGCGATGCAGCAACGGCAGGTGTCCGGCTAGGTGGCGATGACGGCGCCATCCCGCCGCGTTCGCTTCCACGATTTACTTCCGCGGGAAGACACCTCGCTGCGTGAGCTCGTTGCAGGCCTCGGCCGCACGCCGAAGGAACTGCCGCCGAAGTACTTCTATGACGAGCAGGGGTGCGTACTATTCGAGCGCATCTGCGAGTTGCCAGAGTACTACCTGACCCGGGCCGAACTGCAGTTGATGGCGCGTCATGCGGCCGACATGGGCGCGTTTCTCGGGCCGGGCTGCGAGCTGATCGAGTTCGGCTGCGGCTCCGGGCGCAAGACGCGCCTGTTGCTGGAGGCGCTGCGGCCGCTGCACTTCGTACCGGTGGATATCGCCGCCGAGGCGCTGCATGCCGCTTGCGAGCAACTCGAGGTGGCGTTTCCGGAGCTGCATATCTCCGCCGTCTGCGCCGATTTCGCATCGCCCATTGCCTTTCCCCAGCGGCCCGATTTGCCCATCCGCAGGCGTGCCGTGTATTTCCCGGGATCGACGGTCGGCAACTTCACCCGCGACGAGGCCTTGGGCTTCCTGCGTCAGGTGCGCGAGTGGGTAGGCGAAGGTGGCGGCATGGTGATCGGCGTGGACGTCAAGAAATCGCCCGCCGTCCTGCATGCCGCGTACAACGACGCCGCCGGCGTAACCGCCGCCTTCAATCTCAATCTGCTCGCCCATGTCAATCGCAACTACGGCGCAGATTTCGACCTCGATGCCTTCGAGCACGTAGCCTTCTACGACGAGGCACATGGGCGGATCGAGATGCATCTGCGTTCCCTGCGGTCGCAGCAAGTGCGCTTGGCCGGACGCCGTTTCGCTTTTGCCGACGGCGAGCTGATGCGCACCGAGATCTCCTGCAAGTATGCCATCGAGGAGTTCGTCGCCCTGGCCGGGCGTGCCGGATTCGATGCCGCCCGCGTTTGGCAGGATGACGGCAAGCTGTTCGCCGTCTATGGCCTGGTCGGGCGCTGAGCCGTCCGCGCCGCGCTGCAGAAGGAGGGGCTATGTCCAATGCCGTCATGTCACCGCGTGTCGTGCTTGCCGCGCTGCTGATTGCCTTAGCGAGCGCGGCGAGCGCGCAGCACTACGAGACCTGCCTCGACCGTTCCGGCCGGCCTGTGCTCCTGCGCACCGACCCTGCGCTGCCGAAGGTTGCCGAAGCGGCACTCGTCGACGGTGTTGCCGAAGTGCGCCACAACCCCCAGGCGCTGCCGCGCCTGCAACCCAAGACAAGACTGTTTCTTCAGGCGCGCGAGTGCGCCCACCATGCGCTTGGCCACCCCATTGCTGGCGAGCGCACGCCGCAGCAGGAACGGCGCGCCGACTGCTCGGCTGTGCTGACGCTGCTCGGGGCCGGCCTGTTGAGCACGCCTGAGGATGTCACGGCGGTGCGCCGGGATCTCGTCCTGGTGCCGGAGGAATGGCCCTACATACCGGGGCCGCGGCGCGTCTTCGACCTCGAGGCTTGCCACGGCACGCTGCTGAAGATGCCCGACCCCGGCCCGCCTTCGGCGGTGCAACTGCAATGGAACGCCTGCGAGCGCCAGTGCGGACAGCGCCTGTGGAACTGTCAGCAGGCCTGCCGCAGCACGGCCTGCACCGACGGCTGCGTCGCGACCCATGATCAGTGCAGCAGCAATTGCGGGGACGCCCAGGTGCGCTGATCATCTGCAGGGCGCGCAGCGGCGCGCGAGTCATCGTTCCTTTGCCGGCTTGTAGCCCAGCGCGTGCGAGATCTCGTCCGCAGTCTGCCGCACCACCGGCGCCCAGTCGCCGTTGAAGCGATCGGCCGGTGTGGACAGCGACAGGCCAGCCACCAGTTCGCCGCTATCGTCGCGGATGCCGGCGGCGATGCAGCGCACGCCTTGCTCCACTTCCTCGTTGTCGAAGGCGTAGCCGTGGCGGCGGACCTTGTCCAGTTCCTTTTCCAGAGCGGGCAGTGCCGTGATCGAACTGGGCGTGCTCCCCGGCAGTCCCGTGCGCTTGGCATAGTCGCGCACGCCCTGGGGTCCGGCGTCGGCGAGAAAGAGCTTGCCCGTGGCCGTGGTGTGCAGCGGCGCGCGGGCGCCGACGATATGCACGACGCGTACCGCCGAGCGACCGCTGGAGGTGCGCTCGACGTAGACGATTTCGTCGTCCTGGCGCATGCCTAGATTGACGCTTTCTCCCGTCACCTCATGCAGCTTGAGCATGGCCGGCATTGCCGTCTCGCGAATGGAGATGCGCGATTTGACGATGTTGCCCAGCTCCAGCAGGCGGATGCCCAGCCGGTAGGTACCCGGCTCGGCGCGCGCGGCGAAACCGGCCGCGGCCATGGCGCTCAGGATGCGGTGCGCGGTGGAGGGGTGCAGGCGGGTCTGCAGCGCCAGCTCCTTGAGGCTGACCGGATCGGGCGAGCGCGCCAGCGCGTCGAGCAGGCTCATCATCCGCTCGATGACCTGAATCGGGCCTTTGGCGTCCTGCAGGGTCACGAACGACCTTTCGCGAAATCGATTACCGGAATACTATATCAGAATGCGAAATCATGCGCCGCCACCGCTATTGCTTTTGCATAGCATCGGCACCGATTGCGGCGGCAACGGCGCAAGGCGGGCGTGAGCATGCAGGTGCAGTCCATGCATTTCAGGGCCCGCGTCGCGGAGAAGCTCGCCGATCCGGTGCTGCGGGCAAACCTGCAACAGGTCAAGGGCCGGTTCGTCGAGGCGCGGGCGCGGGCCGTGGCGGAATTGGACGACCTGGAGGCGACACGTACGGCCGCCGCGGCGATCCGCGATCGCGTCCTCAACAATCTCGATCTCTGGCTGGAAACGTTCGAAGACCAGGCGGTGCGGCGCGGTGCGCACGTGCTCTACGCCCGCGACGGTGCCGAGATCTGCCGTCTGGTTATCGACATCGCGCGGCGCCACGGCGTGCGCAAGGCGGTGAAGTCGAAGTCGATGCTGTCCGAGGAGGCGGATCTCAATCGTGCCCTGGTGGCCGCTGGCATCGAACCGGTGGAAACGGATCTGGGCGAGTACATCCTGCAGATCAACGACAACGAGCCACCGTCGCATATCATCGCGCCGGTATTTCACAAGAGCAAAGAAGAGGTGGCGGATCTGTTCGCGCGTGTGCACCGCAGTCCGCGCAAGAGCGCCATCGCCGAGCTGACGCGCGAGGCGCGGGAGGTCCTGCGCCGGCACTTCGTCAGCGCCGACATGGGCATCTCGGGGGCGAATTTCCTCATCGCCGAAACCGGCTCGGTGGCGCTGATCACCAACGAAGGCAACGGCCGGATGGTCACGACGCTACCCAGGGTGCATGTGGTCATCACCGGCATCGAGAAGATCGTCGCCACCCTGGAGGACTTCACTACCCTGATGCGCCTGCTGCCGCGCTCCGCCTCGGGGCAGGTGATCTCCAACTACGTATCGCTGCTTACCGGCGTGAAGCGGCCCGACGAGCAGGACGGCCCCGAGCATCTGTACGTCATCTTGGTGGACAACGGCCGGGTGCAGGTCGCCGGCGGCGAATTTCAGGAAATCCTGCGCTGCATCCGCTGCGGCGCCTGCCTGAACCACTGCCCGGTGTATCAGAACGTCGGCGGTCATGCCTACGGTTGGGTCTATGCCGGTCCCATGGGTTCGGTGTTGACGCCGTTGTTCGTTGGTCTGGACAAGGCACGCGAGCTGCCGCAAGCAGCGACGCTGTGCGATCACTGCGGCTTCGTCTGCCCGGTGAAGATCCCTCTCGCCGGACTGCTGCGGCGGTTGCGCGAGAAGCAGGTCGAAACCGGACTGAGGCCGCTTGCCGAGCGTCTGGCGCTGAAGCTGTGGGGCTGGCTTGCGCGCATGCCCCGCCCCTATGCCAACGTCACCAGTCTCGCCGCGCGCTATCTGCGCTGGTTGGCCGCCGGATCGGGGCGCATAGCCGTGCTGGGCATCGCTCCGGCATGGACGGCCGAGCGCGACTTCCCTGCGCCCGAGGGCAGGACGTTCCGCGAACTGTATGCCGTGCGGCGAGGAGGGCGAGCATGACTGCCATCGTGGACGTGACCAAGTGTCTGCCCCTGGTCCCGGTTTGGATCGGCGGCGAAGCGCGTTCGGCGCGCGCCGAACGCTTCAGCGATGTGTTTAACCCGGCAACCGGCGACGCGATACGGCGCGCGCCGCTGTGCAGCGCCGATGATGTGGACGCCGCGGTCGGTGCTGCGGCGCAGGCCTTTCCGGCCTGGCGCGACACGCCGTCCCTGGGCCGGGCGCGCATCCTGATGCGCTTCGGCGAACTTCTGGAGGCAAACCGGGGCGAACTGGCGGCGCTCATCACCGAGGAGCACGGCAAAACGCTGGACGATGCCGCCGGTTCCATCCAGCGCGGCATCGAGGTCGTCGAGTTTGCCACGGGCATAGCGCATCTGCTCAAGGGCGAGTTCGCCGAATCGGTCGGCACCGGCATCGATTGCCACAGCTTGCGCCAACCCCTGGGTGTGTGCGCCGGCATCACCCCATTCAACTTCCCGGCCATGGTTCCGCTGTGGATGTTTCCCGTCGCCGTCGCCTGTGGCAACACGTTTGTACTCAAGCCGTCGGAGAAAGTGCCCTCGGCCAGCATGCGCATGGCCGAGCTGCTGCGCGACGCGGGCCTGCCGCCGGGCGTGTTCAACGTTGTTCATGGCGACCGTGGCGCCGTGGACGCGCTGCTGCACCGGCCCGGCGTTGCCGCTGTCTCGTTCGTCGGCTCGACGCCGGTTGCGCGCCATGTCTACGAAACCGGCACGCGTGCCGGCAAGCGCGTTCAGGCGCTTGGCGGCGCCAAGAATCATGCCGTCGTACTGGCTGATGCGGACCTCGATTTCGCCGCCGACGCGTTGACCGGCGCCGCCTACGGTTCGGCGGGCGAGCGCTGCATGGCCATCTCCGCCGTAGTGGCGGTCGGCTCGGCCGGCGATGCCCTCGTGGACCGGCTGAAGGCCCGCGCCCAGGCCATCACGATCGGGCCGGGTGACCGGCCGGGCGTCGGCATGGGTCCGCTCATTTCGGCTGCGCACCTGGAGCGCGTACGCGGCTACATCTCTCGCGGCGTGGAAGAGGGCGCACGCATGGTGCAGGACGGGCGGGATGTGGTCGTGCCGGGTTACGAGCACGGCTTTTTTCTCGGACCGACCCTGTTCGACCGTGTCGTGCCCGAGATGACGATCTATCGCGACGAGATCTTCGGTCCGGTGCTGGTGGTACTGCGCGCCGACAACCTCGAAGAAGCGATCGCGCTGGTCAACGACAATCCCTATGGCAACGGCACGGCGATATTTACCCGCAGCGGTGCCGCGGCGCGCCGCTTTCAGAACGAGGTGACTGTCGGCATGGTCGGTATCAACGTGCCGATTCCGGTGCCCGCAGCCTACTTCGCCTTTGGCGGCTGGAGGCAATCCCTGTTCGGCGACCTTCATATGCATGGCATGGACGGGGTGCGCTTCTACACCCGCGGCAAGGTCGTCACCAGCCGCTGGCCGGACGGTGGAGACGCCGCAACCGGCCTGACCATGCCGATTTTGAGATAGAGAGCTGCCGACCGTGGAGCACATCGTTTTTCTTGAGCGCGAGTCGGTGCGCGCAAACTTCCGCCGTCCGCGCTTCGAGCACACCTGGGCCGAGTATCCACTGACGAAACCGGAAGAACTTTTCGAGCGGCTGCGCGATGCGACCATCGCCATCACCAACAAGGTGCCCATGCGTGCCGAGACGCTGGCACGGCTGCCGAACCTGCGGATGATCGCCGGCGCTGCCACGGGAACGGACAACATCGACCTCGATTACTGCCGCGCCCACGGCATCGTCGTTTCGAACATACGTGGTTACGCCGTGCATGCCGTGCCGGAGCACGCGCTGCTGCTCATGCTCATGCTCCGCCGCAACGTGCTCGCCTATCGGCGCGACGTTGCCGCTGGCAAGTGGCAGCGGGCGCCGCTGTTTTGCTTCTTCGATCACGAGGTGCGCGATCTGCATGGCGCCACGGTCGCCATCCTCGGTTCCGGTTCCCTGGGCGATGGCGTGGCGCGGCTGGTGCAAGCCTTCGGCGCACGGGTGCTGCGCACCGAGCGGAAGGGCGCAGCGCAGGTGCGCGAGGGCTACACAGGCTTCGAGGCAGCGCTTGGCGATGCCGATGTCGTTTCCCTGCATTGCCCGCTGACGCCGGCCACGCGCGGTGTGATCGGCGAGGCCGAGCTGCGCTTGATGAAGCGCGACGCGGTGTTGATCAACACCGGCCGGGGCGGGCTGGTGGACGAGGGCGCGCTGGCGCGGGCGCTGCGGGAGGGCTGGATCGCCGGCGCCGGATTCGACGTGCTGAGCAAGGAACCACCGACGGACGACAATCCACTGCTCGCGCCCGATCTGCTCACTCTGCCCAACTTCATCCTGACTCCCCATGTGGCCTGGGCCTCCGCGGCGGCAATGCAGACCCTGGCGGATCAACTTATCGACAATATCGAGGCTTTCGTGCGCGGCGATCCGCAGAACCGCGTTGCCTGAGCAGCCCATGGATGCGCGCGACGAAATTTTGGGCCGCCTACGTCTGCGGCTGAATCGGCCGCAACGCGATGCCGAGGCGGCCCGGCGCGAGCTGCGCGACTATCTGGAGCGGTGCGCGAGCGGACCGCATCCGACTCAGCACGGCGATCTGCTCGAACAGTTCTGCCGCCGAGCCGAAGCCCTGTCCAGCACTGTCGAAATGGTGGCCACCATGGAAGCCGCACCGGCAGCCGTGGCCAGCTACCTGAGCGGCCATGGCCTGCCCATGACAGGCGTATGCTGGCCGCAGCTCGCCGGGCTGCCCTGGCGGCAGACCGGCCTTGCCATCGAGGCGCGCGCCGCGGGCGACGCCGATCTCGTTGGCATTACCGGCGCATTCTGCGCCATCGCCGAAACCGGCACCCTGATGCTGTGTTCCGGCGTAGCCACGCCGGCAACGGTGAGCCTGCTGCCGGAAACCCATGTCGCCATTGTCGCGGCGGCACGTATCGTGCCCCGTATGGAGGAGGCCTGGCAACTGGCGCGGGCGGAGCTGGGCGAGCTGCCCCGCGCCGTCAACTTCGTCTCCGGACCATCGCGCACCGGTGACATCGAGCTCACGATCGTGCTCGGCGCGCATGGACCATATCGCGTGCACGTCGTCGTCGTCGGATAGCAGGGCACGCGCCTGCCATTGCTGTATCTCAATGCACCGCGCCAGCCATGGCGCTATGCTCAATTCCGTTTTAACGGTGCGTGTCTGTGTCGATCATGGCAGCGTGGCGGCATGTCCTGGCGGCGGTGCGACAGATCGTCGCGCTCCTCGGCATGTTTGCATTGTCGGCGGCCGTGGGCGCTCGGACAGACGGTGACGCCGGCGTTGCGATCTACCTGTTCTGGGCGCAGGGTTGTCCGCACTGCGAGCGGGAAATCGGTTTTCTCGACCGGTTGCGCGCGGCCGAGCCCCGGCTGCGCGTGCACGCTTACGAGGTCTCGCGCACGCCCGGGCAGCGCGAACTGTTCATCGCGTTCGCGGAGAAGCTGCGTCTGGAGGAGTTGTCGGTGCCGCTGACGGTGATCGGCGACCAGGTCACGCTCGGCTACGACGACGATGTGTCCACCGGCGCGCAGCTGCGTCGGCGCGTCGACGAGTGCTTGTCCGCGGGTTGTCCCGATGAAACCGGTCCGCTGCTTGCTGCCTTGGCGGAGTCGACGCCGAGCGCTTCCGGTGCCGTGCCGCAGATCGCCCGCGCGCAGCCGCCGCCGACGATCAAGGTCCCATACCTGGGCGAGATTGGTATCGCCTCCCTTTCCCTGCCCATGCTGACGCTGGCGCTTGGCGCCCTCGACGGCTTCAATCCATGTGCCATGTGGGTGCTGGTGTTCCTGATCGGGCTGTTGTTGGGTATGCAGGACCGGTTGCGCATGTGGCTGCTCGGATCCGTGTTCATCGCCGCCTCGGCCGCGGTGTACTTCCTCTTCATGGCGGCGTGGCTCAATTTTCTCCTGTTCGTTGGGCTCATCGTCTGGGTGCGAGTCGGCGTCGCGATCGTGGCCCTGGGCGGCGGGATCTACTACCTGCGCGAGTACGTCGCCAATCCGGACGCGGTATGCAAGGTCACAGCGCCGGAGCGCCGCCGCCGCACCCTCGAGCGCCTGAAGGAAACCGCGCAACAGCGCAGTTTTCTCTGGGCGGTAGTAGGCATCATTGCCCTGGCGTTTGCCGTCAATCTGGTGGAGCTGTTCTGCTCGGCGGGCATTCCCGCCGTCTACACCCAGGTTCTGGCGATGAATGCCCTGCCGCGCTGGCAGTACTACGCCTATCTGTTGCTGTACATTGTCGTGTTCATGCTCGATGATCTGATCGTGTTCGTCGTGGCGATGTCCACGCTGCAGCTCGCTGGCATGACGACGCGCTACGTCCGCCTCGCCCATGGCATCGGCGGCATCGTGTTGCTGGCGATCGGCGCGTTGATGCTGATACGGCCGCATTGGTTGATGTTCGGATAGGGAAATGTCATGGCGAGGATGATCTTGCTGTTGATGTTGCTCGCCGGTTGTGCCACGGATCACCGCCTGCAGGTCCTGGACGAGGAAGCGAACCGCCAACGGGCGGCGGTCGCCACGGGTACGAGCTCGGAAGAGCAGGCGCGGCGCCTGCTCGATGCCCGGACGGCCGAGCTGTTCGGCGAGGGCTTCACCTATTGCGCGCTCATGTACCGCCGACCGCTGGCACCGACCATGACGAGGGAGCACGAACCGCCGATGCGCATGCGCCGCGTTTTCCCCGGCTGCCTCGTCGAAGAGATCGAGCCGCCGTTGCCGACGCACCGGGTCATCGTGCCGCCGCAGCGCCGATGATGGCGCATCGCCGCGTGCCGCGCCGCGCGCTCGTCACCGGGCGACGATCCGCCGCTCGGGATGGTGCTCGTCCACCCAGTGCTTGCGCCACCAGGCATCGGCATCGCGCTTGGTCCAAGGCCGCTCGGCCAGAACCTGCTCCAGGGTCTCGGCAACCTCGGCGGCGGAAGCCGGTCGCGCCGCGGGATCCTTGGCGAGGCAGCGCGTGAGCAGATCGTCGAGCTTTGCCGGCACGGGCTGCTGCGCGCACGCGGAGGTCCGGCGCGCCTCCACGTGCAGCACCTGGTAGGTCAGGTCGGGATCGCTCTCGCTGATGAACAGGTGCTGACCGGTAACGATATAGAAGCCGACGGCGCCCAGCGAATAGATGTCGGAGCGCACGCCTGCCTCCGCCGGGCTGCGGATGCGTTCCGGCGCCATGTACTGCGGCGTGCCGAGCACGCGCAGCGAGCGCGTCAGCTCGCGCGTGTGCACCGTGTCCAGCTTCTTCACCAGACCGAAGTCGAGCAGCTTGACGACGTCATGCTCCCCGCCAAGCCTGCAGACCATGATGTTCTGCGGCTTGATGTCGCGGTGGACCAGACCCTTGTTGTGCGCCTCGTTCAGGGAAGCGCACACCTGCCGCAGCAGGTAGGCGGCACGTGCCGGCGGCAGGGGCCCGTAGCGTTCCACCAAATCCGCCAGGGACAGCCCCTCGAGATACTCCATGGCGTAGTAAAAGCCGCCGTTGCCAGTGCGGCCGTAGTCGTAGATCTCGATGGTGTTCGGGTGGCTCAACTGGCTGGCGAGCTGCACCTCGCGCTCGAAGCGGGCGATCATTTCGTCCGTGGCAGCGTGCTTCTTGAGGATCTTGACCGCCGCTGGACGCTCCAGCAGTGCGTGCCTCGCGAGGTAGATGTTGCTCATGCCGCCTTCGCCGATGCGCTCCTTGATGGTATAGGGGCCTACTTTGCCCAGGCCCGGCGAGCGCCTGAACAGGCGCTGCAGCGCGGACGGCGGCAGGAAAAAGGAGAACCACACCAGTGCCAAAGTGACGATGAGCACGGCGAAACCGATGTGGAAGTATTGCAGGGGGGCGTAGGCTTCTTCGGCGCCGATTTCCACTGCCACGCCGATGTCACGTTCCGCGAGCCATTTCCAGGCGCCGATGACTTCGTGCCCGACGTAGTTGCGATAGGGCTCGAGTATGGCGCCCTGCCGCAGCAGTGCGGCGTCGCCGCGGGCGGCCAACGCTGCTGCCGCCAGACGCGTCGCCGGCCAGGAGGCGCTGTCCGGATCGGGACGAAAACCTTGCGATGGATCGCCGCCGGGATCGCGCAGCAACGGCGCGCCGGCGGCAGCGTCGGGAGGTCCCAGCGCGCGCAACTGCTCGGCATAACGGCTGCGGGAAAACAGCCTGCCCTGAGCGTCGAAGACATAGGCATCACCGGAGCTACCTGGGCGCGCCGCAGCAAGCAGGGCACCGAAGCGTTCGTCATTGGCCTGGGCGCCACCCGCGAGCCACAGCTCCAGCGCGCCGGCCTGGGAATCGCGCAGCGCTTCCAGCCCGGCGGCGCGGCCGTCGACCAGTGACTGTTTGACCTTGCTGTAAGTCCACAGGCCCAGCACCAGCACGACGAGAAGGAAAGCGAGCAAGGCAGCGGCGCCGCGGCGCCGGGGCGCAGGCGCAAAGTCGTCGCTTGCCTCCGCGCGCGGCCCGGCCGCGCCAGCCGCGTTCGCGGCTGGGCGCGGCGCGGTGCCACTGGTTCGAAGGTCCGACCTTGCCATGGAACTATGATAGCCGCCCACGCTGCGGCATGGGCAGCCGGATGGCGCGAAAGGAGGTTCCTGTCGCCACCGGCCGACCGGGGAAAGAGGGACAGGGGCGCGCGAGACGGGTAAACTCTGCCGCTCACGCCTGTGAAGACAAGAGGACGGACGATGGTTAGACGACGCCCGCTAAAGATCGGACTTTCCGCGCGCATCTTCCACCCCCAGCCGGGTGCCGAAGGACTGCAGAGCAAGACGCTGCAATACCTAGAGCAGACCGTGGCCGATTGGGTCATGGCGCGCGACGTTCTGGTGATGATGATTCCCTCCATTAACGAGGACACAACGCTGCACCGGAGCAACATCCGCTTGCGCGACTATGCCGATCAACTGGACGGACTGGTTCTGCAAGGCGGTGCCGATATCAGCCCGCAGACCTACGGCGAGGAGCCGATAAAGCCGGAATGGAGCGGCGACCGCGTGCGCGATTCCTACGAGATGGAATTGCTGCACGAATTCGTCGAGGCGCGCAAGCCGGTGCTGGGCATCTGCCGGGGCGCTCAGCTGATCAACGTTGCTTTTGGCGGCACGCTCTACCAGGACATCGCCTCCCAGTTGCCCGAGGCGCAGCCGCACGTCACGGCGCGCTACGACCAATACACCCACGCGGTCAATCTGGTGCCCGGATCGCTGCTGGAAAAGTTGTGCAAGAACGTCAAAGGCAGGCAGACGGTTTCCATTCACCATCAATCGGTGAATGCGCTCGGGCGCGAACTGCAGGTGGAAGCATGGTCAGAACCGGACCGGGTGGTCGAGGCCATCCGATGGACGGGCCGCGGTTTCGTCGTGGGCATGCAGTGGCATCCGGAATTCCACCGCCCCGGCGACGATGCCGTGCTCGACTGCGCCCCGATCCTCGACGAGTTCCTGGAGACGGCGCGCAGGACGCGCTGGTGACATACGCCCGCTTGTGGCATTGCACCAAATTGCTGCAATGACTGGGGCCAAGGCTGGACCGGCGACGAGGCGGTGCCCGCACGGCGGGCCGGCTGTGCCGTGACCACCCTTGTCGTTGTCATTTTCCTGACCGTCTATCTTGGGATGATCCTGGGCGGGCTGCCCTTTCTGCAGCTCGACCGCACCGGCATCGCCCTGCTCGGTGCCATTGCGCTGGTAGGCATCGGCGCCGTGACGCCCGAGCAAGCGGCGCAGTCGGTCCACACGCCGACGCTGATCCTGCTTTTCTCGTTCATGGTCATCTCGGCGCAGATGCGCCTGGGCGGATTCTACGCCTGGGTGACGCGCGGCATTGCCGAACTGCCCCTGCCGCCACCGCTGCTACTGGGCGCGCTGATCCTGGTCGTGGCCGTCTTGTCGGCGGTGTTCAGCAACGACATCGTCTGCCTTGCGGTGGCGCCGGTGCTTGTCGATGCCTGCCTGAAGCGCCGGCTCGATCCCGTTCCCTACCTGCTCGCGCTTGCCTGTTCCGCCAACATCGGCTCCGCCGCGACCCTGATCGGCAATCCGCAGAACATGCTCATCGGCGAAACGCTGCGGCTTTCGTTTGGCGACTATGCAACCGAGGCCGCGGTGCCCGTGCTGTGCGGATTGCTTGCCGCATGGCTGATCATTCTCCTCGCCGTGCGCGGGCGCTGGCAGCTTCGCGACGATGCGTCGTCGGCGCGCGCCCCGGAACGGCGCGATGCGGAGCCGCTGCACTTGGACGGCTGGCAGACCGTGAAGGGACTCGGAGTTGCCGTCGCGCTGATCGGCTTGTTCCTGTTTTCGTCCTGGCCGCGGGAGGTCGCGGCACTGACCGGCGCCGGCGCACTGCTGCTTTCCCGCAAGCTGCATTCGAGCAAGATGCTCGGCCTGGTGGACTGGGAACTGCTCATCCTGTTCGTCGGCCTGTTCGTGGTCAATCACGCCCTCGAACAAACCGGCGTCACGGCCTTGGCGATCGCCGATCTGGCCGCCGCAGGTATCGACATTGCGCACCCGGGGCCGCTGTTCGGCGCCACCTTCGTGCTGAGCAACGTCGTCTCCAACGTGCCGGCGGTGATGCTGCTGCTGCCGGCGGCGACGCACCCCATGGCCGGCGCGCTGCTGGCGCTGGTCAGCACGTTCGCCGGCAATCTGCTCATCGTCGGCAGCATTGCCAACATCATTGTCGTCGACGCGGCGGCGCGACGCGGCGTGCGCATCGACTGGCGTGTTCACGCCCGGGTGGGTGTGCCGGTCACGGTGGCGACCCTGTCGATGACGGGCGCGTATCTCGTCTGGCGGCTCGGGGCGACGTGATGCGGGACTAATCGATCAGCCACTCGTGCGCGCATTTCCTGCAGCGCACGCGCAGTCGCAGCGTGTCCGGTTCGCTGTTCTCGTCGGCGGGAATCGGGCGCGACGGCGCGCCGAGGACCTCGAACCGGGCGTAGGTGCCGCAGGCCGAGCAGGTGGCGCGATCGCCGATATGTTCGGCGCGGGCGAGGACAGCCTTGAAGCGGCGCCAGGATGCTGCGCCGACGCCGCCGGCAGTGGCCGCGGCAATGACCATCGCCACCGACTGCAGCTCCATGCTCCGGGCGCCGAATTCCTCGAGACAAACGGCCACGGTGAGCATGCACAGGAAACAGCTGACGAACCACAGGACGCTCTCGCCCAACTGGCGTTCGTACCAGCCCTTGAAGCCGTGCTTGCGGATGCTGTCGGCGAGATTCATGGCAGATCGTAGTCCATCCAGTCGGACGCTGTCTTCATTGTAGGCCGCGCGCGCTCCTGTCGCGAGCGTTGACTTACGGCAAGCCCAGGCAGCCGCCGCCTCCTACAATTGACCTGCCGCCCCGCGCAGATCACCGATGACCCGCCAGGTTTCCCCGTCCCCGTTGCCCGCCACACACTGGCATACCTTGTCCGTTGGCGAGGTCGCGCGCCAACTCGGTGCCGACGTGAGCGCGGGTCTGTCGCCCGACGAAGCGGCTTTGCGGCTCGACCGCCATGGTCCAAACGCATTGCCCGAGGCCGCCCGCCGCAGCGCGTGGCGCATGATGCTCGATCAGTTCAAGGCGCTGCTGATCCTGGTGCTGCTCGGCGCAGCGGTTCTTGCTGGCGCTGTCGGGGATTTCAAGGACGCAGTTGTCATCCTGATCGTGGTGCTGGTTAATGGGCTGCTCGGCTTCTACCAGGAGTACCGCGCTGAGCAGTCGCTCGCGGCGTTGAAGAAAATGCTCGCTGCCGAAGCAGAGGTTCGCCGGCAGGAAAAAAACCGCATGATCGCCGCCGTCGATCTGGTTCCCGGCGACATCGTGCTGCTGAACGCCGGTGACCGGGTGCCCGCCGATGGAAGGGTGGTGATCGCCCATGGACTGGAGGTGGACGAGTCATCGCTGACGGGCGAGTCGCACACGGTGGGCAAGTTCGCCGGTGCAATCGAAGGCGCGGACGTACCGCTGGCCGAGCGGAACAACTTGCTCTACATGAATACCACGGTCACTCGCGGGCGCGCCGAGATGCTCGTAACCGCCACCGGGACCCTTACCGAGATGGGCCGTTTGGCGGCAATGCTTGCCCAGGCGGAGGAAGCGCGCACGCCGCTGCAGATACAACTCGATGCCCTGGGCAAGCGTCTCGCGGCACTCGCCGGTGCGGTGGTATCGCTGATGCTTCTGCATGGTCTGCTGCGGGGCGAGCCGTGGCTGAACATGGTGATGACCGCCATCTCGTTGGCGGTGGCCGCTATTCCGGAAGGATTGCCGGCGGTCGTCACGGTCACCCTTGCGCTGGGTCTGCACCGAATGGCACGGCATCGGGCGATCGTAAAGCGCCTTGCCGCGGTGGAAACCCTGGGCTGCACTTCTGTGATCTGCACCGACAAGACCGGCACGCTGACGGTCAATCAGATGACGGTGCGCGCACTGTTTGCCCGGGGTCGCAGCCTGGAGGTGACGGGGGAAGGTTACGAGGCGAGTGGCCGGATCGTGGCCCGCGACGGGCGGGACCTGCCCGATCTCCGACCCTTGCTGCTGCCCCTGGCGCTGTGCAATGACGCCCAGGTGCGCGCCGGCAAGGTGCTGGGCGACCCCATGGAAGGCGCGCTCAAGGTATTGGCCGCCAAGGGAGGTTTCGACGCGGAAGCCTGGACGCAACGTCTGCCGCGCGTGGCCGAAATCCCTTTCGATGCTGCGCACAAGTTCATGGCGACGTTCCATCACGACGGCGAAAAGGTACGCGTGTTCGTCAAGGGTGCGCCGGACGTCGTGCTTGCGCGCTGCAGCCGGTGTCTCGGTGCGGGCTCGGAGAGCGAACTCGACGCACCAATCCGCTCGGCCATGCTTGATGCCAATGAGTCCATGGCTAGACAGGGGCTGCGTGTGCTGGCGGCTGCGAGCCGGACGGTTGCTGCCGAGCACTTCGATCCCGGCAACGATCTATTCATGTACATGAATGACCTGTGCTTCGCCGGATTGACGGGTATCGTCGATCCGGCGAGGCCTGAGGCACGGGTAGCCATCGCCGTGTGTCGCGAAGCAGGCATCCAGGTCAAGATGCTGACCGGCGACCAGAAGGTGACGGCAGCAGCCATTGCCGCGGAACTGGGCCTGTACGGCGAGGTGATGGCTTCCGCCGAACTCGACGCCCTCGACGACGATGCGTTGATGAGGCGCATCGACGCGATTGCCGTCTTTGCCCGTGTCACGCCCGAGCAGAAGGTACGCCTGGTGCGGGTGTTGAAGACGCGCGGGGATGTCGTGGCGATGACCGGGGACGGGGTGAACGACGCCCCGGCGCTCAAATCCGCGGACATCGGCGTGGCCATGGGAGTCACGGGCACCGACGTGGCCAAGGAGGCGGCGGTGATGGTTCTCACCGACGACAACTTCGCCACTATCGTCCAGGCGGTGAAGGAAGGGCGCACCATCTACGACAACATCGTCAAGTTCATGCGCTCCCAACTGTCCACCAACATGGGCGCGATTCTGACGGTCGTGTCGGCACCCTTTCTGGGGCTGCCGCTTCCCTTCAATCCGATTCAGATCCTGTGGCTCAACATCATCATGGACGGGCCGCCCGCCATGGCACTCGGTGTCGATCCCGCTCGCCCCGGCATCATGAGCGATGCGCCACGGGACCCGCAGGCGCGCATCCTCACCTGGCGGCGTCTTGGTGTCGTCGCATTCTGGGGCGTCGTCATGGCGACGGGGACGCTCGGCATGCTCTGGTGGGGCCTGCGCACGGGAACGCGGGAGCACGCGCTTACCCTGGCCTTCACGACCTTCATCCTGTTCCAGGTGTTCAAGGTGTTCAACGCCCGCATCGAGCGCGGCACGGCGTTCAACCGTACCTTCTTCGCCAACCGGGCACTGTGGTTCTCGCTTGCCTGCGTCGTCCTGCTGCAAGTGCTGGTGGTGCACTGGCCACCGGCGCAGGACGTGTTCTCGACCACTGCGCTGTCGCTACGCGACTGGATGATGGCGGCGGCGGTGGCATCGGCCGTGCTCGTATTCGAGGAGGCGCGCAAGGCGCTTGCGCCGATCTTCACTGGCGCAGGGGCAGCCCTTCGATGCAATGGCCGATGAACCACGGCTGATCCGAGGGGAGGACGCGATTTGTCGCACCAGGCCGACAGTCGCTTCATTCCTGATCTCAAGAGCTTAGGCGGCTGCGGCCGCGCACTGTTGCCGTCAGGCGACGTTTGGCTGCCAGGCAGGATCATCGGCTGTCGACAACGTTCGGATTTCACGGCAAAAAACCGACTGGCACGGGGATTGCAACACCATGCCGGTTGAGAGGATTTTGGAAAGGAATCGATCATGATCCTGCGCTTTGCAGTCACCGTGATTTCGCTGCTTGTAATGTCCGTGGCGCCCATGGCGCACGCCCAGGAGAACCCACCCGAAGCGCTGGTCAAGAGCGTCACCAACGATGTGCTGACCGCGCTGCGCCAGGACAAGGACATCCAGTCCGGCAACCGCAAGCGCGCGACGCAACTGATCGAGGACAAGGTGGCGCCGCACTTCAATTTCCAGCGCATGACGGCGCTCGCCGTCGGGCGAAGCTGGCGCGACGCCAGCCCGAACCAACAAGGCGCCCTGGTAGGGGAGTTCCGCACATTGCTGGTGCGCACCTACGCCAAAGCCATGACGGCCTACCGCGATCAGTCGGTCGAGTTTCCGCCGGCGCGCAGCCAGGCCGACGACGGCGAAGTGACCGTTCGCAGCCACGTCAAGCAGCCCGGCGGCCGGCCGGTGACGCTCGACTACCGTTTGGCCAAGGCGGACGGCGCGTGGAAGGTTCATGACGTGGCCATCGAGAACATCAGTCTGGTGACGAACTACCGAGAGGCGTTCGCTGCGGCCGTTCGCACCGGTGGCATCGACGGTCTGATTCAGGTACTGCAGGCCAAGAATCGCGTGCTTGACGAAGTCGGCGACGGCGGCAGGGGCGATGCCGTCGTGCAGGTTGCGCTACGGTGAAACTGAAGCGAAAAGCGCAAAGTTGTCAGACGCCTCGGCCGCCAGGCACGGAACAGTCGATGTCGAGCGCGGCAACCGGTGCGGGCCGTCGTGACGCGGGTGAAGCGGCGAACTCGGTTGCGCACGGGAAGCGGCCTGCCTCGGCTATGTCCGGGATGGGTCACCCCTTCGCGCGGTGGGAAGTGGCGGAGGAGCCGGCCACGCCGGTCGCGCTGAAACTGTGCCGCTCGTGTGAAGTGGTCTGCGTTGCCGACCTGGAGCGCTGCTGGAACTGTGGCGCCTTGTTGGCCGGTGAGCGAACGCAGCTGGCCCCAGCCGCGACGGTCGGCACGTCGCGGGGTACGCCGCCGCCCTGGCTGCTCGAAGCGAGTCTGACTTGGCAAGGCCGGGACGAGCGCGCCGTCAGCCCGATCGCGCAAGATGGCAGCGACCCACAGGCAGCGCCTGCCGCGACAACACCGCCGGGTGGCTCGCCGCCGTTGCGCCCGGCGTCCCCTGCCAGCGGCGGGCTCTTCGGGCAGGCGGCAGCGTACCCGCCACCGACCAGCGAACGCTGGAATGCGGGACTCATTACCTCGCTGGCGGTCGTTCTGGGCACGGTCGCCATCGTCGGCATCGATCAGTTCTCCCTGGGCGTGAGCAACGGGTTTGCGCCGGCGTCGACGGGGCAGCCGGGGCAGGAGACACCGCGGGCCGACGTCGTCGCACCGCCTGTTGCCCAGGCGCCGTCGCCCCAGAGCGATGCGATCCTCCCGAAGCCCGAGGCGGTGCCCGCGGCCGTGGCTGCCGCCGCAGTCGTGCCGGAGGCTGTCCTGCGCGAAATCCCGGACCCGCCGCCGGCGCGGCTCGATGCCGGACGCATCGCTGCCGCTGGCTCCGCCCTTCGCACCGCCGGCCTTGTGGTGCCCGATGACGGCAGTGCCGCGCGGCCGCGCAACGGCAAGCTCGTGTACCAGGAGCACTGCGCCTCCTGCCACGATGCCGGAAAGATGAACAGCCCCTCGGTGCACGACATGGACGCCTGGACCGAGCGGCTCGCCCGTGGCAAGCACAGCCTCTATGCCAGCGTCACTGCCGGCAAGGGCAGCGGCAGGCATCCGGTGCAAGCCCGCGCGCTTGCCGACGACGAGCTCATTGCTGCGACCGACTACCTGACCGAGCGTCTCATCGACCTCAGCGTCGCCCGTGCGTCGCGTGCCGGGTTCTCGATTCTGTACGGGCCGGGCGAGGCGCTGCCGGTCAGTGCCGGCGGCGAAGGCGTACGGGAGGCGACGCTGAAGACGGACTGACGGGCAAAGGTATCGTCGGCCCGACATCGCGCTGCGGGGGCTGTCACGCACTGCCGGTATTTGACAGAATGGCAGCCGAGACTACCGGTCCGGTTTCCATGACAGTCAGAGGCGCGATTGCCTGCGGCCATCCGATCACGGCGGCGGCGGCGGAAGAGATTCTGCGCGAAGGCGGCAACGCCTTTGACGCCGTCATTGCGGCGTTTCTGGCCGCCTGTGTCGCCGAGCCCGTATTGGCGTCTCTGGGCGGTGGCGGGTATCTGCTTGCCCAGCGCGCCGCATCGCCGCCGGTCGCTTACGATTTCTTCGTGCATACGCCGCGTCGCCGGCAGAGCGCTGCGCCGGTGGATTTTTATCCCATCCACGCCGACTTCGGTACCACGACGCAGGAATTCCACGTCGGTCTCGCTGCGGTGGCGACGCCGGGCGCTGTGCGCGGTGCGTTTGCCATCCACCGCGATCTTGGTACGCTGCCCATGTCCCGGCTGGCCGAGCCGGCCGTGCGTACGGCACGCGACGGGTTTACCTTGGATCCGTTGCAGGGTTTCATCTTCAATGTTGTCAAGCCGATCTTTCTTGCCACGCCGCAGGCGCGTGCCGTTTATGCCAGCAAGATGGATTCGGCGCGTCTCACCCAGGGCGGCGAGACGCTCGTGCAGCCGGCGATGGGCGATACCATTGATGCACTGGCGCGCGAGGGCGACCGCCTCTTCTACGAAGGCGAGATCGCCCGGCGCATCGCCGAACTGTGCCAGGCAGGCGGCGGTTTCCTGACCGTCGAGGATTTGCGCCAATACCATGTCGAGCGTCGGCAAGCGCTCAATCTGGACTATCGCGGCGCGCGGCTTTACACCAACCCGCCGCCGTCTTCCGGCGGCATACTCATTGCATTCGCGCTGGAGCTGCTCAAGAGCTGTCCGCTCGGCCAGCTCGGCTTCGGCAGCGCCGAGGCACTCGATCTGCTGGCTCAGGTCATGGCGCTCACCAACAAGGCGCGGCTGGACGCCGTTGCCGGCGCCGAGCAGGGTGGCGATCACGCGCCACTGCTCGACGCGGAATATCTCGAGCAATACCGGCGGCATGTCGTGCATCGCCCGGGGTGCCTGCGCGGCACGACCCACATCAGCATCATCGACGCCGCCGGCAACGTCGCGGCACTGACTGCGAGCAACGGCGAGGGCTGCGGCCATCTCATCCCCGGCGCGGGAATCATGCTCAACAACATGCTCGGCGAAGAGGACTTGAATCCGCGCGGCTTTCATCGCTGGCCGCCCGGCGAGCGCATGACCTCCATGATGGCGCCCAGCCTGCTCCATCTGCCGGGGGGCAAGCGCGTTGCCCTCGGCTCGGGAGGGTCCAATCGCATTCGCACGGCCCTGTTGCAGGTGATCAGCAATTTGGTCGACCACGGCATGGCGCCCGAGGCGGCGGTGGCCGCGCCGCGCATACACTACGAGCGCGGCAAGCTGAACATCGAGCCGGGATATTCGCAGCAGGAACTGGAGAAGCTGCTGCCCGGCTATGCCGACCACGAGTTGTGGCGCGAGCATAATCTCTACTTCGGCGGGGTGCATACCGTGGAGTTGGCGCAGGGACGCTTCTTCGGCGTCGGCGATCCGCGCCGCGGCGGCGTGGGCCGGGTGGTTGAGTGATCGCCTGCCGGCCGGTTACACTGCCAAGTCGGGGTGGTGCTGCGGCGCGCCCTGGTCGTCGCATATGACGCCGAGGAGGAGCCCATGAAATTCTACGACTGCGCCGCCGCGCCGAGTCCGCGCCGGGTGCGCATCTTCATCGCCGAGAAGGGTATCGACGTCCCGGTCGTTCAGGTAGACCTGCGCGCCGGCGAGCAGCTTACCGATAACTTTCGTGCCAAGAACCCGCGCTGCACGGTGCCGGTGCTGGAACTGGACGATGGCACCTGCCTGGGCGAGACGCTCGCCATCTGCGACTATCTCGAGTCGATCCACCCGCAGCCGCCGCTGCTGGGCCGCGATGCCAAGGAGCGGGCGCTGGTCCTGCAGTGGAACCACCGCATCGAGCAGGACGGCTTCCTCGCCGTCGCGGAGATGTTCCGCAATTCCTCGCCCGGCTTCAAGGATCGCGCGCTCACGGGCGCGGAGAACTTCGCGCAAATCCCTGAGCTGGCCGAGCGCGGGCGGCGGCGCACCGAGATATTCCTGCGCGACCTGGACGCCCGCTGCGCAGCCAGCCAGTTTGTCGCCGGCGATGCGTTCAGCATGGCGGACATCACCGCCTTTGTGGTCGTCGATTTCGCCCTGCGGCTGAAGATGTCCATCGACGACCTGCCGCATGTGGCGGCCTGGCATGCGCGAATATCGGCGCGGCCGAGCGCGCGCCTTTGAGCCATGGTCGATCAGAAGACGATCAGGCTGACGACGACGAAGTAGATCAGCAGGCTCAGCACGTCCTGGATGATGGTGGCGAGCGGCCCGCTGCCGTAGGCCGGGTCGGTGCCCAGGCGCTGCAGCAGCCACGGCAGGAACAGGCCGATGGTGGTCGCCACGCCGCCGGCGAAGAACAGGGCAAGCGCCACGGCCGCCGCCAACCTGGCATCGCCGAAGACCAGCCACACCGCCGGAAAAGTCAGCAGCCCGAGCGTCAGCCCGATCAGCAGGCCGGTGCGCAGTTCGCCGGCGACCAGGTGGGCCAGACGCGAATGGGATAGCGACAGCCCCCGCACCGCCACCGCTTCGGTCTGGGTGCCGATGGCATCGGCGAGATAGACCAGGCCGGGGACGAAGAAGGCGATTGCCACGCGGGAGGAGAGCACCTCTTCGAAGCGGGCGACGACGAAGGTGGCGATCATGCTGCCCGCCAGACCGATCAGCAGCCAGGGCAGGCGGTGGCGGGCGCGGCGCAGCGGCGGCGATTCAATGGCCTCGCGGGCGCGGTGGGTCTCGCGGGCGATGCCGGCAAAGCGGTGGATGTCCTCCACATGCTCGCGGCGCAGGATGTGCAGCAGCGCACCGGAAGGCACGACTCCGAGCAGGCGGCCGCTGCGGTCCACCACCGGCACCGCGCTCAGCAGATGATGCAGCGCCAGCGAGGCGACCCGCTCCTGATCCACGTCCGGATGGATGCGCGGGCAGTCAGGACGCAGCAGCGCGCCCACCTTCTGTTCAGGCGGTGCAGCAAGGAGCTGGGCGATGGCCACGATGCCGAGCAGCTTGTCGTCGGCATCCACCACGCATAAGAGGTCCACGCTGTCGTGCCGACGGCTGAGAATGTTCGCCGCCACCTCGGCGGCGGTTTGATCGGGGCGCGCGCGCGGAACGCCGGCCACGAGGTAGTGGGCGGCGGTTTCGCCGTGGTGCTCTGGCACGGGTTGCTTGTGTTTTCTGCCCGGCATCGCACTCGACCCAAAGAACTCGCTTCACCGCAGAGGACACAGAGGACGCAGAGGAAAGACGGCTGCGCAGGATGGCGCGCCGGGGAGGAAGCGCTATTCAGCAGGAGCTACTTCACCAGCGTCACCGGCACATCCGACAGCCGCACGACCTCGGTGGACACCGAGCCCATCAGCGCGCTCTCCACGGCACTTTCACCACGCGTGCCCATAATGATCGCATCGCAACCATATTCCCTGGCGCAGGCAGCAATGGTTTCGGCGATCGGTCCGACGCGCACATCGGCGTGATACTTCACGCCGGCCGCGTCCAGCAGTGCCCGTGCCGATTTGAGCGCATCGCCACCCTGACTTACCTGCATCGCCTCGATCTCGCTTGCCGGCATGAAGCGGCGGACCTCCCAGGCATCCACCGGTTCCTGGGCGTTGAGCAGGTAAATATCGACCGACGGTACGGCCCTGGCGAGCCGGATGGCATGCTGCACGGCACGATCGGAGTTGGCTGAGCCGTCCACGGGAAGAAGTATCTTTTCCATGCTGCGATGACCTCGCGTCAATGCTGCGTGAGCGTGGCTTGATTATCCCATGGTTTCGGCATGGCACGAATCGCCGCGGCCATTGGGCAAATGCCCGCGAGCAGAGGCAGCGGGCCACGGTGTTAGAATTCGAGCCTTTATGCCGGAGACCGGAATGAGCGAGTGCAGCCGAGCCCCACGCATCCTTGCCGCCCTGGCGGCGCTGTCTGCTTCTTCGACTGCTTGCGCCGCCGAAGGTCTGGCCGTGTTCGGCATCCCCGTCGATTTCATTCTCTTCGCGCTGACGCTGATCGGCGTCGCTCTGTTCCATCACCATGTTCTCAAAGTGGCGCTGGGCGGACTGGCTGTCATTACCGCCTACAAGCTGGCCGTCACCGGCTTCAAGGCAGGTCCCGGCTTGCCCGGCCTCGCCGCCCACATGGGCCATGAATGGGTGCTGCTCACTAACCTGCTTTGTCTGCTGGTCGGCTTCGCGCTGCTCGCCCGCCACTTCGAGGATAGCCGGGTGCCGGAGGAGTTGCCGAAGTTCCTGCCCGACGGCTGGAAGGGCGCCTTCGTTCTGCTGGCGATGATCTTCGTCCTGTCCTCATTTCTCGACAACATTGCCGCGGCGCTGATCGGCGGCACCATTGCCGCCAGCATCTACCAGCGCAAGGTGCACATCGGTTATCTCGCCGCCATCGTCGCCGCTTCCAACGCCGGCGGCTCGGGCAGCGTCGTCGGCGATACCACCACGACGATGATGTGGATCGATGGCGTCGCTCCCCTCGATGTCTTCCACGCCTACGTTGCCGCGGCAGTGGCGCTGGTGGTCTTCGGCATTCCTGCCTCGCTGCAGCAGGCGAAAATGGCACCCATCCAGCGCACGCTCGCCGAGCACGTGCACATCGATTGGGCGCGGGTGGGGATCGTTGCCTTTATCCTGGTGGCGGCCATCGGCACCAATGTCACGGTCAACATCAAGTTCAACGACCTGGCCGACCGTTTTCCGTTCATCGGCGTGGCCGTGTGGGTGGCGCTGCTGCTCGCCACGCCGCTGCGCAAGCCCGAGTGGAGCCTGATACCGGACGCATTCAAGGGCAGTATCTTTCTCCTCGCACTGGTCACCTGCGCCTCGATGATGCCGGTGGAGAAGCTTCCGCCGGCCTCCTGGGAGACCGCCATGACCCTGGGATTCATCTCGGCGGTGTTCGACAATATCCCGCTCACGGCGCTGGCGCTCAAGCAGGGCGGCTACGACTGGGGCATGCTCGCCTACGCGGTCGGCTTCGGCGGCTCCATGATCTGGTTCGGCTCCTCGGCTGGAGTGGCTATTTCGAACCTGTTCCACGAAGCCAAGTCGGTCGGCTCGTGGCTGCGCCACGGCTGGCACGTGGCGGTCGGCTATGTCATTGGCTTTCTCGCCTTGCTCTTGACGGTTGGCTGGGCGCCGCACGAACCGCACAAGGAGCGGGCGCATGCCCCGGTCGTGGAGCAGGGCGTCGGACAGGTGGGCGCTGGCGCCGATCCGCGGATATAGCGGAGAGTACGCGGCGCCGGCCGGACATTGCGTCCGCCGACACGGCCGCCGAAGGTATGGGAGAATGCCGTCATGGGTACGATTCTCCGTGGAGCCTTCCGGACGCGGCCTCGCATTGCGATGGCGCCGGGGATTGCCGGCCGCCTGATCGTCGGTTGTGGCTTCGTCGTGGGTTATCTGCTGCTCGACTGGGTGAGTTTCATCCACCCGCTGCAGACATACAACGTCACGCCCTGGAATCCCGCGCCGGCCCTGATCATCATGCTCTTGCTGGTGTTCGGGCTGGGCTGGCTGCCCCTCGCCATCGGCGCGATCTTCACGTCGGAAGTTCTGGTTCGTGGCCTGCCCGATCCGCTCCTCGTCACCGTAATTCTTTCGGCACTGCTGGCTGCGTGCTATGCCGCCATGGCTCTCGTGTTGGGACGGGTCGTTTCGATCGAGCACAGATTCGTGACCGTGCGCGATCTGTTCCGTTTGATCATCGTCGTCATCGCCGGGGCACTGGGCACTGCTGTCGTATATGTCGGTGCGCTCGTCATCATGGGCCTCATGCCGCCCGATCCGGCGCTCTCGGCACTGTTGAAGTTCTGGATCGGTGACGGCGTTGGCATACTCGTGTTGTTGCCGCTGCTGCTCATGATCACAGACGAGCAGCGCCGGCAGCAGTTCCGACGCATGTTACGGAATCCGGAAACGCTGCTTCAGGGCGTGGCAATCGGGCTGGCCCTTTGGGTCGTTTTCGGCCAGACGACCGCCGAGGAGTTCAAGTACTTCTATCTGCTCTTCCTGCCCCTGATCTGGGTCGCGGTGCGCCGTGGCCTGATCGGTGCAGCCGTGTCCGTCGTCCTCATCCAGGGCGGGGTCATAATGGCAGCACAGCTTGCCGGCCATCAGACGCTGACGGTCTTCGAGCTGCAGACCCTATTGTTGGCGCTGGTCGTGACAGGGTTCGCCCTCGGCGCCACGGTGGACGAACGCCGTCGTGCCGAAGAGGATCTTCGACATTCGCTGCGGCTGGCTGCTGCTGGCGAGATGGCCGCCGCCCTTGCCCATGAGCTGAACCAGCCGCTGACGGCGCTCTCGAGCTATGCCAGATCCTGCCAGCTTCTGCTGGACGCGCCCGCCGAGCGTCGCGGCGAGCTGAGCGATACCTTGCAGAAGATCATCACCGAAGCGAGGCGTTCCGCGGACGTGGTGCGGCGCCTGCGGGATTTTTTTCGCACCGGGTCCACCCGGCTCGAGCGCGTTTCATTGGCGCGGTTGGTACAGTCCGTTGCCGAATCGCTGAGCGAGCGTGCGCAGGCAAAGGGTGTTGCGATCGAGCGGACGGAATCGCCGGGCGTGCCCGAGCTGCTGCTCGACCCGGCGCAGATCGACGTGGTTCTGCGCAACCTCGTGACTAACGCGATCGATTCCGCCGCCGAGTCCGAGCGCCGGCCGAAGGCTGTGACGGTGGCCGTACGGCATTCGGCAGGCTACGTTCAGGTTAGCGTTAGTGACAGCGGACCGGGGGTACGCGCCGAGCAGATCCGACAGCTTTTCGAGCCGTTTGTGACGACCAAGGCGAGCGGCATGGGGCTCGGGCTATCCATCAGTCGCGCCATCGTCGAAGCCCACGGAGGACGATTGTGGGCGGAGGCGGACGAGCGGGGCATGTTCCGATTCACGCTGCCGATCGACGGGGCCGAGGATGGCTGATCTGCGCGCGTTGTTCACGGTCTACATCGTCGATGACGATGCTGCCGTGCGTGATTCGCTTTCGCTGCTGCTCGGCCTGCGCGGCTATCGCACCGCGCTGTTTACCTGCGCCGAGGATTTCCTCAGCGCATACGATCCCGAGGCGAGCGGCTGCCTCGTCGCCGACATCAAGATGCCTGGCATGTCGGGCCTGGAACTGCAAGACGAAATCGCCCGCCGCGGAACGGGTCTGCCGGTGATCGTGATGACTGCCCACGGCGACGTTGCCTCGGCACGGGCGGCATTACGAGCCGATGCGGTGGACTTTCTGGAGAAACCCTTCGACGACGAGCAACTCACGGCTGCGATCGACGTGGCGTTCCGGCGCGAACAGGATCGTCGGCAACGCCAGGAACAGGAGTCACGACGGCAGGTGCTTCTGGCTACGCTGTCGGCGCGTGAGCGCGAGGTGATGGCATTGATGGCGCGCGGAATGCACAATCGCGGCATTGCCGAAGCCCTCGGCATCAGCCCGCGCACGGTCGAGATCCACAAGGCGCGCGTGCTGGGGAAGCTGCAGGTCACGAATATTGCCGAGCTGATACGTATCGCTGGCGCCACGGACGGCTGACGCCGCGGCAATCGACGACGCATCCGTCCGTCGCCAAGATCACCCGGCACCCGAAGTGCCCGTGCCCGAATCGGCGCCGTAGAGTCCTTTCAGCACCATGTCGGTGTAGCTGACGATGCCTACCACCTGGCCGTCCTTTACTACGGGCGCCCGGGACAGTCCGAACTTGTCGAACATCCGGGCGCAGTAGCGGATGTCCATCTGCGGGTCCACCGCGATCACCGGCTTCGACATGATCTCGTAGACATTGACCCGTTCCGGCGCGCGATCTTTCGCCAACACGTAGCGCGCGATGTCGGACAGCAGCACGATGCCATACTCGTCGTCCTCGTACCGCTTGTTGACGATGAGGCACTTGGTCTCCACGTGCTTCATCACGTGCAGCGCCTCCGCCACGGTGGTCAAGCCGTCCACCATGTCTACGGCGACTTTCATGACGTCGCGGACACGGATGATCTTTCGCTCGCGGGTCATATCTTCTCCTCGACCATCTCGGTCAGCTTCTGCATCTGGTAGCGCACGCCTACGGCATCCTCGACATCGATCTGGAAGGCGATGCCCGTTCCCGGAGTATCGTCGAATCCGCCGACCTCGGCGACCGTCTCCAGGATGAGGCGGCTCATGTGCTCTTCCACCAGCAACAGCACGACATCGCGCCGGGCTTCCAGGCTCAGACCCAGGAAGGTCTTCTGCGGCCGCAGTCCTTCGCCACGGGCCTGATTGAGCACCGTTGCGCCTGTCGCTCCGGCTTCGCGTGCGGCGTCCAGGATCGCATCGGTCTTGCTGTCTTCGACCATGACGACAATCAACTTGAAATGCATAGATGTTCCTCCTCCAATTCGGCTATCACGGTTGTTTCTTGCCGCGATTCCGGCGACCGCGCGCGCGGCGCGCCTGCCACTCTCCGAGCTGCGCGTAAGCCATCACCGTCATCATCGGAAACAGGCTCGCGAAGGCGATCAACCCGAAGCCGTCGATCAGCGGGCTGCGTCCGGGGATGGTGCTCGACAGACCCAGGCCCAGGGCCGCCACCAACGGTACCGTCACCGTCGAGGTAGTGACGCCGCCCGAGTCGTAGGCCAGTGGAATGATTACGCGCGGGGCGGTGAAGGTCTGCAGCACAACGACGCTGTAGAAAAAGTCTGTTCATCCGCGCATCGTGCCGTGAACCGAATG
>DAITBA010000039.1:0-11112 GCA_036824005.1 Rhodocyclaceae bacterium
TAAACGAATGACTGGTGTCCGGCAGTCAAGAGGCCTCGGCAACAACCCGCTATTGAAGAATGCAGATTTATATTCGGCACAGACGACGCTACGATTTGTGAACTCCGCGCAGATGAGCAGTAACGTATTGCCCGGTTAGTCCTTTGGCAGTAGGGCGTTGAGCTAACTCGTTCAAGATTCCACACTCGCTGGCATCGCGAGAGTCTTTGCATTGATCCCGCAGATCACGTAGTTGGCGCTCTAGTTTCTTCAGTTCGCGGATACGAGTCACAACATGGCCGACATGTTCGTCGAGCAGATCGTTGACCGCCCCGCAGTTTTCCGCTGGCGAATCCTTGAAGCGCAGTAACACCCGGATCTCGTCGAGCGTCATGTCCAGGCTGCGGCAATTGCGAATGAACGACAGCCGCTCGGCGTGGGCGTCGCCATAAATACGGTAGTTGCCTTCGGTGCGAGCGGGTTCCGGCAGCAGCCCTTCGCGCTCGTAATAGCGAATGGTTTCAACCTGGGTGCCGGTGTGGCGGGCAAGCTCTCCGATTTTCATGTTGATATGGCGACCCGTTTCTCCGTATCTGAAGTGAATCGGCCTATACCGGAATTGTAGCTGCTTGACTCTTTAGCCGCTACAGGGTTTCTAATGAGCTTGCTATGGAAAACTTCGTAAAGTCGGCCAATCGTCCAAGTCCCCTCGGGGACGCTACGCCCTGTGCATGCCAGGGCGGTTGTTCTGCGCCTGTTTCATTGACCGCGGCTCCAGCATCGGCAGTTGGCGCCGGAACATCAGCGGTCTTTCGCATTCCGTCGATGGACTGTCCGACCGAAGAAAACGACATCCGCAAGGCCTTGGCCGGCATCGACGGGATTCGCGCGCTACGCTTTGAACTGTCGGCCCGCACCATCACCATCGACGCGGATGCGCTGGCACTGGAGGCGGCGCTGGCTGTGATCCGACAAGCCGGCTTCGAGCCCGAGCCGCTGAAACCCGATTCCATTTCACCGGCGGCGAGTGGCCTTGGCGATTTTGGCCGAGCGCTGGCGGCTCTAGGCTTGGCTGTTGCGGCGGAAGCCGTGCATTTCTTCGCTCCCGATACGCCGCCCTTCAGGGGGGTGGGTATGGCGTTAGCCGCTGTTGCCATCTGGCTTTCCGGGTTCTCCACCTATAGCAAGGGCCTGGCGGCCCTGCGACGTGGGCAGTTGAACATGAACGCGCTGATGGGCGTGGCTGTGACCGGCGCATTCCTGATCGGGCAGTGGCCAGAGGCGGCGATGGTCATGGCCTTGTACGCCATTGCCGAACTGATCGAGGCGCGCTCCGTGGATCGAGCCCGCAATGCGATCAAGAGCTTGCTGGCACTGACGCCGGATACCGCCGAAGTTCGACAAGCCGATGGGCGGTGGCACGAGCTTGCCGCCGCGCAGGTAACGCTTGGGGCAGTAGCGCGGGTGAAGCCGGGCGCGCGCATTCCATTGGATGGCCGGGTGACGGCGGGCAGCAGCGCGGTGAATCAGGCACCAGTGACGGGAGAGAGCATTCCAGTCGACAAGGCGATCGGCGACCTGGTCTTCGCCGGCACCATCAATGAGACCGGCACCCTGGAGTTCGAGGTCACGGCCACGGCCGACAACACCACGCTCGCCCGGATCATCCATGCCGTCGAACAGGCCCAGGAGGCGCGGGCGCCGACCCAGCGTTTTGTCGACCGCTTCGCGGCGATCTATACGCCAGCGGTTTTTTTCATCGCGCTGGCGATGGCTGCGCTTGGCCCCTGGCTGTTCGGCTGGGGCTGGACTCAGTCGCTCTACAAGGCACTGGTGTTGCTGGTCATCGCCTGTCCTTGCGCGCTGGTGATCGCCACGCCGGTGACCGTGGTCAGCGGGTTGGCGGCGGCCGCTCGGCGCGGCATCCTGATCAAGGGCGGCGTCTACCTCGAAGAGGCCCGCAAACTGCGCGCGATTGCTCTGGACAAGACGGGAACCATCACCGAGGGCAAACCACGGTTGGTTGCCACCGAAGTGTTGCCATCGGCGGTGCTGGAAGCACAGGTGCTCTCATGGGCGGCGACCCTGGCCGGGCATTCCGACCACCCGGTGGCGAAGGCGATTGCCTCAGGCCTGAATCTGCCGGAAAACGGCCTCACCGATTTCGTTGCGCTGCCGGGGCGCGGCATCGAAGCTCGCACGGATGGCCAGCAACTCACATTGGGCAACCACCGGCTGATCGAAGATCGGCGTCTATGCAGTGCCGAAATCGAGGCCCGGCTGTATGCTCACGAAGCGCAAGGCCGCAGTGTGACGCTGCTGGCATCCGAACAGCAGGTGCTGGCGATCTTCGCGGTGGCTGATACGATCAAGGAAAGCTCTAGGGAAGCATTGAAGCAACTGCACCGGCTTGGCATTACCTCCGTGATGCTGACGGGCGACAACAGTGCAACGGCCAGCACGATCGCCAAGCAGGCGGGTATCGACGATGCACGCGGCAACCTGCTGCCCGAGGACAAACTGGCGGCTATCGAAGAATTGCAGCGTCGCTACGGCGCGACGGCCATGACCGGGGATGGCATTAACGACGCGCCGGCCCTGGCCCGCGCTGACATTGGCGTGGCGATGGGCGCGGCAGGCACCGACACGGCGATGGAAGCGGCCGATGTGGTCGTCATGAATGACGATCTGCGCCGTATTCCGGAAACCATTCGGCTGTCGCGGCGAGTTCATTCCGTTCTTTGGCAGAACATCGCGCTAGCGCTCGGCATCAAGGCGGTGTTCCTGGTGCTGGCGATTGCCGGGAACGCCACCATGTGGATGGCGGTGTTCGCCGATATGGGGGCAAGCCTGCTGGTAGTTGCAAATGGGTTACGTTTACTTCGCAAACCAATTTTCCCTGTCAGAACTTAGCTGCTACAATTTCGCGCATGCGTCGCTGGCTCTCCATTCTGTTGCTTGTCTTCCTGCCGCTCCAGTTCAGCTGGGCAGCAGTCGGCGTCTATTGCCAGCATGAGTCGGGGGCCGCCGCCAAGCACTTCGGCCATCACGATCACCAGCACAAGGCCGATGCCAGCCAAGGTGATAAAGCCGATCCGAAGGTATCCGGCGGGATCGACAATGACTGCGGTGCCTGCCATGCCGGATGCGCTGCGGCCATCTTCGGTGAAATCCAGATTTCAGCACTCTCATATGCGTCGGCAGTCGTCGATGATTATCGGCACAGCCAGAACACTTCTCCGCATTACCAGCCCGAGCGCCCTAACTGGGCGCCCCTCGCCTAATCGGCGAGGCGGGCGATCTGTTGCTACCCTGCATTCCCCCCGCATCCCCTATGTAACGTGACGGCCTGATCCGTCCGTTGCATGTCGACCTTAACGGGTCGTGCCTCGCCGATTCCCCCCCGTGTGTGCTTTCATCACAGGAGAATCGGATGGTTCAGAAACATCATCATCGCTGGCTGAGTCGAACCCTATGCCTTGCCATTGGCGGCATGCTGGCGGCTGGCAATCTATGGGCGCAATCCGCGCCACTCACGCTCAAACAGGCATTCGAAGCGGCGTGGTCTCGCCAACCTGAAGCGCAATCACTCGCTGAACGCCGCGAGGCCGCCGAGGCACGTAGGCAAAGTGCAGACAGTTGGACGGCCGAGCCTCCGTCGCTGGAAGTTTCGGCCAAGACGGATCAGCTCAACAAGAACCAAGGAAGCCGCGAATACGTCGCGGGAATTGCCTTGCCCTTGTGGCTGCCCGGTGAGCGTTCGCGAACCGGCGCACTGGCCGATGCCGAATCCAGGGCGACCGCCAGCCGTGCCCTGGGATCTCAATTACGTACCGCCGCCACCGTGCGCGAAGCCTGGTGGGCATGGCAGCGTGCGCGCATCGAAAAGGGACTCGCGCAGGAGCGACTGAACGGTGCCCGTCAATTGGCGTCGGATGTCGTTCGGCGCGTCAAGGCCGGCGATCTTGCCCGCTCCGACCAGCACCAGGCGGATGGCGCGGCAGCAACCGCGGAGGTGGCCCTGGCCGAAACCAACACGGCTTTGGCGACGGCGACACAGCAACTGCGCGCGTTGATCGGGATGGCTCCGATTTCCCAAGGTGATGAGGTTTCTGCCGCTGGCGAACCTGCGCCGGCCGTGCCTGCCGATTTTGCCGCACTGGATACTTCGCATCCGGCAGTCATCGAACTGCTCAACCGCGCTGAAGTTGCCAGGCGGGGTGCAGAACTGGCGGAAGTCCAGACCCGCGCGAACCCGGAATTGACGCTCGCCACGACACGCGACCGAGGCGTGTTCGGTGATCCCTACCAGCAGACAGTCACTGTCGGCATCCGCTTTCCATTCGGCTCGGAGAGCCGCAATCGCGCCAAGGCCGGTCTGGCCCGCGCCGAGGCGATCGAGGCGGAAGGGCAATTGAGGCTGGAGCGCGAACGCCTGATCGCCGATCTGGAGGCGGCACGCGTGCGCGTCGAGTCCGCCCAGCAACAACTCACGGCTGCCGACAAGCGTGCCCAACTGGCGCGCGAATCCAGGGGGTTCTTCGAGAAATCCTTCCGCCTGGGTGAAAGCGATTTGCCCACGCGCTTGCGCATCGAACTGGAAGCTGCCGAAGGCGAACGACAGGCCGCGCGTGCGCGCATCGATCTGGCAGCAGCCGTTTCCCTCTTGCGGCAGACCCTCGGTCTGCTCCCCGAATGAACACAAGGAATCCAAGCATGAATCGTTTCAGGAATAGGTTGATCACTCTGATGGGGGCGGTTGGTCTCGCTTTATCCGTGACCACGGCATGGGCAGGCGAAGGTCATGATCACGGCGATGCCCCGGTCACCACCGGTGGACCGGCTTTGCCACGTTTCACGGCCGTGTCCGAGTTGTTCGAATTGGTCGGCGTGGTCAATGGCAAGCAGATCACGCTTTATCTCGATCGCTTTG
The DNA here is from genome assembly GCA_036824005.1 of Rhodocyclaceae bacterium. Classification (GTDB taxonomy): domain Bacteria; phylum Pseudomonadota; class Gammaproteobacteria; order Burkholderiales; family Rhodocyclaceae; genus DAITBA01. The sequence continues at coordinate 4,913 of DAITBA010000039.1, forward strand.
GCGATGGCAGTCCAGTCAAGGATGCGAAGCTGGAGCTGGAACTTGGCGGTGTCAAGGTTCCCGTCGAGTCTCATGCCGAAGGTGAGTTCGAAGCCACTCTGACGCAGGAACTCAAGCCCGGTGTCGTTGCCGTTGCCGCGACGGTGATGGCGGGAGAGGAGAGCGACCTTCTGGCCGGAGAGCTTGATCTGCACGATGAGGCAGCCGTCACCGAAGCCCATCGCCATGACTGGAAGGAATACCTCGCATGGGGCGTTGCCGGTTTCGCGGGACTGGTACTGCTGGCCGCGATTGCGCGTCGTGTACGCGCCTCACGTAACAACGTTATCGGAGGTGCAGCATGAGTCCGCGCAACCTGATTTCCGCATTGAGTCTGGTTGTCGCCATGGCTGCCGTGCCTGCTTGGGCGGGCGATGGTCACGACCATGGCGATGCACCGCCAGCTGCAAACAGCAACGGACCGAAACGCCTGCCGGACGGCAGCGTCTTTCTGCCCAAACCGGCACAACGTCAGATCGGCGTGCGCACACTGCCGGTCGCGGCCGGTGAACTGCCGCGCACCATTGAACTGGCCGGCAAGGTGGTCATGGACCCGAATGCCGGCGGCAAGGTGCAGGCGATGGTCGCCGGGCGTCTTGAATCCGGTCCTCAAGGATTCCCAAGTATCGGACAAAGCGTGCGCAAGGGCGATGTGCTGGCGTATGTCGTGCCATCGAGCGGCCAGATCGAGCGCGCGAACCAGTCCGCACAGCTGGCGGAACTGCGTGCGGCACGCAGCCTTGCCGAAAAGCGGGTGGCACGTCTGAGGGAACTTGCTGACACGGTGCCGAAGAAGGAAATCGAGGCCGCCGAAAGCGAACTGGCCAGCCTGACTGAACGTGTGAGTGCTGTCGGCGGTGGATTGAGCAACCGCGATGCCCTGATTGCTCCAGTATCTGGTTTGGTCGCGTCGAGCAATGCAGTCGCCGGCCAGGTAGTGGACGCCCGCGAACTGGTGTTCGAGGTCGTCGATCCGAAGCGTTTGCGTGTTGAAGCCCTGGCCTACGATCCCGAGGTCCCAGCCGATGTCGCCTCCGCCAGCATTGCCGTCGGCCAGGAGCGTGTCTCGCTGATTTTCCTGGGCGGCGCACGCAGTATGCGCGAACAGGCCTTGCCGCTGATGTTTCGTGGCGAGGACGAACGCCTTGGGAGGCTGGCGGTGGGTCAGCCCATGAAAGTGTTCGTGCAGTCGCGCAGCAAGCTCCAAGGCTACAGCGTACCGGCGGCGTCTCTCATGAAGAACCCGGCCAACCAGACCATCGTTTGGGTGAAGACTGCGCCTGAGCGTTTTGAACCGCGCACGATCACGGTTGAGCCGCTGGATGGCGCGAACGTGGCGGTGATCTCCGGGCTTAAGGCCGGGGACCGCGTCGTCACGCGCGCCGCGACCCTGGTCAATCAGGTTCGCTAAGGGGCTGCCATGTTCAAGTGGTTACTCGACAACAGCCTCGCCAACCGCCTGCTGGTGATCATCGCCAGCCTGGTGCTGATGGCCTATGGGGCATTTACGCTCATGCGCACGCCGGTGGACGTCTTCCCCGATCTGAACAAGCCCACCGTCACCATCATGACCGAGGCGGGCGGCATGGCTCCCGAGGAAGTGGAGCAACTGATCACCTTCCCGCTGGAAACGACCATGAACGGCCTGCCCGGCGTGGAAGCGGTGCGCTCGGTTTCCAGTGCGGGACTTTCGTTCATCTATGTCACCTTCGATTGGAGTACGGAGATTTTCCGGGCGCGGCAGATGGTGTCAGAACGGCTGTCGGCGATGGAGGAAGGCTTGCCGGAAGGTGCGATTCCTCGCATGGGGCCGATCAGCTCGGTGATGGGCGAGATCATGCAAATCGCTATTCCGATCGATACCAACAAGATCTCGCCGATGGTGGTGCGTGAATACGCCGACTGGGTCTTGCGTCCGCGCCTGATGGCGATTCCCGGCGTCGCGCAGGTGATTCCCATCGGGGGCGAGGTGCGTCAGTTCCAGGTGCAGCCGGATACCGTGCGCATGGCTGAACTGGGTATTACCCACGATCAGCTGGATGCCGCGCTCAAAGGGTTTTCCTCGAACACGTCGGGAGGATTCCTGGAGATCAATGGTCGTGAGTATTTGATCCGTAACCTGGGCAGAACCTCGCGACTCGACGATCTCAAGAATCTGGCACTCACGGCCAAGGTGGGGCCACAAGGTGGGCAGCCCATCCTGCTGCGCCAGATCGCCGATGTGACTTTCGCACCGGCCTTGAAGCGAGGCGACGCGGGATTCGAGGGTAAGCCGGCAGTCATTCTCGGCATCCAGAAGCAGCCGACGGCCGACACGATCGCCCTGACCCGATCGATCGAGTCGGCGCTGGAAGAAATGGGCAAGACTCTTCCGGCGGGCATGGAAGCGCCCAGGGTCACCTTCCGTCAGGCGAGTTTTATCGAGGCCTCGATCAACACTTTGCAAGGCAAGCTGATTGGCGCGTCGGTCTTCGTCGCCGCCATCCTGTTCTTCTTCCTGGGAACCTTGCGTCCGACGGTGATTGCCCTGACGGCGATTCCGGTGTCGATCTTCATGACGGCGCTGGTGTTCAAGTATTTCGGGATGTCGATCAACACCATGACCCTCGGTGGTTTGGCCATCGCCATTGGCGGCCTAGTCGATGATGCGGTGGTCGGCGTGGAAAACGTGCTGCGGCGCCTGAAGGAAGACCGGGCTAAGCACGCTGATCATCGACTTCATCCGCTGGAGTTGGTAGGTCACGCCACGATGGAAGTCCGCTCGGCGATTCTCTATGCGACGGTGATCATTGTCCTGGTGTTCCTGCCCTTGTTCGCCTTGCCAGGGATGGAGGGACGATTGTTCGTGCCGCTGGGCATTGCCTTCATCGTATCGACGCTGGCTTCGCTGGTGGTGTCGGTCACGATCACGCCGGTACTGGCCTTCTATCTGCTGCCGCGCATGAAGTCGCTGGACCACGGCGATACCCGTTTGCTGGCATGGATCAAGACTCGCTACCGCGATAGTTTGCAGGCAGTGCTGAATCGTCCCAAGGCCGCCCTGATCGGTGGCGCAGTAGCGGTGCTGGTTGCCGCCGTGGCTGTCCCATTCTTCCCAACGACCTTCCTGCCTCCCTTCAACGAGGGCACCTTGCTGGTCGGTATCCGCCTCAATCCTGGGGTGACGCTGGCCGAGTCATCGGCTCTGGCGAGACAGGCCGAAGTGCTGGTCAAGCAGGTTCCCGAAGTCGTACATGTCGGTCGTCGCAGTGGTCGCGCGGAACTCGACGAACATGCAGAGGGGGTTCATGTCAGCGAGCTCGACGTGGGACTCAAGCCAGCCTCTGAACTGACGCGTTCCATGGGTGAGATTTCTGCGGACATTCGCTCTCGGTTGGTCAACCTGCCGGCTGCCATTGCCGTCGGTCAGCCAATCTCGCACCGGATCGACCACATGCTTTCGGGGGTGCGTTCGCAAATTGCGATCAAGATTTTCGGGGAAGATCTGGATACCTTGCGCGGACAGGCGGATGTGCTGCGGACGAAACTGGCAGCCATTCCGGGACTCGCCGACCTGGAAATCGAAAAGCAGGTGCTCTCGCCGCAAATCAAGGTCCGCATCGACTACGCGGCTGCCGCGCAATATGGCGTGCCAACGCCGCAGATTCTGGCCATGCTGCAAGGTTTGATAGAGGGAGAGAAGGCTGCGCAGATCGTCGAGGGCGGACGCCGCTTTGCTTTGGTCATGCGGCTGCCGGAGTCTTCGCGGACGATCGAGGGGTTGGGGCGGATCCAATTCACTACGCCGCATGGCAGCGTGCCCTTGTCCCGGATCGCCACCATCGAGGACAGCGACGGCCCCAACCAGATCAGCCGCGACGGTGGTAAACGCCGCATCGTGCTCTCAGCCAATGCCCAAGGGCGCGCACTGTCCGAAATCGTCGCGGACATCCGCAAGGTGGTTGCCGAGACGAAGATGCCCGAGGGCTATTTCGTGACGCTGGGCGGCCAGTTCCAGGCGCAAGAGGAGGCCTCGAAACTGGTTGGCCTGCTGTCCATCGTGTCGCTGACGCTGATGTTCGTGACGCTCTACAGCCGTTACAAGTCGGCCACCTTGTCGGCGCTGATCATGGCCAATATTCCCCTGGCGCTGGTTGGTGCGGTCATCGGCTTGTGGATTTCCGGACAGCCACTGTCGGTTGCCGCGCTAGTCGGCTTTATCACCCTAGCCGGCATCTCCGTGCGAAACGGCATCCTCAAGGTCAGCCACTACATCAACCTGATGCGCATGGAAGGCGAAGACTTTGACCACAAGATGATTCTGCGTGGTTCGCTCGAACGTCTGTCGCCGGTCTTGATGACGGCGCTGGTCACGGCCTTCGCGCTGGCGCCCTTACTGTTCGAAGCTGAGCGGCCCGGCACCGAGATTCTTCATCCGGTGGCTGTGGTGATCTTTTCAGGTCTTATCAGTTCCACGCTGCTGGACACTTTTCTTACCCCAGCGCTGTTCTGGATGTTTGGCCGCAAGGATACCGAACGCTTGATGTCCAGTACTGAACGGGAAGCCCTCTGACTTTTTCTACTGACACGACGAAAGGAAGCAACATGAAAGCAATCCACTTGATGACTGCCCTGTTCATCACCTCCACTGGCGCAGCATTTGCTGCCGATGGCCATGATCACGGGCACGAACACAAACCCCTGCATGGCGGGATCGTGACCGAGGTCAAGGATATGGACTATGAACTTGTCGCCAAGCCCGATACGTTGCAGATCCATCTGCGCGACCACGGCAAAGCAGTGGATGTCTCCAAGGCCAGCGCCAAGGTGACGTTGCTGGCTGGATCCGAGAAGCAGGAGGTTGAACTCAAACCGGCTGGCGAGAAGTTGGAAGCCAAGGGCGTCTTCAAGGTGACGGCGGGAACTAAGGCGGTCGCACTGGTGAGCCTTCCCGGAAAATCCCCAGCCACAGCGCGCTTTGTATTGAAGTAACGCGCAAGCATGAAGGAAATGACCATGAATCCGAAACTGATCCTCTTGGCAGCCAGCACAATTGTCCTGGCTGCCTGCACGTCGACCGGGACGATGAAAACCGAGACTGACACCCTCTCTGCAATAGTCACACGGAATCTGTTTGGCCCAGACAAAATCGAAGTGACCTTAAATGGCAAGGTTTATCGGGGCGACTGGAAAATAGGGCCGCCTTCAAAAGAACAAACCCAGGGTGAGACATTTCGACATCGACAACATATGCATTCAGCGAAAAGCGTTCTGAAGACGGATGGTGGATCAGAAATGGTGTGTCAGTGGAAGACCCATCTCTATGCTGCGGATGGCAGTTGTGCGGTTGACGGACGGGAGTATCCGTTGAGTCTGAGGCAACAATAAAGGAGATTTGAATGGCCGTACTTGTCAGAGCATTGTTGATTGGTTTTTCAGTTTCTGCACTGGCCGGGTGTGCCGGCCATTCTCATCAACTTCTCGACGCCAGAAGCGAAGGTGTGGTGATTGGCTCCTTCTCGCACGAGGGTAATGCTGAGCCCAGCATGGTGGTGGAATTTGAAGGCCAGCAATACTCATCACGCAGATTCACTATTGATCGGAGCCAGAACTTGGCAGATCTCAAGAAACAACTTGGGGGCAGTAGTAGCAAGCATTATCAACGAGTGGCGTCAGGGTTGGATAATGACCATTTCGTCTACTCGGCAAAGCCGATACTTCAACGCCTCGACGGCAAGACAATGCAGTGCTCTCTTGCTTGGCGATCCGGCCAAAAGCCCGCAGGCGTTTGCATTACTGATGAAGCAAAAACATTGACGATCAGGTCCGAGTAATGCAAAGCGGGCAAGCGTACTGATTATGATTATGGCTTTAGGAAGTTCAAGACGCTTCTGAATTGAACGGCAGATAACCGGCGTATTCCCGCCCGACACAGTCCTCGGACCCACAGTCGGCTCAGGCCGATGACCTATCCGTGGGCGGTTGGCTGGAGCGGCTGTTTGGCTCCGGAACCTGCCGTTGAACCGCCGAGGCAACAAGGTGCAGCGGGGCGCGAGCCGTAGATCATTCTTCAGCCGCGAGCACCATGGCTTGCATCTGCTCGCCCCAGCCGTTGGGCCAGGGGCGGCGCATTACCTGCTCCAGCAAAATGTCGGGCGCACCCACCAGCCGTTCGATGACCT
>DAITBA010000040.1:0-10197 GCA_036824005.1 Rhodocyclaceae bacterium
AGTCCGGTTCGATGGCAAGATCCGCCGTGAAGGGCTGAATGGCCTTGGCGAAAGCTGGCAGTTCGCCCAACACCAGCGGCGTGAGCGCGATCGTCTGCTCTGCCACGCGGATCTCGACCGGGACGGGCGGCAGGACGGCCATGGGATCTGTAGGTTTTTTCACAGGAGGACAATCCGGCCGAATTGACCCAACTCACCACTGGCCGACTTGGTCAGATCGGCGAGCACCTGCCCGGACAACTCGAACTTGAGCAGGTCGCTGGTGATCACCGACAGTTCCTTGGCCGGATTGATAGCCACACGATAAAGATCGATGACCACTTCGCGGTTCGAATCGGCGGTATTGAGCCCCTCGAAACGCACCCATCGCTCCGGCAAGGGTTGCGTGAACATCGCTGTGACATTCGCCGCACCGTAGGAATAGCTGGCGGTGATGGCACCGGTCACGCCTGTAATGTCGGTAAATTGGAAGGAACCGTGCTTGGCATTCACGGTGTATTTCGTGTTGGCGACCGTGGTGGCCCCCGCCTTTACCACCAAGGACGACACGTTCTGCTTGCCGAGCAGATAGAGCTTGTTCGCTTCGGCCGTGGTGGCGATCGCCTCGTCGGTCACGGTACCGGTAGTTACGGCGGTGGTACTGCCATAGAGCGCCAGTTCGAGATTGCTCGGGATGAGTTCTTCCAGGGTGCAGGCAAACTCGCCTTTCTTGCCCTTGATGATCTGCAGATCGGTGAGCCGCTGGCCGGACTGCGATTCCTGATGTTCGAGCGTCTCGACCGAGAGGGAGACCTTGAGGTCGGGCACGTTGCCGACGAAATTGAGGCCGGCAGGATTGCCGCCGCTGGTGCGGGCGCCGATGAATACGCGCCCCTGACCGGAGAAATAGGCCATATCGTTTACTCCTTCGATGGAAAGTGAAAGTGGTGGAACGCCTTACTTGCCGGCTACTACCGCCGGTGATAAATAAACAGTGATCTGTTCCAAGCCGGGGTTGCAGCGTTACCCCTGGGCCGTCAGGTCATGGACCAGGGTGCGGTAGGTGATCTGGTAGCGCGCCGGGATGGCGGCCGCCGTGGCATCGGCATCCTCGATGTCCCAGTCGCAATCGAGTTCCTGGAGTCCGAGGGTGGTGCCGCCCAGGTTCGGATCGGAGAACAGCGCGGTATGGCAGGCCACCATCAGCCGGTCGGCCATCACCTCGGCCGGTTCGGTGTCGGTGGCACGGGCCACTGCCACGAAGCGGACGACCAGATGCCGCTCGATACGGTCGTTGGCCCGCTGGGCGATGGACTCCGCCTCCGGAAAAATCAGCAGTGCCGGCGAAGCCTCGCGGGTGACGGAAGTGGTTGGTGAGCGCAGGATCTGGGCGCCTTCGCCCTGCGCGATGGGTGCCAGGCGACTGGTCAGTGCTTGGAGAATGCGTTCCCGGATTGAGTTCATTGTGTCCTTTCAGAATGGGATTCGTAGAATTCGGGTTCGAGGAGGAATCGTTTTGATGGCCATACCCCGCAAGAAGAAAAAAACCAGTACTGACTCTCCATGCCTGATGGAAATTCGTATCGAACTAGCCGGAAGCCAGCCACGGGTGTGGCGACGCATCCGTATCGACGGACGGTCGAGCTTCGCGGCGCTGCATCACGTCATCCAGGCGGCGATGGGCTGGCACGATGCCCACCTGCATCAATTCCGCATCGGCCAGCGTTACATCGGCGTACCGGATCCGAAGAACGACGCTCCGGAATGGCATACAGAAGATGAAAGTGCTCTGATCATTGGCGATCTCATCGCCACCGGATCACGATTCACTTACCTCTATGACTTCGGCGACGGATGGGAACATCACCTCTCAGTCGAGTGGATCGACGATAACGACGGAGAACCGCTTGCTCAGGGTGATGCCTGGGTCGTAGAAGGTGAAAACGCATGCCCTCCAGAGAACATTGGCGGCATGGGTGCCTTCCAGGACTTTCTCGACAAACTCGAGAATGAACCGTATGCCGACGAGACGAAGGAGATGCGTGAGTGGGTTGGACTCGACTACGATCCCGCCCGGTTCGATCGACAGGCCGCGAACGCTGCCATCAAGCGTTTGCTATGGAACCACTGGATCAAGTAAGGCGCATCAGCGTCGCCCGGCACTCCGAGCCATCACCCATTGCGCGAACTTCCCGCACCCGGTAGGTGACACCACCGATCACCAGCTCGTGACCGGTGTCGAGCACCACGTCTTCGGCGGGATAGCGAATGGCATAGTCGGATGACAGTCCCAGACCATCTAGCACCTCCACATCGGGCGCACGGAAGTCCACCAGCACTTCCGCGCTCCCGATCATGGCGGGTGTCAGCAGTCCAGCCCGACCAGCGGCGGCGTAGAGATCGCTGACCGTGGCCATCACGACATCGTCAGCTTGACCAGCACGCCCGGGCGATGGCACATCGGTAGCGGGTTGGACTGCGTGTGCAGATCGGTGCCGCGCTCGAACTTGCGCGAGTCCTGCTTGGCGTAGAGCGGCTGGCCGAGGGTATTGACGGTCTCGTTGAAGTCCGCCGGGGCCACGTAGGTACCGAAGGTGTCGATCGTGCCGACGGGGAAGGCATGGGCTTCGCCGGCCGCGATGAAGCGGCGGGTCGCGCCATTGCCATCGGTCGCCTGGCCGCGATACTCCTCGAAGACGATACCGCCGAAAGTGAAGCCAGCCCGCACGTCGTCACGCAGGATTGCACCCTGCTGAAAGTTCTCGTAGGCCTTCTCGACCTTCGGGTGGGCGATCAGTTTCTCGAAGAACTCGGGCGAGCACAGGCAGCGCACGCCGGTCATGAACTCGCCGCGCAGGTTCTCTTCGATGTGCGCCAGGGTATCGACGCATTTCTGGCGGACGTTGGTGCTGTCCGTGGCCAGCGCGAAGTTGATCGCCTTCGGCGCGATGCCGAACTCGTCGTAGAGGTTGTAGAGCGTCGAGCCGTCGGCATCAAGGATGATGCCTTTCAATGCACCCATGCGCAGATGTTCGAGCGTGATGGCGTGCTTGTTGCGCATCGTCTCCAGATGGCGGGCCATGACGCCGGCCACGGTCTCCAGTTCGGTTTCCGATCCGAAGGCGCGCAGCCCCTGAACTTCCTCGGGCAGCACCACGTCGTCGTGCGGGATGTGGGGCACGACGAAGGAGCGCATCTTGCGCTTGTCACGCTGACCCACCGTGCCGGGACTGCCCACCGGCAAAGTCGGCAGCAGGTTCAGCACGCCGTTTTTCTCCTCGATGATGATCTGGCGGAAACGCACCGGCTTGACCGGGAACAGGTTGAGCGACTCCAGTCGGCCGTAGCGGTTGGGCAGAAGGTTGATGGCGGCCGTAAGGTTGGCCATCGAGAAGGCGGGATTCGAGAACGGGTTCTGCATGAGAGGACTCCTTTAAACAGCGTGGCGAACGAGTACGCCGGCCGCCTTGAGTTGGGCGATCGCAGCGGCTTTGTCCAGGGGGGCGATACCGGCCGGCCAGGTCAAGGCGTGATCGGCGACGACGGCATGACGGGCAATCAGAATCCCGTCCTCGCGATCGATCAGGCTGGCGTCGACCGTGGTGGCAAGAACGCCGACGGCGACTTCGGTGCCATCCGTGGCGGCCGGATCGATCTGTTTGACCTTGGCCGTGGTGGCGTCGATGCCGACTACAGTGCCGAGCACGAGGTTCTGGCCGGCGGCAACCGTGACCTGGTCACGAGAATAGAGATTGGGGGCTTCGTACTTGAGCAGATCGCCCAGGTTGAGACCTTCGGTGATGACGGGCATGGCTTACTCCTTTCCGGTGAGTTTCTTGACAGCCGCCATCAGGGGATTGGCGGCAGATTGGTTTTGCTGAGGTATCGCGGCATCCGGTGCAATCGTCGAGCGGATTTCCGGGCTGTCCGCACGGGAGGCCAGCAACGCCTTGCGGACATGGGCTTCGGAAACGCCTTCGGCGAGGAAGGCAGCGGTCAGTTCGGGGTGGCCAGCGAGTTGGCACAGTTCGGCGATGGCCACCGCATCAGCACGACTAGCGTCAGTGGTCGCAGGGGATGCTTCGTCGGCGACGGGCTTGTCCGCGTCGGGAGCGGCCGAAGTCACAGGCTCATCCGTCAGAGGTTGATCGACAGAGGCAGTCAAAGGCATGGTGGAGTTCTCCATAAGCGTTGAGGGAGTTACGGCTGACAGGCGCGTGGAATCGGACATCGTGTGGCCGCGCGCCCGGCGAGCCACCAGAAAGCTGCTGAATTCCGCGAGCACGGCATCGAGACTGCCGACGGCATCGGCCAGTCCTGCGGTCACGGCGTCCATGCCGAAATAGATGCCGGCCTCGGTGGCCCGCACCGCATCGGCATCGAGCTTGCGCATCGCCGCGACGTGATCGACGAACATCGAGTACAGGCGATCGACTTCCGCCTGCAGGCGGGCATGGGCCTCGGGGCCAAGTTTCTCGTGCGGAGAGAAGTCGTTCTTGTGATCCCCGGCGGTAACAGGCGTGTAGCGATAGCCCTGCTGGGCATCCCGGGCTGTCTGGTCGACATGCATGGCGATCACGCCGATGGAACCGACGCCGCCCGTCCGGCTGACCAAGAGTCGCGAGGCAGCACAGCCAATCGCATAGGCCGCCGAGAAGGCTGAATCTGCAGCGACGGCCCAGACGGGCTTCACGGCATCGGCGGCACGGATCCGCTCACCGAGTTCGAACACGCCGCCTGCTTCGCCACCGGGTGAATCGATGTCGAGCACGATGCCCTCGACCGACGGATCGGCAATGGCTGAATCGAGCATGCCGGCAATCTCGGCGTAGGACGTGAAGCCGGAGGCCGGGTCCAGGCCAACCGTGCGACGGACCAGCGAACCGACCACAGGAATGACGGCAATACCCACCGGCGCATCGATCGTTGGCCGCTTCGAGACCAGCGGTGCGGCCAGATCTGATTCCGGCCAGTTCACCCGTTCTCCGAGCACGGAGAGGATCACATCCAGCTTGGCACGGGCGAGCAGAAGCGGCGTCCCGTAGAGACGGGACGCAAGATGAGGCAGATTCATGTCAGGGGTTCTCCGGGTTGTCGGGAGAGACAGGGACTGCTTGCGTAGTCCCCAGGTCGTGGCGGGGATCGGACTCGAACACGAGGCCGAGGGCATCCGCCCGGGCGTTATCCGCTGCAATCTCGCGATCGACATCCTCGGCGTCGTAGCCAAACGACGAGATCGCCTCGGAACGCGACAGCAGGCCGGCGCGCATGGCAGTGAGCATGGCGTTGAACTCCTTCTGCGGATCCACCCACTGCCATCCTTGTGGAATCCACTTCACCGCCAGGTACTCACGGCGCCGGGTCGGGCCGCCCCGGGCATACCCCGGCAGTGACAGTGCTCCTTCGAGCACCGCCTGCTCAATAAACGCCTGCCAGATTGGCCGGCACAGTTGATGGACGATCACGCCATGCTGGAGTGCTTCGCAGCGGCGGCGGAACTCAAGGAGTCCAGCTCGGATCGAGGAGTAATTAACCTGGGTGAGATCCCCGGTCAGTTGTTCGTAGGTCACGCCCATGGCGGCAGCGACCGCCCGGAACTGCATGCGCAGGAATTCGGCATAGCTCGCGCCGACATCGGCGGGCTGGGAGAACTTCACGTCCTCACCGGGCTCCAGGATCTGCAAGGTACCCGGTTCCAGCCCGGCCAGCGCCACGCCATTGGGATCGGCCGAGCCTTCGCCCATCAGGTTGTCTTCGGGGGCGAGACGAGTGATGAAGCCGGCAAACATGGCGGCGGTTTTCTTGCGCACCAGCTCGGCATCGTCGTACTGGTCGAGTTCGTTGAGTTTGACCAGGGCCCGCGCCAGCCACGGCTCGCCACGGATCTGGCCTGGGCGCAACGGGCGGAACAGATGCAGGATTTCGCTTGCATCGATGCGCGCAGTCTCCATGCCACCATTGCCGGACATGGGCGCCAATGCGCCATCCTCGGGATGAGTGCGATAGAGGTGGTAGGCCACCCGCCGCCCGAGGCGATCGAACTCGATGCCAGCGCGGATCACGTTGCCGTTCTCCGCCGTGGTGTTAAGGGTCACCGGCAGATGCTCGGGCTCCAGCACCTGCAATTGCAGCGCCACGGCCAGACCATCCTCCTTGCGGCGGTAGCGGATACGGATCAGCGCTTCGCCACCTTCGAGCATGGCGCGGCACGCAAGCGCCTGCAGCCCGTAGAAGTCGGTCAGGCCCGCCGCATCGGCATCCAGGGTCCAGTCGCGCCACAAGGCCTGGATCCGCTCGCGGATGGTCGGGTCCGCGACCAGCGACTGCGGCTTGATGCCGGTACCGATGGCATTGGCGACATAGGATTCCAGGGCGGCGTTGGCCCAGGCGTTGCGCCGCACCAGATCGCGGCTCTTGGTGCGCAGTTCTGTCTGGGTTGCGGTCATTGCCGCGACGGCACCCGGATTGCTCGGCAGCCAGGCAAACGAACGCCGACCGGCACCTGCGGCCTCGTGCAGCGGGTTGCCGCCGAACATGCGGCGCGAGATTCGTTTGAGCCAGCCCATTCAGAACCCCTTCGCCGTGGTGATGCGGATCTGCCGGGCGGCACGCGGAATCAGACCGGTCGTCACGGCATCCTTGTGCAGCGCCACCTCGATCTCATGGATCGCCGCCGTGAGCTCTTCAATCGAACGGTATTCGACGGTCTTGTCGCCGAAGGTCACGCGCTTCTCGCCACGGGCCAGTGCATCGCGCAGGGCCTGTAACTGGGCCTCGGTGTAGGTCGGCGTGCTCACCGGAACACGACCAGGCTGATCTCGGGGGAGTCAGCCAGCGACCCCGACGAGGACGTACAGACGATCTCCAGCCCGGCCTCCACCTTGTTGTCGGCGGTGCCGCGAGCCGCAGCGAAGCGAACGGTGCCACTGTTGGTGTTACTGCGTCCGGCGGCCACCCAGCAGTACCCCGTATCGGCCATCGCGGTCTCAAAAGCGATGCGGTATCGGCCAGTGGCCAGACGGGTCACGGACGCCACGTTGTGGGCGGCACGTACTTGCACCGACCCATTCGCGTAGCCGAAGTTGACCCAGGCACGCGCGAGTCCGGGGTGATCGGGACGGATCAGCCCTTTGATCTCGTTGCCGATGCGGCTGGCCAGCGCAGAGAGTTGCGATGCGAGGCTCATGCCTTACACCAGGGCGGCTTCGAAGATCGCGACAAAGTCCGTCGCGACGTCGCCAATATCAGTGGCAGCCACCGCACCGATGTTGGTCCTGGCCTGCTGCTGCTCCAGGACGGTGAGCGTCTGCGCAGCATCGAAGCGGACGCGCTTGTCGATAGCCGATGTCAGAGCGGCGATACCGGACTGATCGTTCTGCAAGGCCTGCTGGAGTTCCAGCAGCGTGTCGAAGGCCGGATCGGCACCCCCCAGGATGTCCGCCTTGAGGGCATCAAGCAGGGTGACGACCTTGTTCGACGAATAGGTCGTCGTGGTCGACACCTGCAGGTCATCGATCATGACCGCCGTGACAATCGCGGCCTTGAGTTCGTTAATGGCGGCGACAAGACTCGACTTGTCTGTCGTGGTCAGTGCCGTCAGGGTGCCGGTGCGGCCTTTGACGGTATTGAATTCCTCGGCAACGCGGAGGACGAAGCTATTGAGTTGGGTTTGCAAGCTCATGAGTTACTCCAGTTATGTCAGCCAACGGCTGCGGATCAATTGACGGCCGGGTTTGCGGACGCCAGAAACAGCGAGGCCACCGCTATGGGTGGCCTCGATATCGGGTACATCGGACGATTCAGGGGGATCGGTCGTCACGATCCCTAGTTGCTTTTCCAGTTCTCGCCAGTGGCGATCCTCGAAGCGATCGAGGCCAGAGGCGGCTGCAGCGGCCCGGGCATAGACGGAGCAGTCCAGCGCCTCATTGCGCTCGCGCATCTTTTGCCACTCGCGAATGGCGAATCCATTGCGGTCACGCCGGGTCACCAACTGCTCGGCACACAGTTGCTGCAGGTACTCGGCATCCACCTTGGGCAGATGGACAAAGCCGGTGGGGTAACGGATCGTGACCCCATCCTCGGCGACCTCCGGGGACTTGCGCAGGTTGTTGTAGAACTCCAGCTTGGCGATACCTCCGGCCACCGAGAACACCTTGATACCCCGGCGCAGTTTCTTGCCGCCGGTGGTGGCATCCACCGCCGTTGGCGTACCGACCAGTGCAGCGCCCCGGGCGACCCCTTTGACCGCCATCAGCCTGGCATCCCTGACTGATCGCACGAATGCGTAGGCTTCCTGCGTCGCGAAGCCGGTATCCAGTGCCAGGCGCACCAGGCTCAGCTGACAGCCCGTCTCATGTGTCCAGGTCTCGCGCAGAACGGCGGCCAGCGATTGCCACACCTCGTTCCGGGCGGTGTCGCCCATCAGTACCCGATGCTCAACCAGCCACGACTCCTTGCCGCGCCCGAAGGCCCAGACCGAAACTTCGATGCGGTCCTTCTGTACGTCGGCACCGGCGGTGAGCAGCAATCCGCCTACCGGCACCGTACCGATGCGATAGTCCTCGCGGCGTTCCAAGAGCCGCTGCCAGTCTGGCGCTTCGCCTTCCTCGACCCAGGTCTCCCCGAGTTCGGTGTTCTTGAAGGTCTTGATCTCGGCTGACGATCCGGACTCCTTGCTGATGGCACGCTCCCAGGCCATGGCGATGTCCTTCCAACTGCGCCAGCCGATCGGGCTATACAAGCTCGACAGGTGGAAACCAGCAGTGCGACTGGCACCGTCGGCCATGGCACGCCATTCACCGTGCTCCAGCATCCAGGTCTTGTGATGCTCCGGGATCGGCACCTCGCAGGACTCGCAGACGTAGGCCGCCGTTTCCGGGCAGGTGCCGGTTTCATTACGCTCCCAACGCAGTTGCTCGAAGCGCAGCCATTGCCGGTGACCGCAGTGCGGGCACGGCACGAAGAAGCGGCGCTGGTCTGAGGCTTCGTACTCCCGTTCAATGGTGCTGACGCCGGCAATCGTCGGTGTCGACACGATGAAAATCTTGCGGCGGGCGAAGGTCCGGGTACGGGCCTCCGCCAGTGCCACGGCATTGCCCTCACCATCGACGTCCAGCGGATAACCATCCACCTCGTCGAGAAACAGGTAACGCACCGGCATCGAGCGCAGGCCGACCGCGCTGTTAGCCCCGGTCATCACCAGCACGCCGCCCCGGAATTCCTTGGCCAGGATGGTGTTGCCAGAATCACGGCTTCGGGCCGGGGCGATCAGTTCCTTGAGGATGGGCGACTCCTCGATCAGCGGATCGATCCGCTGCTTGGAGTTGCGCTTGGCCATTTCCACTGTCGGCCACACTGCCATCATCGGACCGGGGGCGTGGTGAATCACGTAGCCGATCCAGTTCGATCCCATTTCGGTAGCACCCAGTTGGGCCGCCTTCATGAACACCACCCGCTCGACCGCTGAGGTCGGCGACAGGCAATCCATGATCTCCTTCAGATACGGCGTGCGGCTGGTGCGCCAGCGCCCCGGTTCCGAGGATGCCTTGCTCGACAACATGCGATGCCGGTCCGACCATTCCGATACTGATAGCAGCGGATCCGGGACAAGCCCCTCCCGCCAGGCACGTTCGATGCCGAGCGCGCCCTCGTACTCTTCCAGTTCCATCAATCCACCCGGGCGCGCAGTTCGCCAAGTTCGATCAGGTGATCGCGCACAGCGGATTCCAGGGCCACGTGCAATTCGTGAGCGTCGATCTCCAGTTTGGCGGCCATCTGCGCGGAGATGCGCGCCGGCCAATTGAGCCAGGCATCACGTTCCGTGCGCGCCAGCCGGAAAACATGTGCAATCGCCTGGGCCCGGTCGACCAGATCGCCTTTGAGTTGCGCCAGGCGCACCTTGTTGGTCTGCGCCTTGACCACCTCGTTCACCGTCCTGGCCTGTAGCAGCGAGGTGCCGCCAGTTGAGAGAACGGGTGCAACTGCCTCTGCTGGTTCCATCGCCCGTGCGCGAGGCGGTTCGGATGCAGCGGGTGTTGCCTTGACCGGGGCAGGCTTCCTGGCTGACACCGTGTTCTGTGCCCACTCCAGGTCAGCCCGGTTCGGCTCGATCGTGCCGTCTGGTTCGGGCGTGATGCGGCCGCTATCGATCGCCTTCTTGACCGCCACGTGAGAGACGCCGCGATGCCGGGCGTAAGCGCGTATCGACAGACCCATGAT
>DAITBA010000041.1:0-10130 GCA_036824005.1 Rhodocyclaceae bacterium
GCCCGCACCGGCGCCGGCGCCCGCCGCACCGCCGCCGCCGAAGAAGTGCGACTTCGCCACGACGTTGCAGGCGGACGAAACCTTCGATTTCAATAAGGCCACCCTCAAGCCCAGCGCCAAGGCGAGACTGGACAACGAAGTGATCGGCAAGCTCGGCACCTGCGCGTCCGTGACGCAGGTGCTTGTCACGGGCCACACCGATCGGCTCGGCTCGCAGCAGTACAACCAGAAACTCTCCGAGAAGCGTGCCGGCGCCGTGGCGACATACCTCCAGGGCAAGGGCGTCAAGGCGGAAGTCATCGAGACCATGGGCGCGGGCAAGACCCAGCCGGTGCCGGGCGTCAGGTGCGATGACAAACTGCCGCGCAAGAAGCTCATCGAGTGCCTGGCGCCAAACCGCCGCGTCGTGGTCGATGTCAAAGGTCCGGGCAAATAGGTGACCGGCTTCCAGACACAGCAAGAACCCCGCCCAACAGCGGGGTTTTTTTTCGCCGCCGCCCATGGCTGAGTCGATCGATCTGTTGATCGATGCACGCTGGCTGATTCCGATCGAGCCGGCCGGCGTGACCCTCGAGCATCATACCGTCGCGGTCAATGCCGGGCGCATCGTGGCGGTACTGCCGTCGCAACAGGCCCGGCAACGTTTTGGCCCCCGGCGCACGGTAACGCTCGACTCCCACGTCCTCCTGCCGGGGCTGGTAAATCTGCATACGCACGCGGCGATGGCGCTGCTGCGTGGCTATGCCGATGATATGGAATTGATGGCCTGGCTGAAGGAGCGCATCTGGCCCGCCGAAATGCGTCTGGCCTCGGCCGCTTTCGTGCGCGACGGCACCCTGCTCGCCGCCGCGGAAATGCTGCGCGGCGGCATCACCTGCTGCAACGACATGTATTTCTTCCCCGAGGCGGCCGCCCAGGCGTGTCTGCGCCTGGGCATGCGCATCGCCCTCGGCATGATCGTCATCGACTTCCCATCTCCCTACGGCACCGATGCCGACGACTACCTGCGCAAGGGCATTGCAACGCGCGACGCCTTGCGCAACGAACCGCTCGTGTCCTTCTGCATCGCGCCCCATGCGCCGTACACTGTCAGCGACCGGACCCTCGAGCGCATCGCCACGATGGCGCTGCAGCTGGACGTGCCGGTACACATTCATCTCCACGAGACCCGCGACGAAGTCGCGCAGAGCCTGGCCCAGCACGGCGTGCGGCCCTTGGAGCGGCTGCGGCGGATCGGCCTGCCTGGACCCAACCTTATCGCGGTCCATGGCGTGCACTTGAACGAGCAGGAGATCGAGCTGCTTGCCGAACATGCCTGTTCCATCGCCCACTGCCCGACGTCGAACATGAAGCTTGCCAGCGGCATCGCGCCCATCGCCCAGGCGATGAACGCGGGCATCAATATCGGGCTGGGAACGGATGGCGCCGCCAGCAACAATCGCCTCGATCTGTTCCGGGAGATGCGTCACGCCGCATTGCTGGCCAAGGTCGCAACGGGTGACGCCCGTGCGCTCGATGCCCATCACGTCCTGCGCATGGCAACGCTCAACAGCGCGGCGGCACTGGCACTGGACCGGGAAATCGGCTCGATCGAGCCGGGAAAGGCGGCGGACCTATGTGCCGTCGATCTGTCCGCGGTGGAGCTTTCGCCCTGTTTCAACCCGGCTTCGCATCTCGTCTATGCCGCAGGACGGGAGCATGTGAGCCACGTCTGGCTGCAAGGCGAATTGCGAGTGGCGCAGGGCCAACTGTTGCAAATTAGCAACACCGAATTGCTTGACATAGCGAGAGTGTGGCAGAATAAGCTCCGCATCTGAACTGGTTACATCAATTTCTGCAGGTAACGAAGCACATTCAGGCGATGAATTCGGCTTTGTGGGCTGCACTTCCGGTCCTCGTGCTTCACATAACCAGTTCGCCTACCGATCCTGCTTAGCGTTGAGGGGAACATGATCAAAGAACTCAGAAAACCGGTATTCGTTGCGCTTGCCGCGTCGACGCTCGTCATGGGCGCCAGCGCGGCGATTGCCCAGGTCAAGGACATCGTCGTGAGTCCGGGCAAGGGCGTCATCCCGTACGCGATCGACCAGCGCGGCGTTGTGTCTCGCAACAGCACCGGCCTATGCTGGCGCACCTCTTACTGGACGCCTCAGGCTGCAGCCGCAGTGCCTGAAGCCGGCTGCGCCTGCGACAAGGACCTGCTGCCCAAGGAAGTTTGCGAGCCGCCAGCGCCGCCCGCACCGGCCGCCGCTCCGGCGCCTGCCCCGGCTCCGGCGCCTGCCCCAGCCCCGAAACCGGCCGCCGAGAAAGTGACGCTGGCCGCCGACGCCCTGTTCGACTTCGACAAGGCGACGCTGCGTCCTGAGGGCAAGCAGAAACTCGACGACGTCGTCGCCAAGGCCAAGGACATCAAGCTGGAAGTGATCATCGCCGTCGGTCACGCTGATCGCATCGGCAGTGACAAGTACAACCAGAAGTTGTCCGAGAAACGTGCCGAGTCGGTGAAGAACTACCTGGTGGGCAAGGGCATCGAGCCGAACCGGGTCTACACCGAAGGCAAGGGCGAGAAGCAGCCCGTGACCGGCGACAAGTGCAAGAAGATGGGTCCGGAGTCCGGCGGCAACAAGAAGCTGGTCGCCTGCTTGCAGCCCGATCGCCGGGTCGAGATCGAAGTGATCGGCACCAAGTAAGCACGACGGTTCCGTCCTTCTACAAAAAAGCCCTGCGCAAGCAGGGCTTTTTTTTCGCACCGCCACCCGCATATGCACGAGCGGGTGATTCGATTCCGGAAAGGGTAAGATCGCACCGATGAGCGCGAACGTCGATCCCCGCGAGTTGCAGAAGTTCAGCGAACTGGCCCACCGCTGGTGGGATCTGAACTCCGAATTCAAACCGCTGCACGATATCAATCCGCTGCGTCTCGATTACATCGATAAACGCGTCGGCCTGCGCGACAAGGACGTGCTCGACGTCGGCTGCGGCGGCGGCATACTCGCCGAGGCGATGGCCGCGCGCGGCGCGCGAGTCACGGGCATCGACCTCTCCGACAAGGCGCTCGGCGTCGCCCGCCTGCACCTTTACGAAAGCGGGCAGCAGGTGAACTATCGCAAGTCATCGGCCGAGGAGCTCGCCGCCGAAATGCCGTCGGCATTCGATGCCGTCACCTGCCTGGAAATGCTCGAGCACGTGCCGGACCCGGCCAGCACGGTCAAGGCATGCGCGACACTGCTCAAGCCCGGCGGCATAGCGGTGTTCTCGACGATCAACCGCAATCCGAAGTCCTATCTGTTTGCGGTCATCGGCGCCGAGTACGTGCTGCGGCTGCTACCGCGCGGCACCCACGACTACGCAAAGTTCATTCGCCCGGCGGAGCTTGCCCGCTACTGCCGCAATGCCGGCCTGCGCGTCGCCGACATCGTCGGCATGACTTACAACCCCTTCACCCGAACGTACGCCCTCGAGCCAGACACCGACGTCAATTATCTGCTGTATGCCGTGCGCGATGATTGACGCGGTTCTGTTCGATCTCGACGGCACCTTTGCCGACACCGCCCCCGATCTCGGCGCAGCGCTGAACCGTCTGCGCCGCGAGCTCGGTCACGCGCCGCTGCCGCTGCATGTCCTCCGCCCCTACACCTCCCACGGCGTGCGCGGCTTGCTCGGCGCGGGATTGAACGTCAAGCCGGACGACGACGGCTATCTCGAGCTCAGCCAGCGTTTCCTCGCCTACTACCGCGATGCGATCTGCGTCCACACGCGCGTCTTCGATGGCATGGCCGAACTCGTGCAAGGACTCGAGCAGCGCGGCACCAAGTGGGGCATCGTCACCAACAAGTCACAGCGTTTCACCCTGCCGCTGGTGGCACAGCTTGGCTACGACCGGCGTGCCGCCTGCATCGTTAGCGGCGACTCCGCCCCGCGCCCCAAGCCCCACCCCCAACCGCTGCTGCTTGCCAGCCGGATTACCCAGTGCGCGCCCGAGCACTGCCTCTACGTCGGCGACGACGTGCGCGATGTCGTGGCCGGGCGCGCCGCCGGCATGACGACGGTAGCCGTCACTTACGGCTATCTGGGCGTCGGCCAGCCGGTGGAGTCCTGGGGCGCCGACTCGGTCGTCGACCACCCCTCAGAGATCCTGCACTTGGTCGGTGAGGCCACGTGCTAGAATCGCTGCGCTCTCTGGAACTTTCTCTGAAGGGGGGAGTCGAGAGCGTAGCTTGACCAACAGATTCCGGGGGCGACCTGGCTTCGACGTGGGTCGCGAAGCGGACTAGTGCATACCGAGGACCAGCGACCTCGTAAATCCAACTGGACTGCAATAACTGCCAACGACGAGCGTTTCGCTCTAGCCGCTTAATTGTGGCTGGCCTCCGCACCGGTTCGCTCATGGACCGGGTAGCGCAAGCTACAGCGGAGTCATAGACATGAGCTAAGGTTCGAGCGCGCCGCGCGCTCGGGCACGAAAACCCAGCGGATCGCCCGAGACCAGCCTGCCCGTCGGCGGATCGAAGGTTAAAACCAAATGGCGAGGCTAAGTATGTAGAGCTGTTCGTAGAGGGCTTGCGGACGCGGGTTCGATTCCCGCCGCCTCCACCAATACACAAAGGTCAACAGTTCGCTGTTGGCCTTTTTTCTTGCCCGATCGCGCCGACTCCCGCGTGTTCGCGGGGGTTCGTGCGGAAGCCTGCGGACTTCGGCGTCCGGCCTCTGGCCCCGTCCAGGGTCACCTTCCGCTCTCTCCCGGCCATTTTTCTCTCCGGCCTCGCTCCCCTTTGAGGCGCCGAAGTCCGCAAAGGCCGTCCGCAGCATCCATGAATATCAACAAGTTACATGCTGACCGTTCAAGCGGTTGGATGGCAGCATCGCCCACCCGAAGGTACAGAGGTGCGGTTCCATTTGCCTGGAACTTTTTTCTCTGGTCACGGTCGTTTTGCGTGTTTCTTTGGGAGATCCGGAGGCCCGTCTGATCGATGCGCTCGGCAAGAACAACAATTAACTGTTTGACTTTCTCTTCAGAACTCATCCGCTCACCACCCAATCATCTCGCCCGCCCCCCGTACCGGGGGGCTTGTGCCGTCTGATCCTGGCTCTGCCGGGGTGGCGGAATCGTCCGCGCCGCCGGCCCATTGTCAATGCAACAAGGGAACAATGAGATGATTCGGGTAGAACACCTGACCCGCCGTTATGGCGATTTCACCGCCGTGGACGATGTGAGCTTCACCATCGGCCGCGGCGAGGTGGTCGGCCTGCTGGGGCACAACGGTGCCGGCAAGACCACCATCATGAAAATGATCACCGGCTTCCTGGAGCCCACTGCCGGCGCCATCCGCATCGATGATCTGGAGGTGGGCCGGGACACGGCGGCCATCCAGGCGCGCATCGGCTACCTGCCGGAGAACTGCCCGGTATGGCCGGAGATGACGGTGATCGACTACCTCGACTACCAGGCCGCGCTGCACGGCGTGCCACAGGCGCGCCGCCCGGCGGCCATCGCCCGGGCGATCCGCCGCACCGCCCTGAAGGAGAAGGCCGCCGCGCCCATCCAGACCCTCTCGCGCGGTTACCGCCAGCGGGTGGGCGTGGCCCAGGCGATCCTGCACGAGCCGGACATCGTGATCCTGGACGAGCCCACCAACGGCCTCGACCCCACCCAAATCCGCCACATGCGCGAGCTCATCGGCGAGTTGGCGAAGACGGCGACGGTGATCGTCTCCACCCACATCCTGCAAGAGGTGCAGGCGGTGTGCGAGCGGGTGCTGATCCTGCGCGCCGGCCGGCTGGTGGTGGACTCCCGCATCGACGAGTTGCAGCAGGGCCGCGCCCTGCTGGTGGCGGTCGAGGGCGATGCCCGCGCGGCGCTCGCGCAGGTCGAGGGGGTGAGCGCGGTGGAGGAGCTGGAGACCGCCGGCAAGCCGCGCCGCTACCGCCTCGCCGCCTGTCCCGAGGCGGCGCCGCGCGTGGCGCAGGCGCTGGCCGGCGCGAATCTTCCCCTGCACGAGTTGACCCCGGAGCGCCGCGACCTGGAGACCGTCTTCGCCCAGGTGAACGAGGAGGTGGCCCATGCGTGATTCTCTCACCACGGGGGGCCGTGTGGCACGCAAGGAGTTCCGCGGCTTTTTCGCCACCCCGGCCGCCTATCTCTTCCTCGGCGCCTTCCTGGCGGTGACCCTGTTCGTCTTCTTCTGGGTGGAGACCTTCTTTGCCCGCAATATCGCCGACGTGCGGCCGCTGTTCCAGTGGCTGCCGCTGCTGCTCATCTTCCTGGTGGCGGCGCTGACCATGCGCGCCTGGTCCGAGGAGCGGCGCGGCGGCACCCTGGAGAGCCTGCTCACCGCGCCGGTGGCGCCGCTCGCCCTAGTGCTGGGCAAGTTCGCCGCGGCCCTCGGGCTGGTGGCGCTGGCCCTGGCCCTCACCCTGCCATTGCCGGTGACGGTCTCGCTCCTGGGGCCGCTGGACTGGGGGCCGGTGGTCGGCGGCTACGTCGCCACGCTGTTCCTGGCCGCGGCCTACGTGGCCATCGGCCTGACCATGAGCGCTCGCACCGACAACCCCATCGTCGCGCTGATCCTGACGGCGGTGGTCTGCGGCTTGTTCTACCTGATCGGCTCAAGCACCCTGACCACCCTGTTCGGCCACGAGATCGGGGGCGTGCTGGCGCTGCTCGGCACCGGCACCCGCTTCGAGTCCATCACCCGCGGCGTGCTCGACCTGCGCGATCTCTACTACTACCTCTCCATCGTCGGGGTGTTTCTCACCCTCAACCTCTTCAGCCTGGAGCGGCTGCGCTGGGCCGGCAACCCGGCGAGTCCGCGTCACCGCCTATGGGGCTGGGTGGCGGGACTGGCCGCCGCCAACTTCGTCGCCGCCAACCTGTGGCTCGCGCCCATCGGCTGGGCGCGGGAGGACATCACCGCCGGGAACGTCCATTCGCTGTCGGAGGCCACCGAGCGGCAACTGGCGCGGCTTTCCGAACCCCTGCTGATCCGTGGCTACTTCTCCGCCAAGACCCATCCGCTACTGGCGCCCCTGGTGCCGCAGATCAAGGACCTGCTGGAGGAGTATGCCGTCACGGCCGGCGGGCGCGCCCGGGTGGAGTTCATCGACCCCACCCGCGACCGCCAGGCCGAGGAGGAGGCCGCCGCCCGCTACGGCGTGCGCCCGGTGCCGTTCCAGACGGCCGACCGCTACCAGGCGGCGGTGGTCAGCTCCTACTTCGACATTGTCGTGGCCTATGGCGACCAGCACGAGAACCTCGGCTTCCGCGACCTCATCGAGGTCAAGGCGCGCGGCGAGCGGGATCTCGACGTGGTGCTGAAGAACCCAGAATACGCCATCACCCGCGCCATCCGCAAGGTGGCCGGCGCCTGGGCGGCGGGCGGCAATCCGTTCGAGAACCTGACCCGCCCGGTGGCCTTCAAGGGCTATGTCTCGCCCGATGCGCGTCTGCCCGAGGCGCTGCGCACCCTGCGCGCCGACCTGCAGGGGCTGCTGGACGACTACGCCAAACAGGCCGGGGACAAGCTCAGGGCAAGCTTCCAGGACCCGGACGCCGACGGCGGCAAGCTCGCCGCCGAGCTCAAGGCCAAGTACGGCTTCGGCCCGCAGATCGCCAGCCTGCTCGACCCCAAACCCTTCTGGTTCTACCTGGTGCTGGAGGGCGACGGCGAAGCGGTGCAGGTACCGCTGCCCACAGCGCTGGATAAAGAGGCCCTGAAACGCAGCTTCGATGCCGCGCTCGCGCGCTTCGCGCCGGGCGTGCTGAAGACCGTCGCGCTGGTCAAACCCCCGGCCTTCGGCCCCGGCGGCCAGCGCTACGGTCAGCTCGAACAGGTGCTGGGCGAGAATGTCCGTCTCAAGGAGACCGATCTCAAGGACGGCCGGGTGCCGCCTGAAGCGGACCTGCTGCTGGCGCTCGCGCCACGGGCGCTGGACGACAAGCAGCGCTTCGCCATCGACCAGTTCCTGATGCAGGGCGGCAGCGTGGTGCTGGCCACCTCGCCCTTCGATGTGCAGGTGAGCAATACGCTCACCGCCGGCAAGCAGGACAGCGGCCTCAAGGACTGGCTCGCCCATCATGGCATCACCGTCGAGGAGACCCTGGTCCTCGACCCGCGCAACGCCGCCCTGCCGGTGCCGGTGGAGCGCTTTGTTGGCGGCCTGACCTTCCGCGAGTACCGCATGCTGCCCTATCCCCACTTTCCCGACCTGCGCGGCGCGGGGCTCGACGCCGACAACCCGATCACCGCCACGCTCGGCCAGCTCACCCTCAACTGGGCCTCGCCGGTGACCCTGGACGCGGAGAAGAACAAGGGCCGCACGGTGATCGAGCTACTAAAGAGCTCCCCGCAGAGCTGGGTGTCGGACAGCCTCGATCTGGTGCCCGACTACCGCGCCCATCCCGATACCGGCTTCGCCGCCAGCGGCGAGCGCAAGCCGCGCCTGCTGGCGCTGGCGGTGGAGGGGCGTTTCGACTCCTTCTACCAGGGCAAGGAATCCCCCCTGGCGAAGGCCGAGGCGGAGGCGGACAAGGGCGATGCCTCCGAAGATGCGGCGAAGAACACCGGCAAGGAGAACGCGGACAAGGCGCCGCGCATCACCGGCGTCATCGACCGTTCGCCCGAAGTGGCGCGCCTGATCCTCGTGGCCAGCAACAGCTTCGCCTCGGACGCGGCGCTGGATCTCGCCTCCCAGGGGTTGAACACCCTCTACACCAAGCCGCTGGCCTTCCTGCAGAACGCCATCGACTGGTCGCTGGAGGACCGCGACCTGCTGGCGCTGCGCGGACGCACCCAGCTCGCCCGCACCCTGGACCCGTTGCGTGAAGGCGAGCAGCGGCTGTGGGAGTACCTCAACTATGGCCTGGCGATGCTGGGACTGACTGCCGTCTGGGGCTGGCGCCGCCGGGTGGCGGCGAACGATCGCCGGGTCCATGACCGCATCCTCGCGGAGGTGTAAGCGATGAAGAAGACCATCCAATGGCTTGCCGTGCTGCTGGGCGCCCAGCTGCTCCTGGCGCTCACGCTCGGCCTCTCGGGCACGGCGCTCACCCGTCCCGCCGGCGCCGGTGCGCCGCTGCTGGCCTTCGACAAGGCCGCCATCGACCGCATCACCCTGGAAGGTCCCGACCAGGCCAAGGTGGTGCTGGCGAAAAAGGAGGGCCGCTGGCAACTGCCCGAGTCCGGCGATTTTCCAGCCGACGGCACGCGCGTGGCGCAGTTGCTCGACCGGCTGGCCGGCCTCGAGGGCGGCGACGTGGTCGCCGCCACCTCCGGCGCCCGCGCCCGCTTCAAGGTGAGCGACGAGGCCTTCGAGCGGCGCATCACCCTGGCCAAGGGCGATGCCACCCAGGCGACCCTCTACCTCGGCACCTCGCCGGCGTTGCGGCGGCTCCATGCCAGGAGTCAGGGCGCGGACGATGTCCACATCGTCGATCTGGCCGTCCACGACATGCCGGTGAAGGCGGCCGACTGGCAGGACAAGGCTCTGCTCACCGTCCCGCAGGCGGAGATCGCCGCCATCGACCTCGACGGTCTGCGCATCGACCGCGGGGCGGGTGACGGCGCAGACCAAGGGAAGGATGCCCAATGGACGGCAAACCCGCTCCCGGAAGGCAAGCGCCTAAAGGCGGACGCTGCCGCCAAGCTGGCCCGTGTGCTGGCCGAGCTGCGCTTCGACGCGGTGCTGGGCGAGGAGGCCAAACCCGAAAACGGGCTGGACGCGCCGGTCTTGCGCCTGACCCTCACCCGCAAGGGGGCTGCGCCGGTCGAGTACCGGCTGGGCAAGGCGGCGGACA
This sequence comes from Rhodocyclaceae bacterium, assembly GCA_036824005.1. Classification (GTDB taxonomy): domain Bacteria; phylum Pseudomonadota; class Gammaproteobacteria; order Burkholderiales; family Rhodocyclaceae; genus DAITBA01. Next base: position 9,794 of record DAITBA010000041.1, read on the forward strand.
AGGAGGAATACACCCTCAAGGTCTCATCCCGCCCCGAGCACTTCCGGCTCCCGAGCTGGACGGCGAAGGACCTGCTCGACGCGGCCAAGCGCGAGGCCTTGCTCGAAGCGGTGCCGGCCGAGACGACGTCCGCGGCGCCGAAGCAACCCTGATACTGAAGCCGCCATCGGCTTCAGCACGCCGATGCAGCGGGCGCCGGATCATAGAGGATCCGTGCCCGCTGCTCCTCCCACAACAACGGCGTCCCCGACGCCAGATCGAACAGAGTCACCTCCGACGGCGGGGTCTCGTCGAGGATGGCGGCGACGATGTCCGGCGCCAGGGTGGTGAGGTTCAC
>DAITBA010000004.1:0-204956 GCA_036824005.1 Rhodocyclaceae bacterium
TGCCGGGAGTTCGTCCCGGCGGCCGAGTTCCTTTCTTTTGCTTCGCCAAAAGAAAGTAGGCAAAGACAACGCAGTTGCGGCGCAGGCTCACGTGCGAAGCACGTTATGCCGGAGTCAAAAGGCGACCCGGGTTCGCCGGCCATTCGGCTGCTGTGCAGCCGAATGGCTTCCCTGCGCTGCGACGCTTTTCCCCCTTCTGTCGCGCCGAGCAGCGCAGGCTGGCCGGGGGGCAGTCGGCGAGGACTGTCTGAGCCCCGCAAGGGCGAGTTCCGCAGCCGCCCCGGCCAGTCGAGCAGCGCAGGGCACCCGCAGCGAAGCGGAGGGCGCGACAGCAGGGTCGCCTTCTTTTGGTTACTTTTCTTGGCGAAGCAAGAAAAGTAACTCGCCCGCCGGGGCGAACTCCCGGCACGCAGCCCCGCCGGGACACACCCCGGCAAAGACTCCCGCCGGGGCGAATTCCCGGCAGACAGTCCAATGCATATGGAACTCTGACATGCCCACCTTCGCAGAAACCCTCAAACACCTCCCGGGTGTCGCCCACCTCGCAGCCATCAACTTGCTGGACGCCGAGGGCAACGTCGTCGGGAGCATCGAGCACAAGCCGGGGCAGACCGGCTCGCTGGCGGTGTATAACCACCTCGGCCAAATCTACGGCGCCATCACGCCGCAGGCGGCGGCGAAGGGGCTGGACCTCTACGCCGAACATACCGAGGATGCCCGCGCCAATCCCGGCAAGCATCCCAACATCGACCGGCTATTGAAGCTGATCGAGGAGAAGCGCACGCTGCGGGTGAAACACGTGTTTGCGACGTAAAGCCGGTACCAGGTAGGACGCAATCGGGACGGATATTGCGCCGGACGGTTCTCGTCGAACGGTCGCGCTGCAATTGACCATCGTGCGGCGGGATGCGCTTTGGGTGTTCCATGCCTACAAGTGGCACCGTCACGGTTCCACGTCTTCAACCGGCAGCGGCTCGAACTGGGCGAAGAACTGGCCGGTGCCGGCCGGAGAGGTCTGCTCCAGATAAAGGGCGGCAAGTTTCAGTCGCCCGGCCCCGTGCAGTTGGGGGCCCTCGATCATGGAGTGGAAGTGCTCGCCGCCGAGCAGATGATGGGTGAGCGTCACGTACAGGCGCGCGAGCACGCCGTGACGCAGCATGGTCTCCAGCAGGCGCGGGCCGCCGAGCAGGAAGGCGCTGCGCAGACCCCGCCGCGCCAGCTCCTCCACCAGGGGCCGGCCTTCCACCATCGTCCCCCCGCCGGCGCGCACGACCTCGTAGCCTTCGGTCTCCAGCGCGCGTACGCGCGCCGCGTCGGCCGATTCGCCGGTGGCGACGAACACCTCCTGATCGTCGCCGCGGATGGATTCGGGAATCGGGAAGTCGAGACTGCCGCTGACGATGCAGATCGCCGGTTGTGGACGCAGTCCCTGGGCCGTGCGCCACGCCGCCAGATCTTCGTGGCCGGTGGCTCCGCCCACCTGCAGGATGTCGTCCAGCCGCCCCCGGGCGAGCGCGCGCAGGTAGCCGCCGTGGGTGATCAGGCAATCGGCCTGGGCCATGAGTTCCAGCAGCAAACGGAAGTCGCTCTCGCTCGTCAGGGTCTCGGGCACATGGCTCTGGCCGCTGTCGGGGTCGCGCAGGGCGATGCGCCCGTCGAAGCTCGAAACGAAGTTGCCATAGACGAAGGGTTGTTCGGCGCTGCCCAGCTCGTGCAGGCGCTGGGCGAGGTACAGGCCGCGCAGGGGATGGGTGCGTGAGTCGGGATAGAGCTGCAGCAGGGTGTCGGCCATGAGACGATTCTAGCGCGCCGGCGCCGGTACATCGCCGTGCGTGCGTGGGCTGGTAGTCGGCTTGACACTGCTTTCGTGCCGGCGCATGTTTTGTAGACCTTGAACGGCGCCTGCCGTTTCCGCCGAAACCACCCACCGAGGTGACACCATGGAGCATCTGCTACGCGTGCGCAAGAACGTCCTCGATGCAATCCTGGCCGTGGACGCCGTCAAGGCCACGCTCGCCGGCCGGCTCGATCCGGCCATCTATATCGGTTATCTGACCAACGTCTTCCACTACGCCCGGCACAGTGCCACCGTCATCGGCATGGCCGGGGCGCGGGCCGTGCCGCGCCATCCTCAGCTGGCGCAGTATCTGCTCCACCACGCCAACGAGGAGCTGGGCCATGACGAATGGGCGCTGGACGACCTGGCGGCGCTCGGCGTACCGGCGCAGGCCGTGCGTGCGACGCGCCCGGTGCCGGCCTGCGCCGCCATGATCGGCTACGAGTACTACATCGCCGCCCACGCCAACCCCATCGGCCTGTTCGGCTGGCTGTACACGCTGGAGGCCATGGGCGACGACCTGGGCAGCCGCATCGCTCAGGCGATCGGGCCGCAGCTCGGCGCGGCGGGCGGGCGCGGCATCAAGTTCCTCGCCGGGCACGGCGTGGCCGATCACGACCACACCGCCGATCTGACGCGCATGATCTCGACCCACGTCACGGATGCGGGAGACCGCGCCGATGTCGAGCACGTGGCCGACGTGGTCGGCGATCTCTACGTCCGGATGTTCCACCAGATCGCCGAACGCGCACGCTCATGACCATCAAGGCCTTCGTTGCCCGCAGCGACGAGGAGCGCGAGCGCATCTATCGCTTCCGCTATCGCATTTACGTCGAGGAGCTCGGGCTCGACCCGCCCGAGGCCGACCACGGGCGCAAGCGCCTGGCCGACGCCCACGACGCCTTCGGTCTGTCCTATGGCCTGGCCGACGACGACGGCAACGTCGTCGGCTCGCTGCGCTGCATCTTCCTGGCTGAGGTACCGGACCCGGCGCCGTTTATCGCCAAGTTCGCCTTGGAGCCGGCGACGCGTGCCTTCGGACTGCCGGCGCTCGCCACCACCAGCCGCTTCATGCTCGACCCGAAACTGCGCCACGGCCTGTCGATCCTGCATCTGATGAAGGCGGCTTTCGAGGACGGCCGGGCGCGCGGCGTCCGACTCAACTACGGCGATTGCAGCCCGCACATGCTGCCGTTCTACGAGAGCATGGGCTACCGCCGCTATGTCGCGCCCTACAACGACACCGCCTACGGCTTCAAGCTGCCGATCCTGATGCTGGTCGGCGACCGGATGCACTTCGCTGCCGTGCGCTCGCCGCTGGCACGCGTGGCCGAGGCGCACCCCGACGACGCCCAGGCACGCGAGTGGTTCGCCGCCACCTATCCCGAATGGGTGCGGCCAGCGAGCGCGGCGCTCATGTCCATGGACGGCTTCTTCGATCTGCTGGTGGAGCGTGTGGCGAGCGATCCGCTGCACGCCGTCGAGCTGTTTCGCGGCCTCTCGCGCGAGGCGGTGGAGCGCTTTCTCGCTTCCGCGACCATCGTCGACGCGGCACCGGGTGATCGCATCGTGCGCGAAGGCGAACGTGACGACACGGTCTATGTGCTGCTCAAAGGACTGGCCGAAGTCATTCGCGGTGATGGGGGCGGGCAGGCGATCAGCGCGCTGGGTGCCGGCGACATCTTCGGCGAGATCGGCTTCCTCACCGCCACGCCGCGCACCGCCACGGTCATCGCCCGCACGCCGTGCGAAGTGCTGGTGCTCTCCGGGCGCCAGTTGCAGCGTTTTCTCGAAGGCGAGCCGGCGGTGGCGGCGCGCGTGCTGTTCAATCTGTCGCGCATCCTCGCCGGACGGCTGGCGCAGACGACGCTGCGCCTGCCGGAGACGGACTTGCTCCGCCGCGAAGGTCCCTGACCGTGGCACCATTCCCGACTTGCCTGCAGGGCGGTCGTGACCTAGATTCAAATCATCAGACTGTCGTGCAGAGAAGGAGTAGCGTCATGGAACTTCTCGTTGAGCATGTGGATGTCTGGGCGGCGACGATACAAGATAAACCCGGCGCGCTCGCGGGCGCGCTGGCTGCGTTGTGGGATGCGGGCGCGGACTTGCAGTCCATCATTTCGCGGCGTGCCCCCGACGCGCCGGGTAAGGGCGTCGTGTTCGTCACGCCGTTGCAGGGCGATCGGGAGATCGATGCGGCGGCGCAGGTTGGATTCAACGTTACCCATACCCTGCATTCCGTGCGCATTATCGGACCGGACCGGCGCGGGATCGCTGCGGAGTTGACGCAAAAGCTCGCCGACGCGGGCGTCAACCTCCGCGGCTTCTCGGCCTCGGTGCTTGGCACCCAGTTCATCGCCTATGTGGCGGTAGACTCGCTGGAAGACGCGAACAAGGCGATCAAGATCCTGGAAAAAGTCTGATGTGCGGCGCAGGCAGGGGCACCGGCGCCGCTGCCGGGGACTGATCGCACGGGTCGCTTCCGAGTGGCCCCACGCCCTCGCGCGCCCATGATGATGGTGTCGGATAGCGCGGGCGGCCGATGAGCGTGGGATTGGGGGTCCCATGCATCTGTAAGACGGCTTCGGACATACTGCCGGCATCCGACCGAGGCGACTCTCAATGCTGACCGAACAGGTGATTCAGGACACAGTCCGGCGTGTCGTGGCGGCTGCCCGCGCACCGGTCAAGGTCATCGTATTCGGCTCGTATGCCAGGGGCAACCCAAGCGAAACGTCCGATCTCGATCTGATGGTGATCGAGCGCGAGCTGCCGGACGCAGGCGAGGAAATGGTACGGCTCTACGATGCCGTCGCCGGTCTCGATGCAGGGGTCGACATACTGGTCTACTCGGAGGACGAATTCGAGAAGCGGCGCGACTGGTGTTCGACAGCGGTGTATTGGGCGGCACGCGAAGGCAGGGTGGTCTATGAGCATCAGGAGTGAGGAGGCGGCAACGCTCGATCGTCTGGCCCAGCAGGACAGGCTTGCTTTCTCTACGCGCTGATCGCAAACCCCGATATCGAGTTGCGCATCGCATGCTTCGACCGACAACAAACGGTGAGAATTCTTTAAGACAGCGTTAGCGAACGCTCGACGGCCGAGTTGACAGTCACCCTCTGTAGACCATTGCCTTGTTGACTGCCTCCACCACACCCTGAATGAATGCTCGATCCGTGCTTCGAAGAACACGATTCTCAGCCCCAGCCATACTGACAACTACCGTGGCACGGACTTCTGAATCGGAAGCCAGATGATGCCAGGAAGGATGAAAAGTGCGCAATGCCAAATGGAGCCTTTCGCCCCGACTGCCATAATGAAGCCGAGCAAAATGACGGCTAAAGGGAACCATCGATTTGGTTTGATCTCACCAAACCGCACCGACGTGATGCCACTCATTGCATACGTGTGGGACGGCACAATCACTCGCGTGTTGGTGACGGTAACGTCGCTCACCCTATAAAAGTAGATCTCGTCACTCATTGGAAATACCCTCGTAGCCTCGCAACCAGTCGTTGGGACTGAACGTCGTATTGACCGTTTGGTGTTTGAATGAGGATGCGACCGATCCCCGTTACACCATCAGATTTCAGATACTGTGCCAGCAAATCGACAAGGTCGTTTCCGTATCTTAGGCCTCGGTATGCTGGGTCTATTCACCACCCGGGTGAGCTGATCGGCCGTCCTGATGCCTCCGCAATCGCAATTGGTGTATTGCTTTCTGCTGTAAGAAATGCGTAGAGGAAATCCGTGTAGATGTTCCACGCACGAATTGGACCACATTCGCCTTCAAGTCTTACTGAGCACCGGAGGCGTTCCCCAATTTGTGCCGACTGCTCATGCGCTAGGTCTTCTTTTCGGACAAGACAAAGGCGCGTATTCATACTGACTGCAGTCTTGAATTGGATAACAACCAACCTAGCAGTTGTCATCGGCCAAATCAACCGGTCAGATGACCGATGGATGACGAGCGTAGACCCTGACCGAACAGGGCGACGTAAGCGGTATTGGCTTGAAGGCCCCTTATTCGGCCGCGCCTCTATGCGCGGCGCTATAGAATCGATATGACGCTTATACTCGGCGAATTCTCCGCCGCGTCGGTGCGGAAGCCGCGCACCATGAGGATAGTCTGACCGGTCGTGGCGAGGCCGCAGTCGCGCGCGAGCTTCATCGCCAGTATGCGCGGGTCCTGTTGTTCCCAGTCGGGAATGGTCACGGGTAGCACGCCCCAGAGCAGGCAGCAGAAGCGCGCGACGTCCGGGTCGGCGGAGACGCCGACGATCGGTGCTGCCGGGCGCGCCGCGCTCATGACTTCGACGGAACGGCCGCTGCGGGTCAGCACGGCGATGCCGCGCACCAGAAGCTCGCGCGACAGGAGCGTGGTCGAGTTGGCCACCGCCATGTCGATGGGAATCGGCGGCGCGGGCTTCCTGTGCACGGGTGCGTAGGGATCGAGGCTGGAAAACGCGCCGCGGGCAAACTGGTGACCTTCCACCTCGCGGATGATGGTGTCCATCATAACTACGGCTTCGACCGGATAGGCGCCGGCGGCCGTTTCGCCCGAAAGCATGACGGCATCGGCACCGCCGCGCACGGCGTTGGCGACGTCGGTAACCTCGGCACGCGTTGGGCGGGCGTTCGTGATCATGGTTTCCAGCATCTGTGTGGCAACGATGACGGGCTTGTGATACTCGCGCGCGAAGGCGACCAACTCTTCCTGAACATTCGGCACGTTCTGCGGCGGCAGTTCCACGCCCAGGTCGCCGCGCGCGATCATGATCGCGTCGGAGGCGCGCAGAATGTCCTCGATGTTCTCCAGCGCCTCCGGCTTCTCGATCTTGCTGATGATGGGCACCTGGCGCGGACCCTCGCGCATCAGCGCGCGCAGTGCTTCGACATCACCCGCCTGGCGGACGAAGGATAGCGCTACGAGATCGACGCCCAGCGCGATGGCAAAGCGCGCATCCGCCTGATCCTTCTCCGTCAGCGCCGGCGCCGAGACGTTGACGCCGGGCAGGTTCATGCCCTTGTTGTTCTTGAGCATGCCGCCATGGACGACGGTGCAGGTGATCTCGCTGTCTTGAATCGCCTCGACCCGCAACTCCAGATTGCCGTCGTCCAGGAGGATACGGTCACCCGGCACGACATCCTGGGCCAGTGCGGCATACTGCGACGGGATGAGCGCCGGCGTGCCCGGTACGTCGCGGGTCGTCACGCAGACCATCTGTCCGTCCGTGAGCGTGATGGGGCCCCCGGGAAAGACGCCGGTACGGATCTTCGGGCCGCACAAATCGGCGAACACGGCCACCTGTGCGTTGCAGGCGTCGGCGGCGGCCCGGATCGTGAGGTAAGCCTCGCGATGGGCGTCGTGGCTGCCGTGCGACATGTTCAGGCGAAAGACATTCACACCCGACTTGATGAGCGCTTCCAGCACGGCCGGTTCGCGCGAGGCCGGGCCGACGGTGGCGACGATCTTGGTGCGGCGATACTTGAGCAGCGGCACACCCGAGGTTATGACCATGGCGGGATCCTCGCGTCGGGACTAGGACTGCAGGGGGTCAAAGACTTCGACGAACGGGAAGCGATGGAAATCCGTGTCCCGGGTACAGACTTGCCGAATGCCGTGCTCGCGCATGAGAATCGCCGTGTGCGCGTCGTGGAGAAGATTGCCCACCAGGTAGGGAAGTTCCATGAATACCTGCGCGGCGACCTCCGCGTGTCGCTGCGTGGCCACAAGTATGCCGAGACCGGGTGCCGCGAGAAGTGCAGACACGAAATCCCATGCCGAAGCAGCGCTCCACGGCCTGCGCATTACCCGTGGATGCGTCGTTATGCGTAGGAACTCGTACAAAATTGGCCACGTAGTGTACCAGGCGTCGGGGCGACGCCTTTGACCTTCGAGCCATTCGTGACAGGCGGCGTGAAACGGAGAATCCGCGTCAGCGGCATAGACCAGCACGTTGGTGTCGACGACCAGCACTAGCGCCCTTCCATCGCTTGGTACAAGGCGTCACGGTCGGCGATGTCGACCAACGTACCGCCGCTCCGGAACGTCGGCAAAGGAGGAAGCTCTTCGCGCTTCCGCTGGGAGCGGAACTGCATGCGCAGGGCCGTCTCGACCAACTCCGACATCGTTCGTCCTTGGCGGACCGCTTCGCGCTTAAGCTGGGCCATGACCGTGTCGTCGATATTGAGCGTCGTTTTCATATGGCTAACCGTATCAGCAGTATGGTTGTACGTCAATCTGGTTTGATGAACACGACGACGTCGCGGTAATCTTTGGCCGGCCTCATGGTTTTTCCAGATATCGTCCGTGCAGGTGCGCTCTGAAATGCGCCGCATCGAGCGTCGTGCCGCTTGCCCGGCGCGTGAGTTCTGGCGTCGCCCAGCGGCTCGCCTGGGACCAGACGTGGGCGTTCAGCCACTCGAACACCGGCGCCAGATCGCCGGCGGCGATGCGCGCGTCCAGATCCGGCGTGGCGCGGCGCTGCGCAGCGAACCACTGTGCGGCGTACATGGCGCCCAGGGTGTAGCTGGGGAAGTAGCCGAAGGCGCCTTCCGTCCAGTGCGGATCCTGGAGGCAGCCGTCCTTGTAGTTGCCGCGCGTATCCAGGCCGAGCAGAGTGCGCATCTTCGCGTCCCACAGCGCCGGGATGTCGTCCGGCTCGATCTCGCCTTCGATCAACGGCCGCTCGATCTCGTAGCGCAGGATGATATGGGCGGGATAGGTGACCTCGTCCGCCGCGACGCGGATGAAGCCGGGCGCGACGCGGGTGAACAGCCGGTGCAGATTGCCGGGCGCGAAGGCGTGTTGCGCACCGAAGTGCTTCGCCAGCAGCGGTGACAGCAGGCCGGCGAAGGCGCGGCTGCGGGCGAGCTGCATCTCGAAGGACAGGCTCTGGCTTTCGTGGATGCCATAGGAGCGCGCCACGCCGACGGGCTGGCCGAGCCAGTCGCGCGGCAGGTTCTGCTCGTAGCGCGCGTGGCCGGTTTCGTGGATGGTGCCCATCAGGCTTTGGACGAAGTCGTCTTCGCGGTAGCGGGTGGTCAGACGCACGTCCTCCGGTACCCCGCCGCTGAAGGGGTGTGCGCTCTGGTCCAGCCGCCCGGCTTCAAAGTCGAAGTCGAGCAGACGCATCACCTCCAGGCTCAGCGCCCGCTGCTTGTCGGCGGGAAAGGGGCCGACGGGCAGTTCCAGTTCATCGTGTCGCTGCTTTTCCTGCACCCGGGCGATGAGGTCGGGGAGCCATTCCTTGAGCGCACCGAAGATGCGGTCGATCTCGGCGCTGGTCATGCCCGGCTCGAAACGATCCAGCAGCGCGTCGTAGGCCGCAAGTCCCGTGGCGTCGGCCAGCAGCCGGGCCTCCTCGCGGGCGAGACGCACCACTTCGCGGAAGTTGTCCAGGAAGCCGACCCAGTCGTTGGCCGGCCGCTGGCTGCGCCAGGCGTGCTCGCATTTGGCGCCGGCAAGGGTCTTGGCCTCCACCAGCGACTCGGGCAACGCGTTGGCATCGCGCCAGTCGCGCTGGATCTCGCGCAGGTTGGCGCGCTCGAAGTCGTCGAGGGGCTCGTCCTCGGCGCGCCGGATCAGTTCTGCCAGGCGCGGCTCGGTGCGCAGGCGGTGGATGTGCGTGTGCAGTTCTGCCTCGGCCGCCGCGCGCGCCGCGCTGCCCTTGGGCGGCATCATGGCGTTGCGGTCCCAGGAGACGATGGCGGCGAGGTGATTGAAACGATGCAAGCGCGCGTAGAACGCGGTGAGTTCGGAGTAAGCGGGCTTGTCCGACATGTCACTTCCTCGCTGCCCAATGGGCGACCAATGGCTCCCAGCCTACCATCTTCGACAGCGGCGTCCGCGCGCCGGAAGATCTATCAGCAGGCACTAAAGTGGTGCGCCGACGTGCCGTTATGGAGGCACACGTCCCGCGATCGGACTCCGCAAGAGGCGTCGGGAGCGGCTATTAAAACCGACAACACCTGGACAGAACAGAGGAAGTCAAATGGGAAATCACCACACCATCAAGGCACAGTTTGCGTGGATCATCGTGACCATGGCCGTCGGCTTTGTCGCCTTTGGCGGGATTGCGCTCGTCACGCTCGAACGTCTGAAGGTCAATGGGCCGATCTATGGAGAGATCGTGCTGGGCAAGGACCTGATTGCCGACGTGCTGCCGCCGCCGGCCTACATCGTCGAGGCGAACCTGGTGGCGCATCAGATCGCGCGGGAAACCAACGCGGCCGCCCGGGACAAGCTGGTCGAGCGCTTCGGCAAGCTGGAGAAAGAATTCAATGAACGCGCCGAGTTCTGGCGCGGCCAGCAGATCGCTGCGCCGATCAAGGGCGCGCTGCTCGAGCGTAGCGTGCCGCCGGCCAAGCAGTTCTTCGAGGTTGGCCGCGGCAAGCTGATTCCTGCGGCCAGCGGTGCCAATGCCGCCGCAGCCGCGGGCGCCCTCGCCGAGATGGGTGTTCAGTTCGTCCAGCATCAGCAGGCGATCGGCGACGTCGTGACGCAGGCCGAGGCAGAGAACCGCCGCCACGAGGAAGACGCCGGGAGCAGCATCACGGTCGCGCGCGTGGCTCTGGCGGCGGCCTTCGTCGTCGCCCTGGCCCTGAGCATCGCCCTCACCGTTTTCATCACCCGGCGCCTGATGCGCCAACTGGGCGGCGAGCCACAAAAGGCAGCGGAGGTGGCGCGGGCGATCGCGTCCGGCAAGCTCAAGACCGAGATCGTCGCCGGCGCCGATGCCACCAGCCTGATGTCCAACATGGCGCGGATGCGCGATGGGCTGCGCGTCACCGTAGGCGACCTGACCCGCTGCTCGCTGAGCCTGGTGGACGCGGCGGGCGCGCTGTCGCACGCGGCGGCGCAGGTGTCGTCGGGCTCCGAGAGCCAGAGCGATGCGACGTCGTCCACCGCGGCGGCGGTCGAGCAGTTCGCCGTCAGTCTCGAACAGATCACGGGCAACGCGCAGTCCGCGCGCGAGAGCGCGACGGAGGCTGGTCGCGTCACGGAGCGGGCCGGCGCGGCGGTCACGCGCACGCTGGACGAAATGCACGAGATCGCCAGTGCCGTAAATCACTCGGCAACGCTCATGGCGGAGCTGGAGAACCATGCCAATAAGATTTCGGCGGTGGTCAGCGTGATTCGCGAGGTGGCGGATCAGACCAACCTGCTGGCACTCAACGCCGCGATCGAGGCGGCGCGGGCGGGCGAGCAGGGGCGTGGCTTTGCTGTCGTGGCCGACGAGGTACGCAAGCTGGCGGAGCGGACCTCGACGTCGACGCAGGAAATCACGGCGATGGTGGCGGCCATCCAGCAGGCCACCGGTGCCGCGGCCGAGGGGCTGGAGGTGGGGCGGCGCAAGGTCGAATCCGGCGTCAATCTTGCCGGCGAGACGCGCGATGCGATGAGCGGACTGTCCGAAAAGACGCAGACGATGCTCGCTGCCGTCGAGGAAATCTCCAACGCCCTGCAGGAGCAGGGCAATGCCCGCACGGAGATCACCCGCAACGTCGAGCGGGTTGCGCAGATGACCGAGGAAAACACTGCCGCCGTGCACAGCATCCGCGACTCGGTGGACACCCTGAACCAGCTTGCGCTGGATCTCAAGGCACAGGTGACGCGCTTCGACGTCTGATCGCTATTCATTTCCCGCCCCCGAAAGGGGGACGGGAGAGATCGAGGGCGGAGTTGACGAAATGGAATAGCACGGTCGGCGGCTTCCATCCGGCCGCCGGCCTCAGCACCTTCTTGACCGAATCGTTCAGCTGCACTTCGACGCGGTATGGCTCGGGAAAAGTCCTGTCCCAGTGGGGCAGGATCTGCTTGATGTACTCCAGCTGGTGATCCTCGTTCAGGATCACTCCCATTGTTTCCAGCAGGTTCAGCTTGGGCCAATGCTCTCCACCGGAGCGGCCATGGGTCACCACACCCATGAAGCGCGCGAAATCGCCGTAGAACGGGTCGGAGGGGTCGATGGCCTTGCCGTTCGAGTAGATGGCGTCCATCAGGTAGGTTACCGTGAAGTTGCGCGCCGGTTGTTTCGCCCATTGCAGGAGAACGTCATGGATGGTGGCCGACATGCACATCTCGACATGCCCGCCGACGATGTAGAGATGGGCGGGCGCGACGTCGAAGCTCACCTCCCCGCCCTGGGAAAACACCCAGTAATCCGGCGCGCAATCCTCCATGAAGTAATACTGCTCCGGCGAATCGTCCTGCAGGTAAATGACGGGAATGCGCCGCTCCTTGGCGAATCGCACCGCCTCGTCGACGCCGCGCTTGGACGAGAACCGCGCGTCGTGGGTAGACGTGGCGTGCACGACGATCATGACGGAATTACCCGCCAGCTTGACCCGGGCGGGAGGCGTCAGCTCGTGGGGAGGACAGGCGGCCTGACCCGGGCAGGCATACAGAACGAGAACAAGTAGCGTAATGACCTTTGCGCGCATCGGTAGGCGCAGGCTGCCAATGACCAATGCCGGCCCTGCGCGGCGCTATTCTACCGGTGGATTGGGGGATCGCCTGCGCCGATGGGCGCCGGTCCAATGGTGGCGGCTGTCAGAGGAGATCGGCGATGGTCGCGACGGCCGTGCCGATTTCGAGAAGGATCAGGCCCAGCGGTGTCGTCTCGGCCGCCAGCACGAGCAGCACGGTACTCCGGCCGACCGGCACGACGACGGCGCAGCCGTGCTCGCCGCGAACGATCACCTCCCTGGTTTCTCCGTGCCTGAGCTGCGTCGCTGCATCGGCACCCAGCTCAAGCAGCGCGGCCGTCATGCCGGCGACGCGCGCTTCGTCGATATCCTGCGACAAGGCGCTGGCGATCATCACGCCTTGCGCGGAGATCAGCGCGGTTGCCGTCATGCCGGGGCATTCGCTGCGAAGCTCGCGCAGGGCTCGATCCAGGTCTTCCCGGCGGTGATTTCTCGCCGCCGCGTTCGCGCCGGCCGACCCCGGGACTACCGCCAGATGCGGAAACTCCCGCACGATCGGTGTCGGCGTTTCCGCGTCGACGTCGTTGCGCGATTCCTGCGTGCGGCCGGTGGCTGAAAGCGGTCGGGATTCCTCGTCGATGAGGTCCGGCGTGATGATGCTGTGGCCTTCGAGCACCGCCTTGACTACGGCCACGTGACAGATGGTGAGAATCAGCCGCGCTACGCCGTGCGAATAGGCGGCAATCATCTCCATCGACTCGGGCGCGAACTGCGGAGTTGTCTCGCCGTGCGCGGCACAATAGTACTGATGCACGAAGCCAGGGATTTCCTCGGGCTTGAGCGGCGTGAGCACGTATGACGGGAAATCGGCGGCGACGAGTTCGCGTACCACCATGCCATCGAGCAGCGGCATCAGGCTGGGCTGCCCGGCGAGAACGAGCTGCAGCACGTCCTTGCCCGCCGTCGGCCACTTCGACAGCAGGATGAGTTCCGCCAACAGGTCTTCGGACATCTCCTGCGCATCGTCGACGACGACCACGAGCGGTCGCGTCAGTCCGCGGTGGGCAAGCAGGTACTCGACCAATATTTCGAACTGGTCCGGCGCGGGGTCTGTGTCCGCTGCGGCTTCTGCGATACCGAGTTCCTCGGAGCAGTAGGCGATAAATTCCGCGAACGACATCCGGCAGTCGCAATTCAGGACGGTCACGCCGTCCTTCATCAGGTTTTGCACGGCATGCTGCAGCAGCAGGCTCTTGCCAGTGCCGCTTTCACCGCTCAGAACCACGAGGCCCTCCTTGCGGCGGATGTCGGCAAGGAGGCCATAAAGCGTTTGCACGAACGCGGCGTGCGGATAGACTACCGATTCCTCCGCGGCGGGCTCGGGCAGGTCGCCCCGATTGGCGGGATGCGTGTCCCCCGGCAGAATGATGGGGCCGAACGCCGGGTCGCCCTCGCCCAGGAGCAGAACCGGACCGAAAGCCGCGTCCCCATCCCCGGGCATTCGGGCACCGGCAGCAAGGTCGCCGGCGTGCTCATTGTTCATGGCGGGAATCCTGGACATCGGCCGTTGTTATACGTTGTGTCTTGGATGCGCGGCACGTGTATCGTGCCGGGCCTTGGTTCCTGGGCGTGGCGAATCCGCTCCCTCGGGTGCCCAGGCCCGGCCGCCGGTGTGCGCGGTCGTGAGTCGATTAAAGTTTACTACCTTAGTGCTGTCAAGGGGTTACGACAGCCTTCAATGGTGTAAGCATATTGGATTAATGCGCGCCGCCGGCGCTCGAGTTGTGGGGCATGGCGCGCGCCCGAAACCCGCGACGGTCGGGGATTTTGCGGCGCCTGGCGGGGCGACGCGAGGGGAGGATGGTCCGGCGGGAGCGCGTGTTGATCCGATGCCCGGCGGGATTAGACGACTGCCTCTTCCTTTTCCTTCTTCGGCTTGATGAACTGCTCGCGCGACACGCCTAGCCACATGACGAGCGGGCTCGCCACCAGTACCGAGGAATAGATGCCGAACAGGATGCCGATGGTCAGCGCCAGGGCGAAATAGTAGAGCGTCTCGCCGCCAAAGATGAGCATCGACAGTACCATCATCTGGGTGCAGCCGTGGGTGATGATGGTGCGCGAGATGGTGCTCGTGATGGCGTGGTCGAGCACCTGCGGCGTGGTCAGGCCGCGCTTCTTCTTGAACGTTTCGCGCACGCGGTCGAACACCACGACCGACTCGTTAACCGAATATCCGAGCACCGCAAGCACGGCGGCCAGCACCGAGAGCGAGAATTCCCACTGGAAGAAGGCGAAGAAGCCGAGGATGATCACCACGTCGTGCAGGTTGGCGATGATGGCGGAGACGGCAAAGCGCCACTCGAATCGGATGGCCAGATAGATGACGATGCCGATCACCACCAGCAGCAGCGCCAGCGCACCGTTTTCAGCCAGTTCCTTGCCGACCTGCGGGCCGACGAATTCCACGCGCCGCAGATTTGCACTGGCATCGTCGGCCTTCAGCGCCTGCATCACGGCCTCGCTCAGCGCAGCGGTGTTCTGGTCCTGCTTGAGCGGCAGCCGGATCAGGACGTCCTGCGAGGAGCCGAAGTTCTGCACCGAATAATCCGTGTAGCTGGCTTTGCCGAGCGCGCCGCGAATGCGCTCCAGGTCGGCCGCCTTGCTGTAGTTCACCTCGATCAGCGTGCCGCCGGTGAACTCCACGGAAAGGTGCAGGCCCCTGGTTGCGAGAAATAAAACCGCCGCCAGGAAGGTGAGCAACGAAATGACGTTGAACACCAATGCATGGCGCATGAAGGGGATGTCTTTACTGATGCGGAAGAATTCCATTTGATTCGGGGCTCGATAGTCGGGATCTGTGCCGGGCGGTCAGGCTGCGCATCAAACCCCTGGTTTCCACACCTGTCCGATCGACAGTTTCGCCAGCCTGCGTCCGCCATGGCTCCAATTGACAATGGCGCGCGACACGACGACAGCGCTGAAAATCGAGGTCAGGATGCCCAGGCAGTGCACTACCGCGAAGCCGCGCACCGGGCCGGAGCCGAAGATGAGCAGGGCAATGCCAGCGATGAGCGTCGTCACGTTGGAGTCGAGAATCGTGTCGAAGGCGCGCTCGTAACCGGCGGTGATGGCTGCCTGGGGCGTGGCGCCGTTGCGCAACTCCTCGCGCACGCGCTCGTTGATCAGCACGTTGGCATCGATGGCCATGCCCAGCGTGAGCGCGATGGCGGCGATGCCGGGCAGGGTCAAGGTGGCTTGGAGCATGGACAGCAACGCCACCAGAAAGAGAAGGTTGCACGCCAGCGCGACGACCGAGATCAGTCCGAACAGCAGGTAATAGGCGATCATGAAAGCGGCGATCGCCGCAAAGCCCCACAGTGTGGAGTTGAATCCCTTCTTGATGTTGTCGGCGCCAAGGCTCGGCCCGATGGTGCGTTCTTCGATGATGTCCATGGGTGCGGCGAGCGAGCCGGCGCGCAGAAGCAGGGCGACGTCGTTCGCCTCGACGGTGGTCATGCGACCGCTGATCTGCACCCGGCCACCGCCAATTTCGGTGCGGATAACCGGCGCCGTGACGACTTCGCCCTTGCCCTTCTCGATGAGCAGGATGGCCATGCGCTTGCCGACGTTCTCACGTGTCACGTCCCTGAATATCCGCGCGCCGGCGGAATCCAGCGTCAGGTGCACCGCCGGCTCCTGGGTCTGGCTGTCGAAGCCGGGCTGGGCGTCGGTGAGACGGTCGCCGGTGAGCACCACCTGCTTCTTCACTAGCAGCGGCCGGCCACCGCGCTCCACGTAGTATTCGGTGCCCAGCGGCGGCTGGCCGCGCGCCGCCTGTTCCATGATCGCCGGATTGTTGCTGGCTTCGTCGTCCACCATCCGGATCTCCAGCGTCGCGGTGCGGCCGAGGATGTCCTTCGCCTTGGCCGTGTCCTGCACGCCCGGCAGCTGCACGACAATCCGATCCGCCCCCTGCTGCTGGATCACGGGCTCCGCCACGCCGAGCTCGTTGATGCGGTTATGCAGTGTAGTGATGTTCTGCTTCAGGGCAAATTCCTGGATGCGCTTTTGAGCGGGCAGGGACAGCGTGGCAACGAGCCTGAAATCAGCGCCGTCCTGCTGCTCGGCAAGCTGCAGGTCGGGCTGGCTGTCGGCGATGACCGCCCTTGCCTTGTCGCGGGCTTCCTGATCGCGAAACTTGATGCTGATGGCTTCGCGCTCGCGGGTGATGCCGGCGTGGCGCACGTTCTTGTCCCGCAGCAGCGTACGCAGGTCGGCGGCGGTGGCGTCGAGGCGCTTGGTGATGGCGCCCTTCATGTCCACCTGCAGCAGGAAGTGCACGCCGCCGCGCAGGTCGAGGCCCAGGTACATGGGCAGCGCGTGCAGCGACGTCAGCCATGCCGGCGAGCTGGATAGCAGGTTCAGCGCAACGACATACGAAGGATCGGACGGATCGGGATTGAGGGCCTTCTCGACGACATCCTTGGCCTTGATCTGGGTATCGGTGTCGGCGAAGCGCGCGCGCACGCTGTTCAGATCGCTGAAGATGCCCTGGTGGGCGACGTTCGCGCCCTTGAGTGCGGTCTCCACGCGCTCCATGACTTTGGTATCGACCTTGAGCGTTGCCTTGGCGCTCGACACCTGTACCGCCGGCGACTCGCCGTAGAAATTCGGCAGCGTATAGAGCAGGCCGATGACGACCGCGATGCCGACGAGAATGTTTTTCCAAAGAGGGTAGCGGTTCATCGTTGCGCGAGGAGTGAGGGGCGAGGGGCCGGGCGGGCGCCAAGGCGTTGCTCGTCACCTGTCAGGCGTTTCAAAGCGTCTTCAGCGTTCCCTTCGGCAGCAGGGTCTGCACGGAGCCCTTCTGCACGACGATCTCGACGTTGTCGGCGATTTCCAGGTTCACGTAGTTCTCGCCCACCTTCAAGATCTTGCCGACGACGCCGCCCTGGGTCACGACTTCGTCGCCCTTGGCCAGCGCCTCGACCATCGCCTTGTGCTCCTTGGCCCGTTTCATCTGCGGCCGGATCATCAGGAACCAGAGAATGACGAACATCAGGATGATGGGCAGCAATCCCATCAGTCCGCCGGTCGGATCGGCCCCGGCGGGTGCGCCCTGGGCGTAGGCATTGGCGATCAGCACGTTTGACTCCCGCAGCAAAAGAAAGCTAGCGATTATAACTCAGGGCTCACCTCCGGCCCGAAGAGGGGCGGACTCGGGCCCGTTGCCCGGCTCGGAGCCGGCGCTGCGGCGCGTGGCGGCGAGGGCGTGGGCATAAGCGGCAAGCGAATTGGAATCGATGGCAGCGCGCAGCTCACGCATGAGCTGCTGGTAGAAGAACAGGTTATGAATGGTATTCAGGCGCGCGCCGAGGATCTCGTTCACGCGCTGCAAGTGATGGAGATAGGCACGGGTGAAGTTGCGGCAGGTGTAGCAGGCACAGGTCTCGTCCAGGGGCAGGGTGTCGTCGCGATAGCGCGCATTGCGGATCTTGATGTCGCCATGACGGGTGAACAGCCAGCCGTTGCGCGCGTTGCGGGTCGGCAGCACGCAGTCGAACAAGTCGATACCGTGCATCACGGCGTGCACAATGTCCTCCGGCGTGCCCACGCCCATCAGATAGCGCGGGCTGTCCGCGGGCAGGCGCGGCGCCGTGTGGACGACGATGCGCTGCATGTCCGGCTTCGGCTCGCCGACCGAGAGACCGCCGATGGCGTAGCCGTGAAAGCCGATCGACGTCAGCCCGGCCAGCGACTCCTCGCGCAGGTCCTCGTAGACGCTGCCCTGGACGATGCCGAACAGCGCATTCGGGTTGGCATCGCGGTCGAACGCGTCGCGCGAACGGCGCGCCCAGCGCACGGACATGCGCATGGATCGCGCGGCCTGCTCGGGACTGGCGGGGAAGGGCGTGCACTCGTCGAACACCATGACGATGTCCGAATCGAGCACGCGCTGGATGCGCATCGACTCCTCGGGGCTGAGAAACAGGCGGTCGCCATTGATCGGGGAGGCGAAATGCACGCCCTCTTCGGTGATCTTGCGCAGCGCGCCGAGACTGAAGACCTGGAACCCACCCGAGTCGGTGAGCAGCGGCCCGTCCCAGCCCATGAATCGGTGAAGCCCGCCATGCCGTTCGATTACACCAAGACCCGGTCGCAGCCAGAGATGGAAGGTGTTGCCGAGCACGATCTGGGCGCCGAGTTCGGTCAGCTCCCGGGGGGCCATCGCCTTGACCGTGCCGTAGGTCCCGACAGGCATGAAGGCAGGCGTATCCACCCGCCCGTGGGCAAGTGTCAGCACGGCGCGCCGCGCCGGGCCGCTGCGGGCGAGGATGTCGAACTTCATCGATCGGCGCGGACGATGCACATGGCATCGCCATAACTGAAGAAGCGGTAGCCGTTCGTGATCGCGTGGCGGTAGGCACTGCGGATGCAATCGTGCCCGCCGAAGGCGCAGACGAGCATGAGCAGTGTCGACCGGGGCAGGTGGAAATTCGTGATCAGACAATCGACAACCTGGAAGCGGAAGCCGGGCAGGATGAACAGATCCGTTTCTCCTGCGCCGGCAGCCAGTTCGCCCTCCTGGGCCGCCGCCTCCAGGGTGCGTACACTGGTGGTGCCGACGGCGACGACACGTCCGCCGCGCCGACGGCAGTGTTGGATCGCCGCGACGGCATCAGCCGGCAGAATATAGCGCTCGCGGTGCATGCGGTGCTCGGCGAGGTTGCTCACTCGCACCGGCTGGAACGTTCCCGCACCGACGTGCAGCGTCAGGAAGGCGAAGGTGACGCCGCGTGCGCGCAGCGTGTGGAGCAGCGCGTCATCGAAATGCAGGCCGGCAGTCGGCGCCGCGACCGAACCGGGCGTGCGGGCGTAAATTGTCTGGTAGCGCGACTCGTCGCGGGGTTCCGCCGGGCGGTCGATGTACGGCGGCAGTGGCAGCCTGCCGTGCCGCTCGAGCAGCGCGAGCGTGTCCTCCTCGGCAAGAAAGCGCAGGTGGAAGAACTCGCCGCTGCGTTCGATCACCTCGACCTCGACGCCGCCTTCGAGGGAGAGCCTTTCGCCAGGGTGCGGTTTGTGGCTGGCGCGCAGTTGCGCCAGCACGTCGTGGTCTCCGATGAGACGCTCCACCAGCACTTCGATTTTGCCGCCGCTGGCTTTCGTCCCGAACAGGCGCGCGTGAATCACCCGTGTGTCATTGAACACGAGCAGATCTTCTGGGCGCAGCAGCTCCGGCAAGTCTTCGAACCTGCGGTCGTGCAGCGATTGCCCATCGACGACCAACAGGCGGCTCGCGCCACGCTGCGGCGGTGGATACTGGGCGACCAACTGCGGCGGCAGATCGTAATCGAAATCCTCAAGCCGGAGGGGCATCGGCGCGTGGCTGCCAAACTTGAAGGTGGTTTATCGTTGCGAGATAATACGCGGCCTTTGCCAGGCGGGCGGTGGGGGATTATCTCATCATTGCGGGTTCGTCCGCGCAGCAGGTATGGCGGACTCGGTAGACGCAGCGGACTCACAATCTGCCGCCTGCGGCAGATTGCGGCGTAGGCTAACCTGCGTGGGCAGGTTAGGCCGCGCAGCGGCGGCCGGAGGCACAATCTGCCGCCTGCGGCAGATTGCGGCGTAGGCTAACCTGCGTGGGCAGGTTAGGCCGCGCAGCGGCGGCCGGAGGCACAATCCGCCGACCGCAGCACCAAGATGATACAAAGCCGGGATGGCGGAATCGGTAGACGCAGCGGACTCAAAATCCGCCGGTGGCGACACCATGAGAGTTCGAGTCTCTCTCCCGGCACCAGCGCTGCACCCGCGTCCGGCGCGCCGCGCATCGTGCCGCGCGGCGAGGCGAACTGCCTGCCAAGGGTCGATTCAGACATCCGGACGGATTGACGCAAGTCAACATGCGCCCAGGGGGCTGGGTGCGACCATCGTCGTTGCAACGGTTTCATAAACAGTCATACGTGGAGACATGAAATGAAGAACGTGCTGCGGGCGGTGTGCGGAGGCCTCCTGTCCCTTGCTTCGTTGAACGGGGTTGCCGCCGATTGCAACCAGGACATGACCAATCGGGCGATCCATTTGTGCGCCCGATGCCACGGCGAGAACGGCAAGAGCCCGGCCGCGGTGTTTCCGTCGATTGCCGCTCAGCAGCCGTTGTATCTCGAGGCGCAGATGAAATCCTACCGGGACCAGACGCGCATCGATCCCGACCCGGCGGCTTACATGTGGGGTGTTTCGGCTTTGCTCGACGATGCGACAATCAAAGGCCTGGCGGAATACTATGCCCAGCAGCCGCCCGCCCCGGGGAAATCCGGTCCGGCGAAGCTTGTCGCCAAGGGAAAGCAGATCTATGAGTCCGGCATTCCAGCCAAGAACGTCATTCCCTGTGCCCAGTGCCACGGCGAAAAAGCCGAGGGCGCTTCGATCTTCCCGCGCCTGGCCGGCCAGCATGCGGCTTACCTTACGAAGCAGCTTCAGGTGTTCCGCACCAAACTCCGTCCCCATGGCGTCGTCATGAGCGGAGAGGTCAAAAACATGACGCGAGACGAAATGGAGGCTGTCGCGGCCTACCTGCAATCCCTGTAGACATCCGTCGAAACCGGCGTCGCGCGCGGGCCGAGGCTGTGTCGATTGCCTGCGCCGGCCGAGGTTGCCGCGACGTCTGAGTTGGCAATCCGGCCCGGCGCACCGTGAGCATGGGCAAACGCGGCGAACTTCACCCGCAGGCGCGCGCGTTTCTCGAGATCATCGAGCGACCTGGGGCACCGCTTTTTCACGCCTTGAGCGTTGCCGAGCAGCGCGAGGCATCCACCAAACTGCACTTTGCCTTCCGTCGCCCGGCACCAGCCGTCGGCGGTGTCAGCGAGGCGTGGATGTCGCGACCGGCGGCGACCGGCGGCGATCTGCGCTTCCGTGCGTATCGTCCGCTTGGCGCTTCCCCGGAGGACGCGTTACCCGTACTGGTGTATTTCCACGGCGGCGGCTGGACGGTAGGAAACATCGACAGCTACGACGTGCTGTGCCGGGAACTCGCGAACAAGTCGCGCTGTGCCGTCGTTTCCGTCGCCTATCGCCTGGCGCCGGAGCACAAGTTCCCGGTGGCGGTGGACGACGCACTGTTCGCGGTTGGCTGGGTGGCGGACAACGCGCAACTGTTGTGCGTTGATGGGCAGCGGATTGCGGTCGGCGGCGACAGTGCCGGCGGCAATCTCGCCACCGTCGCGGCCTTGCTGGCGCGCGAGCGCGGTCAGCCACGGATCGCATTTCAGCTTCTGATCTATCCGGCTACCGACCAGCGCGGGGGGAGCGCGTCTCACGCCGATTTCGCTCAAGGCCATCTGCTGACGCAGGAGTCGATTCGTCACTTTCAGCGGTGCTATCTCCGCGGCGAGGAAGACCGGCTGGACTGGCGCGCTTCGCCCCTGCTTGCGCCGCGGCTCGCGTCGTTGCCGCCGGCGCTGATCCTCACCGCCAGCCACGATCCGCTGATCGATGATTGCGAGGCGTATGCGAAACGCTTGGCAGCGGAAGGTGTCGACGTCACGTATTCATGCTACGAAGGCATGATTCACGGCTTCTTCACCCTGGGCAAAGCCTTCGACGCCGCCAACGCGGCCGTGGACGAAGCCGCCCGCACCCTCGCGCGATATCTGCGCGGGACGGCACAGTAAAGATGCGGATGCGTTAGCCTGCGGCGCTTGCTGCGGGGCTGCACTCCCGCGCGGGCAGTGGCGGGAACCAGGACAGCTTATCGTGCAGGCTCACGACCTTGCCGACGATGATCAGCGTCGGCGGCTTGATGCCGGCCGCCCGCGTCTGGTCGGCGAGCGTGGCGATCGTGCCGGTGACGACCTGCTGCGCGGCGGTGGTGGCGTGGCGTATCGCGGCGGCTGGCGTATTGGCCGGCAGACCGTGGGCGATGAGCTTGCGCCCGATCTCCTCCAGGGCGCCGACGCCCATATAGATAACCACCGTCTGGTTCGGCCGGGCAAGCGTGGCCCAGTCGAGATTGCAGGTGCCGTCCTTGAGATGGCCGGTCACGAATACGCAGGCCTGGGCGAAGTCGCGGTGCGTCAGGGGAATGCCGCTGTAGGCGGCCGCCCCGGAGGCCGCCGTCACGCCGGGGACGATCTCGAACGGGATACCCGCCTTGACCAGGTCCTCCACTTCCTCGCCGCCCCGGCCGAAGATAAATGGGTCACCGCCCTTTAGCCGGATCACGCTCAATCCGCGCCGGGCCAACTGTACCAAGAGCGCGTTGATCTCCTGCTGCGGCAGCGTGTGGCTGCCGGCTTCCTTGCCGACATAGTGGCGCTCGGCGCCGGCCGGCGCCAGATCGACAATGCCGGCGCCGATCAAATGATCATAGACAATGGCGTCGCCACTGGCGATCAGCCGTGCGGCCCGCAACGTCAGCAATTCCGGGTCGCCGGGTCCGCCGCCAACGAGATAGACGACACCCCCCCGCGGGCGGGTCTTGCCCGGATTGCGCAAAAAATGTAACGTGCCGTCCGCTGCTTGTGTTGCCGCGTCGCCATTCGAATTCATGGGGCGGAAGTATCCGTCAAGTCGGGTTTCTCCGCCAGTCTCGGAGCCGTGGCAGGACGATGGCCTGGGGTGGGTGCAGGCGCCAACGGCCGGTGGCCAGGGCCGTACAAGCCCGGTTCTGCGGATTGGTCCCGGAGCGCCCGGCGAAACGGACGGCAACACAGTGCTCGGCGATCGGCCAGATTTGACGCAGATCAATGAATGAGGGTCTGATAAAGACGAGTCTTGCGCCGTTGTGAAAGTCGGGTTTTTTCTACGGTTTTTCTTGGGGGGGAATGTATGAAGACGCGTAAGGTGTTCACGCATGCGGTGTTGCCCATGGCGCTGGCCGGGGCCTTTAACGTTGCTTGGGCGCAGGCGGAAGCGCCAACGTTGACCAACGATGAAAAGGCGACTGCCAAGAAGATCTACTTCGAGCGCTGCGCCGGCTGCCACGGTGTGCTGCGCAAGGGCGCCACGGGCAAGAACCTCGAACCGACCTGGACGAAGAAGCTTCCCGATGGCTCCACCCAGGACGGCGGCACGCTCAAGCTGGGCACCAATCGCCTCGAGAAGATCATCGCGCTCGGCACCGAGGGCGGGATGGTGAACTTCGACGACATCCTGACTAAAGAAGAGATCAATCTCATGGCGCGTTACATCCAGACCACGCCGGATGTACCCCCAGAGTTCAGCATGAAGGACATGACCGAAACCTGGAAAGTTATCGTTCCGGTCGATCAACGTCCGAAGAAACAGATGAACAAGATCAACCTCAAGAACGTGTTCTCGGTGACGCTGCGGGACACGGGTGAGGTGGCACTGATCGACGGCGACACGAAACAGATCGTCAACATCGTTAAAACCGGCTATGCCGTGCACATCTCGCGCCTGTCCAAATCCGGCCGTTACGTGTACGTCATCGGCCGCGACGGTCGCCTGTCGCTGATCGATCTGTGGATGGA
This sequence comes from Rhodocyclaceae bacterium, assembly GCA_036824005.1. GTDB lineage: Bacteria > Pseudomonadota > Gammaproteobacteria > Burkholderiales > Rhodocyclaceae > DAITBA01. The sequence goes on from DAITBA010000004.1 coordinate 23,770, forward strand.
GAAGCCAGCGGTGGTCGCCGAGGTGAAAGTGGGCTTCGATGCGCGCTCGGTCGATACCTCCAAGTTCAAGGGCTTCGAAGACAAGTACGCTATCGCCGGCTCCTACTGGCCGCCCCAGTACGTGGTCATGGAGGGCGAGACCCTGAAGCCGCTGAAGATCATGTCCACCCGGGGCATGACCGTGGACGGCGAGTACCACCCCGAGCCGCGGGTGGCCTCCATCGTCTCCTCCGAGATCAAGCCGGAGTGGGTGGTGAACATCAAGGAGACTGGCCAGATACTGCTGGTGGACTACGCGGACATCAAGAACCTGAAGGTTACCACCATCGAGTCGGCCAAGTTCCTGCACGACGGTGGCTGGGACGCCTCCAAGCGCTACTTTCTTGTGGCGGCCAATGCCTCCCACAAGATCGCCGCCGTGGATACCAAGGGAGGCAAGCTGGCTGCCCTGATCGACACGAAGAAGATCCCCCACCCGGGACGCGGGGCGAACTTCGTACATCCCAAGTTCGGCCCCGTGTGGGCGACGGGTCACCTCGGCGCCGATGTCGTGACGCTGATTTCTACGCCTTCGGACAAGCCGGCGGACGCCAAATTCAAGCAGCACAACTGGAAGGTGGTCGAGGAGCTCAAGATGCCGGGCGCCGGCAACCTGTTCGTCAAGACCCATCCCAAGTCCGGCCATCTGTGGGCTGACGTGCCGCAGAACCCCGAGCGCGACATCGCCGAATCGGTCTACGTCTATGACATGAAGGACCTCTCCAAGGCGCCGAAGCAGCTCATGGTGGCCAAGGACTCCGGCCTGCCGCAGACCAAGGCCATCCGCCGCGCGGTGCACCCCGAGTACAGCGCCGACGGCACCGAGGTCTGGATTTCCATCTGGGGCGGCAAGACCGACCAGTCGGCCATCGTTGTCTATGACGACAAGACCTTGGCCGTGAAGAAGGTGATCACCGATCCGAAGATGATCACTCCGACCGGCAAGTTCAACGTCTACAATACGCAGCACGACATCTACTAAGGCGCGCACGTATTGCCTGAAACGGATTCCGGGGGCTCTGGCCCCCGGAGTCGTGTTCAGGGCTGCTGTAGCCGGCTTACTCTAGCCCGGCAGATCGAATACCAAGAATTGTAGGGGGGCCATTTTATGGCTGATCAAGGACGGAATGGCGGTGGGTTCTGGCGCGCATTGCGCTCGCCGAGTGCCCGCTACTCGCTGCTTACGCTACTCGTCGTGGGCTTTGTTGGCGGTATCATGTTCTGGGGCGGCTTCAATACTGGCATGGAAGCCACAAACACCCTGGAGTTCTGCATTTCGTGCCATGAAATGCACGACACGGTGTATCAGGAGTACAAAAAGACCATCCATTACAGCAACCGTACCGGCGTGCGCGCCATTTGCTCCGACTGCCACGTGCCGAAGGACTGGGTGCACAAGATGGCGCGCAAGATCCAGGCGAGCAACGAGCTTTACGGCAAGGTGATGGGCACGATCAACACGCCAGAGAAGTTCGAGGCCAAACGGCTGGAAATGGCCGAGCACGAATGGAAGCGCATGAAGGGCTCCGATTCGAGGGAGTGCCGCAACTGCCACAGCTTCGAAGGCATGAACCTGGAGAAGCAAAAGCAACGCTCCAAGAAGCAGCACGAGATCGCGCTGGCGGACAAGAAGACCTGCATCGATTGCCACAAGGGCATCGCCCACCAGAAACCAAAGGGGATGAAGGACGAGGACGACGAGTAATCGCCGCCGTGCTTCGTGCGTTAAACCTGTACTCTTGTCATATCAAGGAGCAAAGCCATGCATAAAGGTGTCGTTTCCGCTTCCGCCCTCGGCCTGCTATTGGCGCTCGGTGCCGGCGGCGCCGTTGCCGCGGGCCCCGACTGGGGCAAGGTGCCGTCGAAGAAAATCGTTGTCTTCTACCCGGGCGTGTCGCCGATGGAGTGGATCATGAAAGGCGGCGATCACAGCGGGGCGCGCGGCATCAAGAAGGGCGAGACCTGCACCAGTTGCCACGAGGAGGAAGCGGCCGACATCGGCAAGAAGATCGTCTCGGGCGAGAAGCTCGAGCCGACGCCGCCCAAGGGCAAGGCTCCCAGTATTCCGGTCACGGTCCAGGCCGCCCACGACGGCACGAATCTCTACCTGCGCTTCCAGTGGAAAGCGCCGGCCTCGGCGGGTGGGCAGAAGGCCGACGCCGACAACCAGGTCAAACTGGCCGTGATGCTGGAAGACAACAAGGTTGAGCTGGCCAACATCGGCGGCTGCTGGTCCACCTGCCACGTCGATGTGCGCACCATGCCCGATGTGAAGGATGACAAGAAGACCAAGTACGTGAAAGACGGTTCGCTGGCGAACGGCAAGTTCTACGACCTGATCCAGTTCAAGAGCGGCAAAGGCGCCAAGCCGGTGGACGGCTACGTGGCCGACAAGCGCGTGATGGAAGGCGGCAAGGCGCTCGTCTCCGCGGACGGCAAGGGCGACGGCGGCAACTGGACGGTGGTATTCACCCGCAAGCTGACCGGTGGCGATGGCGACATCGCGCTCGCCGCGGGCAAGACCTACAACTTCGGCTTCGCCATTCATGACGACCACGCGAATGGCCGCTATCACCACGTGTCGCTTGGCTATACCCTCGGCCTGGATGCCAAGGCCGACATCACGGCAGCGAAACAGTAACAGAGCTCGCGGGACAGCGTCGGCTGTCCCGCTATCTTTTCAGGAGAGCCGCTTATGACGCACTCTCTCCTCAAGCGGGCGCCGGCGATCCTGGCGCTCGTGTCATCCCTGGCCTGCGCCGGGCCGGTCGTGGAAGTCAGCATCGAGAAGTACGAGTTCGTTCCGCGCGAACTCAAAATCAAAGCTGGCACCACGGTGAAGTGGACCAACAACGAGAAGCGCGCCTCGCACTCGATCCTGTTTCCCCAGGAAGGCGGCCTCGAATCGGATCGGCTGCTTCCCGGAGAGTCCTACCAGCGCACCTTCGACAAGCCGGGTACCTACTCGTATACCTGCACGCCGCACCCTGAAATGAAGGCGGCGATCGAGGTGACGCCCTAGCACGAGTCCCACGGCAGCGCGCCGCACTGCCCGCTGCGGAGGACTGAACTAGAACCGGCGGCCATCGGATCCGCCGTCGACGGGTTGGGCTAATATACGGCACCGTGACAAGGTGCCGTTCGATGCGTGTCGCCTGGATCGTTCAGATATTGATTATTTGTCTGGCGTGGATTGCCGTTCCGCTCCACGCCGCCGATCTGTCCGCGGTCTATCCACAAATACGCGGTTTCTTCCCCCACGCCGACGGCTATGGCGGATTCGAGGGCACGCCGCCATCCGCTGCCGTCTATCAGCAGGGTAAGGTCGTCGGCTACGTCTTCCTCACCGACGATGTCTTGCGCATTCCCGCCTATTCGGGAAAGCCGATCAACACACTGGTTGGATTCGATCTCGATGGACGAATCACGGGACTGTCCATCGTTCATCACGAAGAACCCATTCTTGCGGTGGGCATCACGCAGGAGCGGCTGAATCAGTACATTGCCCAGTACGAAGGGAAATCGGTGTTCGAGCGCATCACCGTTGGCGCCCGGCGGCCTGGTTACGTGGCAATCGACAGCATCACCGGCGCCACAATCACGGTCATGGTCATCAACGCCACTGTCATGCGCGCAGTGCGGCAGGTCGCCGAAGCACGCGGCATTTTTCTGCCGGACACGCCGCCTGGCCGGCGCGAGGCGGCGGGGGGGTTGACGGCAGAGGCATTCACACAGCCGGCGCCGACGTCGCCAGCACCCGCTGCCGCCGCACCGCCGAGTGCTGCCGCGATTAGTGTCCCCGCGGCTGCGGACAAGCCCGCCCGGGGCGAGCATGGTGCCAAGCGCGAAGGCGCAAAGGATGCGCCGAGCCGCAGCCAGCGTCCCGCGGACAAGCGCGCGGGCGCCGCACCCGCGACAGCGCCACCGAGCGCACCGTCACCTGCGACCGGCCCGCCCGTGCCCGCCGTGGAGCCGGCGGCCCCGCAGATGCCGTTGGCAAGCCCGGCGCCACCGGTCGTCACAGCGGCACAGGCGCCGGCGCGCGACGAAGCGATATGGATCGCCGTTTGGCAGGAGCGGGTATTCGAGATCGGTGTGCTCGTGACCGGACTGGGAACGCTGTTCCTGATTCTTGTCTTTCAGGACTGGCTGGCGCGGCATCCCACGGCGCTCACATACGTGCGCCATGGCTTTCATTTTTATACGTTGTTCTTCATCGGCTGGTACGGCCTCGCGCAGCTGTCCGTCATCAACGTGCTAACGTTTGTGGACTCGGTGACGCACGGTTTTCGCTGGGAAAATTTTCTCATCGATCCGATGCTGTTCATCCTGTGGTCCTTCGTCGCGGTCACGCTGCTGCTGTGGGGGCGCGGCGTGTATTGCGGTTGGCTCTGTCCCTTCGGCGCGCTGCAGGAACTCACTCTGGAGATGTCCCGTCGCCTGAAACTGCCCGCGTACGAGTTCCCGGACGTTGTGCACGAACGTCTCTGGGCAGTAAAGTACATTGTCCTGATCCTGCTGTTCGGCGTGTCGCTGCAGTCCATGGCCGAGGCGGCGCGCTTCGCGGAAATCGAGCCGTTCAAGACGGTGATTGCGCTGCGCTTTCAGCGCGAATGGCCATTCCTTGCTTACGCGTCTGCGCTAATCGGGATCTCCTTCTTCAATCGGAAGTTCTTCTGCAAGTACCTGTGTCCGCTCGGGGCGGCGCTGGCGATTCCGGGCCGCTTCCGCCTGTTCGAGTGGTGGCTGCGGCGGCGCAAGGAATGCGGCAAGCCATGTCAGGTCTGTTCGAACCGCTGCTCGGTGCACGCGATCCGGCCTACTGGTGAAATCAACGCCAACGAGTGCCACTATTGTCTCGACTGCCAGGTCATCTATTACAACGACCAGGTCTGCGTGCCTCTCATCGACCGGCGCAAACGGCGCGAGGAAAGGCTGCTGCGCGGGCGCGATACAGCCTCCGTTGCATAGACGCAGCTAGTCGCACGCCGACGCGGCACCCGACGTAGCCTCCGCCCGTTCCGAATATCTCAGGGATAAATAGATGAACCCCAAAATAGTTGACTAAAATGGGTGGGTATTCTTTGAGCCATGTCAAAACCGATGTTTGGAGGCGCGCATACCCTACTTCGCTTTATGCGCCCAGCAGTAGATCCTATCAATCCAAACAGATGAGGAGACATTTCCATGACATGCGCGAGGCTCATACGGAATGCCGGTTTGTTGGCGCTGGCGTTTCCGGTCATCGTTGGCCATGCCGTTGCCCAGAGCAAGCAGCCGTCCCACCCCGGGACACCCGAGGCGGACTTGCGTTACAAGGGCGCACCGACGGTGATCAAGCCCGAGGAGGCCAAGGAAACGATAAGCCCGAAGGCGCCGCCGGTCACGCCGGAGGAGTTTACCCGCGCCAAGCAGATCTATTTCGAGCGCTGCGCCGGCTGCCACGGCGTGTTGCGAAAAGGCGCCACCGGCAAGCCGCTCACGCCTGACATCACGCTGCCGCGCGGCACCGAGTACCTCAAGGTCTTCATCGGCTACGGCTCTCCCGCCGGGATGCCCAATTGGGGCACCTCGGGCGAGCTGACGGAAGCCGAGGTGGACCTCATGGCGCGCTTCCTGCAGCACGAACCGCCGACACCGCCCGAGTATGGCCTGAAGGAGATGAAGGAAACCTGGAAGGTTCTCGTCCCCGCGGACAAGCGGCCGAAGAAGAAGATGAACGCGCTGAACCTCGAGAATCTCTTCTCCGTCACCCTGCGCGACAGCGGCGAAATCGCGCTGATCGACGGCGACAGCAAGAAGATCGTCAGTATCATCAAGACCGGCTACGCGGTGCACATCTCGCGCATGTCGAAGTCGGGCCGCTACCTGTTCGTCATCGGGCGGGATGCCAAAATCAACATGATCGATCTTTGGATGGAGAAGCCGGACAACGTCGCCGAGATCAAGGTTGGTTTGGAGGCGCGCTCGGTCGAGACTTCCAAGTACAAGGGGTACGACGACAAGTACGCCGTCGCCGGCACTTACTGGCCGCCGCAGTTCGTGATCATGAAGGGCGACACGCTCGAGCCCCTGAAGATCGTCAGCACTCGCGGCACGACCGTGGATACCCAGGAGTACCATCCCGAGCCGCGCGTGGCCGCCATCGTCGCCAATCACCACAAGCCGGAGTTCGTGGTCAACGTCAAGGAGACCGGCAAGGTACTTCTGGCCGACTACTCCGATCTGAACAACCTCAAGCTCACCGAGATCGCCGCGGCGCGTTTCCTGCACGACGGAGGTTGGGAATCGGCGCAGCGCTACGTTATGATGGCGGCCAACCAGTCGAACAAGATCGCCGTCATCGACACCAAGGAAGGAAAACTCGCGGCCTTGGTGGACGTGGGTAAGATTCCGCATCCCGGTCGCGGCGCCAACTTCAACCATCCGAAGTTCGGTCCGGTGTGGGCGACGAGTCACCTGGGTGATGAAACCGTCAGTCTCATCGGCACCGATCCTGTCAAGCACAAGCAGCAGGCCTGGAAGGTGGTGCAGACACTCAAGGCCCAGGGCGGTGGTTCGCTGTTCATCAAGACTCATCCCAAGTCGAAGAATCTGTGGGTGGACACGACGCTCAACCCCGAGGCCAAGATCAGCCAGACCATCGCCGTGTTCGACATCAACAACCTGGAAAAAGGCTTCGACGCGCTGCCTATCGCCGAATGGTCAGGGCTCGGTGAAGGTGCCAAGCGGGTGCTGCAGCCGGAGTACAACAAGGCCGGCGACGAGGTATGGTTCTCGGTCTGGAGCGCCAAGAACCAGCAGTCGGCGATCGTCGTGGTGGATGACAAGACGCGCAAGCTCAAGGCGGTGATCAAGGATTCGAAGTTGATCACGCCGACGGGCAAGTTCAACGTCTACAACACCCAGCACGACGTGTATTGACGAGGAGCCGGCGCGCGCCGGAATCTTCGCTGCGACCCGCCGCGGGGCAAACCCGGGCGGGTCGATTCACATCGCACCTGCGCGCGCACGGTCTCGCTCATGCAGCCCTTGCGTTCCGGCCTTTGATTGACATCAAAGCCGCGCCGGCGCGCGCTGCGCAAGATGTCGCCTCGACATGTGCGACATTTCGAAGAGCGGATCGCATGGAACGTTCGGCGCGATCGTTGCCGTCATCGGCATATCGCTAGGCTTTCTGTCGCCGGTACAAGGCCAGGCAGGTAGCGCTTCCGGCGGAGTGATCGAGGCGCAACGGGCGCGCGAACTGGTGCGCCTGGTGCGGCAAGACTGTGGCTCGTGCCACGGCATGACGCTGCAGGGCGGGCTTGGTCCGGCGCTCACCCCGGCGAGTCTGCGCGACAAACCCGCTGAGTTCCTGAAACTCACGATCCTCCAGGGGCGCCCCGGAACAGCCATGCCCGGCTGGTCGCGCTTTCTCTCCGAGGCCGATGCGGAGTGGATCGTGGCACAGCTTGTGTCCGGTTTTCCCAAAGAATAAGCGCCGGCACGGCCGTCCGGCCGGGCCGGCGATGCCCGGTTGCTCGCGCCGCGGAGACCTCTCAGGCGGAGCTTACTTTGGCGCCTCGCTCTTCGCGGCGTCCGCCGACGCCGATTCGCCGGTGATGTCCTGAATCGAGGTGAGGTAAGCGAGAATGTCCTGGATATCCTGCTCCTTGAGAGTGTTCAGGATTCCGCCCGGCCCTTCCTCGTCGTGGGGACGTTCGCCCTTGATGAAGCTGTCGGACTGCTTCTTCAGATAGTTTGTATACTGACCCACCAGCATCGGAAATTTGCGCCGGCCGCGACCATCTTTGGCGTGGCAGGAGGCGCATTCCTTCTGGTAGATTTTCTTGCCGTTGTCGATGTCGCCCTCGGCGCGGGGAATGATCATCACCTTCTCCATGGCCAGAAGGCGCGTCAACGCATCGTCCGTGTCCTTGAACTGCGGCGGCTTGGTCGGTAACCTGATCGACGCCAGGTACTCGGCCACGTCCTCGATGTCCTCGTCGGGGAGTTCGCGCTCCTGCGTATAGGGATACATCGGGATGTTGATGCGCTTGCGGGCGCGGAACAGCCGCAACTGGTCCTTCAGATACTGGGCCGACTGACCCGCGATACGCGGATATTCGCCGCGCTTGCCGCCTTGTCCGAAATCGCCGTGACAGGCGGCGCACACGCCGTTGATCTCCTTTCCCTTCTCCAGATCCGCCGCGCCGGCTGCGACGGCCAGCAACGCAAAGCACGCGCCCGCAGCGAACTGCGTCAATGCCTTGGGCATAGAGTTGGGGTCGGTCATCAGGGGTTTACGCGTGCGCGAGATCAAGCGGTTGATTAGGCTGTGGCGGGCAAACGGCGCGCCGCGCCGGCGCCGCCGTCGCTTCGCGGAACCGCATTTTCGGCAACGGCCGACCGCGAGGAATTGACTGGTGTCAAATCCAATCGAGGCCGGCGTCGCGGGACGCCGCAACGAATCCGCGCCTGCGCTCGCATGTCTCAGTTCAACGCCGCGCCGGACTCGAACTCGAAGGGCACGACGAACACCCGTCGCCGATACTCGACGAGGACGCTGGCGCGCCAAAGCATGCGCCCCGTCGTGCACACCGGCAGCGTCGCCTGCCCGACATAGGTGCCGGATCCGGACGTAGTAAGCGCGGCCCGGTTGTTGCCCATGTTCATGGCGACGCCCGTGAACTCCACGGCCACCTGGTCGGGCTCCGCCCCGGCAACCGTCGCCTTCAGCGACACGGGCTGTGCGCTCGGCACGGGCCGGGGGTCGATGGCGAATTCCAGGCGTGCCTTGTTCGGCAGCTCCGCGGCGCAGGGCTGCCGATTGAGGTCGCACGCCGATGGCGGCGCCACGTCCACCTTCCACTTGGGCATGATGGCGAAAATGAACCCGGCCACCAGAAAGATGACAAGAATGATGATAGCGTCAAAGGCGGAGATCCGGATTCTCATGGTGCTTGACGGGACGGAAGGCGCAGAAGTGCAGCATTGTAAGCGCAGCACGCGAGGCGATGAACAGGCCGGATCAAGAAATGGGCCTCGTACTTCTTTGTGGCAGAATCCTGCGCACCCGTGACGGCAAGGGCCCGTTCATATTTGATATACGTCAAGGATCGGCAAGGCCACTGGATTAAAGTCCTGTGGCAAAATGTCGCACCGCGCGCGCACGCCGGCTGCAGGATTGGCCGTTTCGTCGCTCCCTGCGCGGCGCACACACCGTCATCAGGCTTCATTCACGAAGGGAGATCAACCATGACCACGAAGAAGGCCATGAGCAAGCGCAGTGTCACGCTGCTGCTCGCGGCAGGGTTAGGTCTTGCCGCGGCGGGCGCTTGGTCCGCCGAGTCGCTGCAGGATGTGATGAAACGTCGCAACCTGTCGCAGCAGGACCTGCTCGCGGCGGCCAAGACCTATGTTCCCACAGGCAAGCGCGACGAGTTTATCGTTTTCAGCTCAGGCGGCCAGAGCGGTCAGGTTATCGTTTATGGCGTACCGTCAATGCGTATCCTCAAGTACTTGGCCGTGTTCACGCCCGAGCCTTGGCAGGGTTATGGTTTCGACGAGGAGTCGAAGGCGGTACTCAAGCAGGGCGCCATGAACGGCCGCGATATTGCCTGGGGCGACACGCACCATCCGGCGATCTCGGAAACCGACGGCAAGTATGACGGGCAGTTCCTGTTCATCAACGACAAGGCCAACCCGCGTCTGGCAGTGGTGGACCTGCGCGATTTCGAGACCAAGCAGATCGTAGTCAACCCCATATTCCGTTCCGAGCACGGCGGCGCCTTCGTCAGCCCGAACACGGACTACGTCATGGAGGCGGCTCAGTACGCCGCGCCCCTCGATGGCAAGTTCCATCCGCTCGAGGAATTCAATGAGACTTACCGCGGCGGCGTCACCTACTGGAAATTCGACCGCAAGGAAGGCCGCATCGATCCCAAGCAGTCCTTCTCCTTCGAACTGCCGCCTTACAGCCAGGACCTGTCCGACTTCGGCAAGGGGCCGTCGGACGGCTGGGCATTCACGAACTCGTTTTGCTCTGAGCGCTACGTTGGCGGTATCGAGAAGGGCCGTCCGCCGTACGAGGCCGGCTGCTCCGCCAAGGACACCGACTACCTCCACGTCATGAACTGGAAGAAGGCCGCGGAGATCGTCAAGGCCGGCAAGGCGAAGAAGATCAACGGCCATGACGTAATCCCGATGGACGTCGCGATCAAGGAAGGCATCCTGTTCCTGATTCCCGAGCCGAAGAGCCCGCACGGCGTTGACGTGACGCCCGACGGTAAGTACATGATCGTCGCCGGCAAGCTCGACACCCACGTGTCGGTTTACAGCTTCGAAAAGATCCAGGCTGCCATCAAGGCCGGCAAGTTCGAGAGCAAGGATCCCTACGGCATTCCGGTGATCGGCATGACGGACGCGCTGCACACGCAGGTGCAGCTCGGCCTTGGCCCGCTGCACACGCAGTACGACTCCAAGGCCTGCGTCGCTTACACCTCTCTTTATGTGGATTCGCAGGTTGCCAAGTGGAACTACTGCGAAGGCAAGGTGTTGGACAAGATCAGCGTGCACTACAACATCGGCCACCTGATGACCATGGAAGGCGATTCCGTGGATCCGAAGGGCAAGTATCTCGTGGCGCTGAACAAGCTGGCGATCGACCGCTTCAATCCGGTGGGCCCGCTGCACCCGCAAAACCACCAGTTGATCGACATCAGCAACGACAAGATGCAACTGCTCTACGACATGCCGTTGCCCTTGGGCGAGCCTCACTATGCCGTCGCGATCTCCGCGTCGACGCTCAAGCCGGGCGTACGCTACAAGGTCGGCACCAACAGCCGGACGGACAAGCCACACGCGGGTCTGGTCAGGGCAGGCGAGGAGAAGACCACTAAGAAGGGCAACAAGGTCGAGGTGTTCGGCACACTTATTCGCTCGCATATCACTCCGGAAACAATTGAAGTGGATGTCGGCGATGAGGTGACGATCAATCTGACCAACCTTGAGCGCGCGCAGGACGAAACGCACGGCTTTACCATCAGCGGTTACAACGTCCACGCTTCGGCAGAGCCGGGCAAGACCGTGTCGGTCAAGTTCAAGGCGGACCGGGAAGGCGTCTTCCCATACTACTGCACCGAGTTCTGCTCGGCGCTGCACCTGGAGATGCAGGGCTATCTGCTGGTCAAGCCGAAGGGCTGGAAGCCGACCAAGGTCGCCGCAGTGCAGGCGGTTTATGGCAAGCCTGACTATGACAAGCAGGTGAAGAAGATTGCCGACACCCAGGCTGTGATCGATCAGGTCGTCGGGTATATCACCAGCGTCAACTACAAAGACTTCCCGGACGTTGTTGCCATGGTCGAGGACGCGACGGATCAGCTGAACAAGATCCCGGCCGCCAAGGCCAAGCACGAGGAAGCGGCGAAGAAGCAGGACTGGCAGAATGCCACCCTGTGGGCTGAGCAGGTCTGGCAATACCAGGTCAAGGCGGCCGACCTCGGTCTGCGTGCCAAGACCTACCTCGAGCAGGCAGGCGCCAAGAAGGTCAAATAAGTCTTAAGTTGGATCAAGGCTGTCAGGGGAGCATGGCGACATGCTCCCCTTTTTCGTAGAGCACAACCGGAAGGAGAGCCAAGCATGAACAAGCACGTTGCCTTTGCCGCCGTCGTGGCGGCGCTCACTCTGTCCGCTCAGGTACAAGCCGCCGACGGCGCGAAACTGTATACGGAAAAAACCTGTAATGCCTGCCATGGTCCCGACGGCAACAAGGGTCTGCTGCCTGACTACCCGAAGGTCGCGGGCCAAAACAAGGCGTACATCGTCAAGCAGATGAAGGACATTAAGAGCGGAGCGCGGGCAAACGGCAACAGCGCTGCCATGAAGGGTGTGATGCACCTGGTGACGGATCAGGACATCGACGCCATCGCGGACTGGTTGTCGAAGCAAAAACCACAATAAGATCATGGACAAAGCGGGGCTTGAGCAATATGCGCGGCCTCGCCTTGTTGACCCACATCAATGCCCGTCGAGGGGAAAATAAGAAAATAGCGATACAGCTTTTCGACTGACAGAGAGGTTACGGAAATGAAGAAACTGGTTGCGCTGGCTATGGCAGCAGCATTCTCGGCGTCCGGGTCCGTGCTTGCCGGTCCACCGGCGCCGAAGAAGGAAGGTATTGAAGGCAAGGACTACAAGTGGAATGCCCAGGAGGGCGAGAAGATCGAGGCCCTGCAGAAGAAGGGTGACGTGAAGGCAGGCAAGGACGGCTACGAGGTCTGCGGCGCCTGTCACCTGCCCTCGGGCGCCGGGCGCCCCGATGGCACGTTCCCGCAACTGGCGGGCCAGCATACGACGGTGCTGATCAAGCAGATGGCGGACATCCGCGCCGGGTTGCGTGACAACCCGACCATGTATCCTTTCGCCGCGACGCTCACGGACGCTCAGGAATTGGCCGACGTTGCTGCCTACATCCAGAGCCTGTGTATTCCGACGGATCATGGCAAGTACGAGGGCAAGGATGCGACGGTTCAGGTGAGTAAAGGCAAGGAACTCTACGAGAAGCAGTGCCTGGAATGCCACGGGAAAAACGGCGAAGGCAGCAAGGAGAAGTTTTACCCTGTGATCGCCGGCCAGCACTACAAATACCTGCTGCGTCAGATGACCGAGATTCGCGATGGTAAGCGTCGCAATGCCAATCCGGACATGGTGAAGGTGATCAAGCCCTACACGGACGACCAGTTGGTGGCCATCTCAGCCTATCAGGCCAGCCTGAGTATGCCGGGCTCCATGTGCAAGGCAGGTGGCGCTGCCCCGGCCAAGAAGAAGTAATCTCTTCCAACGGTGACCGTCGTCGCCCTTCGGGGCGAGGACATCGAGGCGCCCGACGGTCACCATCCGCCGAACAGGGCGTTTGGCCTCTGTCGCGCAAAGGGCGCTGACCGGGACGGGAGTCGCCGCCAGTTCGACGACTCACGCGTCCCAGTGAGTCGAACATGAAAACCGAAACCACTCAGAACTTCATCGTCGCAGCACTCACCGTCGTCGCACTGGTGGCGCTGTTGGCTTCCTACTTCGTGCCGATCTGGTGGGTGTCGCTTGCTGCTCCAAACTATCCGCAGGAAGCCTTTCCCCAGGGTATCCGCATTCACTTCCATTTCGATGGCGTGTACAACGGCTGCACCGATCTACCCAAGAGCCGCCTGACCCAAGAGACGGAACAGCGCGATCTCGGGGACGACCTTGCCCATCGTGAAGGGGGGGCTGCCGCCAAGCCGGGCGAGAAGAGCCAGATGGGCCTGGACTGCCTGCACGAGATGAACACCATCAACCACTACGTCGGCATGTATCCGATCGAAACCGGCGCGCCCGTCGAGCGGCCTCTGGCGAAATTCTTCTTTGCCTTCTTTGCCGTCATGATGGTGGCCTTCGTCATCCGGCAGAAGACGCTGCAGTTGGCAATTCTCGGCGTCGGTTTTGCCGCCATCGCCGCGTGGATGGTCGTGGAGCTTTACGTGAAAGGGACTCTCGATCCGTTCATTGCCAACTACATGGAAGAGGCCGGCCGCTTCTTCAAGGAACCGGGACGCATCGCGAGCTGGGGCGCGACCCTGAAGACCGTCACCGGCGTCGTCGTGGCCGGCCTGATTGGCGCCATGGTGATCGTCATCGCCGGGGTCTGGAAGCTGCGCAACTTCCAACTGCTGCTCGCGCTCGTGCCGGCGCTGCTGCCCGTATTCTTCGTCATGGACTATGCCGGATGGTTGTGGTTTTTCGGTCACAATCTGCATCCGTGGGGCGCCTTTACTGTCAAGCCATTTATGCCGACGGTATTCGGCGAGGGTAAGGTGGCGCAGTTTTCGACCTTCTCCTACCCGCACTACGGTTACGGACTGCTGCTGCTAATCTTCGTCACCATGATCCTGGCCCTGCTGATCCGCCGCAAGCAGTTGCGCGAGCAGGGTGCCGGCGGCACGACCTGAGGTCTCATCATAGTGGCGGGCATGCATGCGCTGATCGTTGCGTCGGCGCTCGCGATCGCGACCGCGACGGCTCTAGACCCCGGGAGTGGCGGTGGTCGTGCTACCGAAATTCCCGCCGGGCACGGCGCGCGGGCCGAGGTGGACAAGCCGGCACCGATCATTCCGCTCCACGAGCGGCATCCGCGCATTCACGGCCTGAAGCCCTTTCAAGCACTTGTGGAAGCGGCGCCGGCCGGCTCGGTGCTCAAGCCGCCACCCGGCAACTACGCCGGCCCCGTGCATCTGAAGAAGCCGCTTACCATCGACGGCGGCGGTCAGGTGGTCATCGATGGCGGCGGCAAGGGGACCGTTTTCGTGCTCGAAACCGATGGCGCAACGCTCCGGGGTCTGCGTCTCACCGGCTCGGGCGAATCCCACGATACCGATGATGCCTGCCTCAATGTGCGCGGCAACAGGAACACCATCGACGCCGTGGTGATCGACGATTGCCTGTTCGGCATCGATCTGAAACAGTCGAACGGCAACGTCATCAAGGGCAATCGCATCAGCTCGAAGGCGGCCAACCTCGGCGTGCGCGGCGACGGCCTGCGGTTGTGGTACAGCATGGACAATGTCGTCGAGGGCAACGAGATCGTGGACTCCCGCGACATGGTGGTGTGGTATTCCCATGGCAACCGGATCGTGAACAACGTCGGGCGTCGCAGCCGCTACTCCATTCACTTCATGTTTGCCACCTATAATCTGGTGGAGGGCAACCGCTTCTACGACAACGCCGTGGGCGTGTATCTCATGTACACCGAGGGCGTGCATGTGCGCAATAACGTCATTTCTCACGCCACCGGGGCGGCCGGCATGGGTATTGGCTTCAAGGAAGCAAGCGACGCCATCATCGAGGGCAACGAGATCATCTACTGCGCGGTAGGCATGGGCTCCGACCTCTCGCCGTTTCAGCCGGACACCAAGATCGAGCTGAAGCGCAATCGCATCGCCTTCAACGGTATCGGCCTGCAGTTCACCAGCGAGCTGGGCGGCAATGTCATCACCGACAACAGTTTCGAGGGCAACCTGACCGACGTTGCCTACAGCGGGCGCGCGGCAGTCGAGCGCAACGAATGGCATGGCAACCATTGGGATGACTACGAAGGCTTCGACCGTAATGCCGACGGTATCGGCGACTCGCCCTACGAGCTCTATGCCTACGCTGATCGTATCTGGATGGAGATCCCCCAGGCGCGCTTCTTCAAGACCGCCCCCGTGATGGAGCTGCTCGATTTCCTCGAGCGCCTGGCGCCCTTCTCGGCGCCGGATCTGTTGCTCAGGGATGTGCAGCCACGCTTCATGAAACCTGAACGGAGTGACCATGAGCGAAGCTGAAGAACCGGATGCCAAGCGGCCGGAAAAGGTCGCGCCTCTGCCACCGGGAAAAAAGCCGCCCCTTTCCATCTGGAAGCGGCAGGCTAACCGGCGCCGTTTCCTGCGTACGGTGCTGCTGACCGGCGGGGTGCTCGGCGCGGCGCTTTCGGGCTATCTGCCGATGGCTTACGCGCGCAAGCAACGTTTGCGGCCGCCGGGTGCGCTCGACGAAAAGGACTTCCTCGCCTCCTGCATCAAGTGCGGCCAGTGCGTGCAGGTCTGCCCCGTACAGGCCATCAAGCTGGCGGATCTGGTGGACGGCTTTGGCGTCGGCGTACCGTACATCGACGCGCGCAACCAGCCGTGCGATTTCTCCTGCGACGCCGTGCAGTGCATCCTGGCCTGCCCCACCGGCGCGCTGACCTATCACAAGCCCGAGTTCTTCCCCGTGCGTCCGGGTGCTCAACTTTCCGGCAAGCCCATCCTGCTGGCCAAGGAGAAGGACCCCGAGCCGACGCTGAACATGACGGAGCGCATGGGCGTGGCGCGCCTCGTGCGTCCCGAATCCTGTCTGGCCATCAAGGGCAAGGGCTTCAAGGGTCAGGCGCGCGGGCCCGAGTTCAAGGGCAAAATGCGCTACGTCAGCGTCGATCGCTGGAAGCCGATTCGCGTTTCCGAGCACCCGTACGACGTCGCGGAATGCGATCTGTGCGTGCGCGAGTGCCCCATCAAGGGCGCGATCACCATCGAAAAGGTCTTTGCGCCCGACGGCACGCAGCGCAAATCGCCCGTGGTGCATGAGCCCTGTGTCGGCTGCGGCGTGTGCGAGATGATTTGTCCGGTCGATCCGGCCGCCATCGCCATCGAGCCGCGTGAAGTCTGGAGGACGTGATGATTACCCCGTTGTACTGCACAGTTGGGGAGCGCCCATGAGCGATGTGCTCAAGCGCCGTTTCCGCGAACAGATCATGGTCATGTTCGGGCGCGACCCGTCCAAGCCGTCGCGCATCAGCGAGCAGGCAAAGCAGATCCATTTCCACAAACGCGCCACGCTCAAGGAAAACCTGCAGGCGGCCCTGGCGCATGCCGAGGCGCACAAGCTGGAGTCCCACAAGTGGCGCAATCGGCGCTGGGCCGTGCTCATCGCGGTGAACCTGTTCTTCACCGTATCCTACTACTTCGACATTCAGGTACTGGAAGGCTCCCTGTCCGCGTCGCGCTTCATCGGCTTCCACCTCATCGACCTCAACTCCGCGCTGCAGGTGATGCTGGCGCACAAGCACATCATCACCAACCTGCTCATCGGCACAGGCACGGTCCTGGTGCTGTGGCTGTTGCTCGGCGGTCGAACCTTCTGTTCCTGGGTCTGCCCCTATCATCTTCTCGCCGAGTGGGCGGAGAAGCTACACCTCTATCTGGTGAAGAGGAAGCTGGTCACCGACCAGAGCGTGGACCGGCGCCTGCGCAGTGTGTTCTGGGTGTTCATGGCGCTCCTGGCACTGCTTACAGGCTACACCGCGTTCGAGGCCATCTCGCCCACCGGCATCGTCTCGCGGGCGCTGATCTACGGCCCCGGAGTGGCGTTGCTCTGGGTGCTGGCTCTGCTCGTGTTCGAGGTGTTCTTCGTGCGTCGCGCCTGGTGCCGCTACGCGTGCCCGATCGGACTGACCTATGGCGTGGTCGGCATCTTCAGCCCCCTGCGCATCCGGTACAAACTGGATGCCTGCTTCCACGAAGGAAATTGCCGCAAGGTCTGTCTCGTTCCCCACGTTCTGGATACCGTCATCAAGGGCCGCGCGGTGGACACCGAGGTGCCCATTGGACCGGATTGCACGCGCTGCGGCTTGTGCGTCGACGTCTGCCCGACGGGTTCATTGACCTACAACGTGAAGGGGCTTTCCAAGCTGCTGTGACCGGCCGGCAAACCGGCCCGGCACGTATAATCGCTCCCTCATGATCCGCCTCGAAGCCGTCTCCAAATCATTCAAACGCAATCGCGTCCTCGACGGGATTAGTCTCAACGTTGGCCTGGGTGAGCGCGTTGCCCTGATCGGCTCGAACGGCGCTGGCAAGACGACGCTCATCCGTTGTCTGCTCGGGGAGTACGTGCACGAAGGCACGGTCACCATCGATGGGCGTGAGCCGCGCCGCAATCGCACTTCGGTTCTGGCGACCGTGGGCTTCGTGCCGCAATTGCCGCCGCCGCTGAAGATGCCCGTTGGTCAGCTTCTGGAATTCGCCGCTTCTCTGTGTGGCTCGGATCAGCGGCGCATGCACGAGCTGGCGGCGCGCCTCGGTTTGGATGCGGCAAAGGTGGCGGCGCAGCCCTTTGTCAAGCTCTCCGGCGGGCAGAAACAGAAGCTGCTCATCGCCATTGCCCTTGGCCGGGACGCGCGGCTATTGATCATGGACGAGCCGGCAGCGAACCTGGATCCCGAGGCGCGCAAGATCTTCTTCGAGCTTCTGGCCGAGCGCCAGGAGCAGGCGACCATGCTGATTTCGAGCCATCGTCTGAACGAGGTCGCGGCGCTTGTGAACCGCGTGGTGGAGCTGGATTGCGGCAAGGTCGTGCTCGACGACCGGGTTGCCGACGATGTTTCCCTGACCGGGCTGCTCGCCTGCCGCGTCGAATTGCGGCGCGCCGAACCGGCCATCATCAAGGCGCTGGGCACGTGGAATTTCCGCGATGTCGGCGGCGGCCTGGCCTGGGTGGGCGAGGTCGCCGGGCCGGACCGCCTGCGCTTCCTCGGCATGCTTTCGCGCTATGTGGCCATCATCACCGATGTCTCGCTGCGCGAGCTGGGCGAGGGGGAAAGAGCCGAATGGACGCCGCGCGTCGCAGCTTCCTGAGCAGTGCCGCGGCGGCAGGCCTTGCTCTGCATCCGCTGGCGGCGCTGCTCGCCGGCTGCGGCAGGAGCGAGCTGCCCGAGGGCGTGGCGGAGATCAAGTGGGACCGGGACACTTGTGTCCGCTGCAGCATGATTATCAGCGATCCGCGCTTCGCCGCCCAGGTGCGCGGCGGGCCGCAGCAGCAGAGCTACAAGTTCGACGACATCGGCTGCGTCGTCTTCTGGCTCAAGGCGCAGGCGTGGGGCAATGACCCGGCGACGAAGATCTGGGTGATGGGCGGTGAGAACAAGTGGCTCGACGCGCGCGCGGCGCGCTACATCGGCGGCAGAACTTCGCCCATGGGCTACAACTTTGCCGCCACGCGTGATGTCGCCGCCGGCAGCCTGGACTTCGAAGAGATGCGGCAACACATACTCGCCAAGGGCAAGTGATGAGACAACTCTGGTTGACCGCAAGGCTCGACATCGTGGAATCACTGCGCGCGCGCTGGTTCGTGATTTATGTCATTGTCTTTGGCGGGCTGGTGGCGCTGCTGTTCCTGTTCGGGCTGACCGAGTCGCGCGTGCTCGGTTTCATCGGGCTGTCGCGACTGCTCGTGACCTATATCCAGCTCACCATGGCGATCATGCCTATCTTCGTGCTGATCACCACGGTGCGATCGGTGGCAGGGGATCGGGAAGCGGGCGTGTTCGAGTATCTGCTGTCGCTGCCCGTGTCGCTGGGCGCGTGGTTCTGGGGCAAAATCATCGGTCGCTACCTGGTCGTGTTTCTGCCGGTATTCGTGGCCATGCTCGGCGCCGCGCTCTGGGCGCTGGTGCGCGGCATCGAGGTGCCGTGGGAGATGTTCGGCTACTACACAGCGCTACTGGCGGTGATGGGCTGGTGCTTTCTTGCCATCGGCATGCTCGTGTCGGCGTTGGCGCGCAGCACCGATGTTGCCCAGGGCATGGCGTTTCTGGTGTGGCTGGCGCTGCTTCTGTTCCTCGACCTGATTCTGCTCGGCGTCATGATCAAGGGCCACACTTCGCCTGAGGTCGCCGTGACCATCGCGCTGCTCAATCCGCTGCAGGTGTTCCGCACTGCCGCCCTGTCGCTGTTCGACCCGCAACTGATCGTCCTCGGGCCGTCGGCCTTCGTGATCTTCGACCTGTTCGGCACCAAGGGCTACAAGATCTACGCGTTGGCCTATCCGGTGACGATCGGCATTCTATGTGCGGGTGCCGGCTATCTGTTCTTCCGTCGCGGCGACCTGCCCTGATTCCGGCGCACGCGACTGTGGAGTCGACGCTGAAACGATTGCTAGCTGTTCCCCTGCTGGCATTGGGCCTGGCAGGGGCGGGCATGGTCCGCGCGGCCGACGAGGCGCCCGCGGCAAGCGCGTTCTTCGCCGCCACACTCAGCGACCTGGAGGAAAAGCCCGTGGCGCTGGAGAGCTTGCGCGGCAAGCCAATGGTCGTCAACTTCTGGGCGCGCTGGTGCGGCCCCTGCCGCGACGAAATCCCCGAGCTGATAAAGGCGCACGACCGCTACCGCAAGAGTGGCCTTGCGATCGTCGGCATTGCCGTGGAGGACAACACTCCCAATGTGCGCGAGTTCGCCGCCGCCTACAAGATGAACTACCTCGTCCTCATGGGCAAGGACAAGGCCATCGACATGATGCGCGATCTGGGCAACAGCAAGGCCGGGCTGCCGTTCACAGTCGCCATAGACCGAGATGGCCGGATCGTCGCGCGCAAAACCGGGCTGATGAGGACGGCGGATCTGGACGGCTTTCTCAAGGCGCTGCAGGTCGGGCGCTGAGCTGCGTGCGGTGCCCGTCGCCCGGTCGGCCCGGCCATTCCTTGATCTAGATCGTATTGACTTGCCGGGTTGCGCGGCAGACTACTTCCTCGGAGGATGCTCCATGCGCCTGACGGCGAGTATTTTGCTGTTCGCACTGTCCTTCGCCTTTCCAGGCTGCGCTACCAGCCCGGCGGCGGGCGGCGGCGCGCCGGCGCTGCGCGGCACGGGCGATCTCGGTATCGTCATTGAACGGGCGGTGGGCCGCGTCACGGTGGTCGATACGACGACCCGCTCGGCTATCGGAACGGTGGATGGTCTAGGCGATTTGTCCCACGCCTCGGCGGTGTACTCCCGCGACGGGCGCTATGCCTATGTCTTCGGCCGCGACGGCGGGCTGACCAAGGTGGACCTGCTCCAGCTGCGTATCGTCAAACGCGTCATGCAGGCGGGCAACGCCATCGGCGGCGCCATCTCCCAGGACGGCCGCTTGGTGGCGGCGCAGAACTATGAACCCGGCGGCATAAAGGTGTTCGACTCCGAGACACTGGCGCTGCTGGCGGACATCCCCTCCACCTACGGCGACGGTTCGCGCCGCTCCAAGGTCGTGGGCTTGGCCGATGCGCCCGGCAACCGCTTCGTCTATTCCCTGTTCGACGCCGGCGAGATATGGATCGCCGACGTGTCCAACCCACGCCAGCCCCAACTCACCAAGTTTCGCGACATCGGACGGCAGCCCTACGACGGACTGGTGACACCCGACGGGCGTTACTATCTCGCCGGCCTGTTCGGCGAGGACGGTGTGGCCTTGGTGGACCTATGGCGCTCGGAGCAGGGTGCCAAGCGCATCCTTGCCGGTTATGGCAAGGGGCAGGAGAAGCTGCCCGTCTACAAGATGCCCCACTTGCGTGGCTGGGCCGTCGCCGGGCGCAACGCCTACCTGCCTGCCATTGGCCGCCACGAAGTGCTGGTGGTGGACACCACGACTTGGCAGGAGGTGGCGCGCATTCCCGTCAAGGGTCAGCCGGTATTCGTGATCGCCCGCCCGGACGGCCGTCAGGTGTGGGTAAACTTCGCATTTCCTGACAACGGCTGGGTGCAGGTCGTGGATACCCTGGACAACAAGGTCGTGCGGACGCTGGAACCCGGCAAAGCGGTTCTGCATCTGGAATTCACGCCGCGAGGCGAGGCGGTCTGGGTTTCGGCCCGGGACGATCATCGCGTCGCTATATACGATACGGCGAGCTTTGCCCGCCTCGGCGAACTGAAAGCCGATTCGCCTTCGGGGATCTTCTTTACCTCGCGCGCGGCGCGCATCGGGTTCTGACATGAATCCGTTCGACTTTCGGTTGCTCAACGATTTCCAGCGTGACTTTCCCCTGTGCGCTGAACCGTACGCGGCGCTGGCCGCGCACCTCGGCAGCGACGAACAGACAGTTCTGGCGACGCTGCAGCGTCTTCACAATGACGGCTGCCTGAGCCGCATCGGTGCCGTATTCGCGCCACGGCGCGTCGGTGCCAGCACGCTCGCGGCACTCGCCGTGCCGCCAGAGCAGCTGGAAGGCATCGCCGATCTCGTCAGCGCCCATCCAGAGGTCAATCACAACTACGAGCGCGAACACCGCTTCAACCTCTGGTTCGTGGTCACGGCCCCCGATCAGCAGCAACTGGAACGGGTTCTGAGCGAAATCCAGCGCGAGACCGGCTGCGAGCTCATCGTGTTGCCCCTACTGGAAGAGTTCCACATCGATCTGGGCTTCGATCTCCAGGGCCGGGGGCGGACCCAGGGGCGCTCGCGGCCCATCGATCCGGCCGACATGTATCATCCGACCGACATGGAACGCGGCCTGATGGCGTCGCTGCAGGCGGGGCTCGAATTCGTGCCCCGGCCCTTCGCCCGTCTGGAACGGCAGACCGGACTGGGCGAGCACGAAATCTTGGCGATGATCGAGAGTTGGCTCGCCGACGGCCGGATCAAGCGCTTCGGTGTCGTCGTACGTCACCACGAACTCGGCTTTAATGCCAACGCCATGACGGTGTGGGACGTGCCCGAGGAGCGACTTGCCGAGTTTGGTGCCCGGCTGGCCGCGGAGCCAGCGGTGACACTGTGCTACCGGCGTGCGCGGCACCTTCCTGTCTGGAGCTACAACCTGTACTGCATGATCCATGGTCGCGAGCGGGCCGAGGTGGTGGGCCAGATAAAGTCCATGCGCTATCGGCTGGGGCTGGTCGAATTTCCCCATGCCGTTCTTTTCAGCCGCCAGCGTTTTAAGCAGCAGGGCGCGCGCTATTTCCAGTGCAGCGAAGCCGCCAATGGATGAGCTGGGCCGGCGCATCATCAACAGCCTGCAAGGCGGTTTTCCCCTCTGCGACGAGCCCTACAAAGCGGTCGCCGAGCAACTCGGCATCGGCGAGGCGGAGCTGATCACGCGCATTGAGTCCATGCTCCATGACAAAGTGCTTACGCGCTTCGGGCCGATGTTCCAGGTCGAGCGCATGGGCGGCGCCTTCGTGCTGGCGGCGCTGGCGGTACCCGAGGAGCGTTTCGAGGAGGTTGCGGCGCAGGTCAACGGCTTTCCCGAGGTGGCGCACAACTACCGCCGCGAACATCGTCTCAACATGTGGTTCGTACTGGCGACGGAAACGCCGGATGGCATCGGGCGCGCCGTCGCCGAGATAGAGCAGGCGACGGGACTCCAGGTGTTCGCTTTCCCGAAGCTGCGCGAGTACTTCGTCGAGATGAAGCTGGCAGCATGATTGCGACGCGTGAAGACACGGACGTCGTTGATGCCGACGATCGGCGGCTCATCGTGGCGACCCAGGCGGGCCTACCGCTTGTCCCTAGACCTTACGACGCATTGGCGGAGCGTTTGGGGATGGGCGCGGACGAGGTCAAGGCGCGGCTGCAGCGTATGCTGGACAACGGCGTCATCCGTCGCATCGGTGCGGTGCCGAACCACTATGCCATCGGCTACACCGCCAATGGTATGTCGGTGTGGGACGTGCCGGACGAACGGGTCGACGAGCTGGGGGAGAAGGTCGGCGCGCTGCCCTTCGTTACCCATTGCTATCACCGGCCGCGTTGTCTGCCACAGTGGCCATACAATCTGTTCGCCATGGTGCATGGCCGCGATCGCACCGAGGTGACGCAGAAGGTTGCCGAGATCGCGCAGCTCCTGGCGGACGCCTGTCGCGGTCACGATGTGCTATTCAGCAGCCGGATTCTAAAGAAGACCGGGCTGCGCATCGCCGGCTGAACGAAGTCGTACGACGCAAGTCACAGGAGGTGTGCCGTGACGCGGGGAGCCAACCCTGCCGTGGCGCACCATGATGGAGAGTCCGAGGCATGTTTCGCATCAGCCAGTACATGGATGAGATCGAGCATCCGACGCCCCTCGGCCCGAAGCGCAATCCGCCCGGGCCGGTGGTGATCTGGAACCTCGTTCGCCGCTGCAACCTCACCTGCAAGCACTGTTATTCCATTTCCGCCGACAAGGATTTTCCGGGTGAGCTGTCAACCGAGGAAGTCTTCGCCGTGATGGACGATCTCGCTGCGTTCGGCGTCCCAGTGCTTATTCTTTCCGGCGGTGAGCCGCTCCTGCGCCCGGACATCTTCGATATCGCCGCACGCGCCAAGGCGACGGGCTTTTACGTCGGCCTGTCGTCGAACGGCACGTTGATCGACGCCAGCAATATCGATCGCATCGCGGCGATCGATTTCAACTATGTCGGCGTCAGCCTCGACGGCATCAAGGCCACCCATGACAGGTTCCGCCGCCTGGACGGCGCCTTCGACGCCTCGCTTGCCGGCATCCGCCTGTGCCGCGATCGCGGCCTGAAGGTCGGCGTTCGCTTCACCATGACCCAAGACAACGTCCATGATCTGCCCGCTCTGCTCAAGCTGGTCGAGGACGAAGGCATCGACCGCTTCTATTTCTCGCACCTCAACTACGCCGGCCGCGGCAACAAGAACCGCAAGGACGACGTCCATCATCAGATGACCCGCGAGGCGATGGATTTGCTCTTCGATACCTGCCTGGAATATCAACGGCGCGGACTAAAAAAAGAATTCACCACCGGCAATAACGACGCCGACGGCGTGTACTTCTTATTCTGGGTGCGCCGGCGCTTCCCGCACCTGGAGGATCACATGCGCGCAAAGTTGGCACAGTGGGGCGGCAATTCCTCGGGCGTGAATGTTGCCAACATCGACAACATCGGTAACGTTCATCCTGACACCATGTGGTGGCATTACACCCTGGGCAA
Organism: Rhodocyclaceae bacterium; assembly: GCA_036824005.1. Taxonomy (GTDB): domain Bacteria; phylum Pseudomonadota; class Gammaproteobacteria; order Burkholderiales; family Rhodocyclaceae; genus DAITBA01. The sequence continues at coordinate 48,021 of DAITBA010000004.1, forward strand.
CGTGCGCGAGCGGCCATTCTCCGCCATCTGGCTGGATGTCTCCGATCCGCTCATGGCGGGGCTGAAAGCGTCGCCGCGCAAGGTCAAGGGCCGCTGTGGCGCCTGTAGCTACTTCGACATTTGCGGCGGCAATACCCGCGTGCGCGCGCAGCAACTCACCGGCGATCCGTGGCAGGAGGATCCGGCATGTTATCTCGACGACGAGGAGATTGGCGTTGCCCCTGGCGCTGAACGACTGAAGGTCACTCCCTGGGTGCGCATCGACCGGAGCGTTGCGTGAACTTTGCGCATGTCACGGCACGGGGCGCCAGACGCGTGTTCGGCGCGCTTGTGGGCATCGCGCTAATGGCGCCGGAGGCCTCTGCGGTCGCGGCCGATCCGACGGCGCTCTACCAGCAACACTGCGCGAGCTGTCATGGTGCCGACCGCCTCGGCGGCATGGGGCCGGCGCTGCTGCCCGAGAATCTCGAGCGCCTGCGCAAGACGGAAGCGCTGAAAGTCATCCGCGAGGGCCGCCCGGCGACCCAGATGGCGGGCTTTGCCGACAAGCTTGCCGCCGAGGAGATACAGCAACTCGCCGACTGGGTCTACACCCGGGTCGAGCCGCGCCCCACGTGGACCGAGGAGGCGATCCGCGCCTCGCGCATCGTGTACCACGCCCCGGGCAGCCTGCCGGACAAGCCGGCCGCCGCCTTCGCGGGCGCCGACATGATGAACCTGTTCATCGTCGTCGAGGGCGGCGATCATCATGCCACCATCCTGGACGGCGACCGGCTCGAGCCTATCCACCGTTTCCCGACGCGCTATGCATTGCATGGCGGACCGAAATTCACACCCGACGGACGCTACGTTTTCTTCGCCTCGCGCGACGGCTGGGTGTCGAAATTCGACATCTGGAACCTGAAGACGGTGGCCGAAGTCCGCGCCGGCATCAATACGCGCAATGTCGCCGTCTCCGGCGATGGCAAGTTCGTGGCCGTGGCCAACTACCTGCCGCACACGCTGGTGCTGCTCGACGCCGAGCTGAATCTGCTCAAGGTTCTGCCGGTGGTGGACCGCGAGGGCAAGCGCACGTCGCGCGTGTCGGCCGTTTACGATGCCGCACCGCGCCGCAGTTTCGTCGCGGCGCTCAAGGACGTGCCCGAGGTCTGGGAGGTCAGCTACAACCCTCAGGCCGAGGACATCCCCACGGGCGTTATCCACGACTTCCAATACAAGGAAGGCGCTTTCATCAAGGGGTTCCTCAATCCGCGGCGCACCGAGCTTGTCGACGTGCTCGACGACTTCTTTTTCACGCAGGACTATTCGGAGCTGATCGGTGCCTCCCGCGACGGCGGCAAGGGGCAGGTCGTGCATCTGGACGTGCGGCGCAAGATCGCCGACCTGCCGCTGCCCGGCATGCCCCATCTTGGATCCGGCATTACCTGGGAATGGCAGGGACGTACGGTCATGGCCTCGCCGAACCTGAGGGAGGGCGTCGTCAGCGTCATCGACGTCAAGAACTGGCAGACCGTGAAGCAGATCGGCACCCTCGGTCCGGGATTCTTCATGCGCAGCCACGAGAATAGCCGCTATGCCTGGGTCGACTCCATGATGAGCCCGCAGAACAAGAACGTGCTGCAGGTGATTGACAAGCAGACCCTGGAGAAGGCGGGCGAGGTGAAGATCGAAGCCGGTAGGACGCTCGCCCACATTGAGTTCGATCGTTACGGCAAATATGCCCTGGCGAGCCTGTGGGAGAACGACGGCGCCATCATCGTCTATGACGCGCAGACGCTCAAGGAAGTCAAGCGCATCCCGGCGAAGAAACCGGTCGGCAAGTACAACCTGCACAACAAGATCACCCGTTCCGCCGGCACCAGTCACTGATTCTTCCGCGCTCTCGCCGCGATAGTGCGCGCCTGACCTGCGTCAAGGAGGCGCGCCTTGTGCCCACGGACAATGCAGCGGCGCGTTGCTTCGAACAGCGCGATGCACCCCACTGCGAGACAGGAGAACATAATGACGCAACCGCATTTGCATATTCTGCCGGACGCTCTTTACCCCTTCGATGCCCGCGGCATTGCCAAACGCTTTCGCCATGCGGCCATTTTCGGTGCCCTCGATGCGCTGCGCGCCGGCGAGACCATGCGCTTCTGCAACGACCACGATCCGCTGCCGCTGCTCGACCAGCTCCGGGCGCGCTACGGCGACAGCGTGGAGATCAAGTACGTGCAGCGTGAAGCCGGCGCCATCGTCATCGACTTCATCAGGAAGTAGTCGCAAGTTCCTCCAGGCTGGCGGGGCGTGATGTTGCCGCTGTTGGCGCTTTGCGCCATGGCAGCATTCTTTGGCGCCATGGCGCTGACGCTGCTCGGGCTCGCTACCCCGATGGCCGCAGCCCATCTCGTCTTTGCCATCGGCATAGCGCCGCTGATCTTCGGCGCCATGCTGCATTTCGTGCCCGTGCTGACGCGCAGCGGCGCGCCGGCCGCAGCGATGCGGGCGGCGCCCCTGGTCGTACTGGTCGCCGGCGCTCTTATGACCTCCGGGTTTGTTTGGGCGGAGCTGTACGCAGCGGCGTTGCACGGCGCACCGATCCTGGCGCTGGCCGCGGCGCTGGTCATGGCGGGTTGGATCAGGCGGCGGGGCGGGCGGACGGTCGGCGCGCCCCATCCGGGCCTTGCCTGGTATCTTGCGGCGGTGTTGTGTTTTGCCGCGGCGCTGGCGGCGATCGTCGCCATGCCGGTGCTGCCGGGTGAGCGTGCGTCGGTGCGTCTCTTCCACCTGCATCTCAACACCGTAGGGTTCATTGCCCTGACAGCGGTGGGCACGTTGCAGGTATTGCTGCCCACCGCTGCCCGCAAGCCCGACCCGTCGGCGGCAGGGCGGCTGCGCACCGATCTCCGGTTCGCCGTCGCGGGAGCCATGCTCGTCGCCGGCGGCGCGGCGTGGGCACAGGTACTAAGCCTCGCCGGCGTGGCGCTGCTGCTGGTGCCGCTGGGGCGCCTGGCAATGGCCTGGGGGAGCCGCTTCCGGCGGGAAATCGTCAGCCGCGACAGCCCGGCGTCCGCGCTGGCGTTGGCCTTGGCCGGACTGGTAGCCGTCGTGCTTCTTGGCGGGGCACACGGTCTGGGGTGGCTTGGCGGCCGCGAGGCGATTACCGGTTTCATCGTTGCTTTCCTCCTGCCGCTGGTCACGGGCGCCCTTAGCCAACTGCTGCCGGTGTGGCTCAGGCCGGGCGTGCAGACGACGTGGCACGATCAGGCGCGCGGCACCCTTGCGGCAGCGAGCGCCGTGCGCGGAGCACTGTTCGTCGTCAGCGGAATCGGTGCAAGCCTGGGTTGGACGGACGGACTGTGGCTCGCGATCGCGGGTCTGGCGATGTTCATCCCGGCGCTTGTGCGCGTGTTGTTGGCAGCACGAAACACCGGGTCGCCTTCGGCGAGGCAGTGATCGCCGAAGCGCGCCGATCATCACCGACGAAGACGGCGTCGCCCTAATCTTGTCGATCTGCGAGCTGCATGTGCGAATCGCCGCGCATCGCCGCTGTCAATTGCGCCGCTCGTGCGTCAGGCGGCAAGCAGTCGCGGCCGCGGTTCGTCGGCGAACAGCGCGAATGCCTCGTCCACCGATTGCGCCTTGAGCAGTTTCTCCTGCACCGTCGCCGGCGCGTAGCGGTCCGGCTCGACGCTGTCGGCGAAACACCTTGCGGCATCGGCGTCGTCGAAGAACTTGCGGAACATCTGTTCGAGCTGGTGCCGGTCGCAATGCGTGAGCGCCAGGCGGAAGTCCACGCGTCCGGAACGGATCGCCGCCTCGTCGATCAACTCGGGATGATTGGTGGTGAGGAAGACCACGGAGCCCTCGTGGGAGGCCACGCCATCCAGCGCGTTGATGAAGCCGGAGTAGGACAGCTTTACCGCCGCGTCAGCCTTCTGGCGCTGGCGGAAGAACGAGTCGATGTCCTCGATCAGGATCACCGAGCGCGATGGCACGGAGGAAAGCAGGTTGCCGATTTTCTCGTCGGTGACCGTGGGTGAGGCGAGGCTGAGCGCGCAGACGTTGAGACAGAGCTCCGAGGCGAGCGCCGTTACCAGCGATGTCTTGCCGGTTCCCGGGGGGCCGTAGAGCAGGTAGCCGCGCCGCCACGGAATGCCCAGTTCCTCGTAGCGTCGCCTCGAGGCAAAGAAGCGCTGCAGGTCGGCGAGAATTGCCTCCTTCTGTCCGTCCTTCAGCACCACCGAAGCGAGCTGGCGATTGTTGCCCAGCCTGGCGCGCATCCACTCGTTGTTGTAGGGGCTGGGGATATAGATGGCGATCTTGTTCAGTTCCCGGGCGACCCGGTGGTCCATGGCGGCGCGGATCAGGTCCTCCAGCGGCTGCCGGTTGCGGCCCAGGGTGGACAAGGTGATCTTCTCCAGGATGGATGTCGCCACCTGCACCTCGCGCTTCATCCACATCAACCGGCCGTCGAGCGCGAAGATGTGAAAGCCTTCGCCGGGCGACAGGAAAGCTTCGGGGCGCCCGCCCTGCTGCAACTCGTCCTGCAGGTTCTGGTAGGCCGGACCCTGACGCACCGCGCGCACGGTGAAATTATTGATCCGGCGCATCACCTCGCGGCTGTGCATGTATTCCACCAGCGTCGAGAACATCAGCTCGTCGCGGCTATCGACGGTCAACGTCGTGATGACGAACTGCCGCGCCCAACTCAGCACCTTGCCTGGCAGGTCGCGCAGCCAGACGGCGGCGAGACCGGCCGCCCCGAGCGCTACGCCGCCGGAGAGGAGGGGATTCGAAGCGAACGCCGACTGCAGGGTGTCGATCATGGGCTGGGGCCTCCATCAGGTGTCGGACCAGTAACGCGCGACTGGGGAAAAAGTGGGACAGATGCGCGCGTCGCCCGGGTGCCGACCCGCTGCCGGGCACAGTGGCGCCCGGGTATTGCGACGGATGAAAGAAGAAGGGCGGCCAAGGCCGCCCTTCATGACGCGTGGCCGACCGGCTATTTCGTGTAGTAGCCGACACCGATCAGGTACTTGCCCACCTTCTGCACGAAGGAGTGCTTGTCCTCGACCTTGTTGGTCACCGGGTTGCGCCAGACGTAGTCGATCTGGCCGGCGCCTTTTTCCTGGACCAGCTTGATCATGTTCTGAACCAGCGGCGCGCCGGCGGCATCGCGCAGGTCCTTCGCGCCCATCCCGGTCAGAGTGGGGGTGGCGCCGTGGGCGTAGAACTTACCGTCGTCGATGCCGATGACAAACACGTAGAGGTCATCCTTGACGAAGCCGCCGAAGGGATGATTGAAGCTGGCGAAGGCTGCGGCACTGTTCTTCTGCGTCTGGGCGACCGCCTTGGCGAGCAGATCTTTCGCTTGGTCAGCCGAAGAGCGCGCAGTGTAATAGCCGACGCCGAGCACGTACTTGTCCACCTTGCGGTAGTAAGTGGTCTTGTTCTCCACGCGGTTGTCGGTGCGGTTCAGCCACTTGTATTCGACGGTTCCTTCGCCCTTCGCGGCAGCGCCCTCGAGCATCTCCTGGATCAGGGGTTTGCCGGCGGCATCGCGCAGGTCACGCACGTTCAGGCCCACCAGTCCGGCCGGCTCGCCGCCGTGGGCGTACATGTGGCCGTCGGTGTCCAGGGCAAATACGTACAACTCGCCGCGGACGAAGCCGCCCTGCCGGTCGTTGAACACGGCGAAGGATTTCTCCGGCCCGTGCTTGCGCAGGTAGTCAGCGGCATCGTCGAGCAGTTCCTGCGCGGCCTTCGCCTTGGCGCGCTCCGTGGTGGCCGTGGTCTTGCCGGAGCCATCGGCGGCGCCCGCAAGGGTCGCACCGCCGGCGCCGGCGGCGAGCAGTAGCGCCAACGCGCCAGCGCGAACGAATGTGCAACAAATATTCACAATGACCTCCGTGACAAAAAGAATGGCAAAATTATAGCTCGGATGCTGCATTGCAACATTACTCTGTGTCAAGATCTGCGCGTGCGGGTGCGTCGTCGTGCCACGGCATTCATGTGTCGCGACCCGGAACACGGATGCATGGACCATGCCGATCTCGCTTTCCCGTAGCAAGGACGGGCGGAGAAGAGTGCAGGTGTGCAGCGGCTGTGTCATCGACCGGTTACGTGGGGGCCATTGCCGGATCGGTTATGATGACCCGCTCCTCGTCGTCCGAAGCACGCGCGTGCGCTACTTGATGCCGGGCGATTCGGGAATCCCTGGGGGGCGGCCGAAGCTCCACTGGCACGCAAGCGCGGAACGACAGGCATGGGCCTTCGGTCACAACATCAGGAGAACGAAAATGGAAATTCTCGGCACGATCATCGTCGGATTCATCGTCGGCGTCCTTGCCAAGCTGCTCCACCCGGGCAAGGAAAACATGGGCATCATCATGACGACTTTGCTCGGCATCGGCGGATCCGTGCTGGCGAGCTATGCCGGGCAGGCGATGAACTGGTACGCGCCCGGCCAGGCCGCCGGCTGGATCGCCTCGGTGGTCGGCGCCATCGTCATCCTCGTCATCTATGGCATGATCAAGGGCAAAGCCGGCGGCTCATAGCGGCGCGGCAATCGTTCGCCTGCTGTTGCAGAAGGGGACGATTGTCCCATCGCGATGCAATTGGACTGCGCACCGCGATGACCGGTCCGTCGCGGCGCGCTGCGGCGCGGCGGGCCCTGTATCCCGACCAAACGTTCCGCTGCTGCCATTCCGCGCCCTCTGACGCTCAATCCTGCCATGTCCGAACGGGATCTTTCCGAACTGCGCATCGACCGCCAGGGGCCGGGCCTGCAGCGAGGTCGTCGCCATCGCGCCTGGTGGGCGTTTGCCGGGCTGATCGGCGGGCTCGGCGCGGTTGGCGCCGCGTTCAGCCTCTATTCCGGCGCGATCGAGGTCGAGACGGCCACGGTTTCCGTCGCCTACCCGTATCAGAGCGTGACGCTGCTCAATGCCGCCGGGTATGTCGTCGCCCAGCGCAAGGCTGCGGTCGCGTCGAAAGCGACGGGGCGGCTGGAATGGCTGGGTGTCGTGGAAGGCAGCGTCGTCAAGCAGGACCAGGTCATCGCCCGCTTGGAGAGCAGGGACGTGCGCGCGGCGGCCGACCAGGCGCGCGCCAACGTCGCCGTGGCCCGCGGCAACATTGCCCAGGCCGAAGCCGAACTGACCGATGCCGACGCCGGGCTCAAGCGCGCCCGCGAGTTGGTGGCACAGAGGTTTCTCGCGCAGTCGGCCCTGGATACGGCCGAGGCGCGCGCCAACAAGGCCAGGGCGGCGCTGACCAGCGCCCGGGCGGCGCTGCAGGCGGCGGAGGCCACTGCCCGCGCGGCGCAGGTGGCGGTGGAGCAGACGCTCATCCGCGCGCCCTTTGATGGCGTCGTGCTGACCAAGCAGGCCAACGTCGGCGATAACATCACGCCCTTCTCGGCAGCGGCGGACACCAAAGGCGCGGTGGTGACGATGGCCGACATGGCGACGCTGGAGGTCGAGGCGGACGTATCGGAATCAAACCTGGGCAAAATCAAGGTCGGCCAGCCCTGCGAGATCCAGCTCGACGCATTTCCCGATCAGCGCTTCCGCGGCGCCGTGAGCCGCATGGTGCCGACGGTAGACCGCACCAAGGCCACCGTCATGACCAAAGTGCGCTTCGTCGACCGTGACCCGCGCGTGCTGCCCGAGATGAGCGCCAAGGTGGCTTTTCTCGCGCGCGACATCGACGCCGAGCAGCGCAAGCCGTTCTCCGTCGTGCATCCGGACGCGGTGGCGGGCCGCGACAGCCAGAGCGTGATTTTCGTCGTTCATGACAACAAGGTACGGGCGGTACCGGTGCGCACGGGCGACAAACTGGGCGATGCAATCGCCATCAGCGGCGTGGCGCAGCCGGTCCAGGCGGGCGACCGGGTGGTGCTCAGGCCCGACGCCAAGCTGCGCGACGGCGCCGAGGTGAAGCTCGCACAGAAGCCATGACGGCGCACGAAAACGCCGCGCCCGTCGTCTCGCTGCGCGAGATCGTCAAATCCTACCGTCGCGGCAACCAGGTCGTGCCGGTCCTCGCCGGCATCAGCTTCGACATTGCCGACGGTGAGTTCCTGGCGCTAATGGGGCCGTCGGGCTCCGGCAAGAGCACGCTGCTCAATCTCATCGCCGCCATCGACCGGCCGGACAGCGGCAGCATACGCGTTGCCGGCACGGACATCGGCTCCATGGGCGAGGCTCAGCTCGCGGACTGGCGCGCGCGTCATGTCGGCTTCATCTTCCAGTTCTACAACCTGATGCCGGTGCTGAGCGCGCTGGCCAATGTCGAACTGCCGCTGCTGCTCACCGGCCTGTCGCGCGGCGAGCGGCGGCGGCGCGCCGAACTGGCATTGTCCATGGTCGGGCTGGCCGATCGCGTCGAACACTTTCCCTCGGAGCTTTCCGGCGGCCAGCAGCAGCGGGTGGCCATCGCCCGCGCGCTCGTCACCGATCCGACGCTGATCGTCGCCGATGAGCCCACGGGCGATCTCGACCGCGATTCCGCCGCCGAGATCCTGGCGCTCATGAGCCAGCTCAATCGCCAGCTCGGCAAGACCATCGTCATGGTGACGCACGACCAGCGCGCCGCCGCCCATGCCCACGCCATCATGCACCTGGACAAGGGCGAGCTGTCGATGCGGGAGGAGGTGCCGTCAGCGTCGTGAGTGCACCGGTCGCGCGGCGCCTTCTGCGAACCGAGCCGTTCCGCCAATTCGATCGGTTCAGGGGACACGACCTGGCACGCGAGTTATTGGCTGCCAGGCCGGCGTGCTAAGCTCGCCCGCAGATGTACACGTTGACATTGATTCTCAAGAACGCCCTGCGCCACAAGCTGCGCACGCTGCTCACCGTGCTCGGACTGGTGGTGGCGACGACCGCGTTCGGGTTGCTGCAGACGGTGGTGGATGCCTGGTATGCCGGCGCGGATGCGGCGTCGGCGGCGCGGCTGGTGACGCGCAACGCCATTTCGCTGGTCTTTCCCCTGCCGCTCACCTACCAGCAGAAGATCCGCCAGGTGGAGGGCGTGCGCGCCACCGCGGCGGCCAATTGGTTCGGCGGCGTCTACAAAGAGCCGAAGAACTTCTTTCCCCAGTTCGCCGTCGATGCCCAGCCTTACTTCGATCTCTATCCCGAGTATCTGCTCGACCCGGACGAGAAGGCCGCCTTCATGCGCGACCGCAAGGGCTGCGTCGTCGGCCGCAAGCTGGCCGACTCCTACGGCTTCCGCGTCGGCGACCCGGTGACGCTCAAGGGCACCATCTTCCCCGGCAACTGGGAGTTCGTCGTGCGCGCCATCTACGAAGGCCGCGACAAGAAGACCGACACTTCGCAGTTCTTCTTTCACTGGGACTATCTCAACGAGACCATGAAAAAGACGGTGCCGCGGCGCGCCAACCAGGTCGGGGTGTTCGTGCTCGAGCTGGACGATCCCACGCGGGCAGCGGAGGTCAGCCGCGCCATCGACGCCCAGTTCAAGAACTCCCAGGCGGAGACGCTGACCGAGACGGAAAAGGCGTTTCAACTCGGCTTCGTCTCCATGACGGAGGCAATCGTGGTGGCCATCCGCATCGTCTCGCTGCTGGTAATCTTCATCATCATGGCGGTGATGGCCAACACCATGGCCATGACGGCGCGCGAGCGCCTGAAGGAGTATGCGACCCTGAAGGCGCTCGGGTTCGGGCCCGGCTTCATCGCCCGGCTGATCTTCGGCGAATCGTTCGCCATCGCGGCTGCCGGCGGCGCCATCGGCATCGTGCTGACGCTGCCCATCGCCGAGGCTTTCGGCGACGCCATGGGCTCGCTCTTTCCCGTGTTCAAGCTGTCGCGCCAGACCGTCGTGCTGCAGGCCATCGCCTGCCTCGTGGTCGGTGCCGTCGCCGCGCTGGTGCCGAGCTGGCGGGCGACGCGTGTGAATATCGTAGACGGGCTGCGCAGCGTCGGCTGAATGGTATGGCTGTGCATGTTCCCGCCATGTGGTAAAAATAGCGCCGTAGCGACCATACCGGGAATGCCGGAATCATTCTGAAGATTTCATTTGCGCCACCAAGGACACGGAGGACACCAAGAGAAGACTCGGTTGTTGCCGATTGGATTTTCTTGGTGTCCTCCGTGTCCTTGGTTGTGAAATGGTTTTTCAAGGGCCACTCACATGAGCCGTCTCCTCGCCGCCATTGCCGCATTTCTCCTGTTGTCGAGTTGCGCCGTCAACCCCGTCACCGGCGAGCGCCAAGTGTCGCTGGTGAGCGAGCAGGACGAGGTCGCCATCGGCCGCGAGGCCGACAAGGAGGTGAAGCAGGAGTACGGCCTCTACAACGACCCGGTGCTGCAGGCCTACGTCAATGAGGTCGGGCAGAAGCTGGCCAAGCAGTCCCACCGCTCCGGCCTCGAATGGCACTTCGCCGTGGTGGACAGCCCCGAGATCAACGCCTTCGCGCTTCCCGGCGGCTACGTCTACATCACGCGCGGGCTGATGGCCTACCTCGACAGCGAGGCGGAGCTGGCCGGCGTGCTCGGTCACGAGATCGGCCACGTCACCGCACGTCACGGTGCCCAGCGACAGACCCAGGGCACATTTGCGCAAGGCGCGGCAGTGCTGGCGGAGATCCTCGGCCAGGCGGTGCTCGGCGCCTCGGGTGCCGGCAACGTCGTCGGCGCCTTGGGACAAAGCCTGATCCTGAGCTACGGCCGCCAGGACGAACTGCAGGCCGACTCATTGGGAGCCGAGTACCTTCATCGCACCGGCTACGACCCCAAGACCATGATCAAGGTCATCGACGTGCTGAAGAAGCAGGAGGTTTTCGCCGAGGACCGCGCCAAGGCCGAAGGCCGCCAGCCCCAGCGCATGCCTAACTGGCTCTCCAGCCACCCGTCCAACGACCAGCGGCTGAAGGACATCGTCGACACCGCCAACCGCTATCCTGCCAGGCAGGGTATGGACCCCGGTCGCGAGCGCTACCTGCAGAAGATCGACGGCATGGTCTTCGGCGACAGCCGCGAGCAGGGCGTCATCCGCGGCAACCAGTTCCTGCACGAACCGCTGGGCTTTGCCATCTCCGCACCGGGCAAGGACTGGAAGCTGCAGAACTCCGCCGAGGCGCTGCTCGTGGCCAATCCCGCCGGCGACGCCGGTGTCATCATGCGGCTGGTCACAGGCGCCGGTGGCACGCACGACGAAATCATCCGCAAGCTGGTCAAGCCGCAGTCGGGCCGGGTCGAGCGCACTACCATCAACGGCCTGCAGGCGACCCATTTCGCCGGCACCGTCGCCAACCAGCAGGGTCAGGCGGCATCGGTCGCCATCACCCTCATCGCCCACAACAATCAGCAGTTTCTGCTGCAGCAGGCGGCCAAGAATGCGCAGGCACTCAACGCCTCGCGCGACGGCCTGCGCGCCGTGATCAACTCCTTTCACGCCATCACCGCCGAGGAGAAGAAGCTCGCCCGGCCCTACGTCATCCGCACGCAGCCGCTGCCGCCGGGGCGCAACTTCGCGGCACTGGCGAAGGAGTCGCCGGTGAATCACCATGCGGAGCCGCAGTTGCGGCTGTTGAATGGGTACTATCCCGGTGGGGAGGCGCCGGCGGGGAGGGTGATCAAGTTCATTAACCAGTAGCGCCCCTAAGTATGCGCATGGCGCCAATCCTCCGCTCGGAAATCATCTGCTCCGACCGCGGCCGGCGCGTGGAGTCCGTGCCCCGGATGCGTGCTTCTACGTATATACGAATGCGCGGGCTGCGACGCACGCTTAAAGCCCGAGCCGTGCGACTGCTGCAGTTTCTGCTCTATGGAGGCATGCTCTGTCGAGCCATTGCGAGCGGAGCGAGTATGTTGCGGGGTGAGAGTCGGTGCAGTATGCGAGTATCGCTGCGAAACCGGCCGAAACGCTCCTCCTACGGTGTCTTCGACCAACCGGAGCTGAATAGCCAAGCATGGTATTTCTATGCCACTGGACGAGAAGACCAAGCACCTCTTCGAGAAGATCGCAATTGAGCGCAAACAAGAAGCGCAAGAGAGGTGTACGAGGCGGCAAGTGCGCGCGCAAGCATCTCAGGTGTCGCCGTCATTCGAATCGTTGGAAGTCGCGCAGCTGTATCGGGCGCGCGGGCGGAGTCATTACTCTTCGTCGTTCCCGAACGATCAAGGGCGGCTACTGCCAGTCCGAACAATGGACAGCCTCGCATTGCCGCCGGCGATCCTTTCGCTCGACATCGAGACCGAAGTAACGCGATTGCGGAAGGTCGAGAAATCGACGATCTCGGTGGTAGGGGTGGTCCCTTACATGCCGTGTGGCGATGGCCATTACCGACGAGGCGCCTACCAATACTTTTTGCGCGATGAGATGCCAGCACTCCATGAGCTGCTCTCAAAGTTCGAGGGTCTGATCCTTGGTCAGAACTTGTTTGACTTCGACTACCGGGTCTTGCGACCCCATATGCCATTTGACAGCATCATCCACAAGACTTTCGACCTCCTCTTTTTCCTGAGTGAGATTGATATCACTCGGCGAGCCCGACTTTCCCTCGATGTGCTTGCCAAACGTAATCTCAAGCGGCGGAAGCTGGTCACGAACCGCGATATCCCCGCCTTGTGGCGCGGTGGCGATGTGAAGACGGTGCTCAGACGCAACGAACGAGATTGCGACTTGGTCGTTGATCTCTGGATAACACTTGTGAACGACCGACGTCTTACGACCCACGACCGACGCTCCGACGCTCCAAATATACTGATTGAGGTGAAAGAGCGACATCTGCCGGTTCTTTTCGGGCAGCAGCCGTTTATGGATTACAGGGAGTGGGCCCGCCGACTTCAGAAATGGGGTAATGCTTGCCGCGATCCGGTTACGGGCGGCAAGACCGTTGTCCGCGAGAAGATCGCTCGATATGACCTAGTGATCTTCCACCGCATGTGGTGTTCCGACTGCAAGCGGAACTTCATTCTGCGCGCTGGCCGTAACCGAATCTATAAGCCGCGGTCATCGAAGGTCTGTCCATTCTGTAAACGCCAGCTTGCGCTGGCTGAGGGAACGACCCTGACAATGTGGGGTGACGCGGCGCGCAGACGCTTCTACTTCGTTAAGATGAAGCAATCGCCTTGCCTCAAACCAGAGAGCCTTCCGGCGGAGGATGAGGCGATGGAATTCATCCGTCGGATGCGGTATGGGCGATACTGAGAAGGGAAACAACAGGACATAAAGCAATCAAAGGGGCGTTCGAATTCTTTTCTGATTCGCGAGCGGCAGTCGTTTGGCACGATACCGGCAATCATGCCAATCGTTCGGCGCGATTTGTGCTATCGTGCCAATAAATCGTGCCAAACGAGGCCATAGGTGCCTAAACAGCTCCCTGCCGATCTGAACGAGCAATTGCTTGCTGCGCTGGTGGCTCGCCCGGAAGGACTCGGCATCGATGCCCTTGCGGCGCATTGCGCGGGCGTGGCCAGCAAACGGACGATTCAGCGGCGGCTGTCTGATCTGATCAAGGACGGACGCGTCACTTCCGAGGGCGACGCCCGAGCATTGCGTTACCGGCTCGCACCGGTGACCGGACGCGCCGAACTGACCATGCCGCCCGCACAGGTGCAGGGGGAGGGCGAAGCCTACGTTCCACTTTCTCCCGCCGGCGCGGAGGTCAGATCCCTTGTCCGCAAGCCAATCACCGAACGTATCCCCGTGGGTTACAAGCGGGAATTCCTCGACCGTTACCGGCCCAACGAGTCGGCCTACCTTACACAAGAAATCCGGGCCCATCTACGCCGTTTAGGCCGAACGCCGGATGCCGAGCGTCCTGCCGGAACCTACGCGCGCCACATCCTGCAGCGCTTGCTCATCGACCTATCATGGGCGTCGTCCCGGCTGGAAGGCAACACCTACTCCCTGCTGGAAACCGAAAAGCTGGTCGTGCTCGGGCAGGCGGCCGAAGGCAAGGATGCGACAGAAACGCAGATGATCCTGAACCACAAGGCGGCCATCGAGTTCCTAGTCGAGTCGGCGGACGAAGTCGATCTCAAGCCCATGACCATCCGCAATCTGCACGCCTTGCTGTCCGACAATCTGCTGCCGAATCCCGCCGCCTGTGGGCGCTTGCGCACGGATCCGGTTGGGATCGGCGGCTCCGTCTACAACCCCCTCGAGATCGCGGCGCTAATCGAGGAGTGCTTTGACCAAGTGCTCGCCACGGCGAGAGCGATCTCGGACCCGTTCGAGCAGGCCTTCTTCCTGATGGTGCAGTTGCCCTATCTGCAGCCCTTCGACGACGTAAACAAGCGCGTTTCGCGTCTGTCGGCAAACATCCCGCTGATCCGACACAACGTGTCGCCCTTGTCGTTCGTGGATGTCCCCGAGAAGGCGTACATCGACGGTTTGCTGGGCGTCTATGAATTCAACCGCGTCGCATTGCTTCGCGACGTGTTCGTGTGGGCCTATGAGCGATCATGCCAACGGTATGTCGCCGTCCGGCAGTCACTCGGCGAGCCGGATTCGTTTCGCCTGCGCTACCGGGAGGCTCTGATGCAGGTTATCCGGACAATTGTCCAGAACCGCTTGGATGCGACGGTCGAGGCGATCAAGAATGTGGCTGTCGGGGCAGGGATCCCGGACGAGCACCTTGACCACTTCGTCCGGCTCGCGGAGATCGAACTCCGGTCACTGCACGAGGGCAACTTTGCTCGCTACCGCCTGCGGCCATCTGAATTTGAGGCTTGGACGGGTGCCCGAAAAGCGAGGTGAGGAATCCGCACCGAGCCCCGTGACGCGGCAATCACGCCGCCTTTACCGGCACCAGATCGCTCAGTACCGTCTAGCGGGGGAAAAGGGGCCGCGTTCGAATTCTTACTGGCCAGGGGCTGGCCAGCGATTCGGATGCCTCTTTGACCGCGCGCCGAGAATCCGTCCCGAGCTCGCCGATTCACCGCATCCTGAAAGTAGATCTTCGGTTGAGAAGAGAGTCACGGCAACCGCCGCCCACGTGCCGACCCGATAGACATCCAGGCCATATATTGCGACGATGCAATATACGCAGGCAACCTTGCTCGCTCGCGCCAAGGAAGTTCGTGACGACGGTTCGATCATCGATGTCGTCGTCTGGGATCTGCCGGAACCCCAGCCGCCCGCACGCACCGGTACAAGTACCGCCTGTAATACGGCGTCGATGGCGTGTCACGCGTACGCTACGACAACGAGCGGGGCAAGGGCGATCACCGGCATATCGGAGACCGAGAAGAGGTGTATGTCTTCACCACGCTCGAGCAGTTGATCGAGGATTTCAGAAGCGATGTCGAGAGCTGGGGGTAATCCATGAGAGCGATCATCGAGGTGGCTCGCAAGGGTTCGATCTTCACCACCGTTGCCCGGCAGGTCGCCAGTGCACGCCAGGGTCGGTCACCGGACTACCACGTGAGTTTCGAGTCGGCGCGCGCGCTGTTCGCCGAGCTTACGCCCGCGCGCCTGGATCTGCTCGATACGTTGCGCCGCGTGGGCCCCTGCAGCATTTATGCGTTGGCCAAGGCGGCCGAGCGCGACTACTCCAACGTGCATACGGACGTTTTGCGGCTGGAAGAACTGGGCCTGATCGACCGTGCGGAAGATAGGGCGGTGTCGGTACCCTTCGAGGCCGTCGAGATTCTCGTCCCGCTCACACAGGTCGCGTAACGCGTGTGTACGCCGGCTGGACTGTGGCCAAACCGTTTCCGCCATTGGGACGCACGACTCCCTCACCGAGAATGCCGCGCGGCTGACCGCGGCGCCAGGTCTGTCAGCGCGCGAAAACGCCTGTGCAGCTGACGGGTCGAACCGGTCAGTCAGCCGCGCTTTACTCCGTCACGCCGCCTTCGCCGGCCACAGGTCGCCCAGGATCGTCTCGCTTGCCAGTGTGCGCGCGTCGTTGATCTTCGCGATCATTTCCAGATGAGGAAGGAAATCCCACTTCTCGCGTCGCCGCTGCTCGTCGACGACGCTGGAGATGGCGGCGACTCGGTAATAGATGAAGTGATCGAGTTCGCCGTTGCGTTCGAGTTCGGCGTAGAGATCCGGGCTGCGGGATTTGACGAGTTCGCGCACCGTGCGCTCCAAAGGACTTTCCATTTCCCACCTCATGAGTTTGATTGAGAGACGGTTCGCCGACGCGCGCTCCGGTCGCGCGAGCGCCGGCCATTCGTAGAGTTTCACGCAAGACACATGCCACGGCTCGCGCAGTGCCAAGTCATTGATTTGCCGTGGGTCGCAGCGGATTGGCTCGGAGGACGGCGCATCGCGATGGTGCAAACGATGTTGCGCCGCACAATTTCCGGGCGCGGGGATGCTGCGGATGTGGCCGTTGGCATGGTACGCAAAGCCGGAGAAAGGGTCGGCAATCCGCCTTTATCGACCGATCATGCCGGCACGTCATCGCGGACAATGACGTCCGGCTGAGCGCATGCCGCGTTCGCACCACAAGGGAGCAAAACAATGGAAGGGTCCGTGCGCATCGTCTTCTTCGGCGAGATTCTCCCCGGACACGATCCCGATCGCGTCAAGGCCGACATGGCGGCGCTGTTGAAGGTGGCGCACGAGGAAATCGAATCCGTCTTCTCCGGCAAGCGCATCGTGCTGCGCAAGGATTTGCCGGCGGACCAGGCGCCGCGTTACACGGCATACCTGGAGAAGCTCGGCGTGCGGGTGATGGTCGAACCTGCCGACACACCCGCCGCACCGGCACCTTCGCCCGCACCCGTGCCATTGGCGCTGGTGGAGGATACGCCGCCGCCGAGCGTGCCGGCCGCGGAAGAAATGGAATGCCCGAAGTGCCACGAGCGGCAGCCGAAGCGCACGCTCTGTCGCGCCTGCGCGGTGGACATGCCGCGCTATCTTGCCGCGCAGCAGGCGGCGGCGGACGAGGAGCGCGCGGCGCGCAAGGCAGCCGTCGAATCGATCACGGCGCATCGCCGATCGGGCGCTCGTGCGGCAACCGACGTGGAGCACGCAGGGGAGGAACCGTCGTTGGTCGGCCTGAGCTGCACCGGGCGCTTCGGCCGCTTGTCCTACTTGGTTGCCAGCTTCCTCGGCTCGGCGATCATGATCGGACTCGTCGTGATCGCGATCAAGACGCAGAGTATTGCATTGCCCGCGGTGGTGTTTCTGGTCGTGTCCTATGCCCTCGGGCTGCGCCCCATGGTGCTGCGCCTGCATGACATCGGCTATAGCGGATGGTTGTGGCTGATCAGCTTCGTTCCCGTGGCCAACATCGCCCTGACAGTGGTGCTGTACCTCGCGCCCGGCAGCCGGGACGATCGCGGCTACGGCCTGCCGGGCCGCGGCTCCGGGGTTGTCGGCGCGGTTGTCTCCGTGATCCTATTCGGCTTTGCCGCCGCCGTGTTGATGGATCAACTGCGCACCGCCCCGCCGGCACTGCTCGCTGCTCTGGGCGGCGCCTACGACGTATACGATGATGCGCAGGGCGACGGTGCAGCGCTCGGCAAACCGGCCGGCTACCAGCCGGGCGCCAACACCGTTGTCATGTATTCGCTGACCACCTGCCCCTATTGTGCCCAGAAGCGCCGCGATCTCAATGCCGCCGGCATTCGATACACGGAGATCTTCATCGACGAAAACCCGGGCGCGGCGGCGACGCTGGGGGAGAAGCTGCAGCGCGCCGGGGTACCGCCCAGCAGCGTGGGCGTGCCCATCCTCGAGGTCAACGGCGCGATGCTGCCGAACAATCCGTCCATGCAGGAGATTGTGCGCCACCTGCGCCGCGGCAGCACTTAGGCCCGGCTACCGTTCCAAGACCGGCCGGAGGCTGCTATCGTTAGCGCTCGGTAACGTCTGGCGGGGGCAGGGCTCGTGAACATCAGCGTACGCAAACTGCTGCAGGACCCGATGCTAGGGCTGCGGCTCGTGGCCGGCGAGCGCGGGCTGGACCGCCCCATCACGACGGCCGAACTGAACCGTCCGGCGCTGGAGCTTACGGGCTACTTTGCCAAATTTCGCCCCGAGCGCATCCAGATCTTCGGCATCGGCGAGATTTCCTATCTTGCGGTCCACGCCCACGAACCGTCCCTGTGCGCGAATCTGAACCGGATACTGGTTGATGGCGTGCCCTGCGCCATCGTTACCAATGACGCCGAGCCTCCGGTGGAGATGTCCGACCGTGCCAGCACGCTAGGCATCCCGTTGTTGAGCTGTCCGCACGGCTCGACCAAACTGTACAAGCGGCTGTGGGAGCATCTCGAGCCGTATTTTGCGCCCGAGACGACGGTGCACGGCGTGCTCATGGAAATCCATGACATGGGGGTGCTGATCCAGGGCCAGAGCAGTGTCGGCAAGAGCGAGGTGGCGCTGGAGCTGATCCGGCGCGGCTTTCATCTCGTCGCCGACGATGTGGTCACCATCAAGTGCCTGAACGATTCCATGCTGATCGGCCGCGGCATGGACGTGCTGCCTTTTCACATGGAGGCACGGGGGCTCGGCATTATCGATGTCAGCCAGCTATTCGGCGCTGCCGCCATCCGCCCGGAAAAGCGCATCACCATGGTCATCACGCTGGTGCCGTGGCAGAGCGACGCCCAGTACGACCGTATCGGCCTCACCGATGAAATGACCAGCATTCTGGAAGTGCAGGTTCCGCACTTGACCATTCCGGTGACACCCGGGCGCAGCGTCGGCACGCTGGTCGAGATTGCCGCACTCAACCAGAAGCTCAAGAACATGGGCGTGCACACCGCGCGCATGCTCGGCGAGCGCCTGACCGCGGCGATGGAGGCCGAGGAGAGGGAGAACAAGGGGGCCGGTGCAGCATAGCGCGCGCCGGCCGCGATCCGGCGTCTCGTGCGCGGTTGACGGGTACCGAAACCGATTGCAGATGCCGCGGGCCGACCGGGCGAATGGCGTGGCAGCGCGCTCTTCGCGGTCGCGTTTACGAGTCCGCGGTCCGTGCGCAGTACGGTTCCTCGATCGGCGCCGGCGCGCGCGCGCAAAAGGGCTCCTGAATGGCGTCGGAACCTGGGGCGGCTGCTCGCCCGGCAAGAGCATCGAGACCCATCAGCACTTTTTCGGGCGTAATCGGCAGATCAGACACGCGCACCCCGGTGGCATGCCACAGGGCATCGGCGATGGCCGGCGCCGTGGGCGAGACCGGTCCTTCGCCCGATTCCTTGGCACCGAAGGGGCCGCGCGGATCCTCGACCTCGATCGTGCTGTGCAGTGCCTCGGGCATGTCCATCGCACCGGGCATTTTGTAATCCAGGAAATTGGCATTCAAAGTCTTGCCGTCGCGGGTGACGAGATCCTCCATGAGCGCGTAGCCCAGTCCCATCTGGATGCAGCCCTCCACCTGACCTTCGACCGACATGGGGTTGAGCATGCGGCCGCAGTCGTGTGCAGTGTGTACCTTTTCGACCTTTATCTGCCCGGTGTCCTCGTCCACGCGCAGTTCCACAACTTGGGCGCCGAAGCTGAAGGCCGGGCTGACCAGACCCATGTCGCGCGGGGTGTAGCTGCCGCGCCCGATTAGCGGCTCGCCCCGGTGAGCCTTCTGCCACATGGCAACCGCCTCGCCGAATTGAATCGCGCGCTTCGGCTGCCCCTTGACGCGAACCATGCCGTCGCGGCATTCCATCTCGTGGATGACGTTCGAATCGAAGCGCAGCGACACCATCTGAAACAGCTCCTGCTTGATTTGCCGCGCCGCCTCCAGTACGGCATTGCCGGCCATCAGCGTGACGCGGCTGCCCCAGGTGCCGAGGTCGGCCTTGGGTGTCATGGCCGTGTCCGCGCTCGTGATCTGAACGTCCTGCATGCGCAGGCCCAGTTCCTCGGCCAGGATCTGAAGCAGCACGCTGTCGGAACCCTGGCCGATGTCCGAGGCCATAGTGAGCAGATGTGCCGTGCCATCGGCATAGGCACGGACCTCCGCGGCGCTGAAGGCGTACTGGGTGTTGAACCAGTTGAACACGCCGCCGCTGATGAAGCTGTAACAACCGACGCCGACACCATAGCCCTTGCGCTTCTCGCTGCGCTTGGCTTTCCAGTCGCTCATACGGGCGACTTCCTCCAGGCATTCGCGAAAAGCGCAGGTGCCCATCGTCGCCACCTCGGGGATCGTGTCGCCCGGTTGCATCGCATTGCGGATGCGCAGTTCGATCGGATCGATACCCAGCTCGTCGGCGGCGAGATTCATCTGTGTCTCGGTGGCGAACAGCGCCTGGGGTGCGCCCAGACCGCGCATGGCGCCCGCCGGCGCGTTGTTCGTGTAGACGTGGTAGCCCTTGTAGCGGTAGGCGGGGTAGCGATAGAGCATGGCGCCGAAATTGCCGATCAGGAACGTGGCTGTCGGGCCCATGCTGTTGTAGCCGCCGCCGTTCAGGTGCGCCGTCACCTCCTTGCCCAGCAGTATGCCGTCCTTGGTGAAAGCCACGCGCGAGTGCAGACGCACTGCATGGCGCCGGCGGCCGACCGACAGTTCCTCCTCGCGACTGAGGGTAAACTTGACCGGGCGGCCCGTAAGTTGGGCGATGCGCGCGGCGCACACGTCCCACGCCCGCAGCTCCATCTTGCCGCCGAAACCGCCGCCGAGCGCGGGCTTGATGACACGCACTTCGTTCTCACGCAGCCCCAGGGCCTTGGCCAGCAGGCATTGCACGATGTAAGGCGTCTGCGTCGTGGCGATCAGCGTGATCCTGCCTTGCGCGTCGGCCTGGGCCAGTGAGGAACACGGCTCCAGATAGGCCGGGCTCACGGCCTGGAGGCGGAAGACGTCCTCGCGCACGTAGTCGGCCCGGGCGAACGCCTCGTCCAGTTCACCGAAAGAAATCGTGCGCTCGACGCTGACGTTGCCGGGTGTCTCTTCGTGCAGAGTCGGGGCGCCGGGCGCCAGCGCCGCCTCGTAATCGAAGACGGCGGGCAGGATCTCGTATTCCACCTTGATGAGCGCGAGAGCCTCTTCGGCCGTGTCGGCATCCACCGCGGCCACGGCCGCGACCTCGTCGCCGACGTAGCGCACCTTGCCCCGCGCCAGCGCCATCTCGTCCTGGGTCGCGGGGAAAAGTCGCCAGTTGCCGTAACGCACGGCCGGCAGATCGTCGCCCGTGATAACGGCGGCAACGCCGGGCAGGGCGCGCGCTCGGCTCGTGTCGATGCCGACGATGCGCGCGTGCGGATGGGGGCTGCGCAGCATGCGCCCGTGCAGCATCCCGGGGAACGACATGTCGTCGGTGTATTGCGCCGAGCCGGTCGCCTTGGACAGGGCGTCGACACGCGGCAAGCGCTTGCCTATCAAGGAGTATTCGCTCATGGCTGTGCCTCCGTCGGCAACTGAAGCCCGGCGCGCACGGCGGCTGCCGCCACCGCACGGCGTGTGAGTACCGCGATGACGCGGCGCCGATAAGAGGCCGAGGCGCGCACGTCGGTGATCGGGCGGCATTCGCTTGCCGCGATCTCACCGGCTTCGCGAAGAATGCCGGGGTCCAGCGTGGAGCCCTGTAGGTGCGCCTCTGCCTTCACGGCGCGCAGCGGCGTAGGTCCGACCGCACCGAGGAAGATGCGCACCTCGGCGCAGCGGCCCCCGTCCGCGCTGACACCGGCGCCGACACTCGCCGCACTGACGTCCACGTGTGCGCGCGCCTGGATGTTGCGGTAGGCGTATCCAAACTGTCGTTGAGGCGGGGGCACGGCGACGCATACGAGGACCTCCTCGGGGGTGACGACCGTCTGTGCCGGACCGAGGAAGAAATCTTCGAGCGCTACCCAGCGGCTACTGCCGGCGCGCGCCAGCCGCACACGTGCGCCGTACGCGAGCAGGGTCGGCGCGCTGTCAGCGCAGGGCGAGCCGTTGCAGATGTTGCCGGCAAGCGTGCCCATGTTGCGTATCTGAATGTTGGCGGTCTGCGCCGCCGCCTCTGCGATGGCCGGATAGTGCGCGCGAATGTGCGGGTTCTCCATGACCTCGGCAAGCCGCGCCATGGCGCCGATGATCAGCCCTGTCTTGGGGTCGTAGGTGATCGGGCGCAGTTCGCCGACGTGCCGCAGCGACACCACGAGCTCGGGACGCAAGGCACCCTTGGCCATCTTCGGCATTAGGTCCGTGCCGCCGGCTAGCAGCCGCGCCCGGCTTCCATGCTCGGCAAGTATGTCCAAGGCTTCGTCGAGGGAGCGCGGGCCCGCGTAGGACAGGCGCGGCAACATCACGTACCCCCCTTTTCGCTCGCGGGTCGGCCGGAGTTCGCGTCGCCGGAACTGCGTTCGCGCATCCCCTGCGCAGCAGCTTGGATCGCCTCTACGATTTTGGCATATCCGGTGCAGCGGCAGAGGTTGCCGGAGATGCCGGCGCGGATCTCGTCGGGCGTAGGATCGGGATTGCGACTCAGCAGGTTAAGCGCCGAGAGTTCCATGCCGGGGGTGCAGAAACCGCACTGGATGGCGCCATGCTCGATGAAGCTCTTTTGGATCGGGTGCAATCGCTCAGCAGAATCGGCCAATCCTTCGACGGTGAGCACCTCCGCACCGTCGACCTCCAGCGCGAGCGTCAGGCAGGAGACAACGGAAAGGCCGTCGACGATGACCGTGCAGGCGCCGCAATCGCCGTCGCCGCAGCCCTTCTTGGTGCCGGTCAGGCGCAGGTCTTCGCGCAGAAGCTCGTTCAGGGTGCGCCAGGGTGCCACCGCCAGTTCGTACGGACTGCCGTTGACGCGCAGTCGTATGACCTGTTTCATGCTTCTCTCCCTTGACCCTTGCCGAGTTGCGCCGTCCGGGGGCGCCCGGCGATGGCGGTTCCATCGACGTCCGCCGCAGCATCGGCAGGATCATTGTAGTTACCAACATGGCAGGCGATAACGACGCTGCCGAACGATACGGTTGAAGTATGGCATTCCCATGATGGAATGTCAACAATTTGACATCAAGCAGTATGGCGTCAAGCGAAATGACCCGGTCGGACGGCGCGGCATGCCAGCGCAGTGCCAGGGCATCCGTGCCGGGTGCGTACCGGTTTGCCGAAGACGCGGTGCAACGTGACCACGAGCGCGTCGCACGGTGTGAAACGGTACGGGGGTGCGCGAAGACCCTTGCGCGGAAGAGCCCGCCAATGCAGACTGCCGGGCGTGGCTGCGCGCCGCAGATCCGTTGGGCGCACAAGGAAGAACGATGGCCGAAGTCTTCATCAGCTATGCGAGCGAAGACCGCGATCGCGCCGGGATGCTTGCCGGAGCGCTTGCCGCGTGCGGCTGGACGATCTGGTGGGACCGCAAGATCGTCATCGGCAAGCCCTTCGACGAGGCGATCGAGCGCGAACTCGAGGGTGCGAAGTGCGTCGTCGTGCTCTGGTCCAACCACTCGATCGCGTCCGAGTGGGTCAGGACCGAGGCCGCAGTCGCGGCAGAGCGAGGCGTGCTGATTCCCGCCGCACTCGATCCGGTCAAGCTGCCCCTGGAGTTCCGGCGCCGGCAGACGGCCGATCTGGCGGGCTGGAAGGGAGAGTCCTCGCACGGCGGGTTTCAGGCGCTGTGCGATGCGATCGGGGCAACGGTCGGCGGCAAGCGCGGGCGGCAGGAAGCGCCCGCCGCGATTCCGGCTGCGCGCACCTCCTACCGCTGGCTGCCTGCGGCGCTCGTGGCCGTCGTCGTCGCGGTCGGAGTCGCGATCTACGCCACCGGCATGGGGCGGCCGGACGGCACGAAACCCGCCGCGCCGGTACCGACGGCACCGGCAGGCAACGCCGAGGCCGAGCGACCTGCCGGCGGTGCCAAGTCCGAAATGCGGGTCGAGGCAAAGGTGCCCGCGCGCACTGCCGTGGATCTCGCCGAACTGGTGGCCGGCCGGTACTTCGGCGACGTGATCGCCGACGCCAAGGGTTCCTCGCGCACCGCCGTTGTCGTCACCATTGCCCGGCTGGACCGGGCGGCGGTGCGCGTGAGCTCCGACTACGCGCGGCTTGGCACGGTGGACATCGCGCTGTCCCGCAACGGCAATCAGATATTCAACAATGGGGGCGACACGCCCTTCATTGTCGACCTGGACCGGAATCCGCCTACGCTGATTTTCGATCCGCGCAGCGAGGTGGCCTATCGGGGGACCATGCAGCGATGAGCGGCAGCAACCCAGGCGTCGATGGTCATGAGGTTGCACTCCTATGCCACCCGAGCGCTCCGAACCGCCGGGTCCGAGGACTCGCCGCCCGCGTCGAGGCGGCAAGAAACGGTGCGCTGGCATTCGCTTTTCGCCTCGACGCAGAGCTGGCACGGCTGCGTGTGCCGGCGGCAGTGTCGCCGCGGCGGGCGGACCGGCTGTGGGAACATACGTGCTTCGAGGCGTTCGTGGCCGTGCGCGGGCAGGCGGCCTACCACGAGTTCAATTTCTCGCCATCCGGCGAGTGGGCGGTCTTTGCCTTCCGCGGCTATCGGGACGGCGCAGTGCTCGACCGGGATCTCGTGCCGGCGATCACGGTGCGCCGTGCGGCCAATGCGCTGGAACTGGATGCGCTCGTGGTTGCCGGATGTCTGCCTCCCGCGACCGAGGGGGCGCGAATCCAGATCGCGCTGACGGCGGTGATCGAGGATGAGGCCGGCACGCTCTCCTACTGGGCGATCAGGCATCCGAGCGGGCGGCCAGACTTCCACCATCGCGCCGGCTTCGTGCTGGAGATCGATGCGCTGCATAATCCGGGCATCGATCTCCCGCGACAAACAACCGGCGAATGAAATTCGGCATCGACCGCCTGCTGCAAGACCCGGCGTTGCGCAAACCCCTGCGCGGGCGGCGCGTGGCGCTGCTCGCTCATCCGGCGTCGGTGACAGGCGATTTGGTGCACTCGCTCGACGCGCTGGCTGCACTCGATGACATTCAGCTTACCGCCGCCTTCGGTCCCCAGCACGGTCTGCGCGGCGACAAGCAGGACAACATGATCGAGTCGGCGGACTTCCGCGATCCTGTGCACGACATTCCCGCGTTCAGCCTTTACGGCACCGTGCGCCGGCCGACCGAGAACATGCTGGACAGCTTCGACGTGCTGCTGGTGGACCTGCAGGATTTGGGCTGCCGCATCTACACCTTCATCACGACGCTGCGCTACGTGCTTGAGGCGGCCGCGCAGCATGGCAAGGCGGTCTGGGTGCTGGACCGGCCCAACCCCGTCGGCCGTCCTGTTGAGGGATTGCGCCTGCGCGAAGGCTGGGAGAGTTTCGTCGGCGCCGGCCCGTTGCCGATGCGCCACGGGCTGACGATGGCAGAACTCGCGCTCTGGTTCGTGCGCACGCTGCGGCTGGACGTGGAGTGCGAGGTCATCGCCATGGCGGGTTGGCAGCCGGAGCAGCGGCCGGGCTTCGGCTGGCCACTGGGCGACCGCACGTGGATCAACCCCAGCCCCAATGCCCCCAACCTGTGGATGGCGCGCTGCTATGCCGGCACCGTCATGCTCGAAGGCACGACGCTGTCCGAAGGGCGCGGCACCACGCGGCCGCTGGAGCTGTTCGGTGCGCCGGACCTGGAGCCGCACGCGCTGTTGTTGCGCATGGACGAAATCGCTCCGCACTGGCTGCGCGGTTGCCGGCTGCGCGAGTGCTGGTTCGAGCCCACATTCCAAAAGCATGCCGGCGAACTGTGCGCCGGCATGCAGATTCACGTCGAGGATGGCGCCTACGACCACCAAGGCTTCCGCCCCTGGCGCCTGATGGCACTGGCCTTCAAGGCGCTGCGCATCCTGCGGCCGGACTATGCGCTGTGGCGCGACTTTTCCTACGAGTACGAGCACGACCGCCCGGCGATCGACCTCATCAACGGCAGTGAATTGCTGCGGCAGTGGGTGGACGATCCCGCCGCGACGCCCGCCGATCTCGACGCGCTGGCAACCGCCGACGAGCAGTCCTGGCGTGCCGAGCGGGAGGCGGTGCTGTTGTATCGCTGAAGCGCAGTGGCCGCCTACGGCCGCTGCAAGGCCTTTTTCGAGACGCGATTGAGCGCGGCCAGCAGTTCCGGCAGCTCGACCGGCTTGACCAGATAATCGTCGGCGCCGGCGGACAGGCAGGCCTCGCGGGTTTCCGGGCGCATGCTGGCGGTGAGGATGATGATGGGCGTGCGCGGTTTGCCGCGCAGCGCTTCGCGCTGCCGCAGCCGGCAGGTGGCTTCCAGACCGTCCATCACCGGCATGTGCATGTCAAGAATGACAACGTCAAAGGCGTGACGCTCTGCCGCCGTGACCGCCTGCATGCCGTCGGCCACCGTCGTCACGACATAGCCGCTGCGCGAAAGCAGCGCGGCGAAGACGAACTGGTTGTTTTCGGTATCGTCGGCGAACAGAATGCGGCGCCACCGCGCGGCGCCGGCGGCATCGCCTGCTCCGCCCGCGTCGTCCTGCGCCGGCGCGGCGGCTCCGGGATGATCGACGTGTTCGCGCGCCGGCAAGTTCGCGCCGGGTTGGACGCCGGGCTCGACGACGCGCTTGAAGGGCAGGGCGAAGGAGAAGCGGCTGCCGCGGCCGCGCGTACTCTCCAGGTCGATGCCGGCGCCGCCCATCAGTTCCACCAAGCGCTGCGAGATGGCCAGGCCGAGACCGGTTCCGCCATAGCGGCGCGTGGTCGAAGCGTCGGCCTGGGCGAAGCTCTCGAACACGAGTTCGCGCTTGTCCTCGGCGATGCCGATGCCGGTATCGCGGACCGTGAAGCGGATACGTGCGCGGTCGGAGCGCACATCCTCTGCCTTGACGATCAGCTCGATCCAGCCGTGCTCGGTAAACTTAACGGCATTGCCAAGCAGATTGGACAGCACCTGGTGCACACGCAAGGAATCACCGATCAGCCGGTCGGGCAAGTCGGGGGAGCGCTCCAGCACCAGAAACAAGCCCTTGGCGCGCGCTAGCCCATTGTAGATACCGAGCAGGTCTTCCAGAGTGTCGGTGAGGCAGAAGTCGGTCGATTCCAGGGCGAGCTTGCCGGCCTCGATCTTTTCCAGATCGAGGACGTCGTTGACGATATTCAACAGCGATTTCGCCGAACGACGCAGCGTCGCCAGGTGCGCGGGGACTTCCCGCGCCGCCGGGTCGCCCATGATGATTTCCGCGTAGCCGATAATGGCGTTGATCGGCGTACGGATCTCGTGGCTCATGTTGGCGAGAAACTGGCTCTTCGCCTTGCTTGCCTGCTCGGCCTGGGCATGGGCCGCTCGGACCGAGGCCAGCAGATCGAGCCGCTCGAGCCCAAGGCGGATCGACTTGACCAGCACCTCGTTGAACCGGCGCGCGGTGACGAGTATGGCAAGGACGTACAACACGATACCGGCCGCAAGCAAGTGATCGATGCTACCCCGGCCGAAGACGAGCAATACCGCGATCAGCGATAGCGCCAGCATGCCGGTGAACAACTCGACGAACGGCGTCGTGCCGGCCAGCACGGGCACTGCGCCTGCCATCGTCACCGCCAATACCACGGCGATGAAGTAGCGCACCTCATCGCTCGCCGCCGGCATGAAGAGAAACGCGCCGGCAGTCCACCCTGCGGCCATCGCGACGGTGCCGATGCCATAGCGCCGCATCCAGCGGGCGTTGTCTTCGTTGGCGCGCGGCTGCCGCTGAAAATGTAGCGTGTGCAGAATGCAAAGCGTTTCTGTCACAACCAGGGCACCGAACCAGGTCGCGGGCTCCACCCACGCGACGCGGCCATCGGACACGACTGCCATGACGACCAGCGCGCCGACAAGCATACTGATTGTGTGCGCGAGCAGGGAATTGCGATAAATCAGCTCGATGAGCTGACGCCTTGCTTCGGCGTCAATGGAGTCGGTACGGGGTGTGGGCATGTCGGCGGCGGGCTTTCAGACGCAATCTACCACAGCAGTGCTACGCTGCGCCACGACCCGCAAAGTGCGCGACCGATGGTTGCCAGCTCGAATGCCGGCAGCGGGTCCGCGCGGTAACATTGGGTGCCAGAACGCAACGACACGGCAATTCATGGCTATTCCGTTCGCATACAGCCTGCGCAATATCTGGACGCGCAAACTGACCACGGCGCTCACTGCCGGCGGCATGGCGCTGGTGGTGTTCGTCTTCGCCGCGGTACTGATGCTGGACGAGGGATTGCGCCGCACGCTCGTGGAAACCGGCGCGCCCGACAACGTCGTCGTCATCCGCCGCGGCTCCGGCAGCGAGGTGATGAGCGGCATCGAGCGGCTGCAGGCAGCGATCGTCGAGAGCCAGCCCCAGGTAGCCTTCGGCGGGCGCGGGGAACGGCTGGCGTCGAAGGAAACCGTGGTGCTCATCACCCTTGGCAAGCGCGACGGTGGCGGCGACAAACCGGCCAACGTCGTCATCCGCGGCATGTCGGCGACGGGCCTGGCGCTGCGGCCGCAGGTGAAGGTGGTGGCCGGGCGCATGTTTCGGCTCGGCAGCAGCGAAGTCATCGCCGGCCGCGCTGTGGCCGAGCGCTTCGTCGGCGCGGGGCTGGGGGAAACGGTGCGCTTCGGCGGCCGGGAGTGGACCGTGGTCGGCTTGTTCGATGCCGGCGGCAGCGGCTTCGACTCCGAGATCTGGGGCGATGCCGATCAGCTCATGCCGGCCTTTCGCCGGCCCGTGTATTCATCGGTGCTGATCAAACTGGCATCGGCCGATCAGTTCGAGGCGTTGCGCACGGCGGTCGAGGACGACCCGCGGGTAAAGCTGGAGGTGAAGCGCGAAACCCAGTACTACGCCGACCAGTCGGAAGCCCTGTCGCGTTTCATCCGCATCCTCGGGCTTACATTGTCGGTGATCTTTTCCATCGGCGCCATCATCGGCGCCATGATCACGATGTACGCAGCCGTGGCCAACCGCACCGGCGAGATTGGCACCCTGCGTGCCCTGGGCTTTCGCCGGCGGGCCATTCTGCTAGCATTTCTGGTGGAATCGCTGTTCGTGTCGCTGCTGGGCGGAGCCGTCGGGCTGTTCATGGCCTCGTTCATGCAGCTGGTGACGGTGTCCACCATGAACTGGCAGTCCTTTGGCGAACTGGCGTTTACTTTTACGCTCAGCGCGCCGATTGTCGCGCAGAGTCTGGTTTTTGCCGTCGCCATGGGGCTGATCGGCGGCCTGCTGCCCGCCGCCCGGGCGGCGCGGCTCGGCATCGTCGATGCGTTGCGCGCCGCCTGACGTCGGCGGTCAGCGTTCTTCTGCGGGCACCTGCAAGGCGAGCGAGCGCGCCGAGATGTGGAAGGCGTCGGAGAAGCACATTCCTTCCTCGGCGCCCTGGTTCTTGAGTTTCGGGAAGATCGCCTCGACCATTCGTACCGAGCCGCAGGCATAGATCTCGTTGCCGCCAAGGCTCGGGAAGTCGTGCAGGATGGCTTCATGAACGAGCCCGGTCCGCCCCGCCCACTCGTCCTCCGGTCCGGGTTCGGAGAGCACCGGGATGAAGTGAAAGTTCGCGTGATCGCAGGCCCACTGCTCGGGCAACTCGGGCAGGTAGAGATCGCGCCGCTTGCGTACCCCCCAGTACAGATAAATAGGCCGCTTGATGCCGCGCTCAAAGGCGTCCTCGACCATGCTCTTGACCGGCGCAAAGCCCGTGGCGCCGGCGACGAAAATGATCGGCCGCTGCGACTCGCGCAGGACGAAATCGCCCAGCGGTGCCTCGAAGCGGATCTCGTCGCCGTCCTTCATTTTTTCGAACACGTGGGTGGTGAAGCGCCCGCCGGGCATGAGGCGGATCTGCAACTCGATTAGTTCAGACTGGTGCGGCGGGTTGGCGAAGGAGAAGGCGCGGCGCTGACCGTCCTCCAGGATGATGTTGATGTACTGACCTGCCTTGAAGGGGATCTTTACCCCGTCCGGCAGCTTGATCATGACGCGCATGACGTCGTGGGTCAGCTTCTCCATCATGACCACACGCCCGGTATATTCGCGCAACGGCACGCGGGTGAGCACGGACGAGGGCAGGTACTCGATTTCGACGTCATCCAGAGGGCTGGCGCAGCACATGAGCACCTTGCCCAGCGCGAGCTCCTGCTTGCTTAGGGCGTTCGGCTGATAGACCCCGGGGTCGACCTTGCCGTTGAGCACCGTGCATTTGCACACGCCGCAGCCGCCGTTGCGGCATTCGAAGGGCAGGTCGAGTCCCTGGCGCAGGCCGGCATCGAGCAGCGTCTCGCTGAAGCGCGCCTTGACCGAGCGGTTGTCCGGATGAACGGTGACCGTCAGTTCCGACTTGGTGCCGCGGCGCAGCTTCGGTGGCAGCCACGGCGTGATGAAGAGCAGGAAGGTGACACCCCAGCACAGGTACCAGACCTTCCACGGATCCCATTCGTAGATCAGGGCGTAGACAGGCAGCACGAACCAGTCGAAATTGATGTCCCGCGGCACGATGTTGAGGTTGGCCTCGCCGCCGACGCTCACGACCGGTTTGACCAGGGCGAGCACGAGGAACATCAGGGTCACGGCGATGGCGATGGGGCGTGGCGGGTTAGTGTGGCTGCGCGGTACCCGTTGCACATGCACCCACATGATCGTGACCATGATGAACGGCGCGCCCAAGTGAATGAAGGCGAGCAGGGTGAACAGCCGGCTATTGACCGCGTCCTGATAAATGAAATTGCGGATCAGGCTGCCGCGGAAAAGCGGCAGGACGTCGAACCATTCGGCGGTGGCCACGGTGACCCACTGCGCCAGCTGGTCCCATACCAGCATGAAGCCATTGATGCCGGTGATGTAGGCGATCCAGATCAGCGCCACGCCGGTACCCCAGGAGAACCAGCGGAAGCCGCGGTAGCGATCGTAGGCGAAGTGGCGCAGCATGTGCAGCAGCATGGTGAGAATCATACCGTCGGTGGCGTAACGATGGACGCTGCGCATGATGCCGCCGGCCCACCATTGGTCGTGAGTGATCGCTTCGACGGATTCGAAGGCGTCATGCACGCCGGTATCGGCGAAAATGTACAGATACACGCCGCTCACCGTGACCAGCCAGAATTGCCAGAACGTGATCGTGCCCAGGTGATAAAGCGGATTGAGCTTGTCGCCGAAGGCGGCATTGAACACCGCCTCCAGCGGCATGAACAGGTGTTGCAGCAGTTTTTGCAGGAGCTTGGTCACGTTCTATCCTTCCGGTTCCGTGGAAAGGTGGATTCCGCGCGTGTCAAGTTGGGGTGCGGCAATCCTTGTGCATGAATCAGTTGAAGAAGAGCCCGCCCTTGTCTCGATTGAAGTCGACGACGACGATCTGTGCCGGTTTCAGTTGCAGGGTGGCCTCCTTGGAATAGGGGAAGCCCTGGATGCGGGTGTTGTCGTTCAGGCGCACGGCCAGCTTGTGCTCACCCGCCGGCACCTCGAAGCGCTGATACACCGCGGCGATACCGTCCTTGCGGATTCCTGTCGGTGCAATGACACCGCGATACAGGGCCTGACCGTCCAGGTCCACTTCCAGGGTCAGGGGCGAGCGCTCGCGCTGGCACTCCTGTTTCTTGCGCATGTTTGGGGCCAACCTGGCAAGTTCCTCGGGCGTGCGGTCGCGGCACTCCTGCTCGCCGAAATGGCTGAGGGAGATCTTGAGCAGCGCCTTGTCCGCGGCCAGGTGCTCGTAGCGCGGGTTGGTGGCGAAGTAGCCGATGAAGGCCGCGAAGGCCCCGTAGAGGATGATCTGTCCGATCAGGCTGACGGATTTCTTAACCATATCGTGCTGCCCTCCGTGTGAATTGCTTCGGCCGCTGGGCGGCGCCCAGCGAATCCAATTGTTTGCGGAACTCGCTCAGACTGGCCTCAAGCCTGGGCGCGTCGAGCGCATCGCCCCATTCGACGCGCAGCCGTTGCGCTGGTACGTTGCTGCGCAGGTGAGGTTCGCGCGCACCGAGCAGGCGCTGGTCCGTCCAGGTGTTGCCGAGCCGGTACTGGCAGCCGTCGGTGCGACAGCCGGTCACGAACACGCCGTCGGCTCCGGCGCGCAGCGCGTACTCGACGAACGATGGCGGCAACATGCCGGTGCAGATCAGGCTGAAGGCGGCTGTGGCGTCGTCCGCAAGCTTGCGCACATCGAAGCCTTCGTCGCAACCGAAGACGACGATCTTCGGCCCGCCCGACAACGCGGTCAGTTGTGCTTCCATCTGCCGGCGCAGAGCATTGACGGGCTGCTGGGGCATGTCGATGCCGGTCACCAGCTCCTCGACGCTGCGAAACGGCGTCGAGGAGGGGCATGAACCCGCGCAGATGCCGCAGCTGGCGCACAAATCCGGCAGCACGCGGGCGAGCTTGTGCCCGGGCTTGTCCGGGTGGGGCTCCATGATCACCGCTGCATAGGGGCAATCGGCGAAGCAGCGGCTGCATCCATTGCAGTTCGCCGGGCTCACTTCGGCGATCGGTTGTGCCTTGGGGTGGGGCAGGAAGGGCAGCAGCAGCAGCAGCAGCGTCGTCGCGCCGAGCACGGACCAGACCGCCGCCGGCGAGGTCGCATAGGTGAGCGGATGAACGAACAGCACCAGCCAGTCGAGCCGGACATCCGTCGGGACGACGCCCAGATCGGCCGGTGCGTCACTCACCGCAGGCTTGACCAGCGCCAGCACCAGCAGGGCCGCCAGCGTGCCGAGGGCGAGCGGGCGGGCGGGAAAGTAGTCCACTCGGCTCACCCGCTGCACGTGTACCCACATGGCGAGCAGCAGCAGCAGCGGTACGCCGAGATGGATGAACACCAGCAACGTAAAGAAGCGGTCGTTCATTGCCTCGGGGGTGACGAAATTGCGGACGATGGGCTCGCCGAAGATGGGCAGCCAGTCCAGCAGCTCCGCCGAGGCGACGGCCGAGAACTGCGCCAGGCGATCCCAGGTGATCCAGTAGCCGCCGATGCCGGAAATGTAAGCCAGCCAGATCAGCGGTATGCCGGTGACCCAGGAGAACCAGCGAAAGCCGTAGTAGCGGCCGAATGCCCACTCCCGCACCAGGTGCAGCCCCATGACAAGGAGAAAGGCATCGGAGGCGTAGCGGTGGAAGCTGCGCAGGACGCCGCCGGCGAACCATTCGTCATGGGTAAAATAGCGGATCGATTCGTACACTTGGGTCACCCCGGTATCGAGCACGATGAACAGATACAGACCGCTGACGGCGATGATCCAAAAGAAATAGAAGCCGAGTGCACCCAGATGGCGCAGCGGGTTGGCGCTGGCGCCGAAACTGGCGTCGAAGAAATCCTCGCAGCGCTGGAGGACGGCTTTAACGCTGCCGCGCAGGGCGTCATGCAGGCTCATGGGCTTGGGGTTCGCGGGGCGGCATGATGTCGTTTTTCGGCGCTTCGGGCACGCTCGTCTGGGCACAGCGCCTCTGTCCACCGGCGGCCGGCGCGAGCGCTTGGGAAGCCTATGTTAGGGGCTGGCCTGTCAAAGCCGTTTGACCGGCATCAAGTCTAGAAGCAAATGCTGATATTAACCCCGATTGCCGAGGGGTCAAGGATGACGCAGCCGGCGCCTTTTTCGGCCCTCGCGCCAGAGGAAATAGACGGCCCAGGTGAAGAAGGTGATGAAACCGACAATCTCGATGACGAAGGAATAGCTGACGCGGTACTGGCCGCTGGCCGGATCATAGACCGAGCACAGTATACGCACCCGATCGAGCAACTCGACGACCGTATTCGTCTGCGCCGGCAGCGGCGCCCCTGTCACCATGAGTTTAAGCGGTTCGACCAGGTCGTCGGCCGTGGGCTTCTCGCCATAGATCTGCCGCCGGATCACGCCGGCCGCGTCCACGAGGGTGACCTGGTTGATGTGATCGAAGCCGGCCGGGGTGGATACATAGCTGAAACCGAAGCCGTGCGTAATGGGCTCGACGATGGCGGCTGCGGGGCTGAGAAACTCCCAGTTCGGTAGCCCGACGCCGTGCTTGAGGGCAAAGGACTTGAGCGCGTCCGGCGAATCGAAGGGCTGATTGAAGCCTATGCTGACGACGTTGAATCGGTCGGCACCGAGGGCGGCCGTGGCCGCCTCGACGGCCTTCTGCAGGTTGCGCGTGGTCGTCGGGCAGGCCTCGAAGCAGCCGGTGTAGATGAAATTAACCAGCAGGGGCTTGCCGCGATAGTCGGCCAGACGCACGGGCTTGCCGCGGCGGTCGAGCAGCGCGAAGTCTTCCACCGGCTTGCCCACCACACTCTGGGACAACTCCAGTGCCGCTTTTTCGTTCAGGGTGGTCAGCTTGACCGAGGCCGACGGATCGAGCGGGCGCGAGGTGACCTTGCTGCCGGCGTCGACATCAGCCCCGGCGGCACCGATCCAAACAACAAGGGCGGACACCCCTAGCGCGATGTCCGCCCATCGAAACAGGCCTCGCCGCACTGCGCGTGCTTCCTCCTACAAGTGAGCGTCGATCATCGCCGCCACGAGCACCAGCGTCAACTGGATCAGCGAAGCATGGAAGCAAATCATTGCTGCCCGCCGCCCGGGCTCGCGCGTGAGCTTCCAGGCCTTGGCGATGAATAGCCCGCCGCCGACGCTTGCCGCGGCCAGGTAGAGCATTCCCAGGCCGAAGAACACCGGCGCGATCGACGCGGCAACCAGCGCCAGCGTGCTGTAGAAAATGGTCATTGCTGCACGCTTCTCGCCGACCACCACGGGCAACATGGGTACGCCCGCTGATGCGTAATCCTCGCGGAAGGCGATTGCCAGCGACCAGAAGTGGGGGGGTGTCCAAAGAAACAGGACGAAAGCCAGCAGCAAGGGTACCGCACCCAATTGCGGATCCACCGCCGCCGCGCCGGCGAGCACGGCCCAGCTACCCGCCAAGCCGCCAATGACGATATTCAACCACGTACGGCGCTTCAACCACACGGTATATACCACGGCGTAAAAGAAGGCGCCGAGAAAGACGTAAAGTGCGCTCCACGCGTTGAGCGCGTACCATGCGGCGGCCACCGATGCCACCAGCAACCCCAGAATCAAGACCAGCCAGACCGGCCCGTGCTTGAGGGCGCCGGTGACGAATGCGCGGCGCCGGGTGCGCGCCATGTGCTGGTCGAGTTCGTACTCGTAGTATTGATTGAACGCCCCCGCGCTGGCCGAAGATATCAGCACCGCCAGCGCCAGCGTGGCCATTTGCCATCCCGTCAAGGAGGCTCCCGGCGTGACCGCCAACCCCGCCATCGCAGTGAAGGCGATGACGAAACCGATGCGCAGCTTGAACAAGCCGAGGACGTTGCGCAGCGTCTGGAACGCCGCAGGATGGGCTTGAACCTCCGTTGCCATTCGCGCCCCCTCTCCTTCCCGATCGATCCCTGGACGATGTTCGGCACAGAGCAGCGCCGCCATCGCTCCTTGTCAAGCGCTCGGCCGAAGCTTGCTTCGGCCGAGCACCCCCTGATTGACGCACGCGGGATACCCCCTACCCGCGCACGAGGCCTGTTAAGACATCGGCCAGACTTCGGACAGGTACTTCCAGTTCACGAAGTAGTACAGCACGAAGGCGATGAGCAGGATCATGGCCAGCACTACCGTTCCCGGTACATTGACGTGGGCCGCGGAGCCGTGACCCGAAACGCTGCTGGCGACCGGAAGGGTGAGCGGAGTCGGCTTGGACGACAGCGTACCTTCGTCCAGCTTCTTGCCCAGGAAGATGGAGCAGACCACGATCAGCACCCACATGACGCCACCGATGACCGCAACCACGGCCGCCATGCCCGCCAGACCCATCATCAGGTAGGCAGCGCCGGGCCATTCGTACTGGAAGACGCCGCCGGAGAAGGCCATATCCCAGTGACGGCGCGAGACGCCCAGCGTACCGGCACCCATCATGACCAGCGACATGACGTACATTGCCAGGCCGAACACGTAGGGCTGGATCTTGGCCATGCCAGCAAACATCACCTCGCGCTTGAACAACGTCGGGATGAGGAAGTAGGTCACCGCCATGAACGCCAGCGTCGTGCCCGCAACGACCGTGGCGTGGAAGTGGCCCGGTACGTAGTAGGTATTGTGCATGAGCAGGTTCAACTGTTCCGCTCCCAGCACGACACCGGAGATGCCACCCAGGAAGCCGAAACCCACCAGGGAGATGAACATGCCCGAAAATGCCGGGTTGCCCCAGGGAGCCTTGCGCAACCACTCGAACAGGCCGTTGTTGTAGCCTTTTGCCCGCTGCGCCGCTTCGATCGCACCCGGAACGGTGAAGCCGTGGATCATGGAAGCGAGCACTGCGAAGTACATGAAGTAGGAGGTGTTGAGAACCTTCCACTCGGAGCTCACGCCCGGGTCGGCCAGCAGGTGGTGCGCGCAGGCCAGTTGCAGGAAGAGGATGTAAAGGAAGTAGGCGAAGCGCGACACTTTCTCCGACAGCGGCTTGGCGCCGAAGACGATGGCGGCGATCGCGTACCAGATGGCAACGTGGGCCGAGACATTGATCTGCTGCGAGCTGTGGCCCATGCCCCACCACACCAAGCGGTAGAGCTGCGCATCGATCTCCTTGATATAGCCGATCGACCAGAGGAAGGTCGGGATCAGGATGATGGCGCCGGAGGCGATGGTGAAGATGGCGATGATTGCCGCCGTCACCGCGCCGAAGGTCACGAGCGGGACTGAGCCCTCATAAGTCTTGTCGTTCTTCGCCACCACGAGGGTGCCGAGGAAGACGAAGCAGCCGAGCAGCGCGCCGACCGCGAACAGGATCAGCCCGAGGTAGAAGTGGGGCTTGGCCTGCATCGGTGCGTACGAGGTGAACATGACGTTCGATTCGCCCTGGAACATGGCGACGTTCGTGACGATGGAACCGATCACCATGAGCCAGAAGCCGAGCCAGGCAATCTTCGGTGTCGCCAGCCGGCATCGCAGCAGCGTCGATGAGGCGAAATAGAGCACGGCGATCTCGAAGAAGATGATCCAGAAGATCAGCATGTCCACGCCGTGGATGGTCAGCACCTGGTAAAAGGCGTCGGCCTCGAGCAGGCGGATCGCCGGCCAGCGCGTCAGCGCGACCAGAATCGCGGTAACGCCACCGACGACCATGGACAGCACCGCTGCCACGGCATGCCAGCGCATCAGCTTTTCCGCGGCGACGTCGTATTGCAGCCCCGTGCGAGGGCAGGTACGGTAGGTAGCCATTGTTGTTCCCCCCTTACTTCACGTAGATGCGGCCGAGCATCGAGTGGTGGCCGATGCCGCAGTACTCGTTGCAGACGATGGCGTAGGTGCCGGGTTTTTCGGGCGTCATCTTGATGACATGCTCATAGCCCGGGACGATCTCGATGTTGATGTTCACCGGCTGCAGCGAAAAGCCGTGCAGATAGTCCATCGAGGTGATGTGCAGCTTGTACTGCTTGCCGGCTTCCAGTTCCAGGATCGGCCACCAGTCCCACAGGCGCGAGATCAGATAGACATCGCTGCCTGCCGGCGGCGCGACAACGGGGATTTTCTTGTCGGTTTCTTCGCGCACGGTGTACTGCTTGACCATCTGCTCGGTTTTGGCAACGAACATCTCGCGCGTGGTCTTGTACTTCTCGTTGGACAGGTTCTGCCGGCCGTTGATATGCCAGTAGATCATGAAGAAAAACATGAACAGCGCCCAGACCAGTGCCAGGAAAATATAAAACACTTCCTGCTTTCCGACGGGCTCCTTCCACCAGTTTCGACTCGGCGGCGGCAGAATTGCACTCATGACATCCCTCCCTCAGGAACGAATAGCTAAACCGATTATTTCGCGACCGGGATGGACGCGATTTCCATGACCCCCCAAAGGATGTAGAGCACCGTCGGAACGGTGATCCCGAGGAACAGCAACAGGAACGGATTGTCCAGCACCTGCTGCATCACGGGAATTCGTTCTTCTTCCTGTTCTTCGGGTTGGCGGGCGGCGTTGTTCATGGGTGTCCTCCTGGGCTTATTTTCGCAGATGGGCAATGGCCGACAGATTCTCCGGCGGTGGGAAGGTACGCTCCCGCCCTTGATACCGACCTTGATCCATGTCAAACCCTAGGGCAAATTGTCGCAGGGGGCGTCGGTGCAACGCCCGCCGGCGCTGGCGTACCGCGGCTATCGCGACGGGACCGGGGCGGTTGTTACCCGCCCGCGGCGGGGCGAGGCTCGTTGTCGCATATAATCCACGCTCCGCCTGATCGAGGATCCCCTGTCCGTCATGGATGCGGCCGCGCGCCGCCAGGTCGCCGCCTGGCTATTCGTTTGTTGTGCCATGGTCTTTGCCACCCTGGTAGTGGGTGGCGTGACGCGACTCACCCACTCCGGCCTGTCCATTGTCGAGTGGCAGCCCATCGTCGGCACCATTCCGCCGCTGACCGACGCGGACTGGCACCAGGTCTTCGAAAAATACCAGCAGACGCCCGAGTACCAGAAGGTCAACCGCGGCATGAGCCTCGGCGAGTTCAAATACATTTTCTACTGGGAGTACTTCCATCGCCTGCTCGGACGCAGCATCGGGTTGGTGTTTCTGCTCCCGTTTCTGTATTTTGTGTTCAGGCGCAGGGTCGACGCCGCGCTCTTGCCCAAGCTGACCGGCATATTCGTCCTTGGCGGGCTGCAGGGGGCCATGGGCTGGTACATGGTCAAGAGCGGCCTGGTGGACAATCCGCGGGTGAGCCAATATCGCCTGACGGCGCACCTCGGCCTTGCATTCATCATATTCGCGGCCATGCTCCGGGTCGCCCTCGATCTGCGCGCGCGCCGCGGCGACGGTTGGGCCGGCGAGTCGCTGCGCAGATTGCAGCGGTTCGCGACCGGTCTGGCGCTGCTCATCTTCTTCATGGTGCTCACGGGGGGCATCGTCGCCGGCATTCGCGCCGGCCTGGCTTACAACACGTTCCCTCTCATGAACGGCCATGTCGTGCCGCCCGAGATCCTCATGCTCGAGCCCTGGTACCTGAACTTCTTCAACAACATGGCGACGGTGCAGTTTGTCCATCGGACGATTGCATGGTTGCTTGCGCTCATCGTTCCGTATTTCTGGTTCAAACTGCGCCAGGTCGATACCGGCCCGCGGGCGCGCATCGCGAGTAATTGGCTCCTGCTATCCCTGGCCGTGCAGATTGCCCTGGGCATCACCACGTTGCTCTACGTGGTGCCGGTTCCGCTTGCCGCCGCGCACCAGGCCGGCGCCATGGTGGTCTTCGGCATCATGCTCTGGGTCAGCCACGAACTGCGGGTGCCCGCTGGGCGTATCGCCTAGTCCGCCATGGCGAATTTCCCGGACAAGGCGCGACGCCGTAGCGTGTTGGCGCGGCTTGCCGGCCTGTGCGCGCTCGTCCTGCTGGTCGTCACCACGGTCAGCGCTTACATCCGCCTGTCGGGCACGGGGCTGGGCTGCGATGACTGGCCACGCTGTTACGGACAGACGGCAACCCAGGCCAACGGCGGCGCCGCCGCGGAGCCGCCGGGAACAGCCGTGGCGCGCGTGCTTCACCGGGTGGCTGCGGTGGTCGTGCTCGTTCTTGTCGTCGTCATTGCCTTTGTCTGCATCGAAGCGCGCGCGGCACTGCGCGTCGAAACCGCAATCGCCGTCGCACTGGTCGCCCTCGTGCTCTTTCTGACCGTGCTCGGCCGCTGGACGACTGGGGCGCGGCTACCGGCCGTGGCATTGGGCAACCTTCTGGGCGGGTTCGCCATGCTGGCGCTGCTCTGGTGGTTGCGCCTGCGCGCCAGTGCCGCCGGCATTGGTCCGCGTTTCGGGCGGACCGTCGGCGCGAATCGATGGGCGCGGGCGGGGATTGTTTTTCTGTTGGTGCAGGTCGCCTTGGGCGGCTTGGTCAGTGCCAGTCATAGCGCGCTGGCCTGCGTGACGGTGCCCGACTGCCAGGGGTCCTGGTGGCCGCCGGGGGCCACCTTTGAAGCGCTCAATCCCTGGCGCGAACCCTCTGCGTCGGCGGCGCAGGCAGGCGCATCGGCCGAGGCGGCGCTGCACATGACGCATCGGGCCTTGGCGCTGCTGACGGGAGTCGTAGGGGTCGCTGCCGGGCTGCACGGCATCCGTGCTGGCGGCCGCTACCGGCACGCGGGTTTGCTGCTCCTGGGGCTGCTGCTGGCGGAGATTGTGCTCGGCGCGGTGGTGGTCACGGCCGGTCTGCCGCTACCGCTGGTGGTGACGCACAACGTTATCGCGGCCTTGCTCTTGCTGACGTTGGTGACCCTGGCTCACCGGGCGGGTTCAGCCTGACTACTCGTCGCAGGCAAGAAAAAAGCCCGCATTGCGCGGGCTTGCAAGAGGGGAACCTTGCCGCGCGGCGTCACACCGCCATTTGCATCGGGATCTTGCGGCGCGAGTTGACGATGCGATTGCGCGCATCGACGTAAATCAGTGTCGGCTCGTACTTCTGCAGTTCCAGTTCGCTGTATTGGGCGTAGCAGGCGATGATCAGCAGGTCCCCGGGCGCCGCCTTGCGTGCCGCCGCACCATTCACCGAAATGATGCCGGAGCCGCGCTCGGCGGAAATGGCGTAGGTGGAAAAGCGCTCGCCGTTGTTCACGTTGTAGATGTCGATCGCCTGATACTCACGGATGTCGGCGGCGTCGAGCAGATCCTGGTCGACGGCGCAGGAACCCTCGTAGTGCAGCTCCGCATGGGTGACTGTCACGCGGTGCAGCTTT
Source organism: Rhodocyclaceae bacterium (assembly GCA_036824005.1). Lineage (GTDB taxonomy): Bacteria > Pseudomonadota > Gammaproteobacteria > Burkholderiales > Rhodocyclaceae > DAITBA01. The sequence continues at coordinate 88,482 of DAITBA010000004.1, forward strand.
GCCTGAAGCATGGTGCGTTGCATCTTCGCTCCTCTCTCAAACGAGCTGACAAAGGCGCGCCTCAAAAAAATGCGCGCATAGAGCGCTGCTGGCGCACCACGGGACTGAGCGCATCGTGGCGTCCTACACTTCCAGGTTATCGATCAGCCGCGTGCTCCCAAGGAGTGCCGCGGCCAGTATCACCAACCCGGAATCGTGAGCGGCGGGAAATTGTAGATCAACTGTTTTACGCACCGCAACATATTGCGGAGTCCAACCGTGGGCGCGCAGTTCGGCCATGCTCTCGGCCTCGATTCGGGCGAAATCGCTTGCGCCCGCGCGTATGTGGTCGCAGGCGGCACGGAGCAGCCGATACAGACGCGGCGCCTCGGCTCGTTCTGCCGCCGACAGATAGCCATTGCGCGAGGACAACGCCAAGCCGTCCTCGGCGCGCACGGTGTCGCCGGGGACGATCTGGATGGGCAGCGCCAGCTCGCGCACCATGTTGCGGATGATCATGAGCTGCTGGAAATCCTTTTTGCCGAACAGCGCCACCTGGGGCTGGACGACGTTGAAAAGCTTGGCCACAACCGTGGCCACGCCGCGAAAGAAGCCGGGACGGAATTCGCCTTCGAGGATGTCGGCCTGGGCCGGATCGGGGTCCACGAAATAGCGCTGCGGCGTCGGGTAGAGAACGCTTTCGTCCGGAGCGAACAGATGATCGACGCTGGCACTTTCGAGCTGCGCACAATCGGCATCGAAGGTGCGCGGATACTTGTTGAAGTCCTCTTTTGGGCCGAACTGCAGGCGATTGACGAAGATGCTCGCCACGACGCAGTCGCCGTGGGCGCGGGCCTGGCGCATGAGCGCGATGTGGCCTTCGTGCAGATTGCCCATCGTCGGCACGAAGGCGACGCGGCCATGGTTCTTCAGCGCGGCGCGCAGATCGGCTATCGTTTCGTGAATGTGCATGGATGTCGGGCCGAGAGGCGAACCTTAAGCGCAGCCGTTTCCCGCGTACGGTACTTCGGAATGCTGGCCGCGCTTCTGACGAAAATCAGTAACCGTGCTCGGGCGCGGGAAAGGAACCGTCCTTTACCGCCGCGACGTAGGCCTTGATGGCGTCGTCGATGCCCGGCGCGCCCGCCATGAAGTTGCGCACGAAGCGCGCCTTCCTGCCAGGAAAGACGCCGAGCATGTCGTAGAGCACCAGCACTTGGCCCGAACAACCGCCGCCGGCACCGATGCCGATGGTGGCCATAGTCGTCAGGCTGTTCGTGATTTCGGTCGCCACGGCGGTGGGCACCATCTCCAGCACGATCAGGGCGGCGCCGGCGTCCTGCAGGGCCAGCGCATCGCTTTTGAGCTGCTGGGCGCCGGCATCGGTCTTGCCCTGGACGCGGTAGCCGCCTAACTGGTGTACCGATTGCGGCGTCAGCCCGACGTGAGCGCACACCGGCACGCCGCGCTCGACGAGAAAGCGTACCGTCTCCGCCATGTGGGCGCCGCCCTCGATCTTGACCATCTGGGCGCCGGCGGCCATCAACTGCACGGCATTGCGCATGGCCTGGGCGGGACTCTCCTGAAACGACCCGAATGGCATGTCGCCGATAACGAATGGGCGCTTCGCGCCGCGCGCCACGCACGCCGTGTGGTAGACCATGTGATCGAGGGTGACGGGCAGCGTTGTCGTCTGCCCCTGGATGACGTTGCCGAGCGAATCACCGATTAGCACGATATCGACGCCGCAGCGGTCGAGCACGGCGGCGAAGCTGGCGTCGTAGCAGGTCAGCACGGCGATCTTCTCGCCGGCGGCGCGCATGCGCGCCAGTTCGTGCAGCGTCACGGGCTTTTGGTCCTGCAGGTAGCTCATGGCGGGTTCTCCTGGATCACAAGCACGGGCATTAACGCACGGCTTGCCGCGGCGGGTTGACATGGGCGGCGCTCTGGCGCTCCGGCCGGATGCGTACGCCAATCCTAGGGGCAGTCATTGGGCGTAGCCGAAGAACTCGCGATAGCCGCGCATGGCGCGCAGGTGCTGCAGCAGCAGGTCGAAATCCTCGTCGTCGTCGACCGGGTTCAGGCGTTCGGCATTGACGATGAACAGCGGCGCAGCATCGTAATGGTAAAAGAAGCGCGCATAGCGTTCGGCGACCCGCGCGATATAGCCCTCGCTGATCCGCTTCTCCGCGTCGATACCACGCCTGTGCACTCGTTCGACCAGCGTTTCCGGCTCGGCCTGGAGGTAGATCACGAGATCCGGGGCGGGTGCGCGCGGCTTAAGCATTTGGTAGATCTGCTGATAGAGCGCGTATTCGTCGTCGCTCAGGTTGAGGGCGGCGAACAGCGTGTCCTTCTCGAACAGGAAGTCGGCCACGAGCCGTTTGTTGAACAGATCGCGTTGCGCCTGTTCGCGCAACTGGTCCACGCGCTGGAAAAGAAAGAACAGCTGCGTCGGCAGGGCGTAGCGTTCCATGTCCTGGTAGAAGCGCGCAAGGAAGGGGTTTTCCTCCGGTCGTTCGAGCAGCGTCGGCGCCTGCAGGTGTTGCGCCAGCCGCCGCGCGAGCGAGGTTTTGCCGGCGCCGATAGGACCTTCGACGACGATGTAACGCGCCTTATCGAGCATCCGGTCGGGCAGAAACGGCAATGGTCATGGGGCGGGCGCCACGTCGGGGCTGGCAGCTCGGGACTTGCGTCGGCGCCGCTTGCGCCGCGGCGCCTGTTCCGGTTCGAGCATGGCGAGCCGGGCCTCGCCCTCGGCGTCGGCGAGGCGGCGCCACCACTCAGCCATCTCCTCGGGCAGCTCGCCGCTTTGGGCGCGCAGGATCAGGAAATCGAGACCGGCGCGAAAGCGCGGCTGCTCGAGCAGGCGCAACGGGCGGCGCCCCGTGCGCGTCTCGAAGCGCGGCTGCAGCGCCCAGATGTCCTTGATGTCCGAGGCGATGCGACGGGTGATGGCGAGTTTGTCGGCTTGCAGGTCGAGCACCTCTTCCATGGCCGCGAACAGCGCCGGAATTGAGCGTTCGTCGCGCGCCTTGCGCTCCTCCCAGTTGGCGAGCATCTCATGCCAGAGCAGCGTGGCGAAGAGAAACCCTGGCGAGACCGGCTTGCCGGCATTGACCCGCTCGTCGGTGCTGGCGAGCGAGAGCCAGACGAAGCGCTCCCCCAGCGGCTGTTCGAGGATCACGTCGAGCAGCGGCAGCAGACCGTGGTGCAGGCCTTCGTCGCGCAACTGGCGCAGGCAGGGCACAGCATGGCCGGAAAGCAGCAGCTTGAGCATCTCGTCGAACAGGCGCGCCGGCGGCACGTTCTCCAGCAGCGGCGCCATCTGGCGGATCGGTGCCCGCGCCGTCGGATCGATCGCCAGGCCAAGCTTGGCCGCCAGACGCACGCCACGCAGCATGCGCACCGGATCCTCGCGGTAGCGCGCCTTCGGGTCGCCGATCATGCGAAGCGTTTTCTGCTTCAGGTCGGCCACACCGTGGTGGTAGTCGCTGATGGTTTCGTCGGCGGGGTTGTAGTACAGCGCATTGACGGTGAAGTCGCGCCGCGCTGCGTCCTCGGCCTGGGTCCCCCAGACATTGTCGCGCAGGATGCGGCCGTGGGCGTCCGTGGCCGCGTCGGGATCGTGGTGGGCGCGGAAGGTCGACACTTCGATGGTTTCCGCGCCGCTCATGACATGCACGATCTGAAACCGCCGGCCGATGATGCGCGAGCGACGGAACAAGCCGCGTACCTCCTCCGGCGTAGCGTTCGTAGCGACGTCGAAATCCTTGGGCTGAAAGCCGGCGAGCAAATCGCGCACCGCGCCGCCGACGACGAAGGCCTTGAACCCCGCCTCCTGCAGGCGGCCGACCACCTTGGCGGCGCCGGAGGCGATCGCCTCCCGCCGGACGCCGTGCTGGGCGACGGGAATCAATGCCGGTTCGCGAACCGGGTCCGCTGCGACATCGGGTCCGCCCTTACGAAAGACGCGACGCAGAAGCTTGCGGATCATTACTTGTTGTCTGTCATCACTCGCTGCGTGGGTGGCTGAAGGGAATCATACATGAAACAAGGATTTGGGCGGCGCCGGCGCGACTTATTGACTGCTCGCCGCGGGCAGTATCTGGCGCAGAAGCGGCAGCGTGATCGGCCGCTGCTGCTCGAGCGAGGCGGCATCCAACGCATCCAGCACCGCCAGCAGCCAGCGCAGGTCGCGCCGGCCGTGGCGCAGCAGGTACTGGATGATGCCGGGGTCGAGGCGCATGCCGCGCTGGCGGGCGTGGCCAGCGAGCGTCTGCGCCTTGTCCTCGTCGCTGAGCGGTCTGACCTCGAACACCAAGGCCGATCCCAGACGCGTGCGCAGGTCCTCTCGCAAGGAAAGCCGCAGCGGCGGCGCCGCTGCGCTGACGAGCAGCGTCGGGCCGCCATGGCGCAAGGCATTGAAGGCGCGAAACAGCGCGATCTGGGCGCCGGCCGACAATCGCTCGACGTCGTCGATGGCGAGCAGGCCACCGGGCGCGGCAGGCAGATCGTCGCCGACGTCCGCGCCGGCCAGGTAATGCGCGGCGAGTCCCGCGACGTGCGCTGCCTGTATTGCGGCATGGAGCAGATGGCTGCGGCCGCTACCCTGGGCGCCCCACAGATAGAGTGCTTCGCCAGCCTTCGGCTCGGTCACGGCGCGCAACCGCGCCAGCAACTCGCCATTCGCGCCGGGCACAAAGTTGTCGAAGCTCGGCGGTGCTTCGGGCCGGATATCCAGGGTGAGCTGACGCATGGGTGGCGGAGGGCAGGAAGACCGGCGGTCGCGCATTTCCGGTAAACTCGTGGCTCGGTGCGGAATGGCCGACATGTGACAGCTCGCGCCTGCCAGTCGATTCCTGACAAGTGTATCAATTGTTCTTGCCCGCCGCTTGCGCCGGCGGGTCGTGCCATGATCATGCCCGACGAATCCCTCACCTACCGCGCCGCCGGCGTGGACATCGATGCCGGCGAGGCGCTTGTGGAGCGCATCAAGCCTCTTGCCAAACGCACCATGCGCCCGGAAGTGCTGGCCGGCATCGGAGGCTTCGGCGCGCTGTTCGAGATCTCGAAGAAATATCGGGAGCCGGTTCTGGTTGCCGGCACCGATGGCGTCGGCACCAAGCTGAAGCTTGCGTTCCAGCTCGGGCGTCACGACAGCGTCGGCATCGACTTGGTGGCGATGAGCGTCAACGACGTCCTGGTGCAGGGCGCCGAGCCGCTGTTCTTCCTCGACTACTTCGCCTGCGGCAGGCTGGACGTGGCCACGGCGGCGTCGGTGATCGAGGGCATCGCCAAAGGCTGTGAACTCGCCGGCTGCGCCCTCATCGGCGGCGAGACGGCCGAGATGCCGGGCATGTATCCCGAGGGCGAATATGATCTGGCCGGTTTCGCGGTCGGCGTGGTGGAAAAGTCGCACATCATAGACGGGTCGACCATCCGCCCCGGCGACCCGGTGCTGGGGCTCGCCTCCAGTGGCGCCCACTCCAACGGCTATTCCCTGGTACGCCGGATTCTGGAGAAGTCGCAGCCCGATCTGAGCGCCGATTTCGATGGCCGCAGCCTGGCCGATGCGATCATGACGCCGACGCGGATCTATGCCAAATCAATGTTGGCGCTGATGGCTGCGCTGCCGGTGAAGGGCATGGCGCATATCACCGGCGGAGGCGTGCTGGACAACGTCCCACGCATACTCGGAGATGACCTGACGGCGGTACTGCGCAAGGACGCCTGGCCGCGACCCAAGCTGTTCGACTGGCTGCAGCAGGAAGGCAACGTTGCCGAGAACGAAATGCACCGCGTTTTCAATTGCGGCATCGGCATGGCGGTAGTGGTTGCGCCCGAGCACGAGACCGCGGCGGCAACGCTGTTGCGTCAGGCGGGTGAAACGGTCTTTGCCATCGGCCACATCGAGGCCCGCCAGTCAGGACAGGCGCAAACCGTGGTCATCTGAGTGCCGCGGCTGACGCCCTCCGGCACCGCAGCGCAACTTTTCATGGCGGGCGAAGCTCATAGTCTTGTGTCGGGGCGACGGCTTCGCACCTGATCCGGAACAAGTAATGCCAACCAGAAGAAATATCGTTGTCATCGTGCTGTCGATCGTCGGCCTGTGTCTGCTTGCGGGAGTTGCCTACTACTTCAATCGGCTTTCTGCGGCGCCGAAGCCGGCACAGGGCGTGCCGGCTGCCGCAGGCGGGCCAGGCGCGCAGCCAGGGCCACCGGGCGGCTTCGCTATCGGCGTCGAGGCGGTGGCGGTCGCCGTTGTTCCGTTGCAGGAAGATGTCACCGCTGTCGGGACGCTCAAGTCCAACGAGTCGGTTGTCATGCGGCCAGAGATCGCCGGGCGCATCGCAACGATCAACTTCAAGGACGGGACCATGGTGGCCAAGGGGGCCGTATTGGTAGCGCTGGATGCATCGACCCAGTCGGCGGACCTGGAACAGGCACGGGCCAACCTCGGCCTGGCCCAGGCTAACTTCAGGCGCAACGAGGATCTGTTTCAGAAGCGCTTCATCAGCGAGCGCGCTCGCGACGAGTCCGCGGCCACGCTCAAAGTGCAGGAGGCGGCCGTGGCCCTGGCCGAGGCGCGCTACCAGAAGACCCAGATCCGCGCGCCCTTCGCCGGCATCGTCGGCATCCGCAACGTCAGCGTCGGCGATTACGTCAAGGAAGGACAGGACCTGATCAACCTGGAGGACATCGATACGCTCAAGCTAGACTTCAAACTGCCCGAGGTGCTTCTCGCCCAGATCCGGCGCGGACAGAACGTCCAGGTGACCACCGATGCGCTGCCGGGGAAAGCCTTCGATGCCACGGTGGATGCCGTCGATCCCCACGTCGATGCTGCGGGCCGCGCGCTGTCGTTGCGGGCCCGGCTCGCCAATCCTAACGGGAAGCTGCGACCGGGCATGTTCGCGCGCGTGCGCCTGATCCTGTCCGAGAAGCGCGAGGCGCTGGTCGTGCCCGAGGAAGCGCTGGTGCCCCAAGGCGCCGACCAGTTCGTGTTCCGCGTCGTCGACGGCAATGCGCAGCAGGTCAAGGTCACTACCGGTGTGCGCCGCGCCGCCCGGGTGGAGATCTTGGGCGGTCTCAAGGCGGGCGACGTGGTCGTGACTGCCGGCCAGCTCAAGCTGCGCGAGGGTGTGCCGGTGAGAGTGGCGCAGCCGGCCGGCGCGGCGCCGGCCCAGGCCGCAGCGCCGGCGGCGACGCAGGCGCGGTAAGCGCGGCGCGGAGCGTTGCCCGTCCGCCATGGTTCTCTCTGACATCTGCATCAAGCGACCCGTCTTCGCCACGGTGATGAGCCTGGTGGTGATGCTGATCGGACTGGTGTCCTACACCCGGCTGCCGGTGCGCGAATATCCGAAGATCGACGAGCCTGTGGTGACGGTGGACACCACCTACAAGGGCGCAAGCGCCGAGATCATCGAATCGCAGATCACCAAACCGCTGGAGGATTCGCTCGCCGGTATCGAAGGCGTGGATGTGCTCTCGTCCATCAGCCGCCAGGAGAACAGCCAGATCACCATCCGCTTCAAGCTTGAGCGCAACCCCGACAGCGCCGCCGCCGACGTGCGCGACCGGGTGGCGCGGGTGCGCAACCGTTTGCCCCAGGACGTGGACGAGCCGGTAATCGCCAAGGTGGAGGCCGACGCAAATCCGATCATCTGGATCGCCTTCTCCAGCGACGCCCATTCGCCACTCGAAGTCACCGACGTTGCCAGTCGCATCGTCAAACCGCGCCTGCAGACGCTGCCCGGAGCGGCGGATGTGCGCGTGTTCGGCGAGCGGCGCTATGCCATGCGCGTGTGGGTCGACCGCGATCGCCTGGCCGCCCACAGCCTGACGCCCCAGGATGTCGAGGATGCGCTGCGTCGGCAGAACGTCGAGGTGCCGGCGGGGCGCATCGAAAGCCGGCTGCGCGAGTTCTCGGTGGTGGCCCAGACCGACCTGCAGACGCCGCAGCAGTTCGAAGAAGTGATCGTGCGGCAGGTGAGCGGCTATCCGGTTCGCATTCGTGATCTGGGGCGCGTGGAGATTGCCGCCGCCTCGGAACGCAGCACGGTGCGTTTCAAGGGCCGGCCCGCGGTGGCGCTCGGCGTCATCAAGCAGGCCACCGCCAATCCACTGGAGCTGTCGAAGGCGGTGCGAGCCGAACTGCCGCGGGTGGTCGCCGAGCTGCCGCAGGGCATGACAGCGCAGGTCGCCTACGATTCCTCGGTGTTCATCGACCGCTCGATCACCGCGGTGTTCTACACCATCGGCGAGGCTGTGCTGCTGGTGGCGCTGATCATCTTTCTGTTCCTGCGCAGCCCGCGTGCCACGGTCATTCCGCTGGTGACCATACCGGTATCGCTGATCGGCGCCTTCGCCCTGATGTACGTGTTCGGCTTCACGGTCAACACCCTGACGCTTCTGGCGCTGGTGCTTGCCATCGGTCTGGTGGTCGATGATGCCATCGTCGTGCTGGAGAACATCTATCGACATATCGAGGAAGGCATGCCGCGGCGACAGGCGGCATTCCAGGGCGCCAAGGAGATCGGCTTCGCCGTCATCGCCATGACGCTGACCCTGGCTGCGGTCTATGCGCCGGTGGCCTTCATGACCGGGCGGACCGGCAAGCTGTTCATCGAGTTCGCCCTGACGCTGGCCGGCGCGGTGCTGGTGTCGGGGTTCGTCGCCCTGACCTTGTCGCCGATGATGTGTTCGGTCATGCTGCGCCACCAGACGAGCCATGGCCGGCTTTATCTGTGGAGCGAAGGGGTGCTGCAGGGCATGACGGCGGGGTACCGGCAGGTGCTCGGCTGGGCGCTGCGCCACCGCTGGGTCGTGCTACTGGCATTCATTCTGGTCGCCGGAGCGAGCTACGGGCTGCTCAAAGCGCTCAAGTCGGAGCTGGCGCCGGTGGAAGACCGGGGCGTCGTTGTCGGCATCTTTCTCGGTCCGGAGGGGGCGACCATCGACTACACCGATCGCTATGCCCGCGAGCTGGAGAAGATCTACGCCAACACCAAGGACATCGAGCGCTACTTCGTCGTCGGCGGCAATCCGGTCGTGTCCCAGGGCATTTCCTTCGTTGGCCTGATCGACTGGAATCAGCGCACGCGCAAGTCCGTGGATATCGCCAAGGAACTGCAGCCCAAGTTTTTCGGCATCCCCGGTGTGCTGGCCTTTCCGGTGACACCGCCCTCGCTCGGTCAGAGCCCGCGTGAGCGGCCGGTGAATTTCGTCATCCTTACGTCGGCCTCGTACCAGGAATTGCAGGACATGGCCAATCGCATCATGGCGGAAGTGGCGAAGAATCCCGGTTTCATTACGCCCGACACGGATCTCAAGCTGAACAAACCGGAGCTGTCGGTGGTGGTGGATCGCTACAAAGCCTCGGACATGAACGTCCAGATCGAGACCGTCGGCCGCACCCTGGAAACCATGCTCGGCGGTCGTCAGGTGACGCGCTTCAAGAAAGACGCCGAGCAGTACGACGTCATTGTGCAGGTCGCCCCGCGCGAGCGCGCCACGCCCCATGACATCAGCGACATCTTCGTGCGCGGCTGGAATGAGCGCATGATCCCGCTGTCCAACCTGGTCAAGGTGGAAGAGCGGGTATCGCCGCGGGAGTTGAATCACTTCGGCCAGCGGCGTGCCGTCACCATTTCGGCCAATCTGGCGCCCGGCTACACCATGGGGGAGGCACTCGCTTTCCTCGACCAGACGGCGCGCAACATCCTGCCGCCCGGCTATGCCATCGACTACAACGGCCAGTCACGCGAATTCCGCGTTGCCACCGGCGGGCTCGCGCTGACCTTTGCCTTGGCGCTGGCCTTCATTTATCTCGTGCTGGCGGCCCAGTTCGAGAGCTTCCGCGATCCGTTCATCATCATGCTCACGGTCCCCGTGGCCATGGCCGGCGCGCTCGCAGCGCTGTACTTCACCGGCAACACGCTCAACGTCTACTCCCAGATCGGCCTGGTGACGCTGGTCGGACTGATCACCAAGCATGGCATCCTGATCGTCGAATTCGCCAACCAGTTGCAGGAGCAGGGGCGGGCGCTGCGCGATGCCATCGTCGAGGCAGCGGTGTTGCGCCTGCGGCCGATTCTGATGACCACCGGTGCCATGGTGCTCGGTGCCGTGCCTCTGGCATTCGCCACGGGCGCCGGGGCGGAATCGCGGCAGCAGATCGGCTGGGTGATCGTCGGCGGGCTGCTGCTGGGAACTCTGCTCACGCTATTCGTCGTCCCGACCGTTTATTCGCTGGTGGCGCGCGGGCGGGAAGCCGAGCCTGAGGCGGAAACCGCGGTCGGCGGCGCTAGCGCATGAGCCGGCCGGGCTAACGCGCCTTCTTTCCCACCATCTCCACTCCAGGCAGTCGCAGCGAGCGAACCGCCGCGGCCAGGGTCTCGATGGCCTTTTCCCGACTGAAGCTGTTGCGCCAGGCAAGAGCAATGCGGCGCGCCGGCGCCGGCGCCGCGAACGGTACGACCTTGAGCAGCGGCGAGCGATACTTGGCGGCGTTGGCCGTACATGGCAGCACGGTGATGCCCAGGCCGGAGGCGACCATGTTGCGGATCGTTTCCAGCGAATTGCCCTGCTGGGTATCGCCCCCCTTGGTGGTGAGCTCCGGGCAGGCCTCCACCACCTGGTTGCTGAAGCAGTGACCGACGTTTAGCAGCAGCACCCGCTCCCTGGTCAGCTCCTTGGACTTGATGGAAGTCCTGCCAGCCCAGTCGTGCCCGGCCGGGACCACGATCTCGAAGGGTTCGTCGTAGAGCGGTTCCGTGGCGATGCCCGGCGCGCCGAAGGGCAGGGCGATGACGATCACATCGAGCTTGCCGTTCCTGAGCAGAGTGTCGAGGTTGGCGGTGATGTTCTCCTCCACCTCCAGGGGCATCTGCGGCGCCTTTTTGTGCAGGACCGGGATCAGCTCAGGCAGCAAATACGGCCCGACGGTGTAGATCACGCCCAGGCGTAGCGGCCCGATCAACTGATCCATGCCTTGACGGGCGATCTCCTTGATCTTGCCGATTTCCTCCAGCGCACGCTGTGCCTGTTCGACGACGCGCGCGCCGATTGCCGTCACGCTTACCTCGGTTCTACTGCGCTCGAAAAGGGCAACGCCCAACTCATCCTCCAGCTTCTGCACGGCGAGCGACAGCGCCGGCTGGCTGACGAAACAGCGCTCTGCAGCGCGGCGGAAATTGCGCTCCTGGGCCACCGCGACGATGTAGCGAAGATCGTTCAGGTTCATCGGTATTGCCTCCACGGTAAACCAGTCTGTGATAGGTATAGTAAATCAAGATGGTTTGAAAAGACAATTGGCCAAATCACAGCCCGGTCCGTACACTGCGAACCGTGTCAGGCATTTATGTCATATGAGCAACTTCAAAACGACAGGAGATCACAATGAAGCGACCCGAAATCAAAACCATCCAAAACCTCGAAGCGGCCTTCGCCGGCGAGTCGATGGCCCACATCAAGTACCGCTACTTCGCCAAGCTGGCGCGTGCTGCCGGCGACGACGACACGGCCCGCGTGTTCGAGGAGACCGCCGACCAGGAAGTGCAACACGCCTTCGGCCACCTCGACCTGCTCTACCCGGCGGCCGAGATGACGCCGGCCAAGTGCCTCGACATCGCCATCGCTGGTGAGACTTACGAGTACAGCGAGATGTACCCGGGCTTCCGCCAGACCGCGGTGGCCGAAGGCCAGGCCGCGGCGGTAGCCGAGATCGACGAACAGATCGCCGAATCGAAGGAACACGCCGCGCGCTTCAAGGCGACCCTGGAGAAAGCGGCCAAACGCTTCGCCGCCCTGGCCAAGGTGGAAGAGCGGCACGCCAATCACTACTGCGCCGTACGCGAGCGGGTGGCGGCTTGAATGAAATCTGAACGGAAAAGGAGAAACGACATGAAAGTATGGCAATGCATCGTTTGCGGCTTCATTTACGACGAAGCCAAGGGTCTGCCCGAGGAAGGCATCGCTGCCGGCACCCGCTGGCAGGACATTCCCGGCGATTGGGCCTGTCCGGACTGCGGCGTAGCCAAGGCCGACTTCGAGATGGTCGAAGTCGTGCCCGCGTGAGGGTACGGCGGCAGGCGTCCTGACAGTTGGCTTTACAACCCCCAAAGGTCAAAGGAGAACGAAGATGAGTGAAGTTGGCAAGTGCCCGATAGCGGGCAAGCCTGGCCGAACCACCTCTGGCGCAGGCACATCGAACCGGGACTGGTGGCCGAACCAGCTCAACCTGAACATCCTGCACCAGCACGCGCCGGCGTCCAACCCGATGGATGCGGGCTTCGACTACGCCGAAGAGTTCAAGAAGCTTGACTTCACGGCATTGAAAAAGGACCTGTACGCGCTGATGACCGACTCGCAGGATTGGTGGCCGGCCGACTGGGGCCACTACGGCGGCCTGTTCATCCGCATGGCCTGGCACAGCGCGGGCACCTACCGCACGGCAGACGGCCGTGGCGGCGCCGGCACCGGCAATCAGCGCTTTGCGCCCGTCAATAGCTGGCCCGACAACGGCAACCTCGACAAGGCGCGCCGATTGTTGTGGCCGATCAAGCGGAAATACGGCAACAGGATTTCCTGGGCCGACCTGATGATCCTCGCCGGCAACTGCGCGTTGGAATCGATGGGCTTCAAGACCTTGGGATTCGGGGGCGGTCGCAAGGACATCTGGCAGCCCGAGGAGGACATCTACTGGGGCAAGGAGAGCACCTGGTTGGGCGACGCGCGCTACAGCGGCGAGCGCCAGCTCGAGAACCCGCTGGCCGCCGTGCAGATGGGCCTGATCTACGTAAACCCGGAAGGCCCCAACGGCGCACCGGATCCGGTGGCCTCGGGCCGCGACGTGCGCGAGACTTTCGCCCGCATGGCGATGAACGACGAGGAAACCGTGGCGCTGATCGCCGGCGGCCATACTTTCGGCAAGGCACACGGCGCAGGCGATCCGAAGCTGGTGGGCCCCGAGCCGGAAGGCGCTCCCATCGAAGAGCAGGGCCTGGGCTGGATCAACAAGTTCGGCACCGGCAAAGGCGAACACACGACGACCAGCGGCATCGAAGGCGCCTGGAAGCCCAACCCGACCAAGTGGGACATGGGTTACTTCGACATGCTGTTCGGCTACGAATGGACGCTGGTCAAGAGCCCGGCCGGCGCCTGGCAGTGGCGGGCCGCAGGGGTGCGCGACGAGCACATGATTCCCGACGCGCACGACCCGTCGAAGAAGCATCCGCCGATGATGACCACGGCCGACCTCAGTCTGCGCTTCGACCCGATTTACGAGCCCATCGCGCGTCGCTTCCACAAGGATCCGCAGGCTTTTGCCGACGCATTCGCCCGTGCTTGGTTCAAGCTGACCCACCGCGACATGGGGCCCAAGGTCCGTTACCTCGGCCCCGAGGTGCCGGCCGAAGACCTGATCTGGCAGGACCCGATCCCGGCTGTCGGCCATCCGCTGATCGACGCCGCGGACATTGCCGATCTCAAGGCAAAGATCCTGGCCTCGGGGCTCTCGATCGCGGAACTGGTGTCCGCCGCCTGGGCCTCGGCTTCCACCTTCCGCGGTTCCGACAAGCGTGGCGGTGCTAACGGCGCCCGCATCCGCCTGGCCCCGCAGAAGGACTGGGAAGTCAACCAGCCCGTGCAGCTGGCCAAAGTGCTAGCCGTGCTGGAAGGCATCGAGCAGGCGTTCAATGACGCCCAGACGGACGGGAAGAAAGTCGCGCTGGCCGACCTCATCGTGCTGGGCGGCTGCGCTGCGGTGGAAGCGGCTGCCAAGGCGGCCGGCCATTCGCTGGAGGTGCCCTTCACTCCGGGCCGTACCGACGCCTCGCAACAACAAACGGACGTCGCATCCTTGGCCGTGCTAGAGCCCCAGGCCGACGGTTTTCGCAACTACCAGAAGCGTCACTACACCACGCGGGCCGAGGAGATGCTGGTCGACAAGGCACAGCTCCTGACGCTGAGCGCCCCCGAGATGACGGTGCTCGTCGGCGGCCTGCGCGTACTGGGCACCAATACGGGTGGCTCGCAGGACGGCGTGTTGACCTCGCGGCCGCAGGCCCTGAGCAACGATTTCTTCGTGAACCTGCTCGACATTAGCACCGTGTGGACGCCCGTCTCGGACACCGCGGAGCGCTTCGAGGGTCGGGACCGCAAGACCGGTGCGCTCAGGTGGACCGCGACGCGCGTGGATCTCGTGTTCGGCTCCAACTCCCAGCTGCGCGCCTTGGCCGAGGTATACGCCCAGGACGATGCGAAGGAGAAGTTCGCGCGTGACTTCGTCGCTGCCTGGGACAAGGTCATGAACCTCGACCGCTTCGATCTCGCGTGATTTCAGCTCACAACCGGTTTCGGCGGTATGGCCCACCGCCACCGCTGAACCGGAACGATAGGACAAGCACATAAACGTCGGCATTAACGACTCGGATCGCAGGGAAATCGTCCATGGGCTGTCGCGCGCGCTTGGTCTCCCGGTTGTCGAATAGGCCAATGATCAGCCCAGCGCCGACCTGCTGACCCAGCGCATGCAGGTGCATGAAAAAAGCGCCTGGATGTTGCGCAGCCTGCTGGAGCAATGAAAGGAGCATGACAAGTTGAACGATCCCATCATCGTCGTCGGCAGCGGACTCGCGGGCTATACCGTCGCCCGCGAGTTGCGCAAGCTGGACAGGCAGGCGCCCCTGATCATGGTGACGCAGGACAGCGGCGACTTCTACTCGAAGCCGACGCTTTCGAACGCCTTCGCGCAGAGGAAGTCGCCGGAGCAACTGGTGACGACGCTGGCCGAGGGCATGGCCGGGCAGTTGGACATGACGCTGCTCAAGAGCACGCGCGTCACCAGCATCGACACAGCCGCCAGGGTCGTTGCCTCGACCGTCGGCGAGCACCGCTACCGTGCGCTGGTACTGGCCGTCGGTGCCGATGCCATTCGCCTGCCGCTCGCCGGCGATGGTGCCGGCGACGTGCTGTCGGTCAATGACCTTGCCGACTATGCCCGTTTCCGCGCTGCCGTGGGCGCGGCGCGCCGCGTGGCCGTCATCGGCGCCGGGCTCATCGGTTGCGAGTTTGCCAACGATCTGGCGGGCGCTGGTTACGCGGTGACCGTGGTCGATCCGACCGCCTACCCGCTCGCCAACCTCCTGCCGGAGGCGGCCGGTCGTAGCCTGATCGGGCCGCTGGAGAATGCGGGCGTCATTTGGCGCTTCGGCCGGTCGGTGAGTTCGGTGGATCGTATCCAGGGGGGCTATCGACTGACGCTGGACGACGGCTCGACGCTGGATGCGGATGCCGTGCTGTCGGCGGTGGGTCTGCGCCCGCGCACGGCTCTGGCGCGCGCGGCGGGGCTGGCCGTCAACCGCGGCATCGTTGTCGACCCTTACGGGTGCACCAGCAGCGAGGCCGTCTTCGCCCTCGGCGACTGCGCCGAGTACGGCGGCACCGTGCTGCCTTATGTGGCGCCGATCATGAACGGGGCGCGTGCCCTGGCGCAGACATTGGCCGGCACACCGACTGCTATCGTCTTTCCGCCCATGCCCGTGGTCGTCAAGACGCCGGCCTGCCCGGTGGCGGTGCTGCCGCCGCCGCGCGGTGCCGCCGGTAAATGGCGGGTCGTGGAGAACGGCGAGGGCGTGAAAATGACTTACACCGACGTTGACGAGCGTCTGCAGGGCTTCGCGCTCACGGGCGCCAAGGCGGCACAGCGGCAGGCCATGGTCCGGCTGCTGCCGGGCTGAGAAACACGAAACCCCGCCGGAGGCGGGGCTTCGTTCGCCAGGACGCTTGGCGCGTCACAGCCCAAAGTACAGGCGGGACTGCTCCAACACTCGGGCGATAGCTTCGTGGAAGTCGTATTCCATAAGACTGTCCTCCTCCGTGTGTCCGTAATAGACCGGGTTGCGTTGCGGCGCGCGCGGCGCGTACATACTTGAGGGACGCTGGTGCCGCGGAGAAGTTCCCGCAGTCTTCCGTGCCGGCGGCCTGGTCAGGTGGCGGCGTCGAGGCAGCGCGCGACCGCGGCATCGACGCGGGCGGTCACGTCCGGGGCGAGGCAATCCACCGCCTTGACATCCGGCATCGCCCGCAGCCAGGTGAGCTGCCGTTTCGCCAATTGACGCGTGGCGAAGATGCCCCGGTCGTGCAGCTCCTCCCGGGGCAATTCTCCTTCCAGGCACTGCCACACCTGCCGGTAGCCGACGCAGCGCATCGCGGGCAGCCCCGCATGCAGGCGGTAGCGGGCGCGCAGAGCCTCCACCTCCTCAATCAGACCGGCGGCGAGCATGGCCTCGAAGCGCTGAGCGATGCGCCGGTGCAGCGCGCTTCGCTCCGAAGGCAACAGCGCCAACTGTATCAGGCGGTAGGGCAGGGGGTTGTCGCGTCGCGCCTGCAAGGAAATCGACATCGGCATGCCAGTGAGCCGCACGACCTCCAGGGCCCGCTGGATGCGCTGGGCGTCGGTGGGTTTGAGACGGGCGGCGGTGTCCGGGTCGAGCCGCGCGAGTTGCGCATGCAGCGCCGGCCAGCCGTGTTCCAGGGCTGCCTGCTCGATCTCGCTGCGCAGTCCGACATCGGCCGCGGGCAGTTCGGACAAACCTTCGCGCAGCGCCTTGAAGTAGAGCATGGTGCCGCCGACCAGCAAGGGCACCTTGCCCCGCGCCGTGATCTCGGCCATGACATGCAGGGCGTCGGCGCGGAAGCGCGCTGCGGAGTAGTTTTCTTCGGGCGTGAGGATGTCGATCAGATGATGGGGAAAGCGCGCCCGCGTCGTTGCGTCCGGCTTGGCGGTGCCGATGTCCATGCCGCGATAGACCTGCGCCGAGTCGACGCTGACGATCTCCAGGGGCAAGCGCGCGGCGAGCTCCAGCGCCACGGCGGTCTTGCCGCTGGCGGTGGGGCCCATCAGGCACAGCGCCGGCGGCAGGTGCTCGCCAGTCATCGGCCGCGCAGGAACAGCCGGTCCAACTCGGCCATGGTGAGCTGCGTCCACGTGGGTCGGCCGTGATTGCATTGGTCGGCGCGCTCCGTGGCTTCCATTTCCCGCAGCAGGGCGTTCATCTCCGGAATGGTCAGGTTGCGATGGGCGCGCACGGCGCCGTGGCAGGCCAAGGTCGCCAGCAGTTCGTTGCGCCGGGCGGTGATCACATCGCTGGCCGGGAAGTCCCTCAGCTCCGCGAGCAGCGCCCGCACCAGTTCCTGTACCGGCGCACGCATGAGCGGCGCCGGCACGCTGCGCACCGTCAGCTGGTTCGGGCCGGCAGCCGTCAGGTCGAAACCGAGCTGTGCAAGCGCATCACGATGTTCCTGGGCCGTTGCCATCTCCCGGGCATCGGCGGGAAACAGGGCGGGGATCAGTAGTTGCTGCGCGGCGGGAGCCTCGTCCAGGGCATTCTTGAGTTTCTCGTAGAGGATGCGCTCGTGGGCGGCGTGCATGTCCACCAGCACCAGCCCGTTGTCGTTCTGCGCCAGGATGTAGACCCCGTGCAGCTGCGCCAGCGCAAAGCCCAGTGGGGGCGAAACGGCCGCGAATTGTTCTGCGCCCGGGGTCCTCGCGGGCGACGCTGGCGTGTGCGTTGCCCGCTGGGCAAGCTCGAAATAGGCGGGGACTGGCTGCTCGACGGCAAGCGCGGTCTGATGTGGCACGGCCGCAAAGACTGACGACACGGGACGGGGGGACGCCGCCGCGCTCGCATCGGCCGCTGCCGCCTCCGCCACGGGTGTGGCGAGCGCCCGCTGCAGGGCATGAAACACGAACTGATGCACGGCGCGGGCATCGCGGAAGCGCACCTCGATCTTGGCAGGATGGACATTGACATCGACGCCGTAGGGATCGAGCGTCAGGAACAGCACGTATGCCGGGTGGCGGCTGCCATGCAGGATGTCGACATAAGCCTCGCGCGCGGCGTGACTGAGCAGCTTGTCGCGCACGAAGCGGCCGTTGACGTAGAAGTATTGGGCGTCGCGCGAAGGCCGCGAGAAGGCGGGCAGGGCCGCGAATCCGGAAAGACGCAGGTCGCCGGCCTGGGCATCGACCTGGCGCGCGTGGCCGACGAAATCCTCGCCCAGCAGCTCGACAACGCGCCGCTCAAGCGCACCGGCGGGGAGCCGGCGCGTAATCCGGCCGTTGTGCGTGAGCTGGAATTGCACATCCGGGCGCGCCAGCGCGCTGCGACGGAGCACCTCGTCGCAGTGGGCGTATTCGGTCTGCTCGGACTTGAGAAACTTGCGCCGCGCCGGCGTGTTGAAATAGAGATCCCCGACTTCGATTACCGTTCCAGCGGCAAGCGCCGCCGGCGCGACTGCGCCCTCACCGCTGTCGATGCGGTAGGCGCGTGGCGCACCGCGCTCGCGGCTGACGATGGCGACGCGGGCAACAGCGGCGATGGCCGCCAGCGCCTCGCCGCGGAAACCCATGGTTGCGACATGTTCCAGATCGTCCAGCGTGGCAATCTTGCTGGTCGCATGGCGCGCCAGGGCGAGCGGCAGGTCTTCGGCGGCGAGCCCGCCGCCGTCGTCGGCCACGCGGATGCTACGCACGCCGCCCTGGGCCAGTTGCACGTCGATTTCCCCCGCACCGGCGTCAAGGCTGTTCTCCAGCAGTTCCTTGATCACCGAAGCAGGCCGCTCGACAACCTCGCCAGCGGCGATCTGGTTGATGAGCAACTCGGGCAGCGGTTTGATCGAGGGCATGGAGGCGCTGCGGATCGAGGAACGACTATTCTGAAGAGTTCGCTTGCACCACCAAGGACACCAAGAACACCAAGGAGATTCAAAAGCCTGCGTTCCTGCACGGCTGGTCCTTCGGCCGCAGGCATTCCCGTCGCAGCGAATCGGGGCTTCTTGGTGTTCTTGGTGTCCTTGGTGGTAAGCCGCTTTTTTCAAGGAATTATACGTGGCTTCGTTATATCGTAGCCTGTCGCGCGCCGCCGTACGCCTGCCGCCGGTGTTAACCCGTCGGCGCCTTTGGCGCTTCCATTCCCGTGGGGTAATATGCGCGGTCTCGCACGAGTCGCCGCCATGGATCTGGTACTTCAGTTCGTCGATATCGTCCTGCACTTGGACAAGCACCTGGCGGTGCTGGTGCAGAACTACGGGCCGTGGATCTACGCCATTTTGTTCGTGATCATCTTCAGCGAGACGGGTTTCGTGGTGACGCCGTTCCTGCCCGGCGATTCCCTGCTCTTCGTGGCGGGGGCGCTGGCAGCGCTGGGCGACATGGATGTCACGCTGCTCATCGTCGTCATGGCCGCGGCGGCAATCCTGGGTAATACGGTCAATTACGCCATCGGCCGCTATCTCGGGCCGAAGGTGTTCCAGTGGGAGGATTCGCGCTTCTTCAACAAGCGGGCGCTGCAGAAAACCCACGCCTTTTACGAGAAGCACGGCGGCAAGACCATCGTCATCAGCCGCTTCCTGCCGTTGTTTCGTACCTTCGCTCCCTTCGTGGCCGGCGTCGCCGCCATGACCTACGCCCGATTCACTCTCTACAACGCGGCCGGGGGCGTGGGCTGGGTCGGCTCTCTGACGCTCGCCGGCTACTGGTTCGGCAATTTGCCGGTCATCAAGAACAACCTGACGCTGGTCATCGTCGGCATCATCGTCGTATCCCTGGTGCCGGTGTTCGTGGGATATCTGCGCCACCGCGAAGGCTGATCGGGCGGCACAAGAGGGCCCGGCTCGTTCAGATCGAATGCTGCATCGCAGCATCACCTGCATCCCCGGCTGTCGACGCCTTGGCTTGGCGGTGGGCATTTGCGCTATGATGGGCCATGCGCGGACGCTGGATTCTGCCTCTCGGCCTGCTGGTGATTTCCGGATGCGCCAGCCAAAACCCGCAGCCGGGCAGGGTCGGGAACCCGACCGTCGATGTCGGCCAGCTCGCCAAGACCGACATCGATCGCGTCGCCGAAGCCCATCAGCGTGAGCTTATTGCCAGCCTGCGCGTTATTGCAGAGAAGCTCTACCGGCGCAATCCCCGGGAATGGAGAAAGGGCGGGCAGCCGAGCCTGGAGGCCGCCCTGGCGCGCATTTTCGACCCCGGCAGCCGGTGGAGCTTCAGCGAACTGGACGGCAGGCGCGGCACCGATGCCCTGCATCTGGCCTTCCGGGAAGACTATCGCGGCGACCGGGTGCTGGCGCTGATGGGCGGACTGGGCGGCATGTTGATGACGGCGTTCAACGAGAAGACGGAATTCTTCATCCTCGACGACCTCGATCCGCAAAAGCTGTACAACAGCGCGCGCAATGTCGAGATCGCGGTGTGGAAGCTGTCCAACGCGCGCGACCCCGATGGCAATCCGATCCTGCTTTCAAACGAAGGCGGGACGCCGCAGAACCTGAGTTTCGAGCGCGAGTTCGGCAAAATGATCGGCAACCTGGATCTGTTGTCCAAGCTCGTTGCGGACAAGAACAACCGCACGATCGTCAGGATGGTGCAAAACCTGGCCACGGCGATCTTTCTGCCGGTGAAGTAGCGAGAACAATGAAATCCGTCGTCATTCTCATTTCCGGCCGGGGCTCCAACCTCGGTGCCTTGCTCGCCGCCCGCTTGCCGGCGCGGGTTGCGGCGGTGATCAGCAATCGGGCAGACGCCGCCGGGCTGACGATCGCCCGCGCCCACGGCGTTGCCACGGTGGTTATGGATCATCGGCACTACGACACCCGCGCGGCTTTCGACGCCGCGCTGGCGCAGGAGATCGATCGCCACGCTCCGGATCTGGTGTTGCTGGCGGGATTCATGCGTGTGCTGGGCGACGATTTCGTGCGCCATTACGCCGGTCGCCTGCTCAACATCCACCCCTCGCTTCTGCCTGCCTTTCCCGGCCTGCATACCCACCGGCAGGCACTGGCCGCGGGGGTGAAAATCCATGGCTGCACGGTCCATTTCGTCACGCCGACGGTGGATGCCGGGCCGATCATCGCCCAGGCGGCAGTGCCGGTACTGGACCGTGACGACGAGGACAGCCTGGCGGCGCGGGTGCTGGAGCAGGAGCATCGGATCTATCCCGAGGCCGTGCGCTGGTACTTGGCAGGCCGGCTCCGTATCGGCGCGGACGGGCGGGTTGTTGGTCCCGGTGATGGCCGGACGACCGATTTCATGTGCGCACCGGTCCTCGATCCGCAGGAGAGGGAAGACGTACGCCTTAGCGTGCGTCCCGCGGCATGATGAACCGATCGCGGCCACGATCCATGTTCTTTGACCGCTCCTCCCTGCGCGTGGCCGTGGCGGCATCGCTGGCGGCCCATCTGCTTGTGATGGCGGCTCCGGGCTGGCAACTCGCATCGGAGGAGGAGAAGGAGCCTATCCGGCTGGAGGGGCGGCTGGCACCGCCCCCGATGGCCACGCAGCACATCGAGCCGGCTCAGCCCGTGCCCCAGACCAAGGCAAAGCCCAAACGCCGAGCTGCGCCACCGCCGGAGCCAGTCGCCGTCGCGGCCCACGACCCGCTGCCGGCGGTCGAAACGGACCCGACCGCGATGCCGGCACCGGGCGCAGCGGCGGTTGCGATGGCGGAGCCCGCCGCTGCCAGCCAGGCGATTGCCGCAGCCGAGGCGGCAACGGCGGTGCCGGACGCCGAACCGGCCGCACCGGCGGCCGGAGGAATCGAATCGACACTGCCGCAGCAGGGCCAAATCCGCTACGACGTGACCCTGGGCGGCAAGGAATTCGTCGCCGGCACCGCCTTTCATACCTGGCAACTGGACGGCTCGGCCTATGTTCTGAAAAGCGTTACCGAAACCGTGGGGCTGGCAGCACTTCTGCGACCGGTGCGCATCACCCAGGTGAGCGAAGGCGCAATCTCGGACAGGGGTCTGGTGCCTAGCGCCTATCGCTCCATGCGCAACGATGCGTCCGAGCCCGCCGAGTCGGCGCAGTTCGACTGGCAACAGATGCGAGTCGTGCTCACCAGCAAACGCCGCCACCAGGAAGCCAGTCTGGTGGCTGGCGCCCAGGATCTGTTGAGCGTCATTTACCAACTGGCGATGATGCCCGCAGGCACAGACAGCGCCGAATACATGATCGCCACGGGGAAGAGTTTCAATCCCTACGTCTTTGATCTGGTCGGTGAGGAACCGGTGGCGACCCGCGTTGGCGAATTGCGCACCGTGCACCTCAAGACGCGTGCTGGCGGCGGTGAGCAGACTACCGAGGTGTGGCTGGCGCTGGACTATCAAAATCTGCCGGTGCGGATTCGCTTTACCGACCGCAAGGGCGACAGTGCCGACATGATTGCCGCCGAAATCCAGTTTGCCGGGGTCAGGCTCGCCGAGGTCGCGGCGCCCCGGTCTCAATTGCCGTTCAGCCATTAAGGGCACGCAGGGCGCGGCCATGCCCACGTCCGTAGAAGAAGAATGCGAATTTCAGCAAAACTGATCGATGCCGCCGTGGCGGCGCTGACGGAAGTGATGCACTTCGAGCATCCG
This sequence comes from Rhodocyclaceae bacterium, assembly GCA_036824005.1. Classification (GTDB taxonomy): domain Bacteria; phylum Pseudomonadota; class Gammaproteobacteria; order Burkholderiales; family Rhodocyclaceae; genus DAITBA01. Next base: position 110,889 of record DAITBA010000004.1, read on the forward strand.
GCCGACGCCGTGCTGTCCCAGTTCTTCCGCGCGCAGCGCGTCATGGGGCAGCGGGACCGTGGCTTTGTCGCCGAAACGGTCTATGCGGTGCTGCGTCGCCGGCGCTGCCTGGAACGACGCGTCGGGTCGGATCCGGTGCCGCGGCGCCTCGCGCTGGCGGCCTTGCTGCACCTGCAGGGGTTGAGTCAGCGCCAGTTGGCTCCGGCGGTGAGCAGCGAAGAAGCCGCCTGGCTGGCGGAGCAGAAAGCCGAGCCGGCGGAGTCCCTGTCCTTGGCCGAGCGGGCGGACCTGCCTGACTGGCTCGCCGAACGCCTGCTGCAGCGGATGAACGCCGAGGAATTGCTCGAGCTTGCACGGGGCCTCAACCAGGGGGCGCCGCTCGACGTGCGCGTCAATCCGCTCAAGGCCACACGCGAGGAGGTGCTGCTCAAACTCAATGCCGACGGCATCGAGGGACGGGCCTGTCCCTACTCGCCGCTTGCCATCCGTCTGAAGGGCAAGCCGGCGCTGCAGCGCAACCCGCTCTATCTCACCGGCGCGATCGAGGTGCAGGACGAAGGCAGTCAGCTGCTTGCCTACCTTCTGGCACCCAAGCGCGGCGAGATGGTGGTGGACTTCTGCGCCGGGGCGGGTGGCAAGACACTGCTTCTCGGCGCGTTGATGCGGTCCACCGGCCGGCTTTACGCCTTCGACGTTGCCGAAAAGCGATTGTCGCGGCTGCGCGCGCGGGTGGCACGCTCCGGGTTGTCCAATGTCCATCCGATCTGCATCAACAGCGAGAATGACGTGCGGGTCAAGCGCCTGACCGAGAAGATCGACCGCGTCCTGGTGGACGCGCCTTGCAGCGGTCTGGGCACCCTGCGCCGGAATCCGGATCTGAAGTGGCGCCAGACGGCGGAAGGCGTGGCGGAACTGGCGCGCAAGCAGGCGAGCATCCTCGCCGGGGCGGCGCGTCTGGTCAAGCCAAAGGGACGGCTGGTCTACGCCACCTGCAGCATCCTGCCCGAGGAGAACGAGGAGATCGTCATCGGTTTTCTCGACGCACATCCTCAGTTCAAGCTGGCATCGGCAGCCGACGTGCTGAAGAAGCAGCGCATCGAGCTCGAGTGCGGCGAGGTCTTTCGCCTTACTCCGCATCAGCACGACACCGATGGCTTCTATGCCGTGGTACTGGATCGGGTGGCATGATCGGTCGCGCGTCGCGATTGCGGATGATGGCGACGGGTTGTTGCCTTGCCGTCCTGGCGACCGGGCGTGCCTGGGCGTTCGATCCCGGCGTGTCGGGCGCGAGCCCCGTCAGCAAGGCTACCGGCACGGTCGAAGTCGCTTTCGCACCATGGGACGATGCCGAAGGTGCAGTGTTGCGAGTGGTCCGCGAAGCGCGAAAAGAGATCTACGTGCAGGCGTTTCTGTTCACAAGTCGCAACGTCTCCAAGGCGCTGGTGGAGGCATGGCGACGCGGTCTGCGCGTGGAGGTGTTGGCGGACCGGGACATGAACAGTCGCGGCGATACGACGCAGATCCCTGCCCTTGCCGCGGCGGGCATTCCGGTGGCGCTTGAGGTGCGTTACAGCGCCGCGCACAACAAGATCATCATCGCCGATCCGAACGATGCCGCCTGCGCGGTCGTGACTGGCTCGTACAATTTCACTTATTCCGCGCGGGCGAAGAACGCCGAGAACGTCCTGGTGCTGCGCGGAAATCCCGCGCTGGCACGCGCCTACTACAACAACTGGCTGCGCCATCGCGCGGAAGCCATGCCCTACGAAGACAGCCGGATGCAGACGAACTGAACGATGCGCGACACCCAGATCGAAAGCCTGCTGGCGGAGCTGTGGCGGGACTTGCAGCAGCCGGACGTGCTGTGGGAGGTCGGCGCACTCGGTCTGTGCCTGGCGCTTGCCTGGGGCATCGCGCGGCTGGTCCGGCGGCACCACGCAGTGCCGCTGGAACAGTACCGCAGCGCCGCGCTGCGCTTCGGCCGCGGCGGCGTGCGCCGCATCGTATTTCCGCTCGTCGCACTGGTACTGGTTTTGGTCGCGCGCGCCGTGCTGCGCCAGTGGCACCACGTCAATCTGCTCAACCTTGCAGTGCCATTGCTGCTATCGCTGGCGGCGATACGCATGGTCGTCTATTCCCTGCGCCAAGCCTTCGCTCCGTCGGGCACGCTGGCGGCGTTCGAGCGTCTGTTTGCCCTTGCCGTCTGGGGTGTCGTCGCCCTGCACATTGCCGGCGTGCTGCCCGATCTCATCGACTGGCTCGAGCAGGTGACCTTGCCGGTTGGCAAGCAGAAGCTCAGTCTGTGGGTCGTACTGCAGGGCGTGGCGACCGTGCTGGTGACGCTGGTCGGTGCCATGTGGATCAGCGGTATCATCGAGTCACGCCTGATGCGCGCCGAGGGGCTGGACTCCAATCTTCGGGTGGTGTTCTCACGGCTCGCCAAAGCGCTGCTGTCGCTGCTCGCCATCCTCGTCAGCCTGCCCCTGGTGGGCATCGACCTGACGACGCTTTCGGTGTTCGGCGGTGCCCTGGGCGTGGGCCTTGGCTTCGGCCTGCAGAAGATCGCCAGCAACTACGTCAGCGGCTTCATCATCCTGCTCGACCGTTCGATTCGCATCGGCAACATGATTGCCGTGGACAATCATCGCGGCCAAGTGACCCAGATTACTACCCGCTACACCGTACTTCGGGCATTGACCGGTGTCGAGTCCATCGTCCCCAACGAGGTGCTCGTCTCGTCTGTGGTGCAGAACGAGTCCTATACCGACCCGAAGGTGCGTATTGCCGTTGCGGTGCAGGTGGGATACGGCAGTGACGCCGAGCGGGCGATGCAGATCATGGTCGAGGCGGGCGAGTGCCAGCCGCGTGTGTTGAAAGACCCGTCGCCCGTGGCCGCCATGGTTTCGTTCGGTGACAATGGCATCAATCTGGAGCTGGGATTGTGGATTGCCGATCCCCAGGAGGGCACGCTCGGCATCCGCTCGGAGATCAATCGGGAAATCCTGCGCCGCTTCCGCGAAGAAGGAATCGAAATACCTTTCCCGCAGCGCGATGTTCGTCTCATAAATCCGCCCAGCAACGCGAAAAGCCAGTAACGGCGCGGGATTCCGACAAGGCGCATTGACGCGCCGGGCAATCAGCGTAGAATCGCCGCATTTGTCTTGACCTAAGGATTCGCTACTTCATGTTCTCCGCTGTTTTCGATCTCCCGTGGTGGGGATACCTCCTGGTTGCCCTGGTGCTCACGCACATCACCATTGCCGGCGTTACCATTTACCTGCATCGTTGCCAGGCCCATCGCGCCCTAGATCTGCATCCTTTGCCGAGCCATTTCTTTCGCTTCTGGCTGTGGCTGACGACGGGCATGATCACCAAGGAGTGGGCGGCAATCCATCGCAAGCACCATGCCAAATGCGAGACACGGGACGATCCGCACAGCCCGCAAATGCTGGGCATCAATCGTGTCCTGTGGGGCGGCGTGTTTCTCTACGTCAAGGAGTCCCACAACCGGGACACGATCGATCGCTATGGTCACGGCACGCCGGACGATTGGCTGGAGCGGCGCATTTATACGCCGCTGCACAAGATCGGCATCGTCGTCATGCTGGCCATCGATACGACCCTGTTCGGATTGATTCCAGGCGTTCTGATCTGGGGCGTGCAGATGGTGTGGATCCCCTTCTGGGCCGCCGGTGTCATCAACGGCATCGGCCATTTTTGGGGCTATCGCAACTTCGACTGTGCCGACGCCAGCACGAACATCGTCCCCTGGGGCATCCTCATCGGTGGCGAGGAACTGCACAACAATCACCACGCCTACGCTACGTCGGCCAAGCTGTCGAACAAGTGGTATGAGTTCGATATCGGCTGGCTTTACATCCGCATCCTGAAACTGCTACGCCTCGCTCGCGTCAAGAAGATCGCGCCCAAACCACGCTTCTCGGCCATGCGCCCCGCCGTCGACCTCGACACCCTGCAGGCGGTGATTACCTATCGCTACGACATCATGGCGCGCTACATGAAGTCGCTGAAGCAGATCTACCGCGAGGAGGTGGACAAGCTAAAGGCGTCCCACGCGCAACCCCTCGACCTGCGGCGGTTCAAAGCGCTCAAGCGTTGGCTTGCGCGTGACGCTGACAAGCTGCCGGCGAAGGAGCGGGCTGAGCTAGACGCGGCACTCAGGCAGAGCACTCGCCTGTCCACGGTCTATGCGATGCGCAAGGAGCTCACTGCCTTGTGGGCGCGTTCGACCGCCTCCCGTGAGCAGCTGCTCAAACAACTGCAGGACTGGTGCCAGCGCGCCGAGGCCAGCGGCATTGCGCAATTGCAGGAGTTTGCATTGGGATTGCGGCGCTACGCGCTCTGAGCGCCTGCCGGAGCAACTCAGACCCGCCCATTGCCGTTGCAGCCAACAAAAAACCCGCCAGCGGCGGGTTTTTTGTTCGTTGCGCGTCGTCGGCAATCGTTACTTTAGCTTGGTTTCCTTGTACAGCACATGCTTGCGCGCCTTGGGATCGTACTTCTTGATCTCCATTTTTTCCGGCATGGTGCGCTTGTTCTTGGTCGTCGTGTAGAAGTGCCCGGTGCCGGCTGTCGATTCCAGCTTGATCTTGTCTCGCATGTCGGACTCCTGATCTGCTTGGTGCAGAGAATCTAGATGTTGGCGCCGCGCGCGCGCAGCTCGGCCAGAACGGCGTCAATGCCTTTCTTGTCGATGGTGCGCAGTCCGGCATTGGATACACGCAGGCGCACCCACCGGTTCTCGCTCTCGACCCAGAAGCGGCGGCTCTGCAGGTTGGGCAGGAAGCGGCGCTTGGTCTTGTTATTGGCGTGGGACACGTTGTTGCCGGTCATGGGGGTCTTGCCGGTGATTTCGCAGACGCGAGCCATGTCAATTACTCCGGATTCAGCAAAGCGCGCCAGTATACACGAGTTTCGTTCCGACGCTCAAGCCAGGACACGTGGCCGGCCCCCGTCATAGCAGGCCGCGCTCGGCAAGGGATAGCGGTGGCATCGTCCCGGCGACGATGAAATGGTCCAGCACCCGAACGTCGACCAGTGCCAGGGCCTGTTTCAGGCTGCGTGTCAGAAGCTCGTCGGCGGCGCTCGGCTCGGCGAGGCCCGATGGATGGTTGTGGGCGAATATGGCCGCGGCGGCGTTGTGCTGCAGGGCGAGCTTGACGACCTCGCGCGGATAGACGCTGGTCTGCGTCAAGGTTCCACGGAACAGGTCCTCGGCGCAGATGAGTCGGTTCTGGGCGTCGAGCAGGAGCACGGCGAAAACTTCGTGGGGCCGTCCGCCCAGCGACAGGCGCAGATAGTCGCGCACCGCGCCGGGTGAGGACAGAGTGATGCCGGCGGCAAGTTCTTCGCGCAGCGTACGCCGCGCCAGCTCCAGCACGGCGTGCAACTGCGCGTACTTGGCGCTGCCCAGTCCGGCGATGGCGATGAACTCCTGCGCTGGCGCGGCGAACAGCCCGTTCAGGCTGCCGAAGCGGGCGAGCAACTCGCGCGCCAGATCGACGGCGCTCTTTCCTTTGACGCCGATGCGCAGAAAAATGGCGAGCAACTCCGCGTCGGACAGGGCGCCCGCCCCCTGGCGCAACAGTTTCTCGCGCGGCCGTTCTTCTACCGGCCAGTCAGTGATGGTCATGGACGTCCGCCCGTACTAGTGTCGATCCAGTAGAATCGGCATTTCCTGCAACGACTTGAGCGAAGCCATGGCGGACCTGGGCGGCAAACGGATCGTGCTTGGCATCACCGGCGGCATCGCGGCCTACAAGGCTGCGGAGCTGACGCGGCTGATGGTAAAGGACGGCGCTTCCGTGCATGTGGTGATGAGCGAGGCGGGCGCGCGCTTCGTCACGCCGGTCACCTTCCAGGCGCTGTCCGGCAATCCGGTGTGGAGCGACATGTGGGACGCGCGCATGGCGGACAACATGGCGCATATCAGTCTGACCCGCGGCGCCGATGCCATTATCGTGGCGCCGGCGAGTGCCGATTTCCTCGCCAAGCTCGTCCATGGCAGGGCAGATGATTTGCTGTCCACACTGTGTCTGGCGCGGCCCCGGGCCAGCGTCGACGGTGCTATCCGCAACTGCCCGCTGCTGGTCGCGCCGGCGATGAATCGGCAGATGTGGGAGAACCCCGCCACGCAGCGCAACGTCGCCCAGTTGGCGGCCGACGGTATCACGGTGCTCGGCCCGGCGGCGGGCGATCAAGCCTGTGGCGAGGTGGGCATGGGACGGATGCTGGAGGCGGAGGAGCTGTTCGAAGACATCGTCGGTCACTTCCAGCCCAAGCTGCTCGCCGGGCATCGGGTGCTGGTTACCGCCGGCCCGACCTTCGAGGCGCTGGACCCGGTGCGCGGGCTGACCAACGCCAGTTCGGGAAAGATGGGCTACGCTCTGGCGCGCGCGGCCGCCGAGGCCGGTGCCGAAGTGACACTGGTGAGCGGCCCGGTATCACTGCCGGCGCCGCGGGGCGTGCGGCGCATCAGCGTTGTCAGTGCGCGCGAAATGCGAGATGCCGTCTTGGCCGCTTTGCCCAAGCGCGGGATCTTCATCGCCGTCGCCGCGGTCGCCGACTACCGCCCGGCGGCGACGGCCGGGCAGAAGATCAAGAAGGGCAAGCAGGCGATCACCCTGACGCTGGAACCCAATCCCGACATCCTGGCCGAGGTGGCGGCGCTGTCGCCGCCGCCGTTCTGCGTCGGCTTCGCCGCCGAGAGCGAGAACCTCGACGAGTACGCGGAGGCGAAACGGCGGGCGAAGAAAATCCCGCTGCTGGTCGGCAACCTGGTGCGCGACGGCCTGGGCACCGACGAGAACGCCGTGACCCTGTTCGACGACAACGGCCGCTATCCGCTGCCTCTGGCGCCGAAGCGCGACGTGGCGAAGAAGATCGTCGAGCATATCGCCAGGATGTTGTCCTGAAGCCCCCAGGGAGGAGCCGCGCGCCATGCATCGTATCGATCTCCGCATCCTCGACCCGCGCCTGCGGGATACGCCGCCGCACTACGCCAGCGCAGGCGCGGCGGGCTTGGACCTGCGCGCCTGCGTGGAGGCGCCCCTGACAATCCACCCGGGGGAAACCCATCTCGTGCCGACGGGCATGGCCATCCATCTGGCCGACCCGGGGCTGGCGGCGCTGATCCTGCCGCGCTCGGGCCTGGGCCACAAGCACGGCATCGTGCTCGGCAATCTGGTCGGGCTAATCGATTCCGACTACCAGGGCCAGATTTTCGTCTCGACCTGGAATCGCGGCCGCGAGGCGTTCACGCTTCAGCCCCTCGACCGGCTGGCGCAACTGGTGGTCGTCCCGGTCCTGCAGGTTGCCTTCAATGTCGTGGATCGCTTCGACGAGAGTGAACGCGGCGCCGGCGGCTTCGGCAGCACCGGCCACAAGTAGCGGCCGAGCGCCAGAACGACGACGGGGCGGCTAAGCCGCCCCGCACGTGCGCCGGAATCCGAAAATGTCAGGTCAGCATGTCGGCCCAGATGTTCTCGGCCCAGCCGAGCGCAAACATCCCTTCCTTGACGTTGCGCGCCGCGGACAAGCCGCCGGAACCCGGTACCGCAACCAGGGTCTTCTTCTCCTTGTCATACTTGTGCACTGAGGCCACGTGTACCACTTCCTTGTCGGAAACCCAGCTGTAGCAGGTGTTGGCGATCATCGGTTCGTCATTGAGCGGGCGGCCGGCGAGCAGCGCGATCACGGCGTCGGCGACGATCTTGCCATGCTGGTTCGCCATGTGCCCCGACTTGGGCATGGCCGGCGCCGCCAGGATGGCATCGCCGAGTACGTGGATGTTCTTCTGCGCAACGGACTCGAAGCTCAGGTAGTCAATGCCGCACCAGCGGTCGTTGGCGGTGATCAAACCGGCCTGCTTGGCGATGTTGCCGGCGCGCTGGGGTGGAATCACGTTCAGTACATCGGCCTTGACGTCGCCGAACACCAGCTTGGCGGTCTTCGTTTGCGCATCCACGTCCTGCAATTCGCTGTTGGGGCGGTACTCGATCATGCCCTTGTACAGCTCGTCCCAGGCCTTGGTGAACAGGCCCTTCTTGGAAACGATGTCTTCGTTGGCGTCGAGAATCAGGACCTTCGACTTGGGCTTGCTGTTCTTGAGATAGAAGGCGATCTGGCAGGCCCGCTCGTAGGGGCCAGGCGGACAGCGGTAAGGCGCCTTAGGGATGTGGACGGCCACCACGCCGCCGTCGGGCATGGCTTCGAGCTGCTTGCGCAGCGCCACCGTCTGCGCGCCCGCCTTCCACGCGTGCAGGATTTGCTCCTGCGCGGCTGCGTTGTTTAGGCCCGGTATGGTTTCGTACATGAAGTCGATCCCGGGTGCCATGATCAGCCGATCGTAGGTGATCGGATTGCCGCGCGCTAGCCTGACTTCGCGCTTGGCCGGGTCGATGGCGGTGGCCTCATCCTTGACGATGGTGACGCCCCGGTTGCTGGCCAGCCTGTCGTAGGGGACCGTCAACTCCTTGATGGTCATGGCGCCGGCCAGGACACGGTTGCTGAACGGGCACGATATGAATTCGGGATTGCGCTCGATCAGAACAACCTCGATTCCGGGCGCCCACTTGCGGATGTACTTGGCAGCGGTGGCACCGCCGAAGCCGCCGCCGATCACGACGACGCGGCCGGAAGCTTTCTCCGCTCCGGGCGTCGCACATCCGGTCAGGGACGCGGTGGCGCCGATGGCCGCACCAGCGCCGAGCAGCTTGACGAATTGCCGTCTATCCAGCGACATGTTCTTTTCCTCCTCAAAGACGTGAATGGGCGGGGCTTACTTCTTCTGCTTCGAGAAGTACTCGGCGATGCGCTCGAGTTGCTCGTCGGTGTAGCCCTTGGCGTGCTGATGCATGACCGTTGCGGTCTTGCGCTGATCCGTCTTGAATTCCTTCAGCATCTTGACCAGGTCGTCCTTGGATTTGCCGGCCAAGGGCGGCTGTTCACTCTCGCTGCGCCCGTCAGTGCCGTGGCAGGCGGCGCAGCTGGCTGCCCAACTGCGTGCCTTCAAATCCTCCTGTGCCGTCACGCTCGCCGACCAGCCGACGGCAAACACGGTGGCCAACAGCATAGAAGTGTTGCGGTGTGGTTTTGTCATGCACTTCTCCTCTCTTGTTGAATGGACTTCCCTGCATGAATGGGCACCGCACTGGGCAGCGGGTTGCGCGTTCCTCTAACCGACAAATAACCTCGCCGCGCGCATGGGCGCCCGCAACTCTATCAGCGCCATCCGGTTCGGGCGTAGTCGATTGTGCTTATCCTTGCATAAGGAAATTGGTTCCCGTGGCGCAGTTTTATTTCTTCCTGGCTGGCTTCCCGGCGCTGAGCACGAGGCGCGACATGTAGTCGCTCACCGCCTCCAGATCGGCGTCCGTGTAGTTCTTGACCACCTTCACCATCTTCGGATTGGCGTTGCGCCGAACCCCGTCGCGAATGTCGCGCGCCTCCCGCAACAGGTAGCGATAATGCTGTCCGGCCACGATCGGATAGAACTTGAGGCGATCGCCCTCGCCGCTGTCGCCGTGACAAACGCGGCAGTCCTTGCCGTAAAGCTCCTTGCCCCTGGCAAGGTGCTCGCCGCTGCCCTTGCCGTTGTCCTCGGGGATGGGCAATCCCTGCAGATAGGTCGCAATGTCGGCGATCTCTTGGACGGAGACGGCTTTCTCGCTGGCGAAAGGGTGCATCTTTGGGTTGTCGCGGCTGCCGGCGCGGATGTCGACCATCTGCTTGATAAGCACGGTTGCGTGTTGGCCGGCCAATTGCGGGTAAGTGCCGTCCGGCAGGCCGGAGCCGCTCGGCTTGTGGCAGCCCTGGCAGATTTCGTAGGCAATCCGGCCGCGGGAGACGTCACCCTTGAGCTTCAAGGCTTCCGCTTTCTCGCCGCCCGGCCTGTTCCAAACATAGTCCTTCGATTCGATACCTGGTCCCTTCGGTTGTGCCGGCAATTCTGCCGATGCCCGGGTGCCGGCCAGGAACAAAAGCAAGAAAACGATGAGTATGCGTTTCATGGCGTGCGTCGTCGATCGGATTATCGGCCAGGCTCGGACATGCTGGCAATGTACTCGGAGACGGCCAACATCTCCTTTTCGGTCATACGCAGGGCAAGCGACTGCATGACCAGACCCCTGTCGTTTTCCCGCTTGCCTGCGGCGAATAACTTGAGCTGGGTCAGTATGTATTCGGAATGCTGCCCGGCAAGCCGCGGAAAGCGCGATGTGCCCGAACCGTCGGGATAGTGGCAGCCCGAGCAGGAGGGCACGCCCGTGTCCGGATTGCCTTCGAGATAGACTCTCTTGCCTGGTGCGAGCAGGGATTGCTCCTTCACCGCGCCGGGCGACATCTTGTTGCCGGCATAGAACACGGCGAGGTTGTTGATGTCCTCGGGCGTCAAATCTGCGACCATTGGCGCCATGACGTCGCTCGTGCGCGCGCCTTTCTTGAAGTCCGATAGCTGCTTGACGATGTAGCCCGCTTGAAGTCCGGCGAGTTTGGGATTGGTTGCAATCGGACTGTTGCCGTCGGGACCGTGGCAGGCCACGCACGTCTTCGCTATGATGAGCTGCGCTTTTGCCGGATCGCCCTTGATCTCGGTTTGCGCATGTGCCACGAGCGCCGCGCCAAGCGCGGCGATGGCGGCCAGAGCAGACTGTATTCGCGTCATCTTGTCTCCGGAACGACAACTCGCAGAGCCCGTTGTTTCGCCCCGTCGCGGGGCGAGCTTCACGGCTGCCGGGATTGCTTCGGACCTCAAATTCTATTCGCAACGAGCATGCGTTGGCTCGCCGATGACCGATCACATTTTTTTGTGTTCGGATTAGCACCCCTGCGGGCCCACGCTTTCTTGACCGGCGCGGGTTACACGTCTTGACGAAAATCCCCTACCATTGCGCGGTCCGAATGCCCCGCCGTCGAGCATGTCAGATCCCAAGTCGGCCGCCTCCGCGGCCAAGTCCTACCGCCAGTTCCCGGGACGCCGCCTGATTCTGTCGTTTTTCCGGATCCTTCACCTCACGGGCATCGTCGGCGTCGGCTCGGGCCTGCTGCATTCGGCGCCATTGCCGAGCCAGGATATGTTCCTCGTGCTGCTCGTCGGCTCCGGCGTCGCCATGTTCGCCTTGGATTTCTGGTCCAATCCTGCCTACGTTCGGCAGATGGCTGGCGCCGCCATGTTCGCAAAACTGTTGCTGGTCGCCTGGTTCGCTTTCGATCCGGCGCAGCGCGCCTGGCTGTTTTGGGCGATGCTGGTGTTTTCCACCCTGATTGCCCACGCGCCAGGCCGCATCCGGCATCGTAGTCTGTTCGGGCGGGTAAGGGGAGCGTAACCGGCCTTCGTCGTTTCGCCGCACGCTGACCACACATTTCTCCGCCGTCTTGTACCGCCGGGCATGGTCGGTGCGCGCGTCCTTGGGGCATAATGGTGCGGTGCAAACGGGGAGGAACATATAATGAAAGTCATCACCGTTCAGACCAAGCCCTTCGAGGGCCAACGACCCGGAACCTCGGGACTGCGCAAACGGGTGGACGTTTTCCGCCAGCCCGGCTATGTCGAGTGCTTCGTCCAGTCTGTCTTCGACGTGCTCGAGGGATATGCCGGCAAGACCCTGGTACTCGGCGGCGACGGACGCTACTACAACGCAGAGGCGATCCAGGTCATCCTGCGCCTGGCCGCCGCCAATGGCTTCGGACGCGTCCTGGTTGGCTGCAACGGCATACTGTCGACGCCTGCGGCCAGTTGCGTCATCCGCAAGCACAACGCTTTCGGCGGCATCATCCTCTCCGCGAGTCACAATCCCGGCGGACCCGAAGGCGACTTCGGTATCAAATACAACATCGGCAACGGCGGTCCGGCGCCGGAGAAGATAACCGAAGCCATCTATCGTCGCAGCCGCGATATCAACGCCTACAAGATCATCGAGTCCCCTGACATTGACCTCGGGCGGGTCGGACCGACCAAGGTCGGCGATATGGCGGTGGAAGTGATCGATTCGGTGGCGGACTACGCGCAGCTGATGCAGGCGTTGTTCGATTTCGATCGCGTTCGCGCCCTGCTGCGCTCCGGGCAGTTCCGCATGATCTTCGACGCCATGCATGCCGTCACCGGTCCCTATGCCAAGACGATACTGGAAGACATGCTCGGCGCGCCGGCCGGCACGGCAATGCACGCGGCGCCCCTGCCCGACTTCGGCCGTGGTCATCCCGATCCAAACCCGGTTCATGCCGAAGAGCTGGTGCACGCCATGTTCGCGTCCAACGCGCCGGACTTCGGCGCCGCGTCGGATGGGGATGGCGACCGCAACATGATCGTCGGCCGGCGTTTCCTCGTCACGCCCAGCGACAGCCTGGCCGTGCTGGCGGCGAATGCGCAATTGGTTCCGGGTTATGCCAAAGGAATCGCGGGTGTGGCTCGTTCCATGCCCACCAGCCGCGCTGCCGATCGAGTGGCCGAGGCGCTTGGCATCAACTTTTTCGAAACGCCGACCGGCTGGAAGTTCTTCGGCAATCTACTTGACGCCGGCAAGGTGACGCTGTGCGGCGAAGAGAGCTACGGCACCGGTTCCGACCATGTGCGCGAGAAGGACGGGCTGTGGGCCGTGCTGTTCTGGCTCAACCTGCTGGCTGCGCGCGGCGAGTCGGTGGCAGCCATCGTGCGCGGACACTGGCGGCGCTTCGGGCGCAACTACTATTCGCGCCACGACTACGAAGGGCTCGACACCGCCGTGGCCGAGGGCCTGATGGATAATCTGCGCGAGTCGCTTTCTCGGCTGCCGGGCCGGCAGTTCGGGGAGGCAAGCGTTGCCACGGCCGATGATTTCTCCTACACCGACCCGGTGGACGGTTCGGTGAGCACGAAGCAGGGCGTGCGCGTGGCGTTTTCCGACGGCGCCCGGATAGTGCTGCGCCTGTCCGGAACCGGCACCGAGGGCGCGACGCTGCGCGTCTACCTGGAGCGGTTCGAGCCCGACCCGACGCAGCACGACTTGGAGCCGCAGGAGGCGCTTGCGGGCTTGATCCGCGCCGCCGATCAGATCGCCGAGATCTCCGGTCGAACCGGGCGCCGTAAACCTGATGTCATAACATGATCGATCGCACCGGCTGCCGCAAGGGCAGCCGCCCGGACTGAGATAACGAAGAATAATCCGTGACACCCGAAACCATCGCGCGCCTGCAACTGCCGAAGCGGGCCGTTGCTTTAGTGTTGGCCGGCGGACGCGGCAGCCGTCTGAAGAACCTCACCGACCGGCGCGCAAAGCCCGCGGTGTATTTCGGCGGCAAGTTCCGCATCGTTGATTTCGCGTTGTCCAATTGCATGAACTCGGGCATTCGCCGCATGGGTGTCGTCACCCAGTACAAGTCCCATAGCCTGCTGCGCCATTTGCAGCACGGCTGGGCCTTTCTCAAGTCGGAGATGAACGAGTTCGTGGATCTGCTGCCCGCGCAGCAGCGTGTCAGCGAGGAGTCTTGGTATCGCGGTACTGCCGACGCGGTGTACCAGAACCTAGACATCATCCAGGCGAACGAGCCCGAGTACATCATCGTGCTTGCCGGTGATCACATATACAAGATGGATTACTCTCGCATGCTCGCCTACCACGTGGACAAGGGTGCAGAGTGCACGGTGGCTTGCATTGAGGTGCCGCTGGCGCAGGCGAGCGCCTTCGGCGTAATGGCGGTGGACGCGACGTGGCGCATTACCGACTTCATCGAAAAGCCTGCCAGTCCGCCTGCCATGCCCGGCAGGCCGGATCGGGCTCTCGCGAGCATGGGAATCTACGTCTTCAACGCGGCTTACCTGTACCGCGAGTTGGAGCGCAACATGGCCCAGGTGGATTCGAGCCACGATTTCGGCAAGGACATCATTCCCCGCACGGTGGCGCTGGGTTGCGCCGTAGCCCACCCGTTCAGCGAGAGTTGTGTCATAAGCGGTACGGAGAAGGAACCCTACTGGCGCGATGTCGGTACCATCGACGCATATTGGGAAGCCAATATCGATCTCACCGCCACTGAGCCGGCGCTCAACCTGTACGACAAGAACTGGCCGATCTGGACTTGGCAGCTGCAACTGCCGCCGGCCAAGTTCGTCCTGAACGAGGATGGCCGGCGCGGCGGTGCCGTGCAGTCCATGGTCTCGGGCGGCTGCGTCATATCCGGGTCGACCATCTCCAACTCATTGCTTTTCTCGGGTTGCCACGTCCACTCTTACTGCAAGGTCGAAGGTGCCGTTCTGCTGCCGGACGTGGAAGTGCATCGTCATGCGCGTCTGACGCGCGTCGTCGTCGATCGCGGCTGCAAGATTCCTTCGGGAATGGTGATCGGCGAGGATCCTGCCGATGACGCGCGGCGCTTCTATCGCTCGGAGGGCGGTGTGACGCTCGTGACCCAGGAGATGATTTCGAAACTGGCGTGAGCGGCGGGCTGCGCTCGGGTCACGCTGGAAAAGCGAGTATCCGCAGGCTGCGCAGGTCGGCGCAGATGAATTAGATCAGCCGTTGCAGTTCATAACCAGGAAGGCGATGGCGCGCGTTCCGACGAAATCCTGATTCGATCCGCGCACATCTGCAATCTGCGTCCTCAGCGGATTCAGAGCAAAAAAGCGGCGCCCGGAGGCGCCGCTCGTCGCGCTGCGTCCGGCGTGTGATCAGTCGAGACGCTCGTAAAGCGGCAGCGTCAGAAATTCGGTGAAATTCTCCGAGGTGGACATATCCTCGAAGATCTTCGACGCCTGGATATAGGTGGCGTTGTACGCGGCCTCGCCCACAAGCGCCTTGATCTTCTCCATCTCCTGCGGGATCAGCTCGCGCACCAACTCCTTGGTCACCTTGCGGCCGTCGTCCAGCTTGCCCTTGGGCGAGCGGATCCATTGCCAGACCTGGGAGCGGGAGATCTCCGCGGTCGCGGCGTCCTCCATGAGATTGAAGATAGGCACGCAACCATTGCCACCGAGCCACGAGCCGAGGTATTGGATGCCAACGGAAATGTTGTTGCGCAGCCCCGTCTCGGTAATCGGCTGCTCCGGCTGGAAGTCGAGCAGATTCTTCGCCTCGACCTGGACGTCGTCGCGCTTCTTGTCGATCTGGTTGGCGCGGTTGCCCAGTACGGATACGAACTCCTCCATCGCCGGACCCACCAGCCCCGGGTGCGCCACCCAGCCGCCGTCGTAGCCGTCGGTGGCGTCACGCTTCTTGTCGCCGCGGATGCCGGCCATGGCTTTCTCGTTCGCCTCGGGATCGTTCTTGATGGGGATGAGCGCGCTCATGCCGCCGATGGCCGGGGCGTTGCGCTTGTGGCAGGTTTTCAGCAACAGCAATGCGTAGGCGCGCATGAATGGCACGGTCATGGTGATGGCGCCGCGGTTGGCGAGGCAGAAGTCGGTATTGACGCGGAATTTCTTGATGCAGGAGAAGATGTAGTCCCAGCGCCCGGCGTTCAGCCCCGCGGAATGGCGGCGCAGCTCGTAGAGGATCTCGTCCATCTCGAACGCGGCCAGGATGGTTTCCACCAGCACGGTCGCCTTGATGGTGCCCTCGGGGATGCCCAGCTCTGCCTGGGTCATGACGAAGATGTCGTTCCACAGGCGCGCCTCTAGGTGCGACTCCATCTTCGGCAGGTAGAAGTAGGGGCCGGAGCCGCGCGCGATCAGTTCCTTGGCGTTGTGGAACATGAACAGGGCGAAGTCGAACACGCCGCCGGAGACGCGTTGGCCATCGATGGTCACATGCTTCTCGTCCAGGTGCCAGCCGCGCGGGCGCACCAGCAGTGTTGCCACCTTGTCATTCAGCCTGTACTGTTTGCCGCCCTGCTCGAAGCCGATCGTGCGGCGAATTGCCTCCTTGACGTTGATCTGGCCCTGGATTTGGTTCATCCAGTTGGGCGTGTTGGAATCCTCGAAGTCCGTCATGTAGGCGTCGGCGCCGGAGTTGAGCGCATTGATGATCATCTTGCGCTCGACGGGGCCGGTGATCTCGACGCGGCGGCATTCCAGATCCTTCGGGATCGGCGCGATGGTCCATTTGCCATCGCGTACATGGCGGGTCTCGGGCAGGAAGTCGGGCATTTCACCCCGATCGATGCGCGCCTGGCGCTCGGCGCGCTTGGCCAGCAGGTCGCGGCGCCGCGTCTCGAAAGCGCGGTGCAGCTTGGCCACCAGGGCGAGCGCTTCCGGCGTCAGAACCTGGGCAAACTCTGGCGTGACCGGGGCGTTGATCTCGATGCCGGCAGGAAGTGATTGGCTCATGGTCGTGCTCCCTCTATGTAAAAGGATGGTGGGCGTCAGATCTGCGCCTGACGCACGAAATCGACGACGTCGGTCAGCTTGGCGCCGCTGACGGTCGGGGCAACGTCCAACTCTTCGGCGGGCTGGCCGGTGCGGTTGATCCAGAACGTGGTGTAGCCGAACCATGTGGCGCCGCAGGCGTCCCAACCATTGGCGGAAACGAACAGGATATCGCGCACCGGCAGGCCGAAGGCCGCCGGGCCGAGTTGATACGCCTCGGCGGCGGTCTTGTACTTCTTCACCGCGTCCACCGAAAGCAAATGGTCGAACAGGCCGGTCATGCCAGCGCTTTTGACGGCGATCTCAAGCATATCCGGCGTGCCATTGGACAGAATCGCCAGCGGCCGCCCCATCGCCTTCAGCTCGCGTAGGGCGGCCAGGTTCTCGGGGAAAGCGGCCAGACAGGTGTACTGGCTCATCAGCCGGGCGACGTTTGCGTCCGAGGCAGGCAGGCCGAGCTTGTTCAGGGCGAAGCGCAAGCCGTCTTGGGTGACGTCCCAGAACGGCTTGTAGCGGCCGGACAGCGTGCGGACCTGGGTGTATTCAATCTGCTTGGCGCGCCAGAGGAGGGACAATTGCGGTCCATTGCCCGGGAACATCTGCTCCGCCATTGCCGCCACGGAATGGACGTCGAACAACGTGCCATAGGCGTCGAAGGCGATCGCCTTGATGTCGTGCATGGAATGGGTCGATACGGATGACACAGTTGCAGTCTATTGTCGAACAAAGAGAAAAAAAAGATATGATTGGCTCAAATAATCTTTTACCGTGGGTAAAAGATGGATCACATGAAACAAATCGCTGCCTTTGTCAGCGCCGCCTCCCGCGGCAGTCTATCGGCGGCTGCCCGTGCCGAGAGTGTCACCCCGGCAATGATAGGGCGCCGGCTTGACGCCCTGGAAGAGCGGCTCGGTGTGAAGCTGCTGGTGCGAACGACGCGGCGGCTCTCCCTCACTTTTGAGGGTAGTGCGTTTCTTGAGGACTGCCAGCGCATTCTGAATGACCTCGCCAATGCGGAAGCCTCCGTTTCTTTGGGCGGGGTGAAGGCGAGCGGCCACATCAAGGTGTCGGCGCCGGCGGGTTTCGGACGGCGGCACGTGGCACCACTGGTGATGGACTATCTGGACCGGCACGCCGAGGTGACGCTGAACCTCGACCTGACCGATCGCCTTGTCGACCTGGTCAACGAGAACATCGACTGCGCCGTGCGCATTGGCGAACTCGCCGATTCGAGCCTGGCGAGCCTCAAGCTCGGCGACATGAAGCGCATGGTCGTTGCCAGCCCCGACTACCTGGCCCGCCGGGGCATGCCCGAATTTCTCGATGACCTTTCCCGGCACGAATGCCTTTCCCTCGGACAGCAGCGTGGTTGGACCTTTGCCGTGGATGGCGTTTCCACCACAATCAAGGTTGCGGGCCGGCTCGAATGCAACGACGGCGCCGTGCTCCACGAATGGGCCCTGGCTGGCAAAGGGCTGGCCTGGCGATCCGAGTGGGAGGTCGGCGAAGATCTGCGCTCAGGCAGGCTGGTGGCGGTACTCGATCACTTCAGCGCGCCACCGGTGGGCATCTACGCCGTCTTTCCCCAGCGCAAGCAACTGCCCTTGCGGGTGCGACTGTTCATCGACCTGCTCAAGCACACCTATGGCAAGCCCGGCTACTGGAGCGGGGCGCTGCGCGAGGTGGCGCGGCCGGCGTGACCGCGTGCAATAACTCACTCATTTGGAGCGACACGTTGCGCGTGCGAACATGGATGCTGCTCGTCTGTGGCGCGGTTGCACTGCTCACCGGCTGCAGCGTGGTGTCGATCGGCTACTCGAACGCGCCGTTTCTGCTCGCCCACCGTGCCGACACGTGGTTGTCATTGGACGGCGAGCAGTTCTGGTCGCTCAGGCGGGCGCTGGAGGAGGCCCACGAATGGCACCGACGCACGCGGCTTCCTGGCGTGGTGCGCGTGCTAAACGATGCCCGCGACAGGCTGGACGGGCAGATAACAGCAGCGGACGTCGACTGGGCGATCGACGAGGTTCAGCGGGAATATCGCGCCACGGTGTCGCGTGTCATCGAGACGGCCGCGCCCGCCCTCGCCGGTCTGCGTCCGGAGCAGGTCGCGCATCTGGAGCGGCTCTACGCCAAGCGCAACGCCGAGTTCGCCGACAAGTACGTCGACGCCACGGCGCAGCGGGTGCGTGAGGCGCGCTTCGAGCGCGTGCGCGGCAATGTCGAAGATTGGCTCGGTTCCCTCACACCCGAGCAAGAACGCTGGCTGCGGGCGCGTGTGGCGCAGATCCCCGTAGACTACCGTGCCGTGCTGGCCGAGAACGAACGACGCCAGCGCGAGCTGGTGGCGATCCTCAATCGTCATATCGAGCGGTCGCAGGAATTGGACGTTACCGTCGCTGCGGTCAAGCGTTGGGCCACCGAGTGGGAGGCGGGACGCCCGGCCCAGTACCAGGTGCAATCGGCGGCATGGTTGCGCGCCTACAGGCAACTGGTCGTGGACCTCCTGCAGTCGGCGACCCCGGCACAGAAGCGCCGCGCCAGCCAACGACTCGACGGCTACAGCCAAGCGGTGGCTCTTTTCGTCGAGTCGGCTCCGGCCGCAGGCAGCTCGACGCGGTAAGGGCAAGACGCAGGCGGCCGCAGAAAGAAAAACGCCACGCGCAGGGCGTGGCGTTTCTTCCCGTTCGGTTCCGGATCAGTGGAACTGCTCCTCCTCGGTGGAGCCGGTGAGCGCGGTCACCGAGGAGACACCACCCTGAATGACGGTGGTGACGTCGTCGAAGTATCCGGTGCCCACTTCCTGCTGGTGCGAGACGAATGTGTAGCCGCGGTCGCGGGCGGCGAACTCGGGTTCCTGCACCTTCTCGACGTAGGCCGACATGCCTCGCTGGGCATAGTCCTGGGCCAAGTCGAACATGTTGTACCACATGGAGTGGATGCCGGCGAGCGTAATGAATTGATACTTGTAGCCCATGGCGCCCAGCTCGCGCTGGAACTTGGCGATGGTGGCATCGTCCAGGTTCTTCTTCCAGTTGAAGGATGGCGAGCAGTTGTAGGCGAGCAGCTTGCCAGGGAACTTGGCGCGAATTGCCTCGGCGAACTTCTTGGCAAAGTCGAGATCAGGCTTGCCGGTCTCACACCACACCATGTCGGCATAGGGTGCGTAGGCCAGCCCGCGGCTGATGGCTTGCTCGAGGCCGGGCTTGGTCTTGAAGAAGCCCTCGACGGTGCGCTCACCGGTGATGAAGGGTTTGTCATTGGTATCGACGTCGGAGGTCAGGAGGTCGGCGGCCTCGGCGTCGGTGCGGGCGAGGATGATAGTCGGCACGCCCATGGTGTCGGCGGCCAGACGCGCGGCGATCAGCTTCTGCACCGCTTCCTGGGACGGCACCAGCACCTTGCCGCCCATGTGGCCGCACTTCTTGACCGAGGCGAGCTGATCCTCGAAGTGCACACCGGCGGCACCGGCGCGAATCATGGCTTTCATCAGCTCGAAGGCATTGAGCACGCCGCCAAAACCGGCTTCGGCATCCGCCACGATAGGCGCGAAGTAGTCGATGAAGTCCTTGTGGCCCGGCTCGATGTTGCGGGAACACTGGATCTCGTCGGCGCGC
This sequence comes from Rhodocyclaceae bacterium, assembly GCA_036824005.1. Classification (GTDB taxonomy): domain Bacteria; phylum Pseudomonadota; class Gammaproteobacteria; order Burkholderiales; family Rhodocyclaceae; genus DAITBA01. The sequence continues at coordinate 130,800 of DAITBA010000004.1, forward strand.
TTGAATGAGTTATTGATGCGCTCCACCACCTTTGGCACCGAATCCACCGGATACAGCGACTGGTCCGGATACATGGCCATGTAGCTGTTGTTGTCGGCGGCGACCTGCCAGCCGGACAGGTAAATGGCCTTCACACCTGCCTTCACCTGCTGCATCGCCTGACCGCCAGTGAGCGCGCCGAGGCAGTTGACGTAAGGCGTGTTGTTCACCAGGTCCCAGAGCTTCTCGGCACCGCGGCGCGCGAGCGTCTGTTCCGTTACGACGGAGCCGCGCAGGCGGACGACATCTTCGGCGGAATAACCGCGCTTGATGCCCTTCCAGCGGGGGTTTTCTGCCCAGTCCTTCTTCAGTTTGGCGATTTCAGCTTCGCGAGACATGTCGATTCCTCATTTATCCATCAGCGAACGTTCGATTTGACACTATGACATTACGAGGTTGCCGCGTGGCGGCAACCGGGCCGGAGAAAAACGGCCGCCCTGCCGGCGCGCCACGTTACGCCCCCTTTTTTCTGACCGCCAGAGATCCGGTCCGGCAGACCTAATGCGGCCGAAGGGATTGATCTCGGCTCGTAACGGGTGCGAACTCGGCGGTTGGCCGGTTCGCGATCCTCACGAAACAAAGTATAGGGAGTTTTTTGCAGAGCAACAAGGGCCTTGCATACCTTGCCTGGAAAATTGTTTCTATTTTAATTCAATACGATGCACTGCAAATTTTACGATGTGAAACGAAAACGGGCCCTGCGAAACAATATCTTATATAAGACATCAGATTCATGAGGAGAGATAGCGGTCGGCCCCATTATCCGGTTAGGGCCGTGTCGGCGACGATCACGCCATCTTCGTCCGCGTATAGGTATTGCCCCGGCACAAATGAAACGCCGCCGAAGCTCACGGGGACGTCCGACTCGCCGATGCCCCTCTTTATACTCTTGAGCGGGTGCGTAGCGAGCGCTAGGACGCCGATATCCATCTCCGCGATGGGCCGCGAATCCCGAATGCAGCCGTAGACGACGATCCCGGCCCAGCCATTCTTCACGCCCATTTGCGCCAGTTGATCGCCGACCAGCGCACAGCGCTGACTGCCACCGCCGTCGATGACCAGGACGCGCCCGTTGCCCGGGGACTCCAGAGCTTTGCGTACCAGGGAGTTGTCCTCGAACAGTTTCAGGGTCGTAATCGGCCCGGCAAAGCTGCTCCGTTGTCCAAAGGAGCGGAACATCGGTGCGACGATACGAACCTGCCCGGTACGCACCTTGTCCTCGTTTTTATCGAGCAGGTCGGCGGTTGCTACTGACATATCTTCCTCCCCCACGAGAGAGCAGCCAAAAAAAAGGCGGCCGCGGCCGCCGGGTTCTATGCGACGGGTGCGCGACTACACGGCCGTTTCGACCACCTCGTCGAACTGCAGTTTGACCTGCCGGTTGTCATCGAGGTCGATGATGACCTTGCCGCCATTGGCAAGCCGACCGAACAGCAACTCGTCGGCAAGCGCACTGCGGATCGTATCCTGAATCAGCCGGGCCATGGGCCGGGCGCCCATCATGGGATCAAAACCCTGCTGGGCAAGCCAGTCCTTGAGCTTGTCCGTAAACACGGCTTCGACCTTCTTGTCGTGCAATTGCGCCTCCAGTTGCATCAGGAACTTGTCGACGACACGCAGGATGATCTCGTGGTCGAGCGAGCTGAAGGAAATAATGGCGTCGAGCCGGTTGCGGAACTCCGGCGAGAACATGCGCTTGATTTCCACCATTTCGTCGCCCGCCTGCTTGGGCGAGCTGAAACCGATGCTGGTCTTCTGGAGCGTTTCCGCGCCGGCGTTGGTGGTCATGATGATGATCACGTTGCGGAAGTCCGCTTGGCGCCCGTTATTGTCAGTCAGCGTGCCGTGGTCCATCACCTGCAACAGGATGTTGTAGATGTCCGGGTGGGCCTTTTCGATCTCGTCGAGCAACAGCACGGCGTGGGGTTTCTTCGTGATCGCCTCCGTCAGCAGCCCGCCCTGGTCGAAGCCGACATACCCGGGCGGTGCGCCAATCAGGCGCGAAACGGCGTGACGCTCCATGTACTCGGACATATCGAAGCGTACCAGCTCGATGCCCATGCAGTAGGCGAGCTGCCGCGCGACTTCGGTCTTGCCGACGCCGGTAGGCCCGGAGAACAGGAAGCAGCCGATGGGTTTCTGGGGATTGCCCAGACCGCTGCGCGACATCTTGATGGCGCCCGTGAGAGCGTCGATGGCCTTGTCCTGACCGAAAACGACGGCTTTCAGGTCGCGATCGAGGTTCTTCAACGCGCTACGGTCGTCCGAGGAGACATGCTGCGACGGAATGCGGGCGATCTTGGCGACGATTTCCTCGACCTCGGTCTTGCCGATGACCTTCTTTTGCTTCGATTTCGGCAGGATGCGTTGCGCGGCGCCGGCCTCGTCGATGACATCGATGGCCTTGTCCGGCAGGTGGCGGTCGTTGATGTAGCGGGCCGACAGCTCTGCGGCGCTGGTCAGCGCGGTGGTCGAGTACTTCACTCCGTGGTGCTGCTCGAAGCGCGACTTCAGCCCGCGCAGGATGGATACGGTTTCTTCGACCGAAGGCTCGGTAACATCGATCTTCTGGAAGCGCCGCGACAGGGCGTGGTCCTTTTCGAACACGCCGCGATATTCGCCGTAGGTGGTGGCGCCAATGCACTTGAGCTGGCCGGTCGACAGCGCAGGCTTGAGGAGATTCGAAGCATCCAGCGTACCGCCGGAGGCCGCGCCGGCTCCGATCAGCGTGTGAATCTCGTCGATAAACAGGATCGCGTTCTGATTCTCCAGCAATTGCTTCAGCACAGCCTTCAAGCGCTGCTCGAAATCGCCGCGATACTTGGTGCCGGCCAACAGCGCACCCATGTCCAGGGCGTAGATCTGAGCGTGGGCGAGTATGTCGGGCACGCGGCCTTCGACGATGCGGCGGGCGAGCCCTTCGGCAATCGCCGTTTTGCCGACGCCGGCCTCGCCGACCAGCAGCGGGTTATTCTTGCGCCGCCGGCACAGGGTCTGGATCACGCGCTCCAGTTCGCGTTCGCGACCGATGAGTGGATCGATCTTGCCCATGAGCGCCTGGGCGTTCAGGTTCTGGGTGAAGCTTTCCAGGGCGCCGCCGGAAGCCTGGCCTTCCTGCTCCTGCTCACTGTGTTCGGGATCGGCACGCCCGCCATTGCTCTGCTGGGGTGCCTTGGTAATGCCGTGAGATATGAAATTGACGACGTCGAGCCGCGTGATGCCTTGGCGCTGCAGGAAATAGACAGCGTGGGAGTCCTTCTCGCCGAAGATCGCAACCAGCACGTTGGCACCGGTGACTTCCTTCTTGCCGGACGACTGTACATGCAGGATGGCGCGCTGGATCACGCGCTGGAATCCCAGTGTCGGCTGGGTATCGATCTCATCGGTGCCGGCAACCGTAGGCGTGTGTTCGTTGATGAAGGCAGCCAGTTCCTTGCGCAGTTCATCGACGTTGGCGGCGCAGGCACGCAGCACCTCGGCGGCGGACGGGTTGTCGAGCAGCGCCAGCAGCAGATGTTCGACGGTGATGAACTCGTGCCGCTTCTGGCGCGCCTCCACGAACGCCATATGAAGGCTGACTTCCAGTTCCTGCGCAATCATTTCAACTTTCCTCCATCACGCACGCCAGCGGATGCTGGTGCTGGCGCGCAAACGCGCTGACTTGCTCGACCTTGCTCGCCGCGACATCCTTCGGATACACCCCGCAGAGTCCGGCACCTTCCCTATGCACTTTGAGCATGATCCGCGTTGCTTGTTCGCGGCTCATGGAAAAAAATCTCTGCAGCACGACGACGACGAAGTCCATAGGCGTGTAATCGTCATTCAGCAGCAACACTTTGTAAAGCGGCGGCGGCTTGACTTTGCTCCGCTCCGCTTCGAGCACAGAGTCGGTTTGCCTGCGCGTAGCCATGCACAAATTCTAATCCGAATCATCGAATCTGCAAGCACGCAAAACCGCCGAAAAATATCCCCTGATCGAGACATCGATGCGAAGGAACAAGTACGCACTGCGGCCCACGGAATACGTGGCGGCGTTTCGCGGGAATGCAACAAAATGCTGTGATGCAACATGGAAAAACCTTGCCAACCGCTTGACGGGCCCGAAAAAAGTAGCGTAAAAGGCGGGTGTGTTTGATTCAAGTTCTTTGCAGTACCGTTGGCCGCTGCGCTTCAATTTTGAATCCCGCGTCGTACCTCTGGTGGTTGCGATCTTGAAGTCCAAACATGAATGAGCCGGTTCGTCCGGGATGTGTGTTCAACGTGAGGAAATCGTTTTATGGCAACAGGCACCGTTAAGTGGTTCAACGACGCAAAGGGGTATGGATTCATTACGCCGGATGACGGCAGCGAGGATCTTTTCGCGCACTTCTCCGCCATCAACATGAGCGGATTCAAGTCGCTGAAAGAGGGACAGAAGGTCTCCTTCGAAGTAACGCAGGGCCCAAAAGGCAAGCAGGCTTCGAATATCCAGACAGCTTGATGTTCCGAGCGTGGAGCGGGCGCAGCCTCTAAGGCCGCCATCGCTTCCCCGGCACAGGTTACGACAGCCCGACCGACTATTCGGCCGGGCTTTTTTGCGTCTGAAGGCGCTGCCCTGACAAGGGCGCGGCGTTAGCCGCGGCAGGTACGGCGCGGCGGCGAGGAAGGGCAACTGCGACAAAACGAAAGGCCCCCATGCGGGGGCCTTCGTCACTGTCGTAGTGAAGCGGCTACATGCGCTCGATCATGGCGCGGCCGAACTCGGAACAGGAGACCTCCTTTGCGCCATCCATCAGGCGGGCGAAGTCGTAGGTCACCACCTTGTCGATAATCGCCGCTTCCATGGAATTGATGATCAGGTCGGCAGCCTCCACCCAGCCCATGTGACGGAGCATCATTTCCGCCGACAGGATCAGGGAGCCGGGATTGACCTTGTCCTGGCCGGCGTACTTCGGCGCCGTGCCATGGGTTGCCTCGAATACCGCGACATTGTCGGAAATATTGGCGCCGGGCGCGATGCCAATGCCGCCGACCTGGGCGGCCAGCGCATCGGAAATGTAATCACCGTTCAGGTTGAGCGTCGCGATCACGTCGTACTCGGCCGGCCGCAAGAGGATCTGCTGCAAGAAGGCATCGGCGATGGCATCCTTGATAATGATGTCCTTGCCGGACTTCGGGTTCTTCAGGGTGCACCACGGACCACCGTCGAGCAGCTTCGCGCCGAATTCGTGTTGGGCCAGCGCGTAGCCGTAGTCGCGGAACGCTCCCTCGGTGAATTTCATGATGTTGCCCTTGTGCACAAAGGTCACCGATTTGCGGTTGTTGTCGATGGCGTACTGGATAGCTTTGCGGATCAGCCGCTCAGAGCCCTCGCGGGATACCGGCTTGATGCCGATGCCCGAGGTAGCCGGGAAGCGGATTTTCTTGACGCCCATCTCCTCCTGCAGGAACTTGATGACCTTGCGCGCGCCGTCGGTTTCCGCCGCCCACTCGATGCCGGCGTAGATGTCCTCCGTATTCTCGCGAAAAATGACCATGTCGGTTTTGGTCGGGTCCTTCAGGGGGCTGGGCACCCCTTTGAAGTAGCGCACGGGGCGCAGGCAGACGTAGAGGTCGAGTTCCTGGCGCATCGCCACGTTGAGCGAGCGGATGCCGCCGCCCACCGGCGTGGTCATCGGTCCCTTGATCGAGACGACGAATTCCCTTGCCGCCTGCAGCGTCTCGTCCGACAGCCAGACATCACCCCCGTAGAGGCGCGTGGATTTCTCGCCGGCGTAGATCTCCATCCACTGAATCTGGCGCCCACCTTTGTAGGCTTTCTTGACCGCGGCATCGACCACATCCTTCATCACCGGCGTGATGTCCACGCCGATACCATCGCCCTCGATGAAGGGAATGATCGGGTTGTCCGGAATCGCCTGTCCGGGCACGATCTTCTTCCCGTCTTGAGGCACCTTGATTAAAGAACTTGCGCTCATTCCTTCTCCCTCGCTGTGCTATCAGTCGGCTGTGCAACGCGCGACATTATCTGTGATTTGCCAAGGATGTGCCAGCGCGCCCCGGGGCATCGGCGAGGCGTTCCGGGTTTACAATAGGCGCATTGCAACCGCTTGCCTCGCAGGCTACCAAATGGAAATTCCAACCGGTCAGAATCCCGTCGCCCAGTCGATCGCGCAGGCCATGATCGACGGGTTCAACAAGCACTATCGGCTGTTTCGCGAATCCAGCAGCCAGGCGAAGTTTCGCTTCGAGGCCGGCGACTGGGTGCAAGTCCAGCGCGCGGTGACTGAACGCATCCATTTCTACGATGATCGCGTTGAGGAGGCCGTGGAGCGGTTGCAACGGGAATTCAATGCCGGCGCGCTTGACGACAACACATGGCAACAGGTGAAACTGCTCTACATAGGTCTGCTCACCAACCACAAGCAGCCCGAGCTGGCGGAGACGTTCTTCAATTCCGTTTTTTGCCGGATCATGTCGCGGCGGTACTTTCATAACGACTTCATATTCTGGCGGCCGGTGATCTCGACCGAATTCATCGAGGCGGATCCGCCGACCTATCGCAGCTACTACCCCAATCAGGTGGGCATGCGCCAGGCGATCCGCCAGATCTTCAACGACTTCGATTGGCAATGTCCGTTTGCCGACCTGGACCGCGATATTGCCTACGCCCTGACGACGGTCGAGCAATACCTCGGCGAATGGCCGCGCCCCCAGGCCAACTGCCAGATCCAGGTATTGCACTCGGCGTTTTATCGCAACAAAGCGGCATATGTCATCGGCAAGGCGGTGAACGGCAACAATGAATACCCCTTCGCGGTGCCCGTGCTGCACGACGGCGACGGGCGTCTGTACCTCGACACGATCCTGCTCGACACCGAGCGCATCTTCGTCCTGTTCAGCCTCAGTCGCGCCTATTTCATGGTGGACATGGACGTGCCGTCGGCTTATGTGCAGTTTTTGCGCTCCGTCATGCCGGGCAAGCCGAGGGCCGAGCTTTACACCATGCTCGGCCTGGGTAAGCAGGGAAAGACCATGTTTTATCGCGATCTGCTGCACCATCTGCGGCACTCGCGCGACAACTTCATGATCGCGCCCGGTATCCGCGGCATGGTGATGCTCGTGTTTACCATGCCTTCGTATCCGTACGTGTTCAAGGTGATCAAGGATGTCATCCCGCCACCGAAAGAAGTAGACCGCGCCACGGTGAAGGCGAAGTACGCTCTGGTGAAACGGCACGACCGCGTTGGGCGCATGGCCGACACTCTGGAGTTCTCGGATGTGGCCCTGCCCAAGGCGCGCTTTAGCCAGGAACTGCTGGAAGAACTGCGCCGGCTTGCTCCGTCCGTGCTGGAGGAAGAAAGCAACACCCTGGTGATCAAGCACCTATATATCGAGCGGCGCATGGAACCGCTGAACATCTTTCTCGACGCCGCCACCCCCGAGCAGGCGGACCAGGCGGTCCTCGAGTACGGTAACGCCATACGCGAGCTTGCGGTGGCCAATATCTTTCCCGGCGACATGCTATGGAAGAACTTTGGCGTGGCACGCTTCGGCCGGGTCGTATTCTACGACTATGACGAGATCGAATACCTGACCGACTGCAATTTCCGCAAGATCCCGGATGCGCCCACGCCGGAACTGGAGATGTCCGGCGAGGTCTGGTACCCCGTGGCAAAGAACGACGTCTTCCCCGAGGAATTCGCAACCTTCCTGCTTGGTTCGCCCAAGGTGCGCACCGCCTTCATGAAATACCACCGCGACCTGCTCTCGCCGGCGTTCTGGCGAGAGACCCAGAAGAGGATCAGCGCCGGACACCTGGAGGACTTCTTTCCGTATCCCGAGGCCATGCGCTTCTGCCGAATGTATGCGCAGCCCGAAGCCGGGCAGACACTTCGGCATGGTGCAGAGGCGGTCCCGGTTGCGGTCTCACCCGCGGCCTGATCCGGGCATGGCCTGGGTTATCCTGTTCAACAAACCTTATGGCGTATTGACCCAATTCCGGCCGGCGCCGGGGCGCGCGACGCTCAAGGACTTCCTGCCGATGGCCGACATCTACCCGGCCGGGCGTCTCGACGCCGACAGCGAGGGCCTGCTCGTGCTCACCGGCGACGGACGCTTGCAGCAGCGCATTGCCGATCCGGCGCACAAGCTCGCCAAAACCTACTGGGCGCAGGTGGAGGGCGTGCCGGCGGTGTCGTCGCTCGACGCCCTCGAACGCGGGCTGGATCTGGGCGAGTTCGTCACCCGCCCGTGCATCGCACGGGCAATGCCCGAGCCGCAAGGACTGTGGCCGCGTGTTCCGCCCATCCGCGTGCGCCGCCACATCCCGACAAGTTGGATCATGATCAAATTGCGCGAAGGCAAGAACCGACAGGTGCGACGCATGACTGCCAAGGTCGGGCATCCGACGCTGCGCCTTATTCGGCACGGCGTCGGACCGTGGACCATCGACGAACTGCCGCCTGGGCAGTGGCGCGAGGCCGGAGCCGATGATCTTTGAAGGTTGACGGAAATCAATAAAATCGCCGCTGCGATCATTTAGAAACAGTCTCTCCTTCTTAGATGCCCCCGCCGCGATGTCACGCCGACTCAAGACGACGACCTTGCCCGCGCACCGGGCAGTGTTTCTCACGTTTCTCATGCTGACTGCGGCAACTGCATCTCCGGTCGGTGCCGGCAGCGACACGGCACCGCCGGAATTTGTCGCCGGACTAGATCCGTCGCGGCGTCCGGCCGCGGTCCCGACGCTCACGGCAGCAGCACGCCCGCCGGGCTGGCGCGAGCGGGCGGTGTATGGCATAGGTGAGCCGACGACCGGACTGCGCTTCGTCGACGACCAGGGTGGCTGGTATACGCCGTTCATGCTGCCCGGAATGACGGATCGATACGACCTGCGCGGCTGGCACCATCGGCCGCACGGACTCCGGAACGACGAACGGCGATGACAGGAGCGCCGAGCGTGCGGACGCGGCGATGAAGAACGGCACACTCGCCCTCTTCGTGATGATCATGATCGCCGGCGCCCTGGCGTGCGGTGTGCTCGTCGCGCATCAGGCTTCCCGTGCGCCGCGCATGATGGCGGGGCAGGCGCTGGCCGACGCGCCCCCGGCACGCCCCGACTACCTGCGTGCCGCCTACAGTCCGCTGCATTTCAAACCGGCCATCGACACCGCACGCGACGAGCAATGCCTTGCTTGCCATCAGGAGGTGCTCTCGGACAAGGTGCGCGGCCGCTCGCCCGCAGGCCAGAATGCACAGGCGGTCAAAGCCTGGTACCAGCTGCTGGGCACCTACGATGGCGAGCAGGACACTTTTCATCGTCGGCATCTCGTGACGCCGCTTGCCAGGCGCCTGATGAATCTTCGGTGCAATACCTGCCACCAGGGGCACGATCCGCGTGAGGAAGCGCCTAACCCGCCGAGCAGCACTGGTGCCGGCTTCACGCTGCGCAAGCAGGTCGATCCCGAGGCTACATGCCTGAAATGCCACGGCCAAATGAGCTGGCAGAACATGGGTCTGCCCGGGCCGTGGGAGGAGACAAAAGAGGCATTTCAGAACGACTGTCTGGTCTGCCACGCCGCCATCCGCACCGTGCGGCATCAGGTGACGTATCTGAACGCGTCGGCCATCGAGGAGACGGGCAAGAGCGGTTCCGATGCCTGCTACGGCTGCCACGGTGGCCGCGCCTGGTATCGCATCGCCTATCCGTACTCGCGCCATGCCTGGCCCGGGATGCCGGAGCAGGTTCCCGACTGGGCCAAGGGTCGGCCCGTCGCGTCAGAGGCGCGCTTCCGTACCGCGACCGCGGGCCCGACTGCCGAGCGCTGAGCCGCCCTGAACCGCAACCCTGCCACCCCTATGAATCCCTCTGACAAGATAGCCGGCGACGCCATCGCGGCCCTGCTCAATCCCGCGCGGCGCAGCTTCATGAAATGCGTTGCCGGCGTGTCTGCCACAGCGGCCGCGGGCGGCCTGGTGACGCTGGCGGCGCGCAAGGAGGCGCGTGCCTTCGCCTACGAACCCTATCCGCGCGATGACCAACTCACCACCGTGGTCACCAGTTGCGACCACAACTGCGGTGCGCGCCATATGCTGGTGGCACACAAGAAGGGCGACGTCATCGTGCGCCTGTCCACGGACGACGGCAGTTACCAGGCAGACGGGCACTACGGCATGGACACCGAGGCCGTGCCGCAACTGCGCGCCTGCCTGCGCGGGCGCTCCTACCGCGCGCGCATCTATTCGCCCGAGCGGCTGCTTTATCCCATGATGCGCGCGGGCGTGCGCGGCGAGGGCAAGTTCAAGCGCGTGTCCTGGGATCAGGCACTGGATCACATCGCCGGAAAAATGGTGGAGCTAAAGCAGAAGTACGGTCCCACCGCCATCCTGGACCAGGCCTATGCCGGCACCTCTTACGGCGTGTTGCACAAGTCCGATCAGATCGAAGGGTTGCTGGCGCGCTTCCTCGGCATGTTCGGCTGCCGCACCAACTCCTGGTCGGTGCCCTCCTACCAGGGCACGACGTTCTCCTCGCGCATGACCTTCGGTACCATCGAGGACGGCAACGAGGACGATGCCTTCGCGCATTCGAAGCTGATCATCATGTGGGGCTGGAACCCGGCCTACACCTTCCACGGCGGCAACACCTTCTACTACATGCGCCTGGCCAAGCAGCGGGGCTGCAAGTTCGTGGTCGTCGATCCGCAATACACCGACTCGGCCGCCACCTACAATGCCTGGTGGATACCGATCCGGCCCAACACCGATGCTGCGATGCTCGCGGCCATGGCGTACCACGTCTTCACCAACAACCTGCAGGACCAGAGGTTCATCGACTGCTTCTGCCTGGGCATGGACGCGGGCACCATGCCGGTCGACCACAAGGACAAGGAGAACTTCAAGGACTACATCCTCGGCAAGTACGACAACACGCCCAAGACGCCCGAGTGGGCCGAAGCGATCTGTGGTGTCAAGGCCGAGGACATCCGCAAGCTCGCACAGATGTATGCCACGACCAAGCCGGCCGCGCTCAAGGCGAGCTGGGCGCCAGGGCGCAACGCCTACGGCGAGCAGTACAACCGCATGGCCGCCGCCCTGCAGGCGATGACCGGCAACATCGGCGTGCTCGGCGGTTGCGCCGAGGGCGTGGGCAAGGCCTGGCATCCGGAGAGCGTTGCCTATCCCTACGATGAGTTTGCCAATGTCTGGTTCGCTTCGATCAAGAGCGACCGCTGGGCGCACTGCGTGCTCAACTATCCCAACGTCAAGCGCGAGGAAATCGGCTGCTGGCCGCGCAACGACCAGCTCGACGGACTCATCCCGAACATCAAGGCGATTTGGTGGCATGGCTCGGACTGGTTCAACCAGCTCACGCATATCAACAAGCAGATCGAGGCCATACAGAAGCTGGAACTCGTCGTGTGCGCCGACTCGACCATCACGCCCTCGGGGCTGTGGGCCGACGTGTTGCTGCCCATCGCCACGCACTTTGAGCGTCAGGATGTGGCGCTGCCCTGGTACAAGGGCCACTACTACATACACAGGCCCAAGGTGATCGAGCCGCTCGGGGAATCGAAGACCGACTTTCAGGTGTTCACCGAGTTGGCCTATCGGCTGGAGAAGCTCGACCCCACTCTCAAGGACTTCGGCCGCCGCTACAATCCCCGCGCCACCCGCGCTTACTTCGACGATCCGGACGCCGTGGACGAGGCCTACCTCAAGGCCTGGTGGGAGAACCGGGTGATGAAGCACCAGGAAGTGGAGATGAGCTGGGAGGAGTTCAAGCGGCGCGGCGTCTACAAGTTCGAGCTGGAGAGTCCCTGGGTTGCCTTTCAGGAGCAGATCGAAGACGGCGAGCCGTTTCCCACGCCTTCCGGCAAGATCGAGATCTTCTCCACCACCTTGGCCAAGATCACGGACTGGACCAAAACCCAGTACGGCTATCCGATTCCGGCCATCCCCAAGTGGATTGAACCCTTCGAGTCGCTCAACAGCCCGAAGACCAAGGAGTTCCCCTTTCACCTGGTCAGCCCGCACCCGCGCTGGCGCACGCATTCCATCTTCCACAACATCGGCTGGCTGCGCGAGACCTACCAGCAGGAAGTGACGCTGAACGCCGCCGACGCCGCCCGGCTGGGCATCGCCACTGGCGACATCGTGGAGGTATGGAACGAGCGCGGCCGGTGCGTCGTGCCGGCCTATGTCACCGAGCGCTGCCTGCCTGGCGTGGCGGTACTGCACGAAGGGGCGTGGATGGATCTGGACGATCAGGGCATCGATCGTGCCGGCAATCCCGATTTCCTTACCCTCGACGCGCCGAGCCCGGCCGGCGCATTCGCCTACAACACGGTGCTCGTGAATGTGCGCAAGACACAGCTCGCGCACAAACCCGGCTGGGACATGCTGGCGACGGCGCGCTCCCATGTTTTCCGGCGCGACTATTGATCGGCGCCGACCGAACTTATCGACGGACATCCCATGGCCAAGGCGGACGAGCACAATCGCGAGCAGATCAAGCAGGCGATCAAGAAGAAGAAGGCGACGACCTATGTCCCGGTCGTGCCGGACATGCAGCTCGGCTTCATCCACCACAACGTGGACTGCATCGGTTGTCGCGCCTGCGAGATCGCCTGCAAGGACAAAAACGGCCTGCCGCCGGGCCCGCGCTTCCGCCGCGTCATGTACGTGGAAGGCGGAAGCTTCCCGGACGTGTTTGCCTACAAGGTAAATATGTCCTGCAATCACTGCGCCGAGCCGGCCTGTCTGCCGACCTGCCCGACCGGTGCCATCTGGAAGCGCCAGAAGGACGGCGTCGTCGATATCGACTCCACCCTGTGCATCGGCTGTCGGCGCTGCGAAGCCGCTTGTCCCTATGGCGCGCCGCAATACGATCCGACCGACAGGACGGTGAAGAAGTGCAATATGTGTGTCGATGAACTCGACGCCGGCCGCAAACCCTATTGCGTGTCTGCCTGCATGATGCGCGTGCTCGACATCGGCCCCATCGACCAACTGCTTGCCGGCACTTATCAGACGCCTGTCATCGGTGCCAATGACAAACCGGTGACCTGCGTGAAGAACATGGCCAATCCCGCCCTCACCAGGCCTTCCATCGCGTTCATCGCCCACGGCAAGGGCAGAATTGAGGAGGGTGCGTGATGAATGCCGCTGCCATCGATCCGGTTCTCGCCGAGGCGATCGCCGAGGATCTGGACAGTCTGGCCACCCTTCACGACCGGGAGCTCGATGTTGGCGTATTGTCCACGCTGCGCGAGTTCGGTTTCCCCGACAACCTCGGCTTGCTGCCTGCCACCGGCACCGCCCGCGAGGCTTGGGCGATGATGCGTGCCGCCTTCGGCGAGTTGCCTGAATCACCCGACGAGGCGCTGATCGACGAGCTGGCAGCGGATTTCGCCGGCATTTATCTCAATGCCGCTCTGGGCGCCTCGCCCTACGAGTCCGTGTGGTTGAGCGACGATCACCTCAAATACCAGGAAGCCATGTTCGAGCTGCGCGCCCTGTACGCCGCCCACGGTCTGACGGCGGCCGACTGGCGTCACCGTGCCGATGATCACTTCCTCCTGCAACTGCAGTTCTTCGCACACTTGCTGCGTCAAGCGGCATCACAACAGGACCTGCGCGGGCTGGCCGCCCTCATGGATGAGCACCTGCTGCGCTGGTTCGGCGACTTTGCAGCGCGGGTCGCGGCTCGCTGCGACACGGCGTTCTATGCCGCCCTCGCAATGCTCACAGCTGCCTACTGCGAGCAGGTGCGCGATCTGCTTGCGAGCGTGCTGGACGAGCCACGGCCGACACGCGAGGAGGTGGAGGAACGCTGCCGATCGAAGCGCCAGCCGGTGCCAGCGCCCATCGCCTTCCTGCCCGGAAGCGGGCCTAGCTGGTAAGTTCGCGCGCACGACGCGACGAGTGCATTCTCACGCGGCATGGCATCCCGGCGCACCAAGAACCTGCTCGCCTGGTTGAGCCGCAGCGGCGGCTTGAAAGCCTTGCCCCCGCCGGAGGTGGACGCAGCACGCTGCGTGCACAGTCTGGCGCCAGCGGCGAGCTGCCGGCGCTGTGCCGACGCCTGTCCGGCGCAGGCGTGGGTCGTCGAGGAGGATTCGCTCGGCATCGATGCCCGACGCTGCGACGGTTGCGGTATTTGCGCGGCGGCGTGCCCGCAGCGTGCCCTTGCGCCGATCTACGGTCTTGTCGTCGCAGGCGAGACCGCCGCTTTTGCCGCGTGTCAGCGCGTGGCGCCCTTCGGCGAGATTGGCGTCATACCCTGTCTGCATGGTGTCGGCGAGCGTGCGCTGCTGGACGCGTACGGACGCGGCGTGCGCCGTCTGCATGTCGTCCGTAGAGATTGCGCCGAATGCCCGCGCGATGGTACGCATCGCCTGGAATCGAACGTCGCCGCGGCGAACGATGTGGTTGGCTCGCGTGGCTTGCCGTCCCTCGATGTGCGCTACGATACGCTCGCGCAATGGCGCCGGGCACGCGACGCGACCCTCGAGACCATGGCTGTGCGGCCGGAACGCCGCCGCTTCCTGCGCACAGGAATCGCCGAAGCGCTGCAATGTGTCGTCGGCGAGGCCGACATGAGCCGCGCGCAGTCTCCATTGCCTACGCCCGAACTGCCGGGCGGTTCGGCCGAAGCGATCTTTCTCTGGGCGCCGGAATTCGATGAACGGCGGTGTATCGCCTGCGACGCGTGCGTGCGCATCTGCCCCACCGGGGCGCTGGCGGAGGAGCGGACGGACGATGGGCTCGCCTACCGCGTCCGGGCCGAGTTCTGTACCGGCTGCGGGCTATGCCGGGACGTCTGCGAGAACGGCGCGATGGTCCTGAACCGTTGCTCAAGGGTGGCCCGGGTGCGGCTGGAGTTGCTCAGCCGGCGCTGCCGGGGCTGCGGCGTCGAGTACCGGCAAGTGGCCACCGAAGCGACAGAACCGGACGGCGACACTGGCCTGTGCCGCATCTGCCGCCTCACCGGCGGCAACCGTCGATTGTTTCAGGTGATCACCGACTGAACCGGCGCCGAGGACGTTCGGGACCGCGTTGCGGCGCTACGCCGGGATAGGAAGCGGCAATATTGCCTTGGTCGGCGGGCTCTTACGCTATTAGGCTTAATACCTAGCGGCGGCAGACAACTCGCTCTGGAGGAGCGAAAATGACATATCGCCGGCTCTTGCGGACCAGCCCGAGGCGGTAGCATCGGCGGCATGGAAGGGGCCGGAGAGATTCTTCAATTAGATCGTCATGACGGCAAAGGAATTCGAGATGAACAAAGCACTGTTTTCACTGATTGCCAGCTTCTGCGTGGCGTCGCCCGTCCTCGGCCACGGTCTGGGGGTTCCGACGGGAGGAGCGGCAAACACCGGGGCGGCAGCAGCCGTGCCTACCGCGCCGGCTGCCCCGACCGCCGGCGGCGCTGCCGCCCAGCCGGCAGGCGCGGCCCAGGCGATCATGTTTCAGGGTGGCGGTTACGTTCCCGTGCCTGCCTATCCCGGTGCTGGTGGGGGCGTGGCAGAGCCCGGCGGGGCCGTGGCGGTCGCGGCCGACGAGGAGGAGGGCGGCGCGGCTGCCCCTAGGACGAGCAGAAAGAGTCTTGCAACGAAAAAGACCGGTAGGACTCTTGCGACCGTACCCACGAAGGGCGTCGCGGTCGGGCAATAACACACGCGCTGCGCGCCAGAGCATTTCGGTCGCGGGAAATGCAGCAGAGGGCGGGATGACTCCCGCCCTTTTTCGTTTCCAGTGCAGGCATGACGCGCGAGGTACCCCGTGCTAGTCTTGCGGTCCCTGGCGCCCGCGTTGCGGGCAACCCCAGGCTTGCCACTCCATCGTCTCGAATGTCGCGGCAGTGCGCACCGCATGGATGAACGTATGCGCTTAGCAACCTGTATCTTCGGCTGTCTCGTGTGTACCACCGCCGCAGCGCAGACAGGCGCTGCTGCAATCGAGCTGTCGTTCGGCATACATCGCGTCGAGGCAGAGGTGGCCGCCAGCGCCGATACGCGCGCTGAGGGGCTGATGTTTCGCCGCAGCCTGGCACCCAATCGCGGCATGCTGTTCGTGTTCCCCGATGCAGCAACGCATTGCATGTGGATGCGCAACACCTTCATTCCGCTTAGCGTCGCGTTCTTGGACGATCGGGGCGCCATCATCAACGTTGCCGACATGCAGCCGCACTCCGAGGACAACCACTGCGCCAAGCGGCCCGCCCGCTATGCGTTGGAGATGAATACCGGCTGGTTCAAGACGCGCAGTCTGGGGCCTGGTGCACGGATGTCCGGCCTCGAACGGGCGCCGGCGCCGAAGTAGCGGTTACGAGGCGCGTCGCGCGACCCCAAGCTGATCCGCTTGCGCCAGGCGCTGGCGTTCGATTTCCACGGCGGCACGATCGGCGAACAGGCGCAGGATGGCCTCCTCCGGCAGTTCCCGGGACAGTGCCTTGTTGTCGAAGCAGGCAACGTGTCCGATGACCTTGCCCGCCGAATCCAGGCAGGGCACCCCGATGTAGGATTCGCGATCGAAGGGTCTGGCGGGCGGGAAACGCTCGCCCACCCCGGACGGGTAGAAGCAGATCCGTCCGTCATTGATAGTTTCTTCGCAGGTCGAGCCCTCCAGATCGTACGCCACTTGCGGTTCGCTTCGGCCGTCACGCCACCACGCCAGGACATGCAGACGCTTGTGGGGTTTGTCAATGCACTCGGTGACGATTGCCTCGCGCACGTTCATCAGTTCGGAAAAACCCTTCGCCAGTGCCTGGAAGCATTCCTCACCCCGGATGCCGGAGAATGCCTGGACCATGCCGATGACGCGTGCCTGCAACTGCTTGCGTTCGATCTCGGCTGCGGCACGAGCGGTGAAGATGCGGAAGATGGCATCGACGAGCACGTCCTCGCCCATCGGTTTGCGGTCGAGAAAGGCCAGATGGCCTATGACGCGCCTGTCGCTGCCGATGATCGGCACGCCGACGTAGCCCTCGTAGCCGGCCTCCACCGGGAATTCGACACCCACGTTTCTGGGGTGGAAGCAAGTCGATCCGCCCTTCACGACGGCCTCGCATGGTGTGCCCGGCAGGTCGTACTCGAAATTGTCGTGAAAGCTGCCGTCGCTCCAGAACGCCAGCGTGCGCAATCGCGAGGTCGGATAGTCCGCACACTCGGTAATGAAGGCGCAGGGCAGATTCAGGGCGCGGGCGAAATGGCGCACCATCGCGCGGAAAAACGCATCGCCACAATCGCCGGCAGTCCCCCGCGCGATCTCGTGCAGGATGGTTTCGATACGCCGGAGGGCCGTGATATCGGTATCCAGACCGACCATGCGATAGGGTTTGCCGCTGGCATGGCGCAGCGCCGCGCCGCGGGAAAGTATCCAGCGTGGCTCGCCGTTCTTGTGCACAAGCCTGTACTGGTACTCGAAGCGTTCGGTCCGTCCTTCCAGGTGTGCCCCAAATGCCGCCTCGACTTCGGAAAGGTCGTCGCCCGCCACCCGCCGGCGCCAGTCGTCCCGATGGCTGCCGATGTCGTCCTCGCTTAATCCGAGCATGCTCTTCCAGCGAGGCGAGAAGTACATCTGATCCGTTTGCAGGTTCCACTCCCACATGCCGTCGTTGGCGCTGCGCACGGCCAGGGTGTAGCGCTCTTCGCTCAGTCGCAGCGCCGCCTCGAGTTGCTGGCGCTGCTCGGCCGATTTCTGCAAATCCGACCGCTGTGTCGCCAGTTGCAGCTTCAGCGCTTCGGTCGTGGCGGTGAGCTGCCCGATCTCGTCGCTGCCGTGCTCGCCTGCGCCGACATCGGGCGAGCGATCCAACAGCCCACGCACAGAAGCGCCGAGTCTCGCCAATGGCCGTGCCACGAGGAACTCGAAGGTCGCGGCCGCGGCCACAAGGAGCAGCACCAACCCGGCGCCGACGACGGGAATCAGACGCGCCGGTTCCTGCGATGCCGTTGGCTCCGGCGATGCGATCCAGAGCAGGTATGCCAGGATCGACAGCGCGACCAGCGCCACGGGCAGTATCGCTTTGACGCGCAGACTCACCTGTTCCCTCCTCGGTATGCTTTCGTGTGGCGGCGGACGAGGCCGCAGCGGCTCGGTCAGTGCGCCGTGCGTCTTCGAGCACGGGCGATCGAATACGGATGCGCCAACCCGACTACCCTGCACGGCGGCCCATTGTCGGCCAGATCGTGCCGCGCTTCAACCCGGGTGAATGGGCAGGGTGGAGGATGAAGTACGGCGAGCAGGCGCTCGGCGGGAGAGGTCGAGGCGCGCCGAGCGGAGACTCGGCACGTACGTGCGTATGCACGGCGGGCAGACGTGCGTTTCCTGCCCGCCGGTCGCGGATCAGTAGTTGCTGCTGTAGCCGCCGGCGGCCGCGGCGGGCTTGCTTGGAGCGGCCGATCCAGTGGCACTGACCACATGCCACACGCCGCCGGAGCCGTCGCCAGTCGTGTCACCCGGTTTCTGGTCGGGCAGATACAGATACAGCGGGCGGCCCTTGTGGGCGATCTGCTGCGAGCCGTCGTCGCGCGTGACAACGCTCAAGTCGCCGACGAGCTTGGCTCCGGCAGGGGCAGCCAGCGGCGGCCACACCGCGGCGCACTGGCCGTTGCAGACGCTCTTGCCGCTGCCGGCGACATCCTTGTCGAATGTGTACAGGGTCATGCCTTTGCCATCCACCATGACGCCGTTCTGGAACTTCGCCGGCGCTTCATCTGCCAGGGCAGGGTGCAGAGCGGCGAGGGCGACGGTGGCGCCTATGGCGAGGCGTGCGATGTTTGCTGCGTTCATGTCTCTCTCCTGTTGCGGGTTGATTGGGTTGTCACCATGCGCTCGGGATTGGCGACGACAGCCTTTCAGCAGATTGCATGCCAGGCGCAAAACGTGACGAGCGTCACGCAATCAGGGGCGAGACGGGGATCGTGTGCACGAAATGGGGCGCGATGGCGACGGCGCCTGCACGAGCCCGGGCAGGGCGAAGCTAGTCGGACTTGAGCAGCCCGTGTTTTTCTAGCCGGTACTGGAGCGTGCGGCGGCTGATGCCGAGCAGTCGCGCGGCCTCGGTCTGGACATTGCGGGCGCGCTGCATGGCCTCTTCAATAATGCAACGCTCGATCGCATCCAGGCCAAGCTCGCCGCGCCATAGCCTCGTCAGCGGGTCCGACGCCGCGGCGTCAGTCCCGCCGGGCATATCACGCACGTACTCGGGCAGATCGGTCAATTCAATCTGCGCGGTGCGGCAGAGCACGACACAGCGTTCGATGAGATTCTCCAGCTCGCGCACGTTGCCGGGGAAGGGATAGCGTCTGAGCCGTTCCATCGCCACCGGCGAGATGTCGACGACATCCTTGCGGTTCAACGTCCTGAACTTGGCCAGGAAATGCTGCGCCAATACAGGAATGTCGTCCTCGCGCGCACGCAGCGGCGGCAGCGGTATGGGAATGACGTTGAGACGGTAGTACAGGTCCTCGCGGAAGTTCCCCGACTTGACCTCCGCCTGCAGGTCGCGATTGGTGGCGGCGATGAGGCGGAAATCGGCCTTAATGGTACTGTTCGAGCCAAGCCGCTCGAAGGTCTTCTGCTGCAGCACGCGCAGCAGCTTCACCTGGACGGGCAGTGCGATCTCGCCTACCTCGTCGAGAAACAGCGTACCGCCATGGGCTTCCTCGAAGCGCCCTTTGCGCGCGGCGGCGGCGCCGGTGAATGCCCCCTTTTCGTGGCCGAACAGCTCGGACTCGAGCAGACTCTCCGGCAGCGCGGCGCAGTGCACCTTCACCAGCGGGCCGGCGGCACGCGCGCTGTGGGCGTGAATCGCTTCCGCGACCAGTTCCTTGCCGGTGCCGCTCTCGCCCAGGATGAGCACGGCCGCTTCGCTGTCGGCGACTGCCGAGACGGTCTCCATCACCCGCAGCCAGGCGGGTGCGTTGCCGATGGCGCGGTCGAATTGGTACTGGTGCTTGAGCTGCCGTTTGAGCGCCGTGTTCTCCTGTTGCAGCTGATTGGCCTGCAGCGCCTTGCGGATGGTCAGCAGCAGTTCGTCGACGTCGAGTGGCTTGAGCAGATAGTCGAAGGCGCCGTGCTTGAGCGCTTGCTTGGCCGTGTCCACCGAGCCAAAGGCGGTCATGAGAATCACGGGCACGCCCGGATGGTCCTTGCCCATGCGCTCGGCGAGTGCGATGCCGTCCATGCCCGGCATGCGCAGGTCCGACAGCACGAGATCGGGAAACTCCTGCTCCCAGGCGGCCAGCGCGGCGATCGGATTGTCGTGGGTTGAGGCGCGGAAGCCTTCCAGATCGAGGATCTTCTTCAGTTGCCTGGCCTGGGTGGCATCGTCCTCGACGATGGCAATGCGCACTACCCGCTCGCCCATGCCGGAGATCCTAGCCTGCGGCCGCAGGGAGCGAGATTCGGAAGGTGGTGCCCGAGCCCGGCAGAGAGGTCATGGTCAGCGCGCCGCGGTGCG
Organism: Rhodocyclaceae bacterium; assembly: GCA_036824005.1. Taxonomy (GTDB): domain Bacteria; phylum Pseudomonadota; class Gammaproteobacteria; order Burkholderiales; family Rhodocyclaceae; genus DAITBA01. Next base: position 151,291 of record DAITBA010000004.1, read on the forward strand.
CCTCGACCAATCGCTTGCTCAGAAACAGGCCGAGACCCAGCCCGTGGCTGCGCGTGGAGTGAAACGGCTCGAAAATGAGTGCCTGCTCGTGGGGCGCGATACCCTTGCCGGTGTCGGAAACATCGATCAGCAGGTGCGCGTCCTGCTTTGCCGTGCGGACGCCGACGGTACCCTTGGCGGGCGTAGCCTCGATCGCGTTCTTCACCAGATTTATCAGGACCTGTTCCATGCGTTGCAGGTCCACGTCCACCAGCGCGTCGCCGTCGCGCAACTGCGATTCGAGGCGGATCCCCTGCTGCTGCGCCATGGGCTGGAAAAGCTTCAGCACATGCTCGATGGCACTGCGCAGGGACACGCGTTGCGGCTCGATGCGCGGCTCGCGTGACAGATCCGAGAAATCGCGCACCACCTGCTCGAGCCGGTGCACCTCATGCTGCATGGATGCGAGGTCGTCGGCGAGATCGGCGGCTCCTTCCTGCTTCGCACCGCCGCCCCGTGCGCGGCGTTTCATGTACTCGATGGACAGGTTGAGCGAATTCAGCGGATTGCGGATTTCATGGGCAACGCTCGTAGCCATGGTTCCCATCAAGGCCAGGCGCGACTGCTTGGCTTCTGCCTCGCGGGCGCGCCGCACCTCGATCGTGGCTAGCCACAGCAGGCCGCCTATGGAGGCGATCAGGGCGATGAAAGTAAGCGATGTCACCCAGACGATGCGCCGGTTCGCCGTGCGCACCGTGTTATAGGTCGGCTCCAGGTTGCGATAGAGCACCACCGCGCCCCAGTTCTGGCCGCCCAGTTGAATGGGCACGGCGACACAAAAATTGCGCACCCCGTCTACCGTTTCATAGGAGGCGCCGCGCTTGCCCTGGAACGCCGCATGCATGATAGCCAGCCCCTCCGGCTTCTCCAGGTTCTTGCGCCGAACGGCCGCAACGACGGAGTTATCGGCCCGGCTGACCCGCACGTTGAACACGTCCCCCAGCACCTGGTAGCTGTCTATCAGATCCTGCACCGCTGCCACGGCCTGCTTGTCCGGCGCGGCACCCAGTGCCGCGCGCACGATAGCGGCGATGTGCGTCGCGAGGGCCTCGGTGGTGCGCTCCAGGGTATAGACCTGGGCCTTGAAGGCAATATCCTGCTGGCGCTGGATCAAAACCACGAATCCGACCACGGCGACGACGGCGGCGATGGCGAAGATGAGGTACGCGACGTAAATGCGCTTGGAGAATTTGGGTAGTTTGATTTTCATGATGGATGACCTCGCCGTAATCTTACCCGGAATAAGCAAGATCGATGCGAAGTGGCGTCGGAATCCGCCACCGGCTGTCCGTTTCCATGCTGCTGCGACGAACGGGAGATGCGGCCAAGGCTGGATGGAGCGAGGGTGCGGCGGTGGAGCCGTCCCCCGTATGGTTTGCGCGCTCTGGGGCGCTCTTGCTTGGGGCCAGACGGCCCCCGCAGCCCTGCTGCATCCACCCAGGCACTGGTCCGCGTATTCGCTACGAAAGCGTGAACTCTCCGTGACAAAGCCGTGACTCATTGAACGGATACTGCAATTGTCGCAGCACAGATCGAGGAGGGCGACCATGGACCGGATTATCGAGCTCGATGCCTACCGCAAGCGCCGGCAGCAGGCCGTGGATTCGGCCCAGCAGCGCCAGATCTGGGCTTGCGGCCGCTGCGGCGGCTGGACCTGGACCGTGTCCGTCAAGCGCGAGCTGCGCTGCGCCGGCTGCGACACCCGGGCGGGCAATCTGGAAGTCCTGGCGTGCGGCGATCCGCACGGCATGCACCAGTGAGCGGGGGAGCCGGCCATGCGCGCCGCCGAGATCTTCGTGGGACGACAGCCGATCCTAGACCGCCGGCACAACGTCGTCGCCTACGAGCTGCTTTACCGCGAATCCGCCGAATGCCTGCAGGCCGGTGTGAGCGACGGTGCGGTGGCGACGGCGAGGCTGATGGACGCCGCCTTCCGGCGCGTGGGCATTCGCACGGTGCTCGGACCCTGCCGTGGTTTCGTCAATGTGGACGCAGAGACTCTGATGGGCCGCGCCATCGAGTTGCTGCCCCGGGACCAGGTGGTGCTGGAGCTGCTGGAGACGGTGGCAATCGACGATCGGGTCGTGGGCCGCTGCCGGCAGTTGAAGGCCCGCGGGTTTCGTCTGGCGCTGGACGATTTCTGCCGCTACGACGAGCGCTACGAGCCGCTGCTAGAGGTCGCCGACATCGTCAAGATCGACATTCTGGAACTCGACCATGAGGCGCTGGTCGATCTGGTAGGGCGGTTGAAGCTCTACCCGGCGCGACTGCTGGCCGAGAAGGTGGAAGACCGGCAGACAGCGCTGCGCTGCATGAAGCTGGGCTTCGACCTGTTCCAGGGGTTTCTGTTCGGCCGGCCCGCCGTTGTAGGCGGATGACGTACATCATTTTGCCTAAGCCGTAAAGATCATGGAAATCATAGCCTGCAAGGCATATGCTGCGAGCGTAGTCCCCGGAGACAAGAAAATGAGCATCCTGCCAGCCCTATTGCGCACATGGTTTGCGTCCTTGGCCGACGAAGACAGCGAGGCCGGCGAGGTCCAGCGCATGATCGAGCTGAGCGGCATGGTCGGCGGCGTGCTGGACCGCGAAGACCCGGCCTGAACCGAACACGTAGCACGGAAAGACTCCTCCCTCCTGCCCGGCTGCGGCGCGAGCTGTCAGGCTCGCGACCGGCCGGGCACTTTCTTTTCGTCGCCCGGCGCGGCGCGGTACTTGTCCCGGGCCGAACAGCCAAACTTTGACCCTTTCGTGATTTTCTCGTGACCTTCGGCCACCAGACTGAACTCCGACACGCGTGAGGTGCGAGCCGGAAGCGATCCCGCCCGGCGGACGGCCCCGGATGCCGAAAAGGAGACCGTCATGGCCCAAACGACCGTGGGTTACCAAGCCCCGAACACCCGTAACCGACACCCGCTCGGATTCCCGGACGGCCTCGGCGATCCCCTCGACTTTGAGGAGTGCGAGGACTTTGCCGGCGACGACGGCGAAGTCACGCGCCTGATTGAGCGCAATGGCATGATCGGCGTGGACTTCGGTCTCGCCGAGCTGGCCTGAGCCGCACCACCGCAACCGCGTTCCCCCGGAGACAGCTCCATGGCTGAGAAGGTTCAGTCCAAGCTCTGCGCGCATGGCATACCGCCGCGGGCCGGCATCGGCCTGCGCGCGCCTCATTACCGCGACATCCTTGCTACCCTGCCAGACATCGGCTGGCTGGAGGTGCACAGCGAAAACTACTTCGGCGACGGTGGCCAGCCTCTCTGGTACCTGGAGCGTCTGCGCCAGCACTATCCCCTCAGCCTACACGGCGTGGGCATGTCGTTGGGCTCCGTGGATGCCCTCGATCACGAGCACCTGCGCAAGCTCAAGCGCCTGATCGCGCGCTTCGAGCCCGGCCTGGTCTCCGAGCACTTGTGCTGGAGCAGCATCGGTGGCCGCTGTTTGAATGACCTGCTGCCGCTACCCTACACCGAGGAGGCGCTGCAGGTGGTGTGCCGCCACGTGGACGAGGCGCAGGACTTCCTCGGGCGCCAGATCCTGATCGAGAACGTCTCCAGCTACCTGCAGTACTCCCACTCGGTAATAGACGAGTGGGAATTCGTTGCCGCGGTGGCAGCCCGGACCGGCTGTGGCCTGCTGCTCGACGTGAACAATGTCTACGTCGCCGCGGTCAATCACGGATTCAGCGCCCTGCGCTATCTGCGCAGCATTCCGGCGGAGGCGGTGCAGGAGGTCCATCTGGCAGGGTTCGACAGCCTTGAGGGCATTCTGATCGATACCCACGGCAAGCGCGTGGCCGAGCCCGTGTGGACGCTCTATCGCAACGCGCTGGCGCGCTTCGGCGCCGCGCCGACGCTGATCGAGTGGGATACCGACATCCCTGCGCTTTCGGTGTTGCTGGAGGAAGCGGCCACGGCCGAGCGCTACCTGGGAGCGAGTCATGCCCTCGCTGCGTGAGTTCCAGGCCTCATTTCGTGATGGCATCTTCAGCGCCGAGGACGGACCTGTCCTCGCGCTCGTCCGCGCCAACGGTATGGCGCCGGAGGACCGCTTCGACATCTACCGCAACAACATCTTCCATAACTACCGCGAAGCGCTGCGTGCGGTGTACCCGGTCGTGGAGCGGCTGGTAGGGGAGGCGTTCTTTCGCCTTGCCGCGCACGCGTACATCAGGGACTACCCGTCCGTCAGCAACGACGTGCACTGCTACGGCGGGCAGTTCGGCGACTTCCTGGCGGGCTTTGCGCCGGCCCGCGCGTTGGTCTATCTGGCCGACGTGGCGCGGCTGGAGTGGCTGTGGCACGAGTCGTTCCACAGCGCCGACCATGCGCCACTGGCCATTGAGAGGCTCGCGGCAGTGGCGGAAGGCGACTACGAGGCGCTTCACTTTGACCTGCATCCGGCGTGCCGTCTGCTTGTGTCGGACTACCCGGTGCATCGCATCTGGGCGGTGAATCAGCCCGAGTACCAGGAGGAGCCGGCAGTGGACCTGGGCACCGGCGGCGTGTGCCTGCTCCTGCGCCGCGATGCGAAGGGCATTGCTGTGGAACCATTGAGCACCGGCCACTGCGCCATGTTACGCGCACTAAGCGAGGGGCTGGCAGTCGGTGCCGCGGCCGCCTCGGCGGTAGCGGTCGACCGCGAGTTCGATCTCGGCCAGTTCCTGCGTCATCACATTGTCAATTGCGTGCTCGTGGACTTCGGCATTGGCGCGCGTGACAAAAATGCTCCCTCCGCGTGACGGAAACTCCAGACCGATTTCGCATACTTCATCGCAATGGGACGAAACCCCGTCGCCGATCCATCGTCGTGAAAGGAGCAATACCATGAGCATGTCAAGCCAGGTTGTCCGTGGAGCCATTGCCAGCCTGATTGCGCTGGGCGTCTCCGCCGCAGCCGATACCACGATGGCGGCGCAGAAACAGGCGGAGAAGTGTGCCGGCATCGTTAAAGCCGAGAAGAACGATTGCGGCACCAGCACCACGAGTTGCCACGGTTCAGTCAAACAGGATCGACATCCAGAGGCGTGGATCGAGGTACCAAAGGGCACGTGCGAGAAGATCGCCGGTGCCTACGTGACCACGTCGCCCTACGCCGGACCTGGCGGCAAGGGCGGCAACTGACGCGAACGGCCGACCGGCCGTGTGGCGGCTGTCGGCCTCGATTCCATTCTTCAAGGAGCACATCGATGAAACGGGTTATACGACTGGGCATGGCAATGGTACTGGCGCTCGGTGCCGCCGCGGCGCACGCGCAGGTAGTCGACAAGAAAGCCCTGACGCTGGACGGCGCCAAGAAGGTCATCGCCGCCGCAGTGGCCGAAGCGAAGCGGGTCAACGCGCCGGGCGGAGTCATCGCCGTGGTCGATGACGGCGGCAACACCGTGGCCGTGGAGCGCCTCGACAACACCTTCGCCGCCGGCGCCAGCATTTCCATCGGCAAGGCGCGCACGTCGGCCCTGTTCAAACGCCCCACGAAAGCGTTCGAGGACGTCATCAAGAACGGCCGTACGTCGATGGTGGCACTGTCGGATTCGTTCTTCACGCCCCTGCAGGGCGGCGTGCCGCTCACGATCGACGGTCACGTGGTGGGCGCAGTGGGTGTTTCCGGCGCCGCCAGTGCACAACAGGACGAGGAACTGGCGCTGGCCGGCGCCAAGGCACTGGCGGTCGCCGACGCGGTCCGGCAACGCACGGCCCCGGTGACCTACCTCGACGGTCAGCGGGTAGCCGCCGCCTTCGCCAAGGGCGAGCCGCTGCTTGAGGTGGACGGCTACAAGGTGCACGCCAGCCGGCGCGAGAAGCCCGGGTTGGTCGAAGTGCACGACCACGAGACCGACGTCATCTACGTGTTGGAGGGGACGGCGACGCTGGTCACCGGCGGAAGACTGGTCGAGCCGAAGATCATCGCGCCTGGAGAGACGCGGGCGCCCACCGTCGAGGGCGGCGACGCCCGTCAGCTGGCCAGAGGTGATGTCGTGGTCATTCCGCCCGGTACGCCCCACTGGTTCAAGGAAGCGAGCAATCCCTTCCTGTACTTCGTCGTCAAGCCGATCTCCAATTAAGCCGGGAACGCTCGCAGGAGAACCACCATGCAGCTCATCAAGCGTTCCGGAATTGCCATGGCCCTGTATGCCGCAGTTGCCGGTGTCAATGCGCAATTGCCCGAGCTAGTCCCCAGCGGCGCGCCGCGGGCGAGCATCGATCTGGCCACCAACGAGGGCGTGCAACTCGTCAAGGGCGAGTGGCGCTACAGTGACACGCACATCGTCCAGACCGAGTTCTACGCCGCCGGCGCCGATGGCCAGCCCGGGGATCGTGCCGTCAGAACCTACGACTACGCGCCCAAGGCGGGCGGAACGAACTTCGACGATTCCGCCTGGGAGGTCGTCGACCCCGCCGCCCTTGACCGGCGCCGCACCAACGGCCGGCTGGCGTTCAACTGGTATCGCATCGCCATCACCGTGCCCGGGCGCATTGGCGGCTTCGATCCCGCGGGATCGACCGCGGTGTTCGAAACGTCCGTGGACGACTACGCCGAGATCTGGGTGGACGGTGAGCTGCCGCGGGCTGCGGGCCAGAGCGGCGGCTCGGTGGTGAGAGGGTGGAACGCGCCGAACCGCGTCGTCGTCGGACGCAATCTGAAACCGGGACAGAAAATCCAGCTTGCCGTATTCGGCATCAACGGGCCGATCTCAGTATCGCCGACCAACTACATCTACCTGCGCTACGCCAAGCTCGAGTTCTTCGACGGCGCGAAGGGGCCGCTCGCCGTGCCGCCGCACGAAGTGAACGTGGAAGTCGTGCGCAGGGACCCGGCCGTCGATGCCATCGTGCCGCGCAACCCGAAGATCTTCAAGCTGGCCGAAGGCTTCCAGTTCACCGAAGGGCCGGTGTGGGTGAGCTCGGCAAATCCCGGTGGGCACCTGCTGTTCTCCGACCCCAATGCCAATACCATTTACAAGTGGAGCGAGAAAGAAGGGCTGTCGGTGTTCAGGAATCCGAGCGGCTATGAGGGTGCGGACATTGCCGAGTACAAGCAGCCAGGCTCCAACGGTCTGACCCTCGACAAACAGGGCCGGCTCACCGTCAACGAGCATGGTAATCGCCGCGTCAGCCGCATCGAGCCCGACGGCAAGACGACGGTCGTTGCGGAGCGCCATGAAGGCAAGCGCCTGAACAGCCCCAACGATCTGGTATACAAGTCGGACGGTACGCTCTATTTCACCGACCCGCCCTTCGGCCTGCCGAGGTTCGGCGACGATCCGCGCAAAGAAACGCCCTACAACGGCGTGTATCGGGTGAAGCACGGAGAGGTGGAACTGCTCGCGCGCGATCTCTCGGGGCCGAACGGCATCGCCTTCTCGCCCGACGAGAAGCATCTCTACGTCGGCAACTGGGACGAGAAGAACAAGGTCGTCATGCGCTATCCGGTGCATGCCGACGGCAAGCTGGGCAAGGGTGAGGTGTTCTTCGACATGACCGCCGCGCCGGGCGAGGACGCCATCGACGGCATCAAGGTGGACGTGCAGGGCAACCTGTACGTGTCGGGTCCGGGCGGCTTGTGGATCCTCTCGCCTGCCGGCAAGCATCTCGGCACCGTCATCGCGCCGCGCCACCCGCACAACATGGCATGGGGCGACGACGACGGCAAGACGCTGTACCTGACGGCGCAGAGCGGGCTGTATCGGATGCGGCTGAATATCCCCGGCGTGAGGCCCTGAAGTGCGCGGTTGGCAAATGAGGACGCGGGCATGTTCCCCACTGTTCCGGGGCGCCTTTGTCCAGGCGGTGCTGGTGTTGTTGTTCACGGCGATGGCGGCCGCGGCCGATGTGACACCTGGCAGCATCGTGCGGCTCGATCTCCGCTTCGACGCGCTGGTGCCGCCGGAGGTCAAGGTGGAGAAACTCGCCGATGGCTTCACCTGGGTCGAAGGACCGGCATGGGACCGGCGCGGCGGTTACCTGCTGTTCACCGATATTCCGAACAATGCCGTCCTGAGGTGGAAGCTGGGCGAAGGTGTCAGCGAGTTTCTCAAACCGAGCGGTTACACGGGCACCACACCCTTTACGGGGCGCGAGCCGGGCGCCAACGGCCTGACCTTCGATGCCCAGGGACGGCTGGTGCTGGCCGAACACGGCGATCGCCGCATTGCGCGGCTGGAAGCCGACGGCAGCAAGACGACCCTCGCCTCCCACTATCACGGCAAACGCCTGAACAGCCCCAACGATGTCGTGTTCAAGTCCAACGGCGATCTCTACTTTACCGATCCGCCCTTCGGGCTGCCGCACACCTTCGACGACCCGGCCAAGGAACTGCCCCATCAGGGTGTCTACCGGCTCAAGCCGGGCGGCGAGCCGGAGCTGCTCGTCGCCGACATCAAGGCGCCCAACGGCATCGCCTTCTCCCCCGACGAACGCACCCTCTACCTCACCGACGTGGATCCGCAGCGCCCGGCCTGGCTGGCCTATGACGTGCGGGACGACGGCACGCTCGGTCGCGGCCGGGTCCTCGTCGACGCCAAGCCCTGGGTCACCCCTGGCAGCGGCGCACCCGACGGGCTGAAGGTGGACCGCCACGGCAACCTTTGGGGCGCCGGGCCGAACGGTGTACATGTCTTCGCCGCCGATGGCACGCATCTGGGCAGCGTTCTGCTCGGCGTGCCAACGGGCAACCTTGCCTGGGGCGAAGATGGCGGGACGTTGTTCATCACCGCCGACAAGGCGCTCTATCGGCTGCGCACGGGGACGCGCGGCGCGCGCTACTGATACGGGACGCCATCCAGGCGTGCGGGTGCGCGGCGCCTGAACTCCGCAGTAGCAGTCAGCAGCCTGATAGAGCGGACACACCGTAGTGGTGCCAGGCGGGCAAGGGCAATGCAGTCGTCAATTCAACGCAGCAGTGCCATGGCTATGGCATCGTGGTACCGGCCATCGACGAGCATGGCGCGGCGTTGCAGACCTTCCACCTGAAACCCCATGCGCTCGTAGAGCGCCTTCGCCCGCAGGTTATCGGCGCGCACCGCTAGTTCGATGCGCGTGAGTCCCTTGGCCCAGGCCTTGGCGATGGCCGCTTCCATGAGCTTCGCGCCGAGACCCTTGCCGCGCGCATCCGGCACCAGACCGATGCCCAGTATGCCGACATGCGCCCGCGCCTCACCGTGGGTCGGCAACACATCGCACCAGCCGATCACGACATCGTCCTGGAGGGCGACGAAGTGACAGAGATCGTTGTCGATACTGCGCCGGTAGAAGGCGACCGCCTCCTCGAACGGCGGCGCCTGGAGGAACGACAGGTACCTCTTCTCGCGCGCCACGATGTCGAGGGCGCGGTGGAGGCTGGCGAAGTGCTGGTCGGTTATGGCAACGATGGTGTGGTTCATGGTGGCGGGCGCGTACAAGCCGTGTGCGGCTGGATCGACTCATTGTGCATTGGCATGCATGTGCGGTCCACCCGGTGTCATGCTGCATCGCTCGATGCAGGCCAGAAGTGCAGCCCGGAAGTGAAAGTACCATGAACCTCCCGTGACACCTCCGTGACCCATGTGTCGGAAACTGCGATCGTGGCACTGGGGAAACGGGAGCAAGCCATGGACGACGAACTGCCGATCGGAGCACACCTGGTGACGCCGCGCCGGGGTTACAGCCATCACGGCATCTATGTCGGCGGCGGCAGGGTGGTGCATTACGCCGGGCTGTGCCGCGGGGTGCATCGCGGGCCGGTCGAGGAGGTATCTCTGGAGTGCTTCGCTCGCGGCCGCGGTTTCCGCATCGAGCCCTGCATCTGCCCGCGGTTCGCACCCCAGGAAGTGGTGCGCCGCGCGCGTTCGCGTCTGGGCGAAAACCGCTATCGCCTGTTCAGCAACAATTGCGAGCACTTCTGCCGCTGGTGCCTGTGCGGCGAGCCGCGCAGCTTGCAGGTGGAGCACTTCGCAGCGCAGGCGCGCGCCATCATTAACGCAACGACGCGCTCCCTGCGGCGCCTGATGGGCACAAGGCCGCAGTACCCGCAGCCCGCTCTGGCACCAGCGTAACCAAGCCGTGACGGCCTACCGCTCGGCGGCCGTTCTCAGGTTGGCGAGCCCGGTTTCAAAATCGCCGCCGACCATGCGATCCATGCTGAAGAACAGCCCCATGAGCTTCGACAGATAGGGACTCGGGCCCTGCATCGCCCACGTGACGCGGGTTGTGTCGCCCTCGGAGCGAAGCGTGAACTCGACCGCATTGTGGGCTTCGAAGGGCTTGATGAAATCGAGCTTGATGGCGACGCGCGACGGCGGTGAGGATTCGGTGATCTCCATGCGCCCCTGGCCGACGTTCTTGTCGCCGTCCCATTCGTAGACGGCACCCTTGCCGCGCGCCACCTGGCCGAGCGTGCGCTTCATCGCCGGATCCTTGTTCTCCCAGGGCGACCACGCCGGCCACTGGCGGAAGTCGTCGATGAACCCGAACACTTTCTCCGGCGGCGCCTTGATGCCGATCGTGCGTTCGATGCGGAACGAATCGGGACGTGTCGCGGCGAAGACGAGAACGGCGGCAATCAGAACCACGACGGCGATGACAATGGCTTTGAACATGAATTCCTCCGTTGCATCCGAGTACGGCCCTCATGTTACTACGCGACAACGCACATTGTCGGCGACGCGCGCGATTGCGCGGCGGCCGTTGCGCCGGGGCAGTCACCGTGATGAAAAAGTGATCTTCGGGGGAATGGCATGTGATCTCCGCTTTTCATACTGTCGGGCAGACAGGGCATGAACCTGTCTGCAGTTTCGCCAACCATCGTGAAAGGAGAGCAACCATGAGCAATACCGATCAACTCGTGCGCGGTGCCATCGCAGGTCTGCTGGCGCTGGGTCTGGCCGCCGGCAGCAGCAGCGTCCTGGCTCAGAAGGCCGACAACGAAAAGTGCGCGGGTATCGCCAAGGCAGGCAAGAACGACTGCGGCACCAGCACGACCTCCTGCTCCGGCAGCATCAAGGTGGACAACCACAAGGAAGCGTGGATCCTGGTCCCGAAGGGTACCTGCGACAAGATCGCCGGCGGTGTCGTGACCACGTCTCCCCACGCCAAGCCTGGCGGCGCAGGCGGCAAGTAGTGGCTGCATGAGCAATGCCTGCCCTGGGGTCGCTTGTCCCCGGGCGGGCTGCGCGACCGAACAATCGTATCAGGAGGACGAGATGGATCTTGCAGCGAATCGTACGGGCGGCGTCGACGAAGGCGGCGGCCTGGTGAACAGAACCGTTGCGGCGGTGAAAGCCCTGCTGCGCGGCGCGGGGTGGCTCACGCCGTTACTCGACCTGGGTATCCGGCTGCTTGTCGGCAGTGTGTTCTTCAGCTCGGGCATGGCCAAGATCACGAGCTGGAGTGCGACGTTGTCCCTGTTCGAGGATGGGATCTACGTCGTGCCCGTGCTGCCGCCGGTGGTCGCCGCCTACCTCGGCACGGCAGCCGAGCTGATCCTGCCGGTGTTTCTCGTCCTCGGACTCGGCGGCCGCCTCGCGGCGTTGGCGCTGTTCGCAGTGAACATCGTCGCCGTCATTTCCTTTCCCGATCTTTCGGAAGTTGGGCTGAAGGACCACCAGTACTGGGGCCTGTTCCTGCTGGTTACCGTGCTGCACGGCCCGGGCAAGCTGTCCGTCGATCATCTATTGCGCCGCCACTTCGTCGGCTGAGACATGACCATGAACGCACCCAAGGAAAGCTGCGCCCCCTGCGAGGCGCGCATGCATCAGATCAGCATCACTCAAACGCGCCTGGATGGCCAGCGTGCCATGGTGACGGGGGGCAATTCCGGCATCGGCGAGGCGATCGCTCGCGGGCTTGCCGAGGCCGGCGCGACCGTCGTCGTGAACTATGTCAGCGGCGAAGAGCGTGCCGAGAAGGTCGTCGCCGATATCCGAGAGGCGGGCGGCTCGGCGCTTGCCATCAAGGCGGATGTCGCCAAGGAGGAGCAGGTGCAGGCGATGTTCCGGCGCATGTTCGACGAATTCGGCTCGATCGACATCCTGGTGAACAACGCCGGCCTGCAGAAGGATGCACCGTTCCACGAAATGACGCTCGCGCAGTGGCAGTTCGTCATCGACGTCAATCTTACCGGGCAGTTTCTTTGCGCGCGGGAGGCGATCCGCGAATTCCTGCGCCGCGGCGTCCAGCCGGAACTGTCCTGCTCGGCCGGCAAGATCATCTGCATGTCATCGGTGCACGACGTGATTCCCTGGGCAGGCCACGCCAACTATGCGGCAAGCAAGGGCGGCGTGTCGTTGCTGATGAAGACGCTGGCCCAGGAGTACGCCGGCTCGAAGATCCGCATCAACGCCATCTCCCCGGGGGCAATCAAGACGCCGATCAACACGTCGGCGTGGAACACGGCGGAGGCGGAAGCGGCTCTGCTCAAGCTGATTCCCTACTACCGTGTCGGCGAGACGCGCGACATCGCCCGCGCCGCGGTCTGGCTCGCCTCCGACCACTCCGACTACGTCACCGGCGCGACGCTGTATGTGGATGGCGGTATGACGCTTTATCCGGAGTTCCGCGAGGGCGGCTGACGCGCCGCCTGCGGAGGTCAGAAGAGCGTTACCTCCGAAGTCTTCGTGCAGGCCGCGGCGATGCCGCGGCTTATGCGCTTGGGTCCGGTGGCGGCGTAGGCCTCGGTGAGTTTTCCGATCCAGCACCGGGCGTCGAGCTTGCCGCTGCCCGGGCGTGCGTGCAGTCGGGTCAGCTCTTCGCGCAACGCTTCGAGATGGCTGCGAACCAGATCCAGCACCTGCCCCATGCGATCCTGGACCTGCAGGGTGATGAGCACCTCGGATATGTCGCCGTTGATCTCCGAGCTGGTCTGGCGTAGTTCGCCGGAGGAGGCCGCGAGGCCCTCTGCCACGCCGCGGAAGGCGCCGATCACGGCGTGCACTGTGCGCTCCGCCTGGTCGATTGCCTTGTTGTCGTGCTCCGCCGAACTCAGCGAGATGCGTGAGGCCGTGCCGATGGCGCTGTTGATGATCTCCACCTTCTCGCGCATCTTCTTGCCCGTTTCGCCGGCGGCCGTGGCGAGTTTGCGCACCTCGTCGGCCACCACTGCGAAGCCACGTCCCACCTCTCCTGCACGGGCAGCCTCGATGGCGGCGTTCAAGGCCAGCAGATTGGTTTGCTCGGCGATCGCCCCGACCTGGGAGGCCATGCTGCGCAAGTCCTCGGTGTAGCCGGTCAGTCCGGTCACCTCGCCAATGGTCGCGTTCTTGCTGCTCTGTGCTGCTTTGAGGGAGTCCACCAGGGTGGTCAGCTGTGCTTCACAGCGCTCGATGACGGCCAGAGGACCATTGTCCGGTCGCCCGCCGGAGTCGCCGGTTGCCTGCTCGGAGGCCTGGATGGCGTGCACCAACTTCTCCGCCATGTTCGAGAAGCGGACGGTGAGTTGAGTAACGGCTTCCTCCGTCTGGGCACGGATGCTTTCCACCTCGCGCGACCAGATCGGCAATGCACCGAGGCACAGTTCCTCGAGGCCGGTGGGCGCTTGCGCGGCCCTGGACGATGCGAATGCCTCCGCTGCCTCGTGCCGGGCGCGCTGCACTGCTGCATCCGCTTGCGAGCGCCGCGCCCGCGCTTGCCACCACAGTGTGGCCTCGTTGCCGAGCAGCCACATCAGCGCCCCGACGGCGGCAGGTGCGGTTGCCGACCCGGCGAGGACGATGAGCGCTGCACCGGCAATGGCCGACAGACGCACGGCGGCCGCCGGCAGCATGGCCTTGACTCCCTGTTCCGGGCCGCTGACTGAATTCTGACCTTCGATGTTCATGTTTGCTCCACGCGAGCGTACCTGTGCTCAAGTCATGGCGTGCGCATGTCCCGCCCGGGCGACGCGGGGTCTGCGCGGGGGAGACGGGTGCGACTACCGGTAACCGGGCGGAATCTCGGCCCGACGTTATTCTTGAATCACCGCGGCGCTTGGGCGGTGTGACGGATGCTGCTGCCGATCAGGCGGAGACGGCGTTGCGGTCTCCGGAGAAATGCCTGCGGGGCGAAGCCGCCGGGCATGGGTACTTCCGAATGGGATATCGGTGACAACGCGAGAAACTTTACGAAATTTCACATTGACGGCGACGCCGGCACGCGGGTGCCGCTAGCGGGAAGGGGGCCGGTGGCCTATTTGGCGTCGGGGCGGAATCGTCGCGAAAACCGGTTCAGCAGCTCGTCTGCCGCCAACACATCGCCCGCCAGCTCATGGACGTTGCAGCGGCGTGCCCGCGCCTCGTCGCGCAGGGCCTCGAAAGCCATATCCCGGTCCACATGATGGCGTTCCATCAACAGGCCGATGGCGATGCTGGTCTCGCGGCCCTGCTCGAGCGCGACGGTCAGATTGGTCGCGCGTTCCCGCAACTGGCGGATTTCCTTTGCCTTGGCGAAGGCGGCGACGATGCAAGGCAGCAACTGCGGGACCTGCAGGGGTTTGACGAGGTATCCCAGAGCGCCGCACTCGGCGGCTTCCTTTAGCGTGGCGCTGTCGGAGTGGTGGCCGAGAAAAACGAATGGCACGTCAAGTTCGTCGTTCAGGCGCCTGGCGAGGCCGATGCCGCCCAGGTCGGGCAGGTCGATATCCACCAGCGCCAGGTCGGGTCGCACCTCCGAGGCGCTACGCAGCGCCTGTTTTTCGGAAAGCGCGCGTTGCGGCTGGTAGCCGGCCTTGGCGAGCTCGGCTATCAGCAAATCGGCGGTACCTTGGTCTTCTTCGATGATCAGGATGCGCGACTGGGCAACCGGCTTGTCCTTGTTGGCGCCGCCCTTTCTGACGGCAAGCTTGCGTGTGCCCGGGCCTTTTTGGGGCATGGAATATACGTTGGGCTTCAACGATTGCGCCATATCAACGACCGTGTCATATGCCGAAAGGAACAACCAACCTCTAGCTTCCCTTTGCAGGATGCTGCCGCCGCCGGTGACGGTCGTCAACAGAGACGTTGGGTTAACCCATGGGCATCGGCCGGGAGTTGCATCGGCAGTTCGCCCCGTAACGGTGCTCATTCCCTATGTGGCGGTCAAGATGCACCGGGACGGGGCGCCCAGCACGTGACGAAGCTTTGAGGACGCCGTGACAAAGCCGTGATTTCTGTCCCCGAAACTGGGCACCGTGACGCCGACGCAATAGCGCGGCGAATAACCAGGGGACACGACGATGGAGTTGTACGACGTCTTGGAATGCACCGAGTTCGAGCATATCGAGATTCTTGCCCTGGACGATTTCCAGGGCGGACCCGATGAGCCCGATGTCGTGCACCGCCCATCCGGTTCGACCGGGCGAGGGCCCGCAATGCAGGCATGGCGCGAGGCCCGGCGGCAGCGCGCGTTGCCGGGAGCATGCTGACATGGCCGGATGCCGCTTGCGCGCCTTTGCACTGTTTGCCGGCACGCTGCTGTGGCTGGTCGCCGCCTCCGCCTTCGCCCGGGCGCTGGAGATTCGCGCGGTCGCTCTAACCGTTGGCGACCTGGACCGGGCGGTGTCTTTTTACGAGGGGGCACTCGGGTTTCGAAAAGTGGCGGAGCGGGTGATCGCGGATGCCGAGCACGACACCCTTACGGGCGTGTTCGGTACCCGAGTGCGCAGCGCGACGCTGCGACTCGGCGACGAGACTATCGAGCTGGAGCAGTTCCTCAGCCCCGCCGGGCAACCGCTGCCGCCGGACAGCCGCTCCAACGACCTTTGGTTCCAGCACTTCGCCATCGTCGTTGCCGACATGGACAAGGCGCACGCACACCTCAGCCGCACGCCCTTTCAGGCCATCTCCAGCGCGCCGCAGACAATTCCGGCGAGCAACGCTGCAGCGGCCGGTATCCGGGCCTTCAAGTTCCGCGACCCGGACGGGCACCCGCTGGAGCTGCTCTGGTTTCCCCCCGACAAGGGCCGCGCCAAGTGGCAGCGCCGTGATGGTCCGCTGTTTCTCGGCATCGACCACACGGCCATCACGGTGTCCGACACCGAGCGCAGCTTTACCTTCTATCGCGACCTGCTGGGGTTCGCGGTTGCAGGTGCGAGTCTGAATTCCGGTGCGACGCAGGAGCAGCTCGACAACGCCTTCGGCGCTGTCGTGCGCGTGACGGGACTACGGCCCGAGCGCGGCGAGGGGCCGGGGCTGGAGTTCCTCCACTACCTGACGCCAGGGGGGGGGCGTGCCCTTCCCCCGGATGTGCGCCCCAGCGACGTTCTGCATGCCCGAACCGTGGTCGAGGTAGACGACCTGGAGCGGGTGACCGCGGAGCTTACAGGCAGGGGCGTGGGTTTCATCTCCCCACGGGTGGTGACCGCGCGCGGCACCGGTTACGGCAAGGCGCTCATGGTCAGGGATCCCGATGGCCATGCTGTACTGCTGGTGCAGCCTTGAGCGCGATTGTGGAGCATTGCATGAGCTACGACATCATCATCATCGGTTCCGGCGCCGGCGGCTCGGCGACCGCGTTTCATCTGACTCAGACCGGCAAGCGCGTTCTGCTGCTGGAGAAGGGCCAGGCGCTGCCCAAGGACGGCAGCACGCTCGATGTCGAAAAGGTGTTCGGGCGCAAACTGTTCGTGGACGATGCGCCGTGGCTGGACGCGGCCGGTCGGGTCATCGTGCCGCAGGAGCGCTCGAACCTGGGCGGCAAGACCAAGTGGTACGGGGCGGCGCTGCTGCGCTTCGCGCCCCACGAGTTCGACGCCGAGCCCGACCACCAGTGCCTGCCGTGGCCCTTCGGCTACGACGAGTTGGCACCCTTCTACGAGGAGGCAGAAAGGCTTTTTGGCGTGCGCCATTTCGAGATCGAGCCCGATCTGCAGCAGATCGTCACCGGACTGCGCCGGCGCGACGGCGGCTGGCAGCGCCGGCCGCTGCCCATGGCGTTGGCGGGCGACATACTTTCCTATCCGGAGGAGGCAAAGCACTTCGATGGATTCGCCAGCGTGCGCGGCCTCAAGGCCGACGGCGAGCGGCTCGTGGAGCGGGTGCTCGGAAAACCCAACCTTCAGGTGCTTACCGGCAAGAACGTCGCTGCCTTGCTGCCCTCCGCGCGCAATGCGCGTCGCGTCACCGGCGTGCAATGCGACGACGGCACGCGCTACGATGCCGATGTCGTGGTGCTGTCCGGCGGCGCGCTGCACAGCCCGCGGCTATTGCAGGACTACTTCGAGCAGAACGGGTTAGCGGTACTGCCCGCCTATCGCGCCATCGGACGCAACTACAAGTTCCACCTGTTAACGGCGATGCTGGCGTTCTCGCCCCGGGCGAAGAGCGACGTCCTGCGCAAGACGACGCTGCTCCTGCACGATGAACTGCCCCACAGCAGCGTGCAGCCGCTCGGCTACACGGACGGCGAGTTGTTCGCCACCGAGGCACCGGGCTATTTCCCTGCCTGGCTGTCGGACTACGTCGGCAGCCGTGTCTACGGATTCTTCCTGCAGACCGAGGACGGATCGCATCCGGACAACCGCATCCTCGCGCGCGCCAACGGCACCGGTCGGCCGCAGATCGACTACGACGCACGGCGCCTGCCGGCGGCGCTCGCCGAGCACCGGCGGTTGCGCAACACGCTGGCGCGCGGGTTGCTCAGTCTCGGCTACCTGCCCCTGATCAAATCGGTCCCGGTGGCCGGGACGGCGCATGCGTGCGGTACGCTGGTTGCCGGCAACGATCCGGACACCTCCGTGGTGGATGCCCGCGGGCGGGTGCATGGAATCGAAAACCTGTTCGTGGCCGACGGCAGCGTGCTGCCACGTTCCAGCCGAGCCAACCCCGCGCTGTCCATCTATGCCTGGGGCCTGCGACTGGCGAGCCACCTGGGCGGGCAGGGCGGCGCAGCGGGTGAACGGGCGCGCAACGCGACCATGACCACGCATCACGAGTGACGCCTGGCAGCCAGCGGCGTCGATTATCGAATGGCAGCGACTTCCGTGCTGAGGGAACGATGACAACAGCAACCGGTATGCCACAGCTAGTCCGCTTCGGCCGCGACATCTGCGGCGACCTGGCCCAGGCCGAACGCCGCGAGTGGTGGCTGGCGAACGGGCTCGGCGCATATGCCGCCGGCACCATCGCCGGGACGCTGACGCGGCGTTACCACGGACTGTTGATTGCGCCCGTCAACCCGCCGCTGGGCCGCTGTCTGGTGTTTGCCAAGGCGGATGCAACGCTGATCGACGGCGAGCGGGAGTACCCGCTATTTGCCAACCGCTGGCGCGATGGCGCCGTGTCGCCGGAGGGATATGTACACATCGAGTCGTTCCGGCTCGAAGGGCGCATGCCGGTGTGGCGCTTCGCCATCGGCGATGTCACCATCGAGCAGCGCATCTGGATGGAACACGGCGCCAACACTACCTACGTCGCCTTTCGCGTGCTCCGCGGGGCGGACGACCCGCAGCGGCCCCTGCAGCTTCGCATCAATCTGCTGATCAATGCCCGCGATCACCATGTCAGCGCCCGTCCCTGGGACTTCAACCCGGTCATCGAGGGCGATGACACCGAACTGCGCGTGCGTCATGCCAACTGGTTCACGCTCTACCTGAAGTCCCGCGGCGGTGTGATGCAAGCGCGTCACGACTGGTTCGAGAACTTCGATCTTCCCGTCGAACGCGGCCGCGGGCTGCCCGACTGGGACAACCACCTGTGCGTCGGCGAGGCGCTCCTCGATCTCGATGACGGCGAGTGGGTAGGTCTGGTGGCGAGTCTCGATCCGTCGGCCTCGATCTATCTCCACGAAGCCCTGCGGCGTTTCGTCGCCCGCGACACGGGCCAGCTCAAGCGGGTGAAAGTGCAACTGCCGGAAATGTTCTCGGCGCCGGATTGGGTCGACCAACTGGTGCTGGCGGCCGACAGCTTCGTCTTTGCCCGGCCGCTGGACACCGTGCCCGACGGCGAGTCGGTAATCGCCGGCTACCCGTGGTTCGGCGATTGGGGGCGCGACACCATGATCGCCCTGCCGGGACTGGCGCTGGCCACCGGCCGCTTCGACACCGCGGCGCGCATCCTGCGTACCTTCGCCCGCTTCGTGGACCGGGGCATGCTGCCCAATGTCTTTCCCGGCAGCGGCGAGACGCCAGAGTACAACACGGTCGATGCGGCACTGTGGTACATCGAGGCCTGGCGCGCCTACTTCGACACCACCGGCGATCGCAGCGCCCTTGCAGAGGTATTCCCGGTGCTCGCCGACATCATCGATTGGCATGTCCGGGGCACGCGTTATGGCATTCGCGTCGATGAGGCGGACGGTCTGCTGACCGCTGGCGAGCCGGGGGTGCAAATCACATGGATGGACGCCAAGGTCGGCGATTGGGTGGTGACGCCGCGCATTGGCAAGCCGGTGGAGATCAACGCGCTGTGGTTCAACGCCCTGTCGGTGATGGCTGGATTCGCCGACGTTCTGAAGCAGCCTTCCGACCAATACCGCGCGCTGGCGGCGCGCGCGCGCGAAGGATTTCAGCGCTTCGTCAATCCCGCCAACGGCGGGCTGCTCGATGTGCTGGACGGTCCCAATGGCGCCGATGCGACCCTGCGGCCGAACCAGCTCTTCGCCATCAGTCTGCCCCACTCGCCTCTGGCTGCGGAGGATCAGGTCGCCGTGCTGCGGCTCGTCGGCCGCGAGTTGCTGACGTCCTACGGCCTGCGCTCGCTGGGCACCGGGCATGCCGAATTCCGTCCGCACTATGCCGGCGGCGTATGGGAGCGCGACGGCGGCTATCACCAGGGCCCTGTCTGGGCATGGTTGCTCGGCCACTTTGCCCTCGCTGAACAGCGCGTGTGGGGCGATGCGGCGGCTGCCCAGGCACGATTGGAACCCTTGCGTGATCACCTGCTCGACGCCGGGCTCGGCACCGTCAGCGAGATCTTCGACGGCGCGCCGCCCCACACGCCTCGCGGTGCCCCGAGCCAGGCATGGTCCGTCGCGTGCACGCTCGAAGCGTGGTGGCGGCTGGAACGGGCAAAGCGGCAGGCGCAGGGCGAACTCGATCGCAGACGAGCAGTTTCGTAGGGTGCGCATGCGCATCAGGGCGGCGCGCCGTGTGTCGTCATTTGAATGGTGCGCAAACGCACCCTGCCCCCACTACCGCCACTTAGCACGTTGCATCTGTTTATTGAATGGTGCGCATGCGCACCCTACAACCACCTTTGGAGCAAGCGATGAAACAAACATTGAATGCCGAACGCCAGCGCCTCGAAGCCCAACGCCAGGGCAAGGAGAACTGGCGCCTTTGGGGACCGTATCTCGCGGAGCGTGCCTGGGGCACCGTGCGCGAGGATTACAGCGGCGGCGGCACGGCCTGGGAGTACTTCGACCACGACCAAGCGCGCAGCCGGGCCTACCGCTGGAATGAAGATGGCATGGGCGGCATCTGCGACGAACAACAGCGCCTGTGCTTCGCCCTTGCCTTGTGGAACGGGCGCGACCCAATCCTCAAGGAACGCGCCTTCGGACTCACCGGCAATCAGGGCAATCACGGTGAGGACGTCAAGGAATACTACTTCTATCTCGACGCCACGCCCTCCCACGCCTGGATGCGGTACCTGTACAAATACCCCCAGGCTGAGTATCCCTACGCCCGCCTGGTGCACGAGAATGCGCGCCGGTCGCGCCAGGAGCCGCCTTTTTCCCTGCTCGATACGGGCGTCTTGAACGACGGCCGCTACTGGGACGTGGAAGTGCGCTATGCGAAGGCAAGCGCAGAGGAAATCCACATCCGAATCATCGTCACCAACCGCGGCCCGGAGCCGGCGACGCTGCACGTGTTGCCGACGCTGTGGTTCCGAAATACCTGGTCGTGGGGCGAGGCGGGCAGAAAACCCGAACTGCATGAGATCGACGCGCCCAAGGGCGCCATGTGGGCGGTGCGCGCGCGCCACGACGCGCTCGGCGACTACTTCCTCTATGGCAGGCACAAGGCCGAGCCTCTGTACACGGAGAACGAGAGCAATGCCCGGCGCCTGTGGGGTGGGCCCAATCCGAGCCCTTATGTGAAGGACGCGTTCCACCGCTATGTCATCCATGGCGAGAAGGAGGCGGTCAATCCCGCCAGGATTGGCACCAAGTTCGCCGCCTGCCACGTGCTCACCGTCGACCCGGGCCAGAGCGCCACGATCGGCCTGACACTTGCCGCCCAGGCGCTGGAGGCGCCCTTCGACCGGCGCGAAACCATTTTCTCCCGGCGTGAATCGGAGGCCACTGTTTTCTATGACGAATTGATTCCAGAGGCAAGCGCCCAGGACCATAACATCCTGCGCCAGTCGCTGTCGGGAATGATCTGGTCGAAGCAGTTCTTCCACTACGATGTGGCGCGCTGGCTCGACGGCGACGTCTTGCCGCCGCCCGATTCGCGCAAGTGGGGGCGTAACCGCACTTGGCGCCACATGAAGGCGGCCCATGTCATTTCCATGCCCGACAAGTGGGAGTACCCCTGGTTTGCTGCCTGGGATCTGGCCTTCCATTGCGCCGCTCTGGCCGTGGTGGACGTGGATTTCGCCAAGGACCAGATCGAGCTATTGCTCAAGGAAAACTATCTGCATCCCAACGGCCAGATACCTGCCTACGAATGGGCCTTCGGCGACGTCAACCCGCCGGTGCTGGCCATGGCGGCGTTGAAAGCCTTTCGCGCCGAGCGGGTGCAGCGCGGCGAACCGGACCTCAACTTCCTTGCGCGCGTCACCCACAAGATGCTGATGAACTACACGTGGTGGCTGAACCGCAAGGATGCAGATGGCAACAACGTGTTCGAAGGGGGCTTCCTCGGCCTCGACAACATCTCGGTGTACGACCGGTCCCATCCGCTGCCGCCCGGCTATTCGCTCAAGCAAGCCGACTCTACCGGATGGATGGCCATGTTCGCCCTCAACATGACGGTGATGGCTCTCGAGCTCGCGGCCGAGATGCAGGACTACGAAGACGTGGCGATCCAGTGCTACGAGCAGTTCATGGCCATTGCCAACTCCATCGCCGGCCACAGCCATCACGGACTGTCCCTGTGGGACGAGAAGGACCAGTTCTTCAAGGACCTCGTCGTCACGCCGGACGGCCAAACGCACTACATCGACGTCTTTTCGTGGGTCGGGCTGATTCCTCTGTTTGCCGCCGAGGTGATCGACGAGCGTCTGTTGAGCAGCGTGCCGCGTTTTCGAGCCGTGCTCCTGCGTCACTATCAAGGCAACTTCGACGGCCACAAGGTGACCCATTGCCCGATCCAGACCAACGAGCGGGGCGAGCATCTGCTCTCGTTGCTGGGGCCCAGTCGCCTCAAGGCGGTGCTGCAGCGCGTGCTCGACGAGCGCCAGTTTCTCTCGCCCTATGGCGTGCGTAGTGTCTCGCGCGTCCACGCCGAGCGGCGCGACCTGGGCACGCTGCCGGGCATCGGTCAGGCAGTGATCGAGTACGTGCCTGGCGAGTCGAACTCGGGTCTGTTTGGCGGCAACTCCAATTGGCGCGGACCGATCTGGATGCCCACGAATTACACGTTGATCCAGGCGATCGAGAAGTTCCACCGCTACTACGGCGAGCACTTCACGATTCCCGTGCCCTGCCGCGAAGGCGAGCGGATGACGCTCGAGCAAGTTGCCAAACTCATCTCCGAGCGGCTGGTAGACATGTTCCGCCGCGATGCCAGCGGGCGTGTACCGGCGCTGCCAGAGGGGAGCCCCTTCCAGCACGACCCAGCGTGGCGCGATTTGCTTCTGTTCAACGAGTACTTCCACGGCGAGACCGGGTTGGGTCTCGGCGCGATGCACCAGACCGGCTGGACGGGCTTGGTGGCGAACCTTGTGGAGCGCAAGTATCGCAGCGACATTCCCCGGTACTGGAAAGAGCAGCAGCCTGCCGCCCAGACCGCGACAACGCTGGCGGCGTGACGCAGGTGCGTACGGTGGCAGAGGGAGGAATCACGCGGCTTGTCCGGCTTCTCGCCGACATGTCCTGCAACGTCGTCGCCTGGTGCCTGAGCGGAACCGGCGGGTTCGGAGTGAGCGACATGCTGCTGGGCATCCGGTTGATGGCGGCGCGGCGGACGCAGGACGCGCCGCGCCACGGGGACACGAAGCAGGGGAGATAGAAGTGAACCGAACCGATCATGATGAGGCTGTCGCCCAGTACCGCGCGTGTGCCGCCAGCTATGACAAAGTCACGCGCTACATGGAGTCGGTGCGCTGCCAGGCCATCGACATGCTCGCGCTGCGGCCGGGCGACACGGTGCTCGATGTGGCCTGCGGCACTGGCAAGAGCTTCGCGCTGCTTCAGGAGAGAGTGGGCCCGCGCGGCCGCATTATCGGCATCGACATCAGCCCGGACATGCTGGCGCTGGCCCGCCAGCGGGTGCAGCGCGCAGGTTGGGACAATGTCACCCTGATCCAGTCGAGCATGGAGCAGGCGCGCATTGCGGCCGAGGTGGACGCGTTGCTGTTCAGCTACACGCACGACGTGCTCCGCTCACGCGCGGCGCTCGACAATATTTTCCGCTACGCCAAACCGCACGCGCACGTGGCCGCGGCAGGCATGAAGCATTTCCCGTGGTGGCTGGCACCGCTCAATGTGCTGGTGTGGTTCAAGGCGCGCGGCTTTACCACGACGCGCGAGGGATTCGCCCGGCCCTGGAGCGTGCTCGCCGAATACGTGGATGAGATCGCGGTCGAGCCCATGTACGGCGGCATTGCGTACGTCGCGTCCGCCGTGCATCGCGCCGCGCTGCGCCATGCGGTGGCCCTGGCGCCCATCGACGCGTCCATCTGAGTACGCCACCATGGCCGGGTACGCCCAGGGACAGAACGTCGCACGGTTCGCCAGCCTGCTCGGCACGTTGCGCGCGCACTGGCCGGAGTACCTGATGGAAGCCTGGGGCCTGGGCATCTTCATGGTATCGGCGGGCGTTTTCGCCACCTTGCTCGAGTACCCCGGCTCGCCAGTGCATGCGCTCCTGCCCGACGCCGACCTGCGGCGGGCGCTGATTGGCATTGCCATGGGGCTGACGGCGGTGGGCATCATCTACTCGCCCTGGGGGCAGCAGTCGGGAGCGCATCTCAATCCGGCCGTGACGCTTACGTTCCTGCGACTCGGCAAGGTGGCGGCGATCGATGCCATGTTCTATATCGTCGCCCAGTTCGCGGGCGGTACGCTGGGAGTGCTGGCGGTGCGCTTTGTGCTCGGAGACGCGTTCGCCGCGCCGCCAGTGAACTGGGTCTCAACCCTGCCGGGCGAGGGCGGTGCAGGCGTGGCGTTCGTGGCCGAATTCCTCATTTCGCTCGGCCTGATGCTGGTCGTGCTGACCGTGTCCAACCATGAGCGCCTGACGCGCTTCACCGGCGTGTTCGCCGGCGTGCTCGTGGCGCTCTATATCACCTTCGAAGCGCCGCTGTCCGGCATGAGCATGAACCCGGCACGCAGCTTCGCCTCCGCTGCGCCGGGCGGAATCTGGGAGCATTTGTGGATCTACTTTTCGGCGCCTGTGCTGGGCATGCTTGCTGCGTCGTCGGCATACGTCGCCCTTTGCTCCCGGGCCGCGGTGCATTGCGCCAAGCTCGACCACCCGCCGCAGCGGCGTTGTATCCATTGCGGCTACGAGCCGCATCGCGCGGCGACCGAGTTGTAGCTCGACCGTCGTTGGCGCCCGCGCGGTGCGACGAAATACTCATCAGGGAAGGGCAGCACCATGACGAATCCAACAATCGAGGCGACGAACCAGCGCAACGCGGCCGCCGAGCCGTTGAGCGCAGTGCTGGTCGGCGTCCTCGCTTATGCTTTCCGCACTGCGCAGCGGTCCCTCGCGCCCCTTCTGGAGCTGGCGATTCGCATCGGCCTGGCGCAGGTATTCTTCGTCTCCGGCGTACTCAAATTCGCCGACTGGGACAACGCACTGTTTCTCGCCGCTAACGAGTATCCCGTTGCCTGGCTCGACCCTTTCGCCGCCGCCTGGCTGGGCGTGGCCGTCGAGCTTCTGGGTTCAACCCTGCTGGCAGCCGGATTGGCGACACGCGCCGCCGCCGCTTGCCTGCTGGCGCTTGCCGTCGTCATCCAGACGAATTATCTGGCGCTGGATCAGCACCTGTTCTGGATCGCCCTGCTGGGCTGGTTCGTCACGCGGGGCGCCGGCGCGTTGTCGCTCGATCACATGCTGCGCCGGGGAGTCGCCGACAGCGCGCTGCCGTTCGCTGCCGGCGTGATCGACGCGCTGGCCACGGCGAGCCGCTATTGCGGGCCGGTCTGGCAGTTGCTGCTCCGTGTGTGGCTCGCCGCGGCGATTGTCATTGCAAGCATCGGCGGCGCAACCGTGGCCCAGTTGGCAGCGTGGCTGCCGTTGCGCGAGGCGGCAGGTTTGGGTGGCGTGGCGGCCGTCATACCGGCGGTGTTGCTTGCCATCGGACTGGGAACCCGCTTCGCCGCCGTGGCGCTGATTGTCCTGTGGCTGATCGGCCGAATGGCGCTCGGCGCGGACGTCGCGAGCGCTGGCGAGCTGGGTCGCTGGCTTGGCACCTTCGGCCTGCTGGTGTTGGCCGGCCCTGGCGCGATGTCCATCGATGCGCTGACCGCGCGCGGCCTGCGCACGCGTTTTCCCCAGCTCGATGGCAAGCCGGCCTTTTCGCTGCAGGGGTTGCCGCGAGTGGTGATCGTCGGCGCCGGCTTCGGCGGCCTCGCGTGCGCGGCGCGGCTGGCGCGCACACGCGTGTCGGTGACGCTGATCGACCGCCACAACTACCATCTGTTCCAGCCGCTGCTCTATCAAGTCGCCACCGCCAGCCTGTCGCCGGGCGACATCGCCACGCCGGTGCGCGGACTGTTCCGCGATCACTTCAACACGCGGGTGCTGCTGGGAGAAGTGCGCGGCGTGGATGCGGTGCGTCAGGAAGTCTTGGTCGATGACGCACGCATCACCTACGACTATCTGGTACTCGCCACCGGCGCCGCCCACAGCTACTTCGGGCGCGACGATTGGGGCGCCTACGCGCCGGGGCTCAAGCGGGTGGAGGACGCGACCGAAGTGCGGCGACGGCTGCTGAGCGCCTTCGAGCGGGCGGAGGCGACGGACGACCTGGCGGAACGCCGCGCGCTACTCACGTTTCTTATCGTCGGTGGCGGGCCGACCGGCGTCGAGCTGGCCGGTGCGATCGCCGAGCTGGCCCGGTTCGGCATGGAGAAGGACTTCCGCCGCTTCGATCCTGCCAGTGCGCGCATCGTCCTCGTCCAGGCCGGCGAGCGCATCCTGCCCACCTTCCCCGAGCCGCTGTCCGCCGCCACGCGGCACTCGCTGGAGAAGCTGGGCGTTGAGGTGCTGCTCAATAGCCGGGTCGAGACGATCGATGACGACGGCGTGTCCATCAACGGTCAGCGCATCGCCTCTCGTACAGTGCTATGGGCTGCGGGTGTCGTCGCCTCGCCCGCGGCCAAGTGGCTCGGCGCCGAGGCTGACAACGCCGGACGAATCAAGGTCGGGGCCGACCTGTCGGTGCCCGGATTGCCGAACGTGTTTGCCGTGGGCGACACGGCGTTGACGCACGCCTGGAATGGCGGCCCCGTGCCCGGACTGGCGCCGGCAGCGAAGCAGGGCGGCGAGTATGTGGCGCGGGTTATCCGCAATCGTATCGAGGGCGGCGCGTCGCTGCCACCTTTCGTCTATCGTCACCTGGGCAGCCTGGCAACCATAGGCCGCAAGGCGGCGGTGGCGGACTTCGGTTTCCTGCGCCTGACCGGTGCGCTGGCGTGGTGGCTGTGGGGCGCGGTGCATGTGGCTTTCCTGGTGGACCTGCGCAGTCGCATGTCAGTCATGTTCGACTGGTTCTGGGCCTATCTCACCTATCGCAGCGGCACACGGTTGATCACCGGTGCTGGCGCGCCGGCTGTGCCGGCCAGGCAGCAGGCCGCCGAACCGGTGTTGTACGGCGTTTCGCGCGAACGCGCATGACGCGCGGGACGCCGCTTCCTCGTCGCCAGTGACGATGAAAGGAGGACGAATGATGGGACTGCGCACAACCTTGTTGCTCCCCCTTACCCTGCTGTTCGTCGTCTGGGGAGCTTACATGCTTGCCGGCGCGGAGGCCCGCGAGTCGGCGGGGGTGCTGCTGATCGCCGTCCCGGCGTTGATGCTCTGCGTTACCGCCGCCAACCTGGAGGTGTTTGTGCTGCGGCCCCTGCGACGGCTCAACCTGGCGGCACAGGAACTCGCCTGCCTCGACCCGCACGCGGGATCGGCCGCCGCGCTGACGTTGCCGATGCCCAATACCGGCGCCGGCGAGCTGCGCGAGCTCGCTCGTGGTCTGCAGCAGCTGCGCGAACGGATGCAGGCGTACGAGCTGCGGCTCGGCGAGGAGACATCCCGGCGCGAACGACTGGAAGGGGATATGCGGGATCTCCAGGAGCGCTACCTGCTGACGGTGGAGCGGGCCAATGACGGTATCTGGGAGTGGGACCTCAAGTCGGGACGCGTCGAGTACTCGCTGCGCTGGAAAGCGATGTTAGGCCGTATCGAATGCAGCATGGACTGCATCGACGACTGGAAAAACATCATGCACCCCGACGATCGCGATGAGGTTCTGCGCCGCTTGCATGGCCACCTCGAGGGGGCGACGCCCCACTTCGAGGCGGAATACCGCCTGCGCCACGCAAGCGGCCAGTTTCGTTGGGTGTCTTCGCGCGGCGCGGCCCTTCGCCATGCCAGCGGCAGACCCTACCGACTGGTCACCATGGATAACGACGTGCACGTCCGCAGGCAGATGGAGGAAACGCTGGTCGAAACAGCGGAAGGGTTGGTCGCGATGTCGGGCACGGAGTTCTTCCGTGCCTTGGTCCTCAAGCTGTCGAACATTCTCGGCACGCGCGACAATCTCATTGCTTACTGCGTGGACGATCCGCCCACGCGCGTGCGCACCCTGGCCTACTACTCGCGGGGGAAGTTCTGGGACGACTTCGAGTTCGACCTGTGCGGCACGTCCTGCGGTGCTGTCATTGAACGTGGCGAGATCGTTCATGTCGCTACCGGCGTCTGCGACACGTGGCCGGAGGAGCGGCGTTACGACCGTGACAGCTACATCGGTGTGCCTATGTTCGACTCTGCCGGCAAGATCATCGGTCACTTCGCCTGCATGGACGGCAAACCCATGCGCCAGGATCTGCCGCATTTGGCGATCTTCAAGATATTCTCGGTGCGCGCGGCGGCGGAGGTGGAGCGCATGTTGCTCAAGCAGCGTCTGGAAACGATCCGGGAAACGTGATCGTTGCACCAAGCGATGCCCTGACCGGGGAGCCAATCTGTCAGGTGACGTGGCGCTTGTTGCGGTTGCATCGCAATTTGCCTGCTGCGCGCTCAATGCAGCCCGGCCGACGGGTCGCCCCAGCCCAGTATCGACAGCGCAAACGCGAACGTCGTGCCCGCCGATGCGCTGCTGGCCACGCGCATCTCGCTTTGATGAGGCTCCAGAATGCGCTTCACGATGGCAATTCCCGGTCCGGCGCTGCTCGCGTCGACCGTTCTCGACCTGTCGGCCTGGTAGAAGCGCTCGAAGATGTGCGGCAGCGCGTCCTCGGAAATGCCGCTGCCACTGTCGACGATCCACTTGGGCGAGGGCGCACCGCGGTCCATCCTCGGCGCGTCTGCGCTCGGTCACGTCGCGGATCATGCCGATGACGGCGATGATGCGGGCCTCCGCGTCGCAACGCGGCACATAACGGTTCGATTCCCACGCCTCGCGACCGGTCTTCGGCATGTTCACCAGCACGTCGGGCAGCGTGATCGGTTCGCCTGCCAGGGCGCGGCGGCGAAGGACGTCGATGCCCTGACCGCGCAGGAAGTGAAAGAGGTCGGGCACCGCCTTGCCCAGCACCTCGTCGGCGCCCATGCCGGTCAGCTCCTCCATGAAGCGGTCCCAGTGCACGTGGCGCAGCTCGCGGTCGTAGACGACGATATCCTCGGCGGCGCCCTCGGTGATCTCATCGGTTAAGCGGTGCATGGCATGGATCTTCTGTACCGCCTGCCAGCGGGCGACCCTGTCGCGCGACAGGGCGAGCAGGAACTCGGGCTCGTCCTCGGAGTTTCGGACAGGTTTCACCACGACGCCCCACCACATCGGCTTGTCGCCCATGGTTGCGAATTAGCCGACGAAGCCACCGACACCGTCCTG
Source organism: Rhodocyclaceae bacterium (assembly GCA_036824005.1). GTDB lineage: Bacteria > Pseudomonadota > Gammaproteobacteria > Burkholderiales > Rhodocyclaceae > DAITBA01. Next base: position 180,422 of record DAITBA010000004.1, read on the forward strand.
CCTGGCTTCGGCAACGGCTGCCAACGCCGCCTTTCACGTCTCGCCTTGCCAGACGCCGGGCCAGTCGCGGCCGCGCGGCGGCGCTACACCGCCGCCGGCAGATCGAAGCTGAACGTGGTGCCTTTGCCGACGGCGCTTGCGACGCGGATGTCGCCGCCGTGCAAGGTGACGATGCGACGGGTAATGGCGAGACCCAGGCCGGCGCTGCCGCCTTCGCCTTCCTCGCCGCGATTGACGCGGTAATAGCGCTCGAATACGTTGGCCAGTTCCTGCTCCGGTATGCCGTGGCCGGTGTCGCTGACCCGCACCGGCACGCGCCTGTCATCGGTAGCGGCGCCGACTTCGACGCGGATCGAGCCGCCGCTCGCCGTGTGGCGCATGGCGTTCTCGACCAGGTTTTCGAGAACGCGCTCGATCATGCCGATGTCGGCGCTCACCGGCGGCGCATCCGCCGACAGCGCCGCTTCGAGCTGCAGTCCGCGCTTCTCGGCGCCCAACTGGTATTTCTGCACGATGTCCTGGGCCAGCTCGCCAAGCGGGAATGTCTCCGGTTGCGGCCTGATCTCATTGGCCTCCAGCTTGGTGAGCTGGAACAGGTCGGTGACGAGCCGCCCCAGCCGCTCGCTGTGTTTGGCAGCGACCTCGAGATAGTTGCGCTCCTCCTCCGGCGGCAGCGTGCCGTGTTTGAGCAGCAGTGTCTCAAGATAGCCTTGCATGGAGGCGAGCGGCGTGCGCAGATCGTGGGAGACATTAGCCAGCAGTTCGCGCCGCTGCACGGCGCTGTCCTCGATCTGCTTCAGATCACTGGCGATGCGCGTGGACATGGCCTGGAAGGCAGCGGCGAGGCGTTCGATTTCGTCGCCTTTGGGGTCGGCGGTGGCGATGCGCGCCGGCCGGGTGAAGTTGCTGTCCTCGAAGGCATCCACCGCGGCGATGAGCGCGCGCAGGCGGCGCGTCAGGAAGTTGAAGATCATCAGCGCTGCAAGCAAAGAGAAGGCGAGGCTGCCCACGATGACCTGCGTGGCGATCTCGATCAGCCGGTGCCCCTCCAGCATGCGCTCCATGGCGAGCAGCATGGCGGCGCCGATGATGCCGAAAAGCAGCATCAGCGCCAGAGCGAGCTTGCCGTAGAGGGACTTGAACACGACGGGTAGGCGAGCGCTACTTCGGCGCGTCGCGGAACTTGTAGCCTACGCCCCACACGGTCTGGACGTACTCAGGCTGGTTGGGGTTACTCTCGATCTTGGCGCGCAGCCGGTTGATGTGGGAGTTGACCGTGTGCTCGTAACCGCTGTGGCTGTAGCCCCACACCTTATCCAGGAGTTGGCTGCGGGTGAACACCCGGCCGGGATTTTCGGCGAAGTGCAGCAGCAGATCGAATTCCTTCGCCGTCAGCTCGATTGCCTTGCCTTCCAGGCTGACGGCGCGCTTCTCGGAATCGATGCGCAGTTCCCCGGCCTCGATCACCTTAGCCGCGCCGGACCGTTCGGTGGCCAGGCTCTCGACGCGACGGAAAATGGCCTTCACCCGGGCGGCGAACTCCATGACGCTGAAGGGCTTGGTCAGATAATCGTCGGCGCCCATCTCCAGGCCGAGCACCCGGTCCAGTTCGGACGACTTGGCTGTGAGCATGAGGATGGGCGTGTAGCGCGACTTGGCGCGCACGCGGCGGCAGATCTCAAGGCCGTCGACGCCCGGCAACATCAGATCGAGCACGATCAGATCGTAGGGGCGGGATTCCGCTTCGGCCAGGCCGACGTTTCCGTCATAGGCGACCTTGACGTTGCAGGACAGCTCGGTCAGTTGCAGCTTGACCAGGCGGGCGATGTCCTCGTTGTCTTCCACCACCAATACGTTGCGCGACATGGTTGAGGCAGCTCCTTTGCATGTTGTCGGCCGGCCGGAGACTGCCTCGGCGACGGCACTCTTGAATCATAGTGACTGAATGTGAAAATCGGAAGGGCTGGCGGTGGCGGTCGAGGCTTGCCCGAGCGCGGCACCGGACGTGTCCGCTTGACCGCCGGCAAGCGTGCTATTAGCATAGCAAACAAGTGTTCGTTTTCTGATCTCGTCCGTGATGGCTAGACCGCTGCGCTCCGACAACCGCCTGCCCCAGATCCTCGACGAGGCGGCGCGGCTGTTCCGGGAGAAGGGCTATCAGGCAACCACGGTGCGCGACATCGTCGGGGCCGTGAACATGCTGCCCGGCTCGCTGTACTACCACTTCCCCGGCAAGGAGGATTTGCTGGTGGCGGTGTATGCCGAGGGCGTGCGGCGCATTTCCGAAGGCGTGCGCGCTGCCATCGCCGGCAAGCGCGAACCGTGGCGCAGGTTGGAAGCCGCCTGCGGCGCACATCTCGATGCGTTGTTGCAGGAAAGCGACTACGCGCAAGTGGCAATCCGGGTGCGTCCGGACGATGTGCCCGGTGCCGCCGCCCGACTGATCGCACTGCGCGATGAGTACGAGAAGATGTTTGCCGGCCTGATCGACGAGTTGGTCCTGCCGCCGGGAGCGGACCGGCGCAGCCTGCGGCTGATGCTGTTGGGGGCGCTGAACTGGGCGCAGACTTGGTATCGCGAAGGTGGCGAGACGCCGCGTGACATCGCCAGGCGCTTCGTCGGCCTGCTGCGTGTCAGGCTGGGGTGAGAAGTCGACGCTGAGCGGTGGCCGGCCGATACCGACCGTGTGCGCCTGCACGACGCGACCGCCGCGACACAGACGACCCATGCAGGGCGACGCATTGCCGATCGGCGCGGGCGATGGCGTCGGGTCTGCGCTGCCGAACGTTGAGAGGCGACGTATGGAGTTCCGACCCAAGGTGCTGATCACCAAGATCGGTTTCGATGGACACGACCGGGGCAGCCGCGTCATCGCCGCCTACCTGCGCGATGCCGGCATGGAAGTGATCTACACGCTGCCGTGGCAGCAGATCCCCGCGGTGGTCAAGCTGGCACTCGAGGAGGATGTGGATGTCATCGGCGTGTCCTCGCTCGCCACCGATCATCTCATCGTGCCTGAACTCATGGAAGCGCTGCGGCAGGCCGGGCTTTCCGACGTCGCCGTGGTCGTGGGCGGCATCGTGCCCGACGAGGACGAAGCCGCGCTGATGCAAGCCGGCGTGCGGCGCGTGTTCCACCCCGGCGCGGCACTCGCTGACGTCGCCGAGTACATCCGCGGCGTCAGCGCGCAAGTGCGCGGCGTCCGCACCGGCGTTTGAGGGGGGACAGCCATGGCTCAGGCAGTCGAGGCGACAGGGGCAGGAACGGCGCCTGCGCATGCAACGGACAGCCAGGTGCGCTGGCGCCAGGAGTATGCCGATCAGATCGGTGCCGCGCATGCCGTGCGCAACCGCTCCGGCATCGAGGTCAAGCCTCTGTATACGCCCAGCGACTGGAGCGGCGCGCGTTACGACGAGGCGCTCGGCTACCCCGGCCAGCCGCCCTTCACCCGCGGCATCTACGCCACGATGCACCGCGGACGCACGTGGACGCAGCGGCAACTGATCGGGCTGGGCACGCCCGAGGACTACAACGCGCGCCTCACCGAACTGCTGGCCCACGGCACGACGGCCGTCTCGCTCATCCCCTGCAATTCCGTGTTCCGCGGCTACGACATGGACGAGTCACCCTTCGACTTGCTCGGCACCTGTGGCGCGGTCGTGAACACCTGGCAGCATCTCGACACGGCGCTACGCGGCGTGGACCTGGCTGCGGTGTCGGCAGCGATGAACGATCCTTCGCCTTTCACGCTGTTCGCCTTCCTGCTCGTCGTGGCAAAGAAGCGCGGCGTCGACTGGGCGCAGCTGACCGGCACCTCGAACCAGAGCGACTACCTGTCCCACTATGTCGCCAACCACATGTTCATCCGGCTGGCGCTGCCCGGAGCGCGGCGCGTTCTGCTGGACAAGATCCGCTTCTGCAATGCTCATGTGCCGCAGTGGAATCCCCTGTCCGTGGTGGGTCAGCACATGCAGCAGGCGGGTGCGACACCGGCCGAGGCAATGGCATTCACACTCAGTTCGGCGATCCAGTATGCCGAGGATTGCAGCGCCGCGGGCATGGCGCCGGACCGGTTCCTGCCGCGCTTCACTTTCTTCTTCGACATCTCGCTCAGCTTCTTCGAGGAAATCGCCAAGTTTCGCGCCGGTCGCCGCATCTGGGCCCGGATCACGCGCAGCCGCTTCGGCGCTTGCGATCCGCGCGCCTGGCGCTTCAAGTTTCACGCCCAGACCTCCGGCGTCGATCTGACGCGCCAGCAGCCGCTGAACAACATCGCCCGCGTTGCCGTGCAGGCCATGGCCGGCATCTTCGGCGGCCTGCAGTCGCTGCACACCGATGCCTACGACGAAGCGCTATCCTGCCCGACGGAAGAGGGCGCACGCATTGCCGTGGCGACCCAGAACATTCTGCGCGAGGAGGCTCGTCTCACGGACGTCATCGATCCGCTCGGCGGCTCCTACTACATCGAAACGCTCACCGACGAGATGGAGCGCGAGATCGTGCGCGTCATGGATATCGTCGAAGCCGCCGGCGGCATGTACCGCGCGGTGGAGCAGGGGTTGGTGCAGAAGATGATCGGCGATTCGGCGCACAGGTTCCAGGAGCGCATCGAGTCCGGGGCGCAGACGGTGGTCGGTGTCAATGCCTATCGCGTCGAGGAGGGTGCCGAGGCGCGCAAGCCGCTTGTTCGGCCCGATGCCGCGCGCATGCATGCGCACGTCGAATCGTTTGCCGCCTACAAGCGCGGGCGCTCCCGGGAGAAGGTGCATGCTGCTCTCGACGGGCTCGCGCGGGCTGCCCACGATCCGCAGCAAAACGTGTTCGAACGGGTCGTGCAGGCGGTCGAGGCGGACGCCACCCACGGCGAGATCTGCGCCTGCCTGCGCCAGGAACTGGGCTTCGGCCAGCCCCTGGCGACGGTATGAGGCGCGACGACACTGCGGCCGAACGGGTGCACGCGCTCGCCGCGCGTACCAATCTGTCGCGCACACTGGGATTCAGTCTGGTAGAAGGCGGCGCGGGGCACGCCACCCTAGCCATGACGGTGGACGAGCGCCACCTTAATGCCATGGGTGCCTGTCATGGCGGAGTCATTTTCGCGCTCGCCGACGAGGCATTTGGCATGGCGTCCAACTCCCATGGCGTGATGGCCGCCGGGATCGACGCCCACATCACCTACCAGGTGGCCGTGCAGGCGGGCGATCGCCTCGTAGCCGCGGCGACGGAAGTGTCGCGCAGCCGCCGGCTAGCGGTCTACGCCGTCGAGGTGCGCAACGGCGATGGCGTGCTCGTCTCGAGGTTCACCGGCACGGTCTATGTCACGGGCAAGCATCACGAGCCGCCTTTACCCGGTCATGAACACGGCGCTTGAATCGAGGCTGTCTGCAATTCTGGCCGGCGAGCGCGGCGCCTTGGGACGCGCCATGACAACGCTCGACAACGGCGGGCCGGCGGCGGCAGATATTTGGGTGGCGTTGCGTCCCCATGTCGGCCGAGCCCACGTTATCGGCATCACGGGTGCGTCCGGGGCGGGCAAGTCCACCCTGGCCAACGCGCTGCTCGGCGCTCTGCTGCAGCGGGGCAGGCGGATCGGCGTCGTCGCCGTCGATCCGTCCAGTCCCGTGAGCGGCGGTGCGTTGCTCGGCGACCGCCTGCGCATGGGCCAATACGGCGGCCACGAGAACGTCTTCATCCGCTCGCTGTCCGCGCGCGGCAACCCTGGCGGGCTGTCGCGGACAACGGCCCGCGTCGTCGATTTGCTGGATGCCGCCGGCTACGACGATATCATTGTCGAGACCGTCGGTGCTGGGCAGTCGGAAGTGGCGGTCGCAGCCTTGGCCGATACCTGCATCGTCGTCTGTCCGCCCGGCCTGGGCGACGATGTGCAGGCGATCAAGGCCGGCATCCTCGAGATCGCCGATGTGCTGGTGGTGAACAAGAGCGATGCACCGCAGGCCGGGCGCACGGCGGCCGAGTTGCAGGAGATGCTGCGCCTGCGCCGTGCCGCTGCGCTTCCGGTGCGCGTGATCAACACCGTGGCCACCGACGGCACAGGTGTGGCGGATCTGGTCGCAGCGATTGCCGAGCATCGTGGGTCGGCCGGCACCGGGCGGCGCCTGAAGCCCGGCGCGGCCGCCGCGGGCGACAAGCAGAGCCTGGAGGTCGACCGCGCAATCATCGGTGAGCGCGGTGGAGCGCGCTTCCTGTCGCGCGCCGTGGACCACGATATTCTGGCGGAGGTCATCTCAGTCGCCGGCGCCGGCGCCGACGGCAACGACGCGCGGCCGTGTAAGATCCATGTCCTGCCGGCTGAGACCATGCGTCGGGCGGTGAATGGCGGCGAATCCTTGCCGGGTCGCCATTGCCCCGACGCACCGGTGTACGTTCTGCTCAGCGCCGGCAAGCTGTGTGGCACGGCCGACTGGATCGGTTGCGGCATGTTCCTGCAGCGGCTCGCCGTCGCAGCGCGCGGGCGCGGCCTGGCGACGGCCGTGCTGACCGACCTGGGCGAGGCCGCGCGCCGCATCGCCCAGCACCTCGACCTGCCGCCGGAGCGCGCCGTGTTTGCCTGTCTGGCGCTGGGATATGCGGAGTCGGCGAGTGCGATCGCGGGTTGAGTGCGGGATCGCCCGCTCCGACACGCGACACTTCATCCTTGAAGAAGCTGTTCGCCACAAAGGACACAAAGAACACCAAGGAAACTCAGGTACTCGGAGGGCAAGTGATGCTCATCCGCCGGGTGGGGGCATCCTTCTAAGCAACTATTCCGGGAAGCGCCTATGAACGCCGCATTTTCCGTCGCTGATCTGTCGCCAGAGCAACGGGCACTTTGGCAGCGCGTGACTGAGCTTTGGGCCTTGTCGCAGTGCCGGGACGAAACGACCATCACGTCCGCCCTTCATCCGCAATATGTCGGCTGGGACATGAGCGTTGCGGCTCCTCACGACCGCGCGGCCGCCGTCCGCTCAGTTTCAGGTCCGTCGCCGCAACTTGCCACGTACGCGCTTCAACCCCTGAGCGTTCAGGTGTACGACCGCCGGGTCGGTGTCGTTCACTACTCGTACACCGCAACTGTCATTCCGAATGATGGCAACCCTATGGATGTCAGCGGGAAATGGACAGAGGTTTATCTGAGGCAAGGCGATGCATGGATCATGATCGCAGTAAGTGGCAGGCCTGACACGCAACCAGCAGGGCCGTGAACTTCCCGGAAAGCCGGCGTAACGCGATCGCGATTTCCTGACGCCACCTCCAGAATGAGCGCCCTACCGGTCCGGCGACGACCCCTTACTTCACTCCGAGGAACTCCCGCCACGCCAGCGCCCGCACGCCCGGCACAACGGCCTCGCTCCGCGCACCCGTCTTCGGCGCCTCGTGGACCAGGAACATGTCCACGACCGTTTCCTCAGGACGCTGCTTCGCTATCGCCGCCGCGAGCCGCTGCATGGGCGCGACCAGGGCCGGCGTCACCGTCCGCGTCGCCTTGCATTCCACCAGGCGCAGACCGCCGCCGCGTCCCGGCACGACGAAGTCCACCTCCAGTCCCTGGGCGTCGCGGAAGTAGTAGACCTCACGCCGTCCACCGCCGTTGATCTGGCCCTTTGCGATCTCCGCGGCGATGAAGCCCTCGAACAGGGCGCCGAGGAAGGGCGATTTGGCCAGCTCGGCGGCGGTATCGATGCCGAGCAGATGACAGGCGAGGCCGGAGTCGGCGATGTAGACCTTTGGCGACTTGATCAGCCGCTTGCCGAGGTTGTCGTAGAAAGGTGGCACGACCAGGACTTGCGCCGTCGTCTCGAGCACGCCGAGCCATTGCGAAATCGTGGGCACGCTGACGCCGAGCGGCGCCGCCAGGTCGCTGCGGTTCAGCACCTGGCCGTGCCGGCTCGCCAGCAACGCCAGGAAGCGCCGGAAAGTGGCGAGATCTTTCACGGCGGTGACTGCGCGCACATCCCGTTCCAGGTAGGTCTGAACATAGGAGCTGAACCACAACCGGGCGTCGGCCGGGCGTGCCACGGCCTCGGGATAGCCGCCGTGGAGCAGTGAGACCTTCGGGGTTTCGCGCGCGGACAGCGGCGGCAACTGGAACACGGCGGCGCGCCCGGCCATCGACTCGGTGACGCCCTGCATGAGCGGTGCTTCCTGCGAGCCGGTAAGCAGCCACTGCCCGGCGCGCCGTGGCCGTCGGTCGATGCGCGCGCGGACGTATGCAAACACCTCCGGCACGTGTTGCACCTCGTCCAGGATCGCCGGGGTTTTCACGCCGTCCAGGAATCCCTGGGGATCGGCCCGGAACCGTGCCACCAAGTCCGGATCCTCCAGCAGGAAATAGGTTGCGTCGGGAAACGTGTGTCGCAGCAGCCACGTCTTGCCGGCCCGTCGCGGACCAGTCAGAACCACTGCCGGAAAGGCGTGCATGGCCCGCGTGAGCTGCCCTTCGAGTTCCCGTGTGACATGGCGCATGAGTGATAATTCTAAAGTACAACTTTAAACTTATCAATCAAGCTGGTAGTTGCAAGGCAATCGAAACGTTGAACCTGAAAAGCTCATTTACACCACCAAGGACACCAAGAACACGAAGAAAACTCGATAGTTGCCGGGAAGGATGCCTCCACCCGGCGGGTGAGCACCACATGCCCTCCAAGTACCTGAGTTTCCTTGGTGTTCTTTGTGTCCTTTGTGGTGAACAGCTTTCTCTAGTTGAATCCGGCATTCCGCGGCGGATGCGCCGCGGCTGACGCGCCGGTATTCCCCAGCAGCCGGGCGGTGCCAAACCTGGCGCGTCCCGAATCACGCACCGCTCAAAACTACAGCCGCGCCAGCTCCAGTCGGTCACGCGTTCCTGCCCAGGTCTTCGCCAGCAGCCGCTCGGCCGTGCGGGCGGCCCGATTGTCGCCGCGCTTCTTGTACACCTCCGCCAGGCCGTAGAGCGCCCAGCCGTTGTTGGGCGTGCGCGCGAGGCTGGCGCGAAAGGCCTGCTCCGCGTCGTCGTGACGGCCGGCCAGGAGCAGCGCGGCGCCCAGTGACTGGCGCAGCGGGTAGTACCAGAAGGGCGGTTCCATGTAGGGCAACTTGTCCTCCAGCGCCACCGCGCGTTCGAGTGTCGCGATCGCGAGCGCCAGATCACCACCGGCCTGGGCGATGCGCGCATCCACCACCAGTCCGGCGATCTGCAGCACGTCCGGGGCCGGCACACCGCCGGTGACCAGATCGCTGAAGTCGGTGCGCTGGGCGATTGCTGCTATCGCTTCGGATTCGCCCTTTGCCCCGGCGACATTTTCCGCGGCGGCGTGGGCCACGCCGCGCGCGTAATGCCACATGGCCTTGACATAGGGCAGGCTGTCGCCCGGATCGGGGATGGCGAGCACCGTGGCGGCACCGCTGAACTGGGCGTGGGCAAAGTAAGGCGCGGCCTTGATCGGCTGCACCCAGGCGATATTGCGTGCCGCCTCGTCCGAGACGATGCGGTTGAGCTTGTATGCCGCTTTGATCACGGTTTTGCCGTCGCCGGCCATCTGTGCCGACACCATCAGCGAATGCACGTTGTGCGGGTAGTAGGCCTGGGGATAGATGCCTTCCGGCGCCGCCTGCGCGATGTAGGCCTCGTCTGCGGCCACCGCCGCCTTGTTGGCGTCCAGCGCCTCCTTGTACCGGCCGATGCGGTAGAGGATATGGAAAGGCATGTGCACCAGATGGCCGGCCCCGGGCATGGTCGCAGCCAGCCGCCTGGCATAGGGCTCGGCGCGTTTCGGGTTGCTGGACGCCTCCACCAGCTGGTCATGGCCGGCGGCGGCACGTCGTGGCTCGACCTGGCGCTGTACCTGATCGGCCGGTTTGTCGGCATGGACGCGGCCATGCAGGTGGCGCGGGTGCATCTCATCGACTGGCACGCCATCGGCCAGCAGCCCTTCGCCCGGCTTGCCCGCACGCGCCAGAACGAGGACGCCGTCATTGCCCCCTGCCAGGAATGGATCGCCGAGAACTACCACGAACCCGCGCCGGTGGCAGCCATGGTGCGTCTGTCCGGGCTGCCCGAACGCACCTTCAGGCGCCGCTTTCAACTGGCCACCGGCATGGCACCGCTGGAGTACGTGCACACCTTGCGGCTCGAGGAGTCGAAGCAGATGCTGGAGACCAGCGACCAGCCGATCGAGGCCATCGCCAATGAGGTCGGCTATGAAGATGCCGGATACTTCAGCCGCCTGTTCCGGACCAAGGTCAGCCTGACGCCCGCGCAGTACCGCAAGCGCTTCGGCACCATGCGCCGCGCGCTCGGTGCGTCTTGAGAGGGGCGTCGCGCTCGCTGCCCTTGCAATGCAGCGCGACAGCGGCCGATGACGTCCCAGCGCTGCCCCGATCTGCCGCACGATCTGTCCTTCCCCGGTGCGCTCTGTGGGGCTCGTAACGACACTCGCGTGACGCCCGTTGGGGTTCTCCGCACCATCGGTGGGCTGCGCCAAGCTTTGCCGCACCAGCTTCGATCCTTTCCCGCCCGGGACCGCTCCTGAGCGGACCCGCATTCCCAGCGGCGCGGCCCGAAAACGCGCGCACCGGCTCGTCCTTGGACAATCGGTCGACTGTTTCGGGGGGGCAGTGCGTAATTCGTCACGGCTCGCGACGATGACCGGCTTGGTTCTTGCAGCGGGCCGAGCAGGTGGCGCGATTCGCCGGCAGTACGACAGGTCGCGTGCGATGCGCCGGGCGGCTTCCAACTTCGCGGGTGAGAGAGATGAACGAACTGCTTGCTGTACTGCTTTCCTGGGCCGTGACGCTATCGGGCTACCCCGCGCCGTCGCAGCCGCCGGAGATCGTCAAGGTTCCGCACTCCTTCTTCGTCGACAACGCCTGCGGCGGCCAAGAGTGCAAGGTCTACGGCTGGTACGCCGGCGGCCGCAAGCTCTACTTGGACGAGCGTATGGATCCGGACCGCGACCTGCTGGCGGCGTCCGTTGTGGTGCACGAGATGGTGCACTATCTCCAGTACCTGGCGCGCAAAGGCGCCATGCCGGCAAACGGCGCCGCCTTCGGAGAGCCTGTCTGCCCCGATGCCATTGCCATGGAGCGGGAGGCCTATGCGGCGCAGCGCGAGTTCCTGCTGCGCTACGGCGTCTATCAACCTGTCGGCATATCGATGCTGCGTGTCGGCTGCGACAGCCACGAGCACTGATCCAGGCCCGGCGTGCGTCCGCGGGCCCTGAGATTGGTGGAGGACAGGGAACCGGGTATCGTGTGCCCCTGACGGGGCAGCCATGACCGCCGATATCCGAATCCTCTACGCTACCGCCTTTCTGCGCGCGCTCGCCACCGGCATGCTTGGCGTGCTGCTCGGCATTTACCTGGCGCGGCTGGATTTCGCCATTGCCGATATCGGCGTCGTCCTGAGCGCGGGACTGTGGGGCGTGGCGGCGGCCGGTCTGGTTGCGACCCTGCGCGCTGACCGCTACGGCCGCCGGCGCACCCTGGTCGTCCTGGCATTGCTCGGCGCCGCGGGCGGCTTGGCGGCGGCGATCGTCGACCGGCTCGGGATAATGGTCGTGGCGGCCTTCTTCGGCATGCTCAACGGTATGGGGCGTGATCGCGGCGCCTCGCTCATCATCGAACAAGCGATCCTTCCCGCCGCCGTCACCGATGCGCAGCGCACGCGGGTATTTGCCGGCTACAACGTGCTGCAGGACATTGGCCACGCCCTGGGCGGGTTGGTCGCCGCGCTGCCGGCGCTGCTGCGCGCCATCGCGGACATCGGCGAGGTCGCCTCGATTCGCGCCATGCTCGTGGGTTATGCCGGACTGTTCCTCGTCTGCGCGCTGCTCTACGCAGGGCTGTCGCGCCGGGCGGAGGTGAGTGTCGCGGCCGTCGCCCCGCCGCTGGCCCCGCAAAGCAGAAGAGTGCTGTGGCGCATCTCGGCACTGTTCGCGGTAGACAGCGTCGCCGGCGGCTTTCTCGGCACGGCGCTGCTGTCCTACTTCTTCTTCGAGCGCTTCGGCGTCAGCGAAGCGATGATCGGCATGCTGTTCTTCCTCGCCCGGCTCATGAACGCGGTGTCCCACCTCGGCGCGGCGTGGCTGGCGGCGCGCATCGGGCTGGTCAACACCATGGTGTTCACTCATATCCCGTCGAGCCTGTTGCTGGTGACCGTGGCCTTTGCGCCGGAATTCTGGGTCGCGGCGATTCTGTTCCTGCTGCGCGAGGGGCTGGTGGAAATGGACGTGCCGACGCGCCAGTCCTATGTCATGGCGGTGGTGCGGCCCGAAGAGCGCACCTTCGCCTCGGGGGTGACGCATCTGGTGCGCATGGGCGGCTGGGCGGTGGCGCCGTCCTTCGCCGGCTGGCTGATGCAGGGCCTGGCGCTGGCTACCCCGCTCTACATCGGTGCGGCGATGAAGATCGGCTACGACGTGATGCTCTACTTCGCCTTCCGCGGAGTCAAGCCGCCGGAGGAAGAGGCGCCATTGTGACGACGTGGTGAAATGGCGCCGCTGCCTGCGTGCGGGTGCTCCCACAGATCGTGCGCCATCAACGTCGCCGACTCGCGTCCGGCGTAATAGCGTTCAATGCGCCCGAACTCCCGGTAGCCCAGCCGCTGGTAGAAGCGCTGCGCCGCGACGTTTGCTGCGCGCACCTGCAGGCGCACGACGGACACGCCCGCTACGCGGGCCGACTCTTCGAGCCAAACCACCAGCCTGCGTCCGATGCCCAGGCGCTGGCAATCCTGCCGGACGGCGAGCAGGTTCAGGTTCGCTTCCTCGTCGCCGAACTGGGCGACGGCAAAACCGATCATCTGGCTGCCCAGACGGGCAACCACCGATGCGGTGTCCGAGCGCCGGATACTCTTGGTTACCCGGGAAGGTGTCCACGCCCAGCCCAGACCGGTTTCGATGAGGTCGCGCGACATGAACGCCATCAGCGTCGCATCGGCGAGCGTGGCGAGCTTCAGTTCGATGCTCTGGGACATGCGTCACATGATTTGCCCGATGGCTGGCGGAGTCAATAGGGCCGCGACGCCGGGCTGCGCCCGGGGCAGCCCTACACCTGCGGAATGAGATGCGTATTGCGGCTGGCGAGGTTGCAGAAGACCTCGCGCGGGACGGGTCGGCTAATGAGATGTCCCTGCGCCTCGTCGCAGCCCAGACTGTGCAGGAAACGGAGTTGCTCGACCGTCTCCACCCCCTCGGCGACGACTTTCAGGCCGAGCGCTTTGGCCATGGCGATGATGGCGGTGGTGATGGCGATGTTGTTGGCGTCGTCGGGCAGCCGATTGACGAATGCGCGATCGATCTTGATGCGGTCGATGGGTAGCTGCTTCAGCGCCACCATGGACGAGAAGCCGGTGCCGAAATCGTCAATAGCCAATTTCACGCCGAGCGCCTTCAGGGCATTGGGGGCCGCCTGGATGTGCTCGCCCGTTTGCAGACTGCTTTCGGTGATCTCGATCTCGAGCTGCATCTCACTCAGGGGAAACTCCGCCGCGGCCACCGCTGCGCACAGCGCCTCGACATGCTGCGGGCGTAGCACCTGCTTGGGCGACAGATTCATCGATACGCGCAATGACGGTGCGCCCGCCGCGCGCAGCGCCTGCATGTCCGCGCGCACCGCGCGCAGTACCCAGGCGCCGATATGCCGGATGAGACCCGTTTCCTCGGCCAGGGGAATAAACCGATCCGGTGAGATCAGGCCCAGCTGCGGATGGCGCCAACGTATCAGCGCCTCGGCGCCGACAATGTCGCCGCTGCCGATTTCGATCTGGGGCTGATAGTGCAGCACGAACTGCTCCTGGCGCAGCGCGTGCACCAGGCTCTGCTCCAGCATCAGCCGTTCCTTGGCGTTGACGGTCATGTCCCGCTGATAAAACACGTAACGGTTGCGGCCGTATTCCTTGGCCCGATACATGGCCGTTTCCGCGTGTTCGATCAGGGTGTGGGCGTCGGCGCCGTCGTCAGGGAAAACGCTGATCCCGATGCTCGAGGTGATCGCGATTTCCCGGCCGCTCGCGCGATAGGGGCCATGGATCGCCTGCCCCAGCTTGACGGCGACCTGGGCGGCGGCATTGACGTGGGAAAGCGAGCGCAGCAGAACCACGAACTCGTTGCCGCCCAGCCGCGCCACGGTGTCCTCGTCGCGCATGCAGGTCTTGAGCCGTTCGGCGGCCCGGCGCAACAACTCGTCGCCAATTGCCGGTCCGAGGGAATCGTTGACCGTCTTGAATCGATCGATGTCCAGGAATAGCACCGCGAGCTGACTATGCGAGCGACGACAGGAGGCAATGGCCTGGTCGAGACGGTCCTGCAGCAACGCGCGGTTGGCGAGCCCGGTCGTCGCGTCGTATTGGGACAGCCGCTGCAGGTGCTCTTCGGCTTTGCGGCGGGCGCTCACGTCCCACATGGTACCGACGCAGCTGAGCACGTTGCCGCGGGCGTCGCGCATGGCGGCGAGCGAAACCAGTGCCGGAAAGAACTGCCCGTCGGCGCGCAGGATCTGCACCTCGCCTTCCCAGCAGGCGCAATGTTGCAGTGCGTCCAAGACCTCCTGAAACGCCTCGGGCGAGCGCCAATCCAGGGCGAGCACGGGCGGCTGCCTGCCCACCAGGTCGTCCTTGCCGTAGCCGGTGGCTGCCTGTAGAGCGCGATTGAACAGAACAATGCGGTGCTTGCGGTCGGTGAGGAACATCGGGCAAGCGCTGCCCTCGAACGCGAGCGCCGCCAGATGGGGTGTTTTGCAGACGGACGGTCCGGCCGCCGACGCCGTGGTGCCGGCGGGACCCGGCGTCAGTTGGGCGTGCGGCGGCTCTTCGATGCGTAGCTCGGGTGCTGCCAGTGCTGGTGCAGTGAGTTCCGTGGCGTCGGAACGCTCATCGGCCGCGAGGTCGCCATTTATGATCGTGGCATCCAGCGCCGGAAGGTGCGTGTCGTCCTGGACCATGGGAGCGTGCTGGCGTGATGGGGCACAATAGCCATGCGGGCATTATCGATCTTGCCGTCCGGATTGCTTAGTCCATGGGCATCGAAAATTGCAAATTTGTGTGACATATCCGGGGCCTGTGCGGCCTGGTGTCACTGGGGCAGCAGGCTCGGGCGGGCCAGGATGAGCTCGCGCAGCGCTTCGAACGGTACCGGCGGACTGAAGAGCATGCCCTGGGCCTCGTCGCAGCCGATGCGGCGCAGGAACTCGAGCTGCTCGCGCGTTTCCACGCCTTCGGCCGTGATGCGCAGCCCCAGTGCCTTGCCCATGGCGACGATGGCCGTGGTGATGGCCGTGTCGCTCGGGTCCGTGGGGACGCGCCGGATGAACGAGGCATCGATCTTGAGGCAGTCGATGGGCAGTTCCTTCAGCGCCGCCATGGACGAGTAGCCGGTTCCGAAATCGTCGATGGCCAGATGCACGCCGAGCGCCTTCAGCGCCTTGGCGGCGACCACGGTCTGTTCGCCGGTGAGCAGGCTGCTCTCGGTGATCTCGATCTCGAAATCCATGCCCTCGAGCGGCAGCCCCGCGGCGGCGATGGCAGCACACAGGGCATCGGTGTGCTGGGGGCGAACGATCTGCTTCGGCGAGAGGTTGGTGGCGATGCGCAGCCGCGGCAGACCGGCATCACGCCAGGTGCGCACTGCGTTCCCCACCGTGCGCAGGACCCAGGGACCGATCTGCCGGATGAGGCCGCTTTCCTCCGAGATCGGGATGAAACGCTCCGGGCTGATCAAGCCGAGGTGCGGATGCTGCCAGCGGATGAGCGCTTCGGCGCCGACGATGCGTCCGTCGGAAATGTCCACCAGCGGCTGGTAGTGGAGCACGAACTCCTCGCATTGCAGCGCATGGCGCAGGCTATGCTCCATCAGCAGCCGCTCCTTGGCCTGGGTCGTCATCTCCTGCTGGTAGAAGACATAGCGGTTGCGACCGTGCTCCTTGGCGCGGTACAGCGCCGTATCGGCATGCTGGATGAGCGTGTTGGCGTCGGTGCCGTCGTCGGGGAACACGCTGATGCCGATGCTGGTGGTGACGGTGAGTTCATGCTTTTCGATGCGATGGGGACCGAACAGGCGATGGCCGATCTTCAGCGCCACCTGGGCGGCGCTGCTGGCGTCGGCGATGTTGAGCAGGACGACGACGAACTCATCGCCGCCCAAACGCGCCACTGTGTCCTCGCTGCGCACGCACGCCTTCAGCCGGTTCGCCGCGCGGCGCAGCAACTCGTCACCCACCGGGTGGCCGAGAGAATCGTTGATGTTCTTGAAGCGGTCGAAGTCCAGGAACAGAACCGCCAGTCGGCTGTGCGAGCGGCGGCTGGAGGCGATCGCCTGGTTGAGCCGATCCAGCAGCAGGGAACGGTTCGCCAGACCGGTCAGCGGGTCGTGCTGTGCGAGTCGGCGCAGCTCGTCCTCGGTCTGCTTGTAGGGGCTGATGTCCGACACCGTCGTGACGCTGCTCAGCATCCTGCCGCCGGCATCGCGGACGGCACGGATCGTGACCGCCGCCGAAAAGCTGGTGCCATCGTGGCGGCGGTGCCGCATTTCGCCTTCCCATTGCCCCGACTGTCGCAGCGCGTCCTGGATATCGTGGAAGAAATCCGGCGTGTGTTCCCCGGCTGCGAGCACGGCGGGCTCCTGGCCGATGATCTCCTCGTGGGCGAAGCCGGTGAGGGCGAGCAAGGCGCGATTGACGAGCACGATGCGATTGCGCAGGTCGGCGACATACATGCCGAAGCCGCTGCACTCGAAGGCGCGCGCCGCGAGTACGGGCATGTGCGCAATACTCGCTTCCGCTGGCGGCACCGGCGCGGCTGTGCCCGGCCCCGGCGCCGGGTGGGCCCGGGCTGGACCGACAACGGCGCTGTCTTCCGCCTCGCCGCCGTTTTCGTCACCGCGGGCGAATGCGTCGATGCCGCCATCGATGATCGTGGCATCGTGCAGGGGAACTTGGGCGTCGTCGTCCTTCATGGCACGGGTCGGGTGTGGCAAGCGCATGCGGCCGCACAGCATGACCGCTGGCATGCCAATTATATGCCCGGGCCCATGGCCGGCGCGAATCTACGCGTTTCGATCGCGCAGTGCGCCTGGATGCGCATCGGCGCGACGACGGAACGCCGACAAGGCCCTACCAAACATAGGGTTTCTACCCGCGCTGACAACCTGGTTGGCTCGATCGAGGCGTCGGGCGCGCGGAACCCGCAACTCGGCGCGGCAGGCGACGGCAGCCGGCGACGCGCCTCAATACGCGGTTTCCCTGAACGGAAACGATGTGCCGGCCGGGAAGCGCAGGCCGAACGATTGCGCCAGAACCTCGAGCAGTTCGTCATCGTCGCCAAGCACGCGGCTGGTCCGGGTGCGGCCGCGGTCCTCGCTGTACTCGCGATTGCGCAGCACGTGGCGCACCTCCGGCCCGGGCAGTTGCACGGCAAGCGTATGCACGAAGCGCGAGTCCGGGTGCGTGGACGTGTAGTGGTTGGCCATCTCGTAGTCGGCGAGCAGTTGCGGCTCCAGGGTGAAGGCGTAGAGATCGTGCCACGCGCCTGCGTGCAGGGATTGCAGCAGCCACTGTCCCGCATCCTCGACGAGGCGATAGGTCCAGGCGAATTGCCGCGACTCGACCTGGCTGGCGAACGGCACGGGCAGGAGCAGTCCCTCGCCGCCGAAGCCGACGTCGGCAACGAAATCGCGACCGTCGGCCCGCGCCAGCAGCAGCATGTGGGTGCGCGGCAGCACGCGCTCGGTGCGGTAGCGCACGCGCGCCGCCAGTTGCGTGACGGAAAAACCAAGCGCGCGCAGCACTGCGGCGAACAGCAGGTTGTGCTCGAAGCAGTAGCCGCCACGCCCACCGGCGACCAGCTTTGCCTGGATAGCGTCCAGGTCGAGGCGGATCGGCCGCTTCAGCAGGACGTCCAGATTTTCGAATGGAATATGGGTGGCGTGGGCGAGGTGCAGGGCCTCGAGCACGGCGGTGCAGGGCGTCAGCGCGCCGTCGTAGCCGACACGCGCGAGATAGGCGCCCAGGTCGATGGGGCTCTTGTCCGGTGTGCCGGCGTTCATGGGCCGCGGCGACGCTGCGAATGGCGGAGCGCCAATTCTACGTGGTCGCCGACGATTCGTCCGCGCGAGAGGAGGTGCCGGCCGCCGCGACGGCCGGCACCGGGAGGCTACTCGATGGTCAGGTAGACCAGAGTCTGATTCAACAACTGGTAGGCGATCTCGCCGAAGGTCATGGGACCGAGCATGGTCGGCACCTTTTTGCCTTCCAGCTCCGAGTACAGGAAGTTCAGGATGCAGTTGCAGGCGAAGGCGACGTTCTCCGTGCCCTGCGGCAGCTGGGTGTTGAATGCCTGCACGTAGTCGGCCACCGGCGCGGCGAAGCGGTATTCGATGTCGTCGAACACCGGCGCGTAGAAGTCCACCACCTTGCTCGAGGTGTCCACGCCCTTGATCGACACGTTGATCATCGCACCGCTGTAATTGGCTACCAGCGGCAGACGGGTGTCGATCTTCTTCGCGGTCATGTACTCCGCCAGGTTGCCGGGGTTGCCGTCGATGGTGCACTCGGTAGCGCTGAATCCTTTCTGCGGGAAGCGGATGGCCTCACCAGTGCCTTGCGTGAACAGGTTGATGATGTCGATGCGCGCGAAGCGCTCGGGCGGCAGAGGAACGTGCATGACAACGGCCCGCCCGCTGTCGAATTCGAGCGTCTCGCCATTGACCACCATGGGCGAGGCGCTGCCCAGCTCCGACAGGTGAATGCCGGAGATCCAGCCCAGCAGCGGTTTCAGGAACATGTCCTCGAAGCCGGGGGCATTGCGCGCGAAAAACGAGTGCGCTTCGGAGAACGCCGGAATGACGATCAACGAGTAGCCGTTGTCCGGCGCGTCAACGCAAACGCGATCGAGATTGGTGATGTCGTAGAAGCGCACGCTCGGTGCGCCGCCGATGGCCGGGATCTCGGTCACGAACACGCGCTCGCGGTTGGTCTCGCCGCCGTCCTGTCCCATGAAGTAAGGGATGGTGCCGCCGATCCAGTGCCCGGCGGGCAACTTGCGCAGAAGGGCCTCGTCGCCGGCAATGCTGAGATGAAGCCCCGTGCGGATCAGGGCGGTTGCAGATTCGACGCTGATCAGGCGTCCGGCCGAGATCGGCCGCGTTCCGTTCATGATGGCGCCCATGGTCAAACCCCGCGAAGTTGTGCAAGTTCGTGGCTTAGCATACGCGCATTCTTCACGAAGTAGCGGTGCAGCTCGCGCAGCTTGAGCATGCGCACCTCATCGTCCTCGATGAGTTCCATCTGCGAGCGGATACGGGTGAGCAGCAGCTTCAGGCTCAAGACGCGGATGTCCGGCTCGATGTCGCCGGAGGCAAGCTGTAGCCAGACGGGATCGGTGACATCGGGCACGCCGTCCTCGGACGCTTGCGCCGCCGCAGCCGGCGCCGGCGTTGCAGCAGCCGCGGGCTTCGCCGCCTGCGCGCTGCGCGCGCCCGGCGGGACCTGGATGCCCGCCTTGCCACTGTCGAGCGCGAACTTGAAACGCCACAGTTCGTCGAAATTGATTCCAAGCAGGGTGCCGATGCTGCTCAGTTCCAAGCCTTCGTTCATGAGGGCGAAGATGCACTTGGCCATGCCGCGGGTGAAGGGCAGATCCGGCGCGCCCGTCCAAGGCTGCGACGAAAGATCGGCGTCGCGCGGCGCAATGACATGCACGAAGGTGCGCCAGCTGCTGCAATTGAGGTGACGCCAGACCTGCTCGGGGCTTTCCTCGATGCGGGGCTTGGGTCGGCCGAACCAGCCGCGCTGGACTTCGACCCCGATCCATACATCCATGCGCTGCCGCGCCAGGTCGAAGCGGTATTCCCGCACCGCCCACGGCTCGCGCAGCTCCAGCAAGTTGCCGAGCAACACACCCTCGTTCGCCATACGCCGATCTCCAGTTGGTGGATTGTTTATGCTTAATGATTTTGCGCGCCCGCAGGCGTAAGGTCACCTAACGGCGGGCAACTGCCAAACTTGAGGCGTCGTGCCGGCGCAAAATGCATGGCGGTTCAGGATGTTGCATCGCAAAAGCGGATCGGCGACCGGGCCGAAGATGCAGGCTCAGTCTCCCCCGCCGCCGCAGCCGCCCCCGCATCCGCCGCCGCCGTCTCCTCCACTGTCCCCGCCACTGTCACCGGCGCCGGCATCGCCCAGGCCGTCGGTGCCGCCGTCGTAAGCCGAGCTGGAGAAGTCGCCGCCGCAGTGCACCACGCTACCGCGGCCGTCGGTTCCCTGCCGGCGCACAGACTCGCAGTCGGCGACGTAGTGAAATCCGTTCGCGATATTCAGCTTGCTATCGAGGGCGAACAGCAGCGGCAGGCGGGTCGCGCCGCGCGGGTTGATGTTTTCGTCCTGACAGGCGTACCACCAGCAGCGGCGCAGACCGGCGTTGCTTTGGCGTTCGCTGGCGAGCACGACCGCGGGCGTGTGGTGCAGGAATCGGCCGAAGGCCTTGCCGCAGAACGCCTCGTAGTTCTTGGTGTACAGAATGAATTCGTGCCACAGATCGTCCGCCACCTGGGAGGGCATCGAGACGAAGCGGCGACCGCTTTTCAGGTAAGCAAGAAAAAACTGCCGCAGCCCGCGGGAAACGAGCTGGCAATCCTTAAGCGTCAGCTCGGGGTGTCGCGCCCGCAGCCTGTCGAACAAACCGCGGGGCAGGGCGAAGCTGCGGATGTAGGCTTCGCGCCGCAGGGCGATCTGTCGCTGCCAGAGCGCCAGCAGGCCGATGGCCAGGACGACGGAAACGATAACCAGAAAGGGTGTCATGGGCTCGGTCCGCGGCGCGCGGCGCTCGAATGTGCCATGCGCATGTTACCGTTTCCGGCGCCGCCCGGCACGGGACAGGCAGCCTTCGGGGCCGTTCCTTCCCGGATGCCGTGGCGCTTATGCCACCGCGATGGCAACGGCGCCGAGAAGCGCACCGGCGACCACCAGCGCCACGCCGGCCACTGACACGCGCATTGCCGCGCGCGTCGGCGGCTGCGACCGGTTGCGCCAGAACGCCGCCCACAGAATGACGAGCGAGGCGATCCAGAACAGCGGCGCAACCGTTTCCATGAAGCGCGCCAGGTGCGCGCTCAGGGCGAACAACCACAGCGACTCGGCCGACAGCAGCAGCGACAGGAGTATGACGATAACGAGGGCGAGATTCATGCGCCGCTATCGCCTGCGCGCTCGATAGCGTCCGGCGCGGTGCGGCGCGCAAACCGGTCGGTGGCGCCCCCCCGATTCACGCTTCGAAGCGGACGTCGGGCACCACCTGCGGCCGCGCGCCGCCGCCGGCGATGATCCGGCGCAGCAGCCGCACCCACATCGACCAGCGCCGCACCGTCGGCGTCTGGCCCAGCGACGCCTCGGCCAGGGCGAGCGCGTCCTCGATCAGTGCATCGTGCAGCGGCCGGAACACCAGCGGCCAGGACAACTGCGCCGGGCCGCACGCCGTCACCTCCAGCGTGTGGCGCAGGATGCAGGTGCGCGTGCCTGCCGTGACAAGCTCGAAGCCGTGACAACCATCGAAGCCCTTCGGCGCGGTGAAGCGGAACCGGATCGAACGGCCCGGGGCGTAGCTCTCGACCACATACCGGATCGGCCCGTGCCCGCCCACGGCGCCCACGCCCAGCGGCCGGTCGAATGTCATGGCTGGCCAGATCCGGCGCGGCCAGAGCGAATCGTTCAGGGATGAAAGCGAGTCCACGAGCATGCCGGCGCGCGCCACCGGGACGGGGAGCTGGCGTTCGTGGATGTTCAGGACCTTCATCGGGCGGTGAATCGCGAGGGACGCATTGCGTATCATAACCGACCCGGCGCGGCGTCGTTACGGTCGTCGGTCAACCGCTGGCGTTCCAGCTAAAGTCCGCTCCTCACCGCCCGGCGGTTCATCGGCCCCGTGCAATCACCTCGGGTAGCCCGGGGATTTCCCGGCAGCACACCTCATCGGGACGGGGCACGACATGGCGATTGCCTCTTTCGCGATCGAGTGACAGGCCGCGCGGCAGCGCGACTACTCGGGCAAGCGAAGCGGCCCGGACTCGAGCACGATGAAGGGGTTCCACGCGAGCTCCCACGGGTGGCCATCGGGGTCGGCAAATTAGCCGGAGTACCCACCCCACTCGGCCTTTGCCGCCGGCTTCAACAGCGTACTGCCGGCCTTCACCGCTTGCGCAAGCACACGGTCATCGGCGGACCTTCCTTTCTGCCCGGCGTGCCGGCTCGAGGGGGCGCGGCGTTTGGCGCGCCCCTCCAGCGCCGGGTCGGGCGATGCGGGGGATCACCTTGTGACCAGCGCCGTACAGATGCCGACAACAACGATCACCGCAAAGGCCGCCGCGAAAAGGCCGACGACGATAAGGAGGTGCCAGCACACGGGCGGTAGCTGCTGCGTTTCGGCGCCCTGTGCTGCATTCCAGATGTTGCGCGGCGACGACTCGCCGTCGCGCGCTGCGTTGGCGCGTGCAAACGTGCGGTTGATGTGCCCGCCGTAGTCGCGCACCACGATCACGGCGTGCACGAGCAGGGCCAGACCGATGAAACCCATGATCACGAGGAGCAGAGGATTCGCGATGCTTCGCAGCCCTTCGGCAAATCCCTTGGTGACAGCAAAGCCCAAAACCGCACTCGCCAACCCGAGATTCCAGGTGACCACCTGAAACATCGACTCCTTCAACTTGCTGCCCCTTTCCTCGAAGAACTTCCAGAGATCCACGGACGCCGTCGAATCCGGCTGGGATATCTTGATTTCTGTCTCCATGCTCCGCTCCCTTGTCAAATAGGAGTTTCATGACCCCGTCCTTGAATCGTTTGTATGGCCCAACGTTCGAAGGGCCTGGGTCGAGTTCTCGGGTTTAGGCTCGCGCCTCATTTCCCGGTGGAAAAGTCGAGCCCGTTTGACTCTGAGACGACGCCGTGACTGTCAGAGGCCGCCGCTGGCTTTTCGACCGCGAACCAGACGGCCGACAGCGCGTTGACCGACCAGTCGAGCAATCGCGTCGGCAAGCCGTGGTGCTGCGCGACGGCCAACCAGTCCCCCGTCGTCTCCGGCCGCATCTCCAGGAACGGCAAACTCCGGCGCCGGAAAGCGCGGAGCAGCTTCTGCTCGGTGGACAGCAGGTCCAAGTCGTCCCGTTTCGGTCTCAGCCGGGCCACGGAGGGCAGCAGCGGATGATCCTCTCCCTGCCCGCGAAAAACGAGTGTTGAGCGACCGGGGTACGTCTGTTCGATCCAGCCCGCGATGTCCGAAAGCGAGTCGACAGTTACCGATCCGAGCATCTGCTATCCCCCAGATGTTCTCGCGCGCCTCATGCGCCGGTTACCCTGCAAGGATCAGGGCGTCGTGCCGCAAACTGCTACTGGACCGTGTCACCGCGGCTACGTCCGCCGAACGAAGGTGTAGAAAAACTCCCCGCGGGGTGGGAGCACACCATTATTCGGGGTGCCCCGACCCCTCCCGACACTCCGATCGTCGATTGTGGGCGATTCTGAGCGGTCGTCTTCGGACAGTATGCACAAGTAATTTCCCTGACCGCGTTTTTCTACAGCCTCAACGCAGAGGTAACCGGCGCGTAGCCGCTTCGCGGCGGAGCGTCCGGTTCACCGACGTGTTATGCGGATGTTCGTTCTGGCACATAAACGACACGACCATCTTCTTGAACTGCCTTCCGCAAGAGTTCCGATTCGAGGGCTCGATGCTCGCGTAGGCCCTTCCAATACGAGCTATCGGACAGAACACCGAGTTCTTTCTCAATGAACAATGCTGCGAGTTCTTTTATCAGTCTTAGATCACCCTCCATCCGACGCCTATCCGCGTAACTGTCAGGATTTACCAACGGGGCGCCGTGTGCATGTGCAACGGCGCAGCGCCCCTCTTCGTAAAGGTATCTACCGACATCAGGTTCAGTGCGCTGCACCTCAGCCAAACGATCGAGAGCCGGTTGATACCAAATGTGATGAAGGTTGTCATTTATCCACGCCTTCTGGCCGGCGCCACCACCGTGGTGGATGTTCAGAACTTTGAAGTAGCTGAGAAAGGCGAATGGGGTAGAGTTTACGGACATGCCTTCCCGAAACAGGCCCAGCGCCAAATCTGCTTCTTGGCCACGGGCGGCAGGGAGATAGATGAAATCCCACGGTTCAATCTGAGCCCATCCCGAACGCGGGTAAGCACCTTGACCAAGTCGTCCCGGTCTTCCGGGGAAATTCGAACCCGCAGGAAATAACTCAACTACTCCCCCGTTATGGGACCATGCTAGGCGGCTAAGAAACCGACTTGCGACCGTGCCCCCTACTTCGAATGAGGTTCCGTTCGGATCAAACACCGACACAGTAGCTGCCAGTTCAATTTCATCCTCGGGATCTTTTCGGCGAGGTTGGAGGACGACCGTGTAACCCTCGAACGGGATTTCCACTTGGCTATTGGGCCACGAGAATTGGGGACAAACCGCGAGATCAAGCCATCTCATTGTGCACCGGTATCGCTGCAATCCGCATAACGAATAGCGTTTATCCGCCGCAGCGGAAGAGGCAGAGAAAGACCGTGCGG